>NZ_MKGQ01000001.1:0-120740 GCF_001908105.1 Xenorhabdus eapokensis
ACCTTATTTCGCTGAGATTCATCATCCAGCAGCCAGACGGGCAGGTCTGCTGATGGTAACAGTTCCTGCAAATGTTGCTGCGTCAGCAATAACACCGGCCGGCTGTCCGACAGTTGATAAGCCAGTCGTTCAGCCGGATATTCCGGATCGAGCGGAATATAGCCGGCTCCCGCTTTCAGGATAGCATACAGGCCAATGATCAAATCCAGACTGCGGTCAACACAAATTGCCACGCGATCATCGGGGCGTACACCTGCGGCAATCAGTTGGTGAGCCAATTGGTTAGCGTGACGGTTGAGTGTCGCATAACTCAGTTGGTGCTCGCCAAACACTAACGCGGTGGCATCTGGGGTTTGCTCCACCTGTAGTTCAAACAGTTGATGGATCAATAACGTTTGTGGGTATGGAAAGGCTGTATCATTGAAATCGTCTAACACTTGAGTACGTTGGTGTGGTTGCAATAGTGGTAAACTTTCCACTGGTTGCGAATCATCTTTAACCATCGCGGTTAGCAGGGTTTGCAGGTAACTGGCGATGCGTTCAACACTGGTATGGTCAAACAAATCACTGGAATATTCTAATCCCCCCACTAAACCATTTTCGGTCTCATTTATCGAGAGGGACAGATCGAAATGCGAGCTGTTTTCAGTCAGGTTGATTTCACTAATAGTGATAGCTGGTAAGGCTATATTCTGCTGTCCAGGGGTATTATCCACTGACATCATAACCTGAAAAATCGGGCTATGGCTGAGGCTACGAGGTGGTTTGAGTACCTCGACCAATTGTTCGAATGGCAGATCTTGATGCGCGTAGGCGTTCAGTGCATGGGTCTTAACTCTGGCTAGCAGAGCGCTGACCGTTGGATTGTCATCTATTTGAATTCGCAGAGCCAGCGTGTTAACAAAAAATCCAATCAACGGCTCTAATTCGCTATATTGCCGATTAGCAACGGGTGTGCCAATTACCAGATCTTTCTGCCCGCTAAGACGGGACAGCAAAGTTGCCCATCCTGCCATCAGCGTCATAAATAATGTTGTTCCGTGACGCTGGCTAAGGTTTCTTAATCCGGCACTCAATTCCGGTGACAGCACGATATCGACATACCCTCCGGTATAACTCTGTTTCTCTGGGCGTGGCCTGTCTGTCGGCAGTTCCAGAAGTGCAGGAGTCCCCTGTAACGCATCGCGCCAGAAATTCACCTGTTTTTCCAGTACCTCGCCCTGTAGCCATTCTCTTTGCCAAAGGGCATAGTCGGCATATTGGAGTGTCAAGGCGGGCAGGCGATCACTCAGTCCTTCGCTGAACGCATGATAAAGAGTGGAAAGTTCGTGCATCAGGATATTGAGAGACCAGCCATCGGAAATAATATGATGCTGGGTGAATAGCAGGATATGTTCATTTTCAGCCAGTCGCAGCAGGCGCCCCCTGATCAGGGGGCCTTGTGCAAAGTTAAAGGGTTGGCTGGTTTCACGCTGGACGATATCTTCGATAGTCGTTGGCTGCTTTTGCGCAGGCAGATGGCTGAGATCTTCCACCGCCAAAGAGAAGCCACTCTCTGGTTTTCCAATAAGTTGCAGGGCCTGGCCGTCGACCATTTTGATAGTCGTACGCAGAATTTCATGACGGGAAACAATGCTGTTGAGTGCGTCTTGCAGGGCATCTAAATTCAGATAACCTTGCAGACGCAGACCACCTGGAATGTGGTATGCCGTTTGTGCTGCCGGATCTAACTGCGCCAAGAGCCATAAGCGTTGCTGTGCCCAGGATAGGGGAAGCGATTGCTGATCAGCGTTTCTCGGTAAAATTTGCCTTTTTTCTCCGATCTGCTTGTTTTCCCCGATTTGACTATTTTTAATGCGTTCTTTGATTTTTTTCTGGAGTACCGCTTGTCTTAATTCAAGCAGGCTTAGCTCTTTGTTACTCATTTAATTCATTATCTCCATTTAGCAGGACACGCAGTTCATCTTCGGACAAGTTTTCCAATTCTTTTTGCAGTAATTCGAGATCTTCTTGTGCGAAAAAAGTTTCAATCTGTCTTGATGCGATAAGCTCGGCGAGTTCAGAAAGTTCGGGATGGGTAAATATGTCCTGAATGGACACTTCAAGATGGAATTCATCACGCAGTCTTGCCATTAACTGAATGATTGATAGGGAATTTCCACCTAAATCAAAGAAGCTGTCATGACGTCCTATTTGTTCTAGCCCCAATAGATTCTGTAGGATAGCGGCAATTTGCTGTTCGATTTCACCTTGGGGTGATTCGTATTCGCGGCTGGCAATGGCTGAACGATCGGGCGCTGGCAGTGCCTTGCGATCTAATTTGCCGCTTCCGGTCAACGGGAAGGCGTCCAACACAACAAACGCACCAGGCATCATATAGCTAGCCAGACGGTGATTCAGTTGTTCACGCAGGCTATTGGCCTCTAATGTGCAACCGGATTGTGGAATGACATAGGCCACCAGACGTTTGTCGCCGGTGTCTTCTTCACGGGCGATCACTACGGCATCCCTGACACCTTCACAGGCGGCCAGTTGTGCTTCAATTTCCCCCAGTTCAATGCGGAAGCCGCGTATCTTGACTTGAAAATCGTTGCGTCCCAGATATTCAATCATGCCATCTGGTAACCAGCGTCCTAAGTCACCGGTTTTGTACATGCGCGCATTTGGCTGTGTACTGAATGGATCGGCAACAAATTTCTCTGCTGTCATCTCTGGCTTATTCAGATAACCCCGTGCAACACCTAAACCAGCGATATGAATTTCACCCCTGACACCGATAGGAACCGGTTGACCAAGGGTATCCAAAATATAGATACGGGTATTGGGCAATGGGCGACCAATCGGAATATTGTCATTGATATAGGGAAATTGCGTGTTATCTATCGCCAGTTTATCTACGGTCAATAGTTTATCTACGGTCAATGTGGTGGCAATAACGGTGGTTTCCGTCGGGCCATAAGAGTTAATCCAGCGGCAGGATTGAGTTTCCGCGTGAGACAGCCAATTCATTAAATGACGGTGCTCTGCTTTCTCACCGCCCACAATAAGGGTGTGCAGATAGGGGCTGAAACCACTGCGTCCCGTCATCATCTCCTGTACCCAGTGATGCCAGAAGGCCGTGGGCATATCCATAATGGTGATCTTCTGATCGCGTAAGAAGGTGACGAATGTCGCATCCGGTATTCTGATATGCGGCGGGCGCAAAACCAGTGTCGCACCGGCCGCCAGAGTCGGGAAAATATCCGATACTGACGTATCAAACGCCACGGTGGCAAATTGCAGGATACGATCCCCCAATTTAGGCTCACTGGTCTGATGTTGGGCATGAATAAAGTTGACGACATTGCGGTGCTCCAGCATTACGCCTTTGGGCTGACCGGTAGAGCCGGAGGTATAGATGATATAGGCCAGATGGTGTGGCTGAAGTCCCATTTGTTGAGCATCAGGGTTATGGTCGGGTTGTTGTGCTACCGCGTTACGATGGCGGTCATCATCCAACAATAAGGTTGGAATATCCTGCACCGGCAAATGTGCTTGCAAATGGCGTTGAGTCAATAACCAGGCAGGTTTACTGTCTGACAATTGATAAGTCAGCCGTTCTGTGGGGTACTCTGGATCAAGGGGAATATAACCGGCACCCGCCTTAAGGATGCCATACATGCCAATGATCATCTCCAGACTGCGCTCAACGCAGATTGCGATGCGATCATCAGGGCGCACGCCGGATGCTATCAGATAATGAGCTAACTGGTTGGCGTGGTGGTTCAGTTCGGCATAACTCAATGCAGTTTCACCGAATATCAACGCAGTGGCATCCGGTGTCTGCGTGACTTGGTGTTCGAACAGTGAGTGGATCAGGCTATCTTGCGGATAGGCCTGAGCGGTATGGTTGAAATCGACCAATAATTGCTTGCGTTGTTGTGGTTGCAGCAACGGTAGATCTTGTACTCGCAGAGAATCATCAGCAACCATCGCTGTTAACAGGGTTTGCAGGTAGCTTGCAAGTCGTTCAATGGTGGTACGATCAAACAGGTCACTGGCATATTCCAATTCACAGACTAACCCATTATCAGTATCGTTCATGGAAAGTGACAGATCGAAATGGGTGCTTCTTCGGGTTAACGGCAGTTCATCTATCACTAAATCGGGTAATTCAAGGGGTTGCTGTATTGGCGTGTTATCCAGCGCGAGCATGACCTGAAATATCGGGCTATAACTTAAGCTACGTGGCGGTTGCAACGCTTCGACCAATTGCTCAAAGGGTAAGTCTTGGTGGACATAGGCGGCCAGTGCATGGGCTTTGACTTGCGCCAATAACGTACCGACGGTGGGGTTATCTTCCAGTTTCACCCTGAGCGCCAGCGTATTGGCAAAGAAACCGATCAACGGTTCTAATTCGCGGTGCTGACGGTTGGCGATCGGTGTCCCAATAACCATGTCTGGTTGACCACTGATGCGGGCAAGCAAGATTGACCATGCAGTGAGTAAAGTCATAAATAGTGTGGAACTGTGGCGCTGGCTCAATGCCTTTAAGCTGTCACTTAATGCAGGTGGAAGGGTGAATGCCACTTGATCCCCACGGTAGCTCTGAACCGCAGGACGTGCTCTGTCTGTCGGCAGTTCCAGTAACGCAGGGGCATCTTGCAGTGCTTCTCGCCAGAAATTGACCTGTTTTTCCAGTATTTCACCTTGCAGCCATTGCCGCTGCCAGAGAGCATAGTCAGCATATTGCACTGTCAGTGCAGGCAATGGATCGTCTTGTCCTTGAATGAAAGCACGGTAGAGAGTGGTCAATTCATATATCAGGATGTTTAGTGACCAGCCATCCGAAATCATGTGGTGCTGGGTCAACAACAGAACATGTTCATCATTGGTAAGTTTCAGCAATTGCCCGCGGATTAATGGTTCCAGAGCAAAATCAAAGGGATGGTTGGTCTCAAATTGCGCGGCGGCATCAATAGCAACCTGTTTTTCTGCCTCAGCTAATTGACGGAGATCTTTAATGGTCAAATTAAAGCCACGATCCGCATTAGCAATCATTTGCTGAGCTGTGCCTTCTTCCATTTTAATCGTTGTACGCAGAATTTCATGGCGGGCAACGATCTTATCCAAAGCCGCTTGCAGCGCATTCAGGTTTAGTTGTCCTTGCAGTCGCAATCCGCCAGAGATGTGATATGCCGTCTGGGCGGCAGGATCTAACTGTGCCAGGAACCACAGGCGCTGTTGTGCCCAGGAGAGGGGTAGAATGTGTTGCCGGTCGGCAGGTAATATCACCGGTGGTGTGGAATGCGGCGCTGGTCGATTGGCTGTACCCAGTGAGTGTGCCAAATCTGACAAAATGGGATGGGTGAAGAGATGTTGCAAGTCAACTTTGCTGTTGAAAACCTGGCGTAAGCGGGTAGCCATTTGTACCGTCAGTAAAGAGTGACCACCTAACTCAAAGAAATTGTCATGACGTCCCACTTGCTCCAGCCCAAGCAGAGATTGCCAGACTTCCGCCAGTTTCTGCTCAATTTCCCCTTGAGGGGCTTCGTATTCACGGCTGGCGATGGCAGTCTGATCCGGTGCAGGCAAGGCCTTGCGATCTAATTTACCGCTACCGGTCAGAGGAAATGCATCCAGTATCACAAATGCACTGGGGATCATGTGCTCCATCAGATGGATGCTTAATTGTTCACGCAGGTGGGAAGGTGTGAGCGTAACATCAGGTTGTGGTATCAGGTAGGCGACCAGACGCTTGTCGCCAGCCGTTTCTTCACGGGCAATGACCACCACATCTTTGACGCCATCACAGGCAGCCAATTGCGCTTCGATTTCTCCCAATTCAATACGGAAACCACGCAGTTTGACCTGAAAATCATTGCGCCCTAAATATTCAATCGTGCCGTCTGGCAGCCAGCGCCCCAGATCACCGCTTTTATACAGGCGAGCATCAGGCTCTTTGCTGAATGGATCGGGTACGAAGCGTTCTGCTGTCAATTCCGGTCGGTTCAAATAACCACGGGCGACACCGGCACCACCAATATAAATCTCTCCACTAACCCCGATGGGAACGGGTTGACCGAAGGGATCAAGAAGATAAATGCGCGAATTAGCATTGGGGCGACCAATGGGAATACTGTTGGCAATTTCGTCGGAAGAGCCGCTATTGAGTATCAATGAGGTCACGATAACGGTGGTTTCAGTTGGGCCATAGGTGTTAATCCAACGGCAGAATTGCGTTTCTGGCAACGATTGCCAATCGACCCAATGGCGGTATTCCGCTTTCTCCCCACCGACAATGACCGTATGCAGGTAAGGGCTGAAACCTGTACGATCGGCTTTCATCTCCTGTACCCATTGGTGCCAGAACGCAGTCGGCACATCCATGATGGTGATTTTCTGCTGCTGTAAAAAGTCAATAAACTCCGTATCTGGCACACGAATATGGGCAGGACGCAGAACTAAAGTTGCTCCCGCGGCCAGTGTCGGGAAAATATCCGATACGGAGGTATCAAACGCCATAGTCGCAAATTGCAAAATGCGATCCCCTGGTTGGGGTTGGCTGATTTGATGTTGAGCATGAATAAAGTTGACGACATTGTGGTGTTCCAGCATCACCCCTTTAGGTAATCCGGTCGAACCGGAGGTGTAGATGATATAGGCCAGATGGTGTGGCAGAAGCCCTAATTGGCTGGCATCAGGATTGTGGTTCGGCTGTTGTGCCACAACATTGAG
Organism: Xenorhabdus eapokensis; assembly: GCF_001908105.1. The sequence goes on from NZ_MKGQ01000001.1 coordinate 6,718, forward strand.
ATGATGCCCATCATCCAGTAACCAGACCGGAACCTCCGTCGACGGTAAACTCGCCTGTAAATGTTTTTCGGTCAGTAATAACTTTGGTGTGCTATCTGATAATTGATAAGCCAGCCGTTCGGCAGGATATTCCGGATCGAAGGGAACGTAACCTGCCCCTGCTTTGAGAATTCCCAACATGCCAATGATCATATTCAGGCTGCGCCCGACACACAGTGCTACGCGGTCGTCTGGGTGTATGCCAAAGGCAATCAGGCTGTGAGCCAGTTGGTTGGCACGTTGGTTCAATTCTGCATAATTCAGTTGCGTATCCTGATATAGCAAGGCAATAGCATCAGGCGTCGACTCTGCTTGTTGTTCAAATAGCTGGTGGATCAACTTATCCTGTGGGTAGGTGAGGGAAGTATCGTTAAAATCTACCAACAATTGCTTGCGCTGTTGGGGGGTCATTAACGGCAGTTCAGCCACCCGTTGGCTATCATCAGCCACCATTGCCACCAGCAACGTGTTTAACTGGCCGACTATCCGTTCAATCGTAGCGTGATCGAACAGATCACAGGCATATTCCAGATCACCCACTAACCCATTTTCTGTTTCATCCAGGGTTAAAGTCAGGTCAAAGTAAGCGCTATCTCTGATTAATGACCGCTCATTCAATACCAATCCCGGCAGCTCAAAATGCCGTTGTCCCGGCGTATTATTGGTTGCCAGCATCACCTGAAAGATCGGGCTATGACTTAGGCTACGCGGCGGTTGTAAGATCTCGACCAATTGTTCGAAGGGCAGGTCTTGATGGGCAAAGGCATTGATTGCCTGTGCTTTCACTTGTGTCAGGAGTTCACTGACACTGGGGTTATCGTGCACTTGCACACGTAATGCCAGTGTATTGGCAAAAAAGCCGATTAAAGGCGCTAATTCAGGTTGTTGACGATTAGCAATGGGAGTGCCAATGACAATATCATCCTGACCACTGAGGCGGCAGAGCAATGTCGCCCATCCAGCCAATAACGTCATAAATAAGGTGGTTCCGTGGCGCTGGCTGAGTGCTTTTAAACCTGCCTGCAATGCGGGAGGGAGGGCAATATTAATGCGTCCACCGAGATAGCTTTGTTTTGCAGGGCGCGGACGGTCGGTAGGTAATTCCAGAAGCGCGGGAGCCCCTTGCAGGGTGTGACACCAGAACTCGACCTGTTTTTCCAGCACCTTTCCTTGCCGTTCATTTTTCTGCCAAAGAACATAATCAGCATACTGAATGGTCAAGGCGGGCATAGGATCAGGTTGCCCTTGACTGAAGGCGCGATAAAGTGTGGACAGCTCTTGCATCAATACACTGACTGACCAACCATCAGAGATAATATGATGCTGAGTTAATAGCAGAATATGCTGATCTTCGGCCAGTTTCAGCAAACGTCCCCGTGCCAGCGGGCCACTCACAAAATCAAAAGGGTGATTTGCTTCAAGATAAGCTATTTTTTCAATCGCCGCTTGCTGTTCTGCGCGTGTGACAGAGTGCAGGCTGAGATCTTCTTGGATCAGGGGAAAACCACAATCTGCATCATGAATGATTTGTTGTGCTTCGCCTTCTACTGCCACGATGGTAGTCCGCAAAATTTCATGGCGCGCCACAATACGATCCAAGGCGGCTTGCAAGGCATTCAGATTCAGTTTGCCTTGCAGGTTCAACCCGACTGACATATGGTATGCCGTTTGTGCAGCAGGATCTAATTGAGCAAGGAACCATAAGCGTTGTTGTGTCCAGAATAATGGCACGCCGTTATCCCGCGGTTGAGCCGTGATTGGTGTTTTTTGAGTAGACTTGCGGGTCAGTTTTGCTGATTGAGCTAACTCAAGTAGTCTTCTGCGTTCCGTTAAGGGTAGAGATGAAAGCTCGTTATTATTCATTGAATGATCACCAGTTAAAACAAAGTAAAATAGAATCTAATTCATTGATTTATAAATCTCTTGCAGAGACTCTGAATCAAATTGCAGTAATAGAGAGTCGATAATGCATGCTTCAAGTTGACAGAGGGTTGGATGGGAAAACAGTTGATGAATAGATAATTCAACATCAAATGCTTGTTTGATTTGTGACTGTAGCTGTAGCACTAACAAAGAGTGACCGCCCAATTCAAAGAAGTTGTCATAGCGGCTTACCCGATCCAATCCCAATAATGCTTGCCAAATGGCGGCCAACTGCTCTTCGGTTTCACCTTCTGGAGGGGCATATTCACGACTTGACATAGCCGCGTGATCGGGAGCAGGCAAGGCCTTGCGATCGAGTTTGCCATTTGGAGAGAGAGGAAACGTCTCCAGCATCACAAAGGCGCTCGGTATCATGTAATCGGCAAGAGTTCGGCTCAATTGTTCACGCAGTTGAGAAATGCTCGGTGCGCTATCCTGATTTGGGATCAAATAGGCAACCAGTCGTTTGTCATTGGTGCCATTTTCACGGGCAACAACCACCGCGTCACGAATACCGGCACATTGGGTCAGGCGGGTTTCAATTTCACCCAATTCAATGCGTAATCCGCGAATTTTGACCTGAAAATCATTGCGTCCCAGATAGGTGATACTGCCGTCTGGTAGCCAACGTGCCAGATCGCCCGTTTTATACAGACGAGCAGCAGGATCAGTATTGAATGGGTCGTTAATAAAACGTTCAGCAGTCAACTCCGGCAGGTTCAAATAGCCACGGGCGACACCGACTCCCCCAATGTGAATTTCACCCGCCACACCAATTGGAACGACTTCTCCGTGGGGATCGAGAATATAGATTTGGGTATTGGAAATAGGATACCCAATCGGTACTTGCCCGATATAGCGATCCGGCACACATTGCCAGGCAGTGACATCAATGGCTGCCTCCGTGGGGCCGTATAAATTATGCAACTCACTGTGAGGCAAGTGGGACAGACAGTGTTGTTGCAAGGCATAGGGTAACGCTTCCCCACTGCATAAAATTTGGCGCAGAGACAGGCAGCGTCCGGCCGGAATGTCATGGAGAAAACTTTGCAACATGGAAGGCACAAAATGGATCGTCGTGATCTGACGATGTTCTATCTCTTCCAATAAATAGTGCGGCTCTTTGTGACCGCCAGGGCGAGCCATGACTAATCGGGCGCCAAACATCAGCGGAAGGAAGAATTCCCAAACAGAAACATCAAAACTAAAGGGTGTTTTTTGTAAAACGCGATCTTGTGGGGTTAATTGATAAGTCTCCTGCGCCCAGAGTAAACGGTTAACCACACTGCGGTGCTCATTCATCACCCCTTTGGGTAATCCGGTTGAACCAGAGGTGTAGAGGACATAGGCCAGATGACGCGATGTCAGCCCTAAATTAGCGACCTCTAAGTTATCATCGTCTTGGCGGGCAATATCAGCCTGAATGGTGGGATTATCCAAAAACCAAACAGGAATTCCGGTCACGGGCAGTTGTTCTTGTAAGCCATGATGGGTTAGCAGGATCACAGGTTCACTGTCTGACAGAATATAAGCGAGCCTGTCTGTCGGATATTCAGGATCGAGCGGCACATAAGCAGCCCCCGCTTTTAAAATTCCCAGCAGACTGATGACCATATCCAGACTGCGCTCCATACAAATGGCGATGCGATCATCTGGATGAATTCCCGCTGCGACAAGAGCGTGAGCCAGTTGGTTAGCCCGCTGATTCAATTCCTTATAACTGAGTTGAGTATTCCCACACCGCAGCGCAATTGCAGTTGGATTGCGTGCTGCTTGTTGCTCAATAAATGGATGGATTAAAGCGTGTTGCGGGAAGGGTTTGTCGGTATTGTTGAAATCATGGAGGATTTGTTGACGTGCCTGTTCATCTAGCAATGGCAAACGATCAATTGTTTGTTGTTCGTCATCGGCCATCGCTTCCAGCAGAGTCAGGAGATTCTGCATAAGCTGGGAAATGAATGCTGCATCAAATATTGCAGTGTCATAATAAAAGGTATAACCGATATGATCGCCAGATTCTAAGACATTTATCATCAATGGCACGGGGACATCGGCATAGAGAGGATATGAGAAAGACCGCAACTCTGCATTTCCCCACTGTACCGTTGCATTGTCATCTTCCGCCATCCAGAGGCTGGTTAGATCACCCAGATAGCGGGCTTTCTGGAATATCATGACTGTCTGGAAAACGGGGTGAACTTCTGCATTGCGTTGCAGTTTCAGGTGTTCCAGTACCTTAGAGAACGGATATTTCTGGTTTTCAATACCCTGTCGGATGGTTTTCGTTGCTTGTGTGATATGTTCCTGTACTGTCATATCACCGTTTATCTGGCAGCGTAAAGCGACGGGATTGATAAATTCGCCGACTAATTTTCCCCAACGAGCCCGACCTCTTCCCGGTAAGATAGAACCGATAATGACATCATCCACTTCGGTATAACGGCTCAGAAGAATCTGATAGGCGGCCAGAAAAACCGCAAACAGGCTGTTATCATATTTTAGAGCCAGTGTTTGCAGCTTATGCGTCAATGAGTTGTTAATTATTTTCTTTAAAGATATTTTTCCTGTCGCGGGTAGCGTGCTGTTTTTAGGCGGCCATTGCGAAACAGTCAAATCGCCCGCCAATATGTTTTGCCAGAATTGTTGTTGTTTTTTGGCGCTGGCACTTTTTAACCATTGTTGTTGCCATTCCACATAATCGTGAAACCTATTTTCTGGTGCGGGTTCCAGCGGTTTTGCAGAAAGCAGGGCATCGAGTTCATCTAACAGTATCCAATAAGACCAGCCATCAACCGCCAGATGATCAAAGGTCAAAACCATTACGCTTTCTTGTTGATTGCGTTGATACCAACTGGCATAAACCCGCAGCGGATGGGCTAGATCAAACATATGCCAGCAATCATCTTGAACACGTTGTTTAAGTGTTTCATCGCTAAGATGTTGGGCATCATGTATTGTCAGTGTGATTTTAGCGCTGTCTGCGATGCAATAGCCTAATTCCCCCCCATAGAGTCCAAAACTTGCTCGCAGCATCGGATGTCTTTGTACCAATTTATTGAGAGCTTCTTCTAAACACTTAGCTGTTAATCCTTTAATGTGAGCGCAAAATGCACTGTTATTTTGACCGCGCTTGTCAGGGGCAATTTGATATTGAAACCAGCGGCTGCGTTGCGCTTCTGATAAAGGGAATGATTTCAATTTTTCCGGGTAATTCATTCTATAGCTCCCTTTTTATGGGTACATTAAAAATAAAAATAAAAACATGAGAACTGATAAAACAAAAAATCACACTTGGATTTAAACAACAAAAATAGCTGACCATTCTAATAAAAAAGAACAGTCTTATTTTTTATGTTTATTACGTTATTACATGAGCTTACATTAAATAATTTTATTCCACATTTATAATAATATTTTTCTGATGTGTCTAATTTTATTATAGATAATATGTGATAAATTTTATTGTTATGGGTGATTTTGCATTTATTTTGTTACTCAGGTTTTATTATGTGTATAAAGTGAAATAAGAGCCTGTTTTATTAGGCTCTTTGTTATGAACTTTATTTCATTTTATTGAATATCATGCTCTTTATGATCGACTTCTTTAATATGACCATCTTCTAATTTGATAATGCGGTCAGCTATATTAAAGTAAGCATCATCATGACTAATAACCAGAACCGTTTTACCGCTGGCTTTTAATTCTGGCAGCAGCTCAGTATAGAATAAGCGTTTAAACACCGGATCCTGGTCGGCTGCCCACTCATCAAACAGATAAATAGGACGGTCTTCCAGATAAGCTGAAACCAAAGCCAGTCGTTTCCGCTGACCTGCGGAAAGATTGGTAGTGGAAAATCCGCCATCAACGATTTTAACTTTGTGTGCCATGTTTAAGGCTTCAATATAATGTGTTGCTTTTTCGGTGACATTCGCATCGCTATTAAGTAACTGCTCAAAGAGGTGGTAATCAGAAAAAACGGCAGCAAAATGTTGACGGTAATGCTCATTATTTGCTGGTGTTACTTGCACACCATTCAGTGAAATAGTGCCGGATTCTTGCTCAAACAGGCCAACCAGCAACATGGCGAGGGTTGTTTTTCCGCTACCATTCCCACCGACAATAAAAACAATTTCGCCTTTTGATATTGTCAAACTTAATGGACCGAGGGCAAATTGGCGATCTTCTTTATCAGTTGTGTAATGGTGGACAACATCTTTTAGCTCAATTTCAAGTGATTGTTGCTGGTTAAATGGGTTCGTGCTTGCAACTTGTATCGATAGAGCTTCTTCCAGTTGGCTGTCAAGACGCTGCATTTTATTCAATGAAACTTCCGCCTCTCTCAGCTCTGGAATGGCACCAATAACTTCACTGATTGGGCCTGATAAGAAGAGAACCAGCAGTGATACAGTCACCAATGTTGATGGTTCTTGGGGCAGCCAAATCGGGATAACAAAAATAATGATACCAATGATGGCATAAAATGTAACAGAACTGGCATTAAGAACCCAGGCATAGCTGGAATTCGCTTTAATACAGATTTTCTGGAAGACTTTAGCGGCAGGGGCAATGACTTTATTAATGAAAAGATTACCTTTTTGCTTATTGAGTTGCAGCTCTTTACTACCATCAATCAGGCTTTGGAAATTAAGATATATTTTATCTATCTGATCGCGCATCTCTGTCATTAATTTTAATGGATATTTTTCCCACAGATAAAACACATACATGCTGATAAGACTGAGTACCGCTAAAATGAGAAACAATTGCCAGGACATCCAGGCTAAATAACTAAAACAGGCTATGATTAGGGTGATATTACCAAAAACGGAGGGAGCCAACATAAAGGAGTGGATGAAAACATCGACGTCTTTGGTTAAAACCGCCAATAAACCATGCCGCCCAAATTTATGTAGTTTTTTTAGTGGTGCACGCAAAATTTTATTACTCAAACTTAGGCGTAATGAAAAAATAGTGGATTGGGCTAAATGCGATAATGTAATTTCTGATACGGTTTTAGTAATAAAAAAAATAAAACAGATGCCAAAAAAGCTCCAAAGAAATGTCACTAGGTTAATCTCTTTTGTTACTCCTTGACTGATCATCCCGACTATCGAAGCACCGGCAAACCCACTAATTAATGCGCTTATTGTCGATACCAACAATAATACCCAAGATTGACGATATAAATAAGCTATTAGAGTCATAAAAAAAGCCATTGTCGAAGGTTATAATTAATATGAAAATTCATATATCTGCTTACTCAATTCACTATGGTTATTTTTTTCTTATAAAACTGCAAGTGTGATTTATGGCATGGCAATATTAATAAATATAATTGTGATAAAGATCATTCCCAATATGAATGGTAACTATAGATGATTACATAAATGAATTATTTGAATGGTGATAAGGGGATGGAATAGCACTGCTATTAACAGACAAAAGCGGATCAAGAAGATAAAAATCACGCTTTTTGCGTGATTTATTGACTCCAATTCAAAGAGAAACTGTAACTTCCCGAACCAATTTCCAGACGATTTCTATACCCTGCAACGTCGGGGCGGATCATGTCTTCGGGTATCTTATCTCCGTCAAGCTTCCAGTCTCCCTGTGCTTCCGGCAGCGCTACCTCTGCAATACAATTTGGCGGAATTTTCACATCCCATAAAAGACGGTTTTTCAGTAAATCGCCAATGGCTCACTATCTCACCGACATGAGCGGTACGACGCTTTGCAAAAACCGATCTTACGATTTGTGAGTGGCCGCAAACAAAGCCTCTTGCCCGCGAAGCCTGGTACAATTTCGATACCCGCTAAGCGGGCAAACATGAATTCCCTGACTTCGCCGAGTGCATAGTGATTTAGCGAATTCATGTTAGCACTTTGGAAGCCGTTTTCTGGTGTCCAACTGTCCCAACGCTCCCAGATGGTTTTTGCCCCATTGCGAATAGTAAAATCCCACGAGGGGAAAGTTTCTTTCATCAGCAAATCATATGCAGTGTCGGCGTGACCGTACTCGGCAAGAACGGGACAGATAAGTCGGATCCCGTGAATACCCGTCTGAACATGACCTCCTGCTTCTTCAATGGTGCGCAACAGATGCGCAATAACTTTCACGCGGGTTGGTTCATCCAGCAATTTATAACCGACCGCTATCAGATATGCCGTCTGTGTATCGCTTTCCAGCACGCCATTATCGGACACAAAAGTTTTTTGAAATGTGTAGCAAATTTCACGATACATCGCCCTAATATTCTGCCGATTGCACTTAATATTAATATGTTAATTCAGCCATTGGGGGATGGATTGTTTTTTCAGGATTGGTAGCAATGTATGCCAATGTTATTGGCTATTAGATGAAAATTTAATTCTATATTTCATAAATCTCGCTTCAACATTGTTGTATGTTATGGTTGCAGTAACTATGATGATGAAATAGATGCTTAATGCAAGAAAATTATTGAGCAAGATATTTCCGGTGGTCAAATTTCGCCTTCCTTCTATGAGTAGAGTTAGCTCTATACCTGTTCTTTTTTGGATGATAAACATTGCTGTTGTGATAATTAATATTATTGCTACATGAATCATATAAATAGAATAGGATATTTTACCTAAATGCTGTATGTATTTATTAAATAAAAAATAGGAAATAACGCCTCTTTGATATGCCAAAATAAAAATGGTAAGGCAATAAACGATAGTGCAAATTATTTGTTTTTCTTCGTATTGGGAATTAACAAAATAAAGGAGAAGCGCGATACAGAGAATTTCTAAAATAGTTGCCGTAATAGTACTTATTTTTATATCAGAGAAAATTCTGAAAATGCTATAGGTAAATGCCCCGGCAAAAAAACTTGATACCCCTCGAGTAACCGATTGTTGTAACATATGGTTGCCACTGACAAGCAGCCATAAAGTGGTTGCAGATATTAATAGCCATATTATAGGGGCGATATTCATTTTTCTAAAAGTGATAATTGTTAAATACAATATAATATAGGTGTAGAATTCGACACTGAGACTCCACGTAGGGTAATTAAAGGTTAGATTGATATAATGTGTTGTGGGAGTCCATGAGTGAATTAAAAAGAGATTGGGTAAAATCTCGGAGGGCGCTGTTCTTCCGCTAAATGGTGTTGCATCAAAATGAATTCCAGATTTTTTTTGAATCAATAACCGACAAAATTCCAGAAATATAAATATTAATAACATAAATATGTGAAGAGGGAATATTCTGAAGAACCGAGAAGATATATATGGAGTAAATTTTACGTCTCTATATGCATAGGTATGTGTCAGCACAAACCCACTGAGTACAAAGAAAAGCTCTACAATAATATAACCGGCGCGAAAAAGGTGAAGTTCAGTAAATGCACCAACAATATGTAAGTGACCAGTCACGACCAGTAAAGCACCGATTCCTCTGATTGCATCTAAAGATTCAAATCGTTTCATCATACCCATCTCATTCAATATGTAAGTTTTAACTATGTACAATTACAAATAATTATTTTTTAATAAAATTAATATGTTTAGTGACTTCATAGTATGTAAAAAGAAAATTAATCATCACTATAAAAGAGGTGGCTAGAGTTATTTTTTTATCTTAATCAGTTTCATCGTAGTGTGTGGCATCCTGAACAGGTATTGAAATCAATATCTGCATATTTCCCACAAATTTCTGGTATGGTCAAGTTTTATTTTGTGACAATAACTATGATTTATATTTTAATTAATTTAATGATTTTTTTTGATGTGATGGTTCTATATGATAATTCGAAATAATTTGACAGCTTATTCAGAATCTTTTTTCAAGCGTGACTATTTTTCATGTACCCTATTTGGGGTGAGAAAAGCCTACATTAGTGATATCAGTCGAGAAGCCTTTCCGGAAATTGCCCCCTTGTTGCTCAGCAGCCGAAAACGCCCATGCCCTCGGAAAGTTGATGTGTATGAGGTGTTTTGCGCACAGCTGTATATACTCAAGAGCGGTTGCCAATAGGATATGCTCCCAATGATTAGATAAACTCATCGGCCAAAGTCACCCCGATTATTCATTAAAAATGGGTGCGATAATTTATAATTAATTGATTTTAAATCATAATATTTTTTTAGAATAAAAATCACTAATTGCAAATACATTTTTTAGTTTTTTGGAATAACTTATAACCATTATTTTGAATAATTATTAAACAGCCAGACGCTATTTCCACTATCCTCAATTCCATACTTCTTTTTATTTATTTTTTTATGCACAAACAATGCATAAACTGAAAATAAATGCATTTTTATAAATTGTGAAAAACATCATAAAGTAAATCAATTGTGATTTTGTTGTATTGACTTTGTTAAATCTCAAGGGGATTATGAGATCAATTCATGATCAAAAAAATAAAAAAGAATCTTGTAATAATTCATTGAGCACTTATTGAAACAATGAATTTCTAACTTAAATAAGATCAATCATTAAAGGTTAAATTTAATAATATATAAATTCATTATTATTTTTATAACTTAATCATTTGAGGAAAAACAAATGTTGAACACGATTCAAAGAAATTGGTTTGACCAGTATATGGTTCCCTGTTTTTCACCGGCAAATTTTATCCCAGTCGTTGCCAAAGGCTCGCGTGTCTGGGATCAGAATGGTAAGGAATATGTTGATTTTGCTGGTGGAATTGCAGTGAATTCACTGGGGCATGCCCATAATGAATTAAAGAAAGCATTAAATTTTCAAATGGAGAATATGTGGCATGTTGGTAATGGCTATACCAATGAACCGGTTTTAAAACTGGCGAAAAATCTGGTAGAAAATACATTTGCAGATAAGATTTTTTTCTGTAATTCCGGCGCAGAAGCGAATGAAGCCGCATTAAAAATTGCCAGAAAATATGCTTTGGATAAATATGGCAATCATAAGAACGAAATTATTTCATTTGAGAACTCCTTCCACGGCAGAACATTATTTACGGTGACTGTCGGAGGGCAACCTAAATATTCTCAAGATTTTGCCCCATTGCCGCAGCAAATTACTCACCTGCCATTTAATGATGTTGACGCTATCAAGGCGCATATATCAGAAAAAACCTGCGCGGTGATTGTTGAACCGATCATTGGCGAAGGTGGGGTGATCCCTGCCGAACCGGAATTTTTAAAAGTATTACGGGAGTTATGTGATCAATATCAAGCGTTGCTGATTTTTGACGAAATCCAAACGGGTATTGGTCGCACCGGGTATTTGTATGCTTACGAGGAAGTTGGGGTAGAGCCGGATATCTTGACCAGTGCCAAAGGTCTTGGTGGTGGATTCCCGATTGGCGCCATGCTGGTCAGGCAACATATCGCAGAGGCTTTCCAACCAGGGTCACACGGCACAACATTTGGTGGCAATCCGTTGGCGGCAGCCGTTGCTAACAAAGTTGTCGAGTTGGTGAACCAACCGGAGTTTCTTGCAGGAGTGCAAGAGCGTCACCATGAATTTATGCGACGGATGTCTGAGCTTAATCAGCGTTATCAGGTGTTTAGTGAGTTGCGCGGCAAAGGATTATTGTTGGGAGCAGAGTTGGTTGAAAAATATCAAGGCAAGGCGAAAAACCTGACCAATATCGCTGCGGAAGAGGGGTTGATCGCTTTGATAGCTGGCCCCAATGTGTTGCGTTTTGCTCCTGCGCTAAATATCGAACAGCAGGATATCAATGACGGTTTCAGCCGCCTTGAAAACGCCCTCAGGCGATTTGTTCAGGAATAAAGCCGATTTGAGGTGATATCATGATGCTATTTAGATCCGTTCAATATGAAGATTTAGAGGATATCCTCAATCTTTCGTCCCGTGCAGGCATTGGCCTGACGACATTACCCAATAATCAGGAATATCTGACGGCACGGATTTCACGCAGTATTGATTCTTTCAACGATGCGAAGGGACGAGCACAACAAGGATTTTTATTTACCTTGGAAGATACGGAAAAGCATCGTGTTGTTGGGGTTAGTGCGCTGGAAGTTGCTGTCGGGCTGGAAGAACCTTTCTACAATTTTCGCATACATCGATCAGTACGAGCTTCCCGCGAATTGGGCGTCTATAACACATTTGAAACCCTGATTGTTGGGCAGGATTACACCGGATGCAGTGAACTGTGTACGTTATTCCTTGATCCCGATTATCACGGGGGAGGCAATGGCGTTTTTCTTTCCCGAAGCCGCTTTCTGTTTATTTCCGCCTTCCGGCATCTCTTCCCGAAGTGCATTTTTGCGGAAATGCGTGGCGTGGTGAATCAACAGGGTGAATCGCCATTTTGGGATGCCCTTGGGAAACATTTCTTCAATGTCCCCTTTGCAGAAGCTGACTACCTGACCGGCATTGGTTCCAAAACGTTTATTGCAGAATTAATGCCATTTCATCCGATTTATGTGCCTTTGTTGCCAGAAGAAGCCCGCCAGACCATTGGTCAGGTACATGAAAATACGCTGCCTGCCCGCGCTATTTTGGAAAAAGAGGGATTTGCTTATCACGATGCGGTCGATATTTTTGATGCGGGCGCCATCTTGGATGCCGAGATTGACAATGTACGTACAATCAAAGCCAGCCGGCTTGTGCATGTGAAAAGAAACGACCAGGTTTCCCGATCACAGGGGGGGGCACAATGTATCGTTTCTAACCTGAATTTTCAGGCGTTTAAAGCACTCCTTTTGCCTGTTTCCGAACCACTGGATAGCGAGGAATTGCAGCTTACCTCCGCAGAAATGGCGGTGTTGCATGTGGATGATGGCGATCCGGTACGCTTCGTTTCTCTTTTCTCTTAGCTGTTTTCACAATTAAAGGCTTTGTCATTAAGAGCTGTTGCAATTGAGGAATTTCGTAATGAATCATCAAGCAAATTACATTGGTGGAGAGTGGATAGCAGGGCAAGGTCTGCCAGTCGTTAAATACTCTCCTGTAGATCAGCAGGTTTTATGGCAGGCGAACGGCGCTTCTGCCCAGCAGGTAAATGAAGCCAGCCAGTCCGCCCGCAAAGCGTTTCCTGCATGGTCTGGATTGGCGGTTGAAAAACGGATTGCCATTATTCAGACATTTGCTGATTTACTGGCGCAAGAAAAAGAAAAGATGGCGCAAGTAATCAGTGAGGAAACCAGTAAGCCTTTGTGGGAAACACGGACAGAAGTCCAAGCTATGATAGGTAAGATCGCTATTTCGATTGAAGCATGGGAACAGCGGACGGGGTATTCCGAAACATCGATGCCAGACGGAAAAGCGATATTACAGCATCGTCCTCATGGCGTGATGGCTGTTTTCGGTCCCTATAATTTTCCAGGGCATTTACCGAATGGGCATATTGTCCCTGCACTAATTGCCGGTAACACACTGGTGTTCAAACCCAGTGAATTGACGCCCATGACGGCGGAGAAAACGGTGGAGTTATGGATTAAGGCGGGATTGCCTGTAGGTGTGCTGAATTTGGTTCAAGGGGGCAAAGAAACGGGCGCTGCTTTGCTGAATAATCATGAAATTGATGGCGTGCTGTTTACCGGCAGTGCGGCAACAGGGTTCCACTTTCATCGTATATTGGCAGGTCAGCCAGAAAAAATGCTGGCTTTGGAGATGGGGGGCAACAATGCCCTGATTGTGGACGATTATGATGATCTTGAAGCTGCGGTTTATACCATTATCCAGTCGGCATTTATTTCCGCAGGGCAGCGCTGTACTTGTGCCCGCAGATTGCTGGTGAAGCAGGGGGAGAAAGGAGATGCGTTGATCAAGCGGCTAGTTGATGCTGCGAGCCAGATTGTGCCAGGCCATTGGAGTGCTGATCCTCAGCCTTTTATTGGTGGGGTCATCTCTTTAGCCGCCGCAGAAGGTTTGCTGGAAGCCCAAACTGAGTTATTGGCTTTAGGAGGAAGATCTTTGCTCACCTTAACCCAGCCTGATCCGAACTCGACGTTTATGGCACCGGGCATTATTGATCTAACCAATGCCAAAGATATTCCTGATGAAGAATATTTTGGTCCTCTGTTAACAGTGAAGCGCTATACCACTTTCGATGAAGCCATTTCGATGGCAAATGATACCCGATTTGGGCTGGCAACTGGGCTAATCTCTCCTGACGCCAGCTTGTTTGAGAGGTTATTGCAAGAGGCGAGAGCAGGGATCGTGAATTGGAATAAACCGCTGACCGGCGCATCCAGTAAGGCACCGTTTGGTGGGATTGGGGCATCCGGTAATCATCGCCCCAGCGCTTATTATGCAGCGGATTATTGTGCCTGGCCAATGTCTTCCCTGACGACTGAAAGTTTAGTTTTGCCTGAAACACCGGCGCCAGGGCTTCATTTTTTCATCAATCAATAGGATAGCAGAGGTGATTATGTCAGGAGTTGAAGCAAATTTTGATGGTTTGGTGGGAATGACACACCATTACGCCGGACTATCAACGGGTAATGAAGCTTCCATGAATCATCAGGGTAAAGAATCTAATCCTCGCAAAGCTGCACTTCAGGGATTGATGAAAATGAAGGCGTTGTCTGATATGGGGCTAGTACAGGGGGTTTTACCCCCGCAACAGCGTCCTAACCTTCCTGCGTTGCGCCAACTAGGGTTTAGCGGCAGTGACGAACAAGTATTAAATAAAGCGGCACAATATTCTCCGTTGTTGCTGTCTAACCTCAGTTCTGCCTCTTCTATGTGGACAGCAAATGCGGCAACGGTTTCCCCTTCAGCAGACAGTGCGGATCAGCGTGTCCATTTCACGGTGGCTAATTTAAATAACAAGCTGCATCGTTCGCTGGAAAGCACCACGACTTCACAGGCTCTGAAAGCGACTTTTCCTGATCAAAACTATTTTGTTCATCATGATCCTCTGCCACAACATGCGGATTGGGGAGATGAAGGTGCGGCAAACCATAACCGTTTTTGCGGTGAATATGATGAAGCCGGCATACAGTTATTTGTCTATGGCCGTCAGGCATTGCAGCAGGGAATGACACCTAAGCGCTATCCCGCCCGACAGACGTTGGAAGCAAGTCAGGCAATTGCTCGTCTGCATCAGCTTGAAGGGGCTAGAACCGTATTTGCCCAACAAAATCCCGTTGCTATTGATAGTGGTGTGTTTCATAACGATGTTATCGCAGTTAGCAACCGTAATGTCCTTTTCTATCATCAGCAGGCTTTCTTAAATCAGCAGTCAGTATTGGCTGAGTTGAGAGAAAAAATGGTGCGGCTTGGACACACCTTGGTGGCAATTGAAGTGCCTGTGGAGCAAGTCACTATTCAGGATGCGGTCGAGTCTTACTTGTTTAACAGCCAGTTGTTGAGCCAGCCGGATGGCAACATGATGCTGATTTTACCGGCAGAGTGCCGGCAAAATCACAATGTCTCAACTTATTTGCAAGCGTTGATTGCGAAAGGTAATTCCCCCATCAATAAGCTCCACTTTTTTGACTTGCGGGAAAGTATGCGCAATGGCGGCGGGCCAGCTTGTTTGCGACTCAGGGTTGTTTTGAACGAACAAGAGTTAGCCGCGGTAAATCCAGCGACCTTGATGACACCAGAACTGTATCAACGCCTGACGACATGGGTTGAGCGTCATTATCGGGATTCTTTGTATGCGTCCGATCTTGCTGATCCGCAACTACTCAGGGAAGTCTATTCTGCCCTTGATGAACTGACGCAGATCCTCAAGTTGGGTTCGATTTATGAGTTTCAGAATTAATCAGGAGATGAAATGGATTTACTGACTTTATTGCTTGAAAACAAAATCGAAAATAACCTGTGTTTTCCGTCAGCTATTCAGTCATCATGGTTGGCAGAAGGTGTATTACAGTTATTACCGCAAAGATCATCAAAACCCACCGATACGTTAATTATTTCTGCCGGCATTCATGGCAATGAAACGGCACCCGTGGAAATACTTATCCGGTTATTGTCACAACTGGCGCAGGGAAAATTGCCATTGCAACATCACCTTTTGCTGATATTTGGCAACTTACCCGCCATGCGGGCAGGGCAGCGATATATTGATCGTGATCTCAACCGAATGTTTGGTGGTCGCTATCAAAACTTCCCGTTGGGGAGTGAATCGAACCGTGCTATGGCGCTGGAATCTGTTATCCGCCAGTTTTGTAATGAACCAGCGGTGATGGCATCAACGAGACATCGGCACCTCGATCTTCACACTGCAATCCGCGGTTCCTGCCATGAACAGTTCGCACTATTGCCATACCAGGCACGTGAATATGCTGCGGATTTTTTACAATGGTTAGAAGATAGCGATCTCGATGCCTTAGTATTTCATAACACAGCAGGGGGAACGTTCAGTCACTTTACCAGCGAGCATTTCAATATGGATAGTTGCACGTTAGAAATCGGTAAGGCCCTGCCTTTTGGACAAAACGATCTGGCAAGATTCAGCAATATTACTGTGGCCTTGCAGGATTTGATCGCTGGTTGGCCGCCAAACAAGCGGGCTAAACCGGCGCTTAAACGCTATCGTGTGGTTGATGCAATTATCAAACAACATGATAGTTTTCAGCTCAATATTCCAGAAAATACGAAAAACTTTACTGAATTACCGGAAGGTTTTGACATCGCCCGCCAGCAAAATCAATCCTGGAAGATTAAGTCTCCTGCAAATTTTATCCTGTTTCCTAATGCTCAGGTTGCTGTTGGGCTACGGGCAGGATTGTTGTTAGAGAAATTAACCTAATCAATTCATAAAACAGCAAGCCGTGGAGGTTATTGATGATGAGATCATTAAAAATACCTGTGGAACAATCCGCCGGTGAGCAGAAACTGTACCGTGGGTTGGGTAAGCGCCATGTTCAGTTGATCGCAATTGGTGGTGCTATTGGTACAGGATTGTTTATGGGAGCAGGGAAAACCATTGCAGTATCAGGAACTTCAATTATCCTGACTTATCTTTTGATTGGCTTTTTTGCTTTTATGGTAATGAGAGCAATGGGCGAACTGTTGCTCACTAAATTGGACTATAGGACGTTTGCCGATTTTGTCGCAGATTATCTTGGGGATAAGGCCAGCTATTTTCTCGGATGGACTTATTGGATGAGCTGGATCGTCAGTTGCATCGCTGATGTGGTGGTATGCGGTGGCTATATCCAATATTGGTTTCCAGACAGTTGGCTTTGGTTAACGGCACTGTTTATTTTGGGTTTGATGTGCCTGTGTAATTTCTTCTCAGTACGGTTGTTTGGTGAAGCGGAATTCTGGTTTGCCATGATTAAGGTGGTGGCGATAGTTGCCTTGATTGTCGTTGGCATTGGCATGGTTTTTGTAGGCTGGACTTCTCCCAATGGCGTAACAGCTTCTGTCAGTCATTTGACGGAACCCGAAGTATTCCTGCCCAATGGCATATTTGGATTTCTGGCCGGCTTTCAGATTGCCATTTTCTCTTTTACGGGTATCGAACTGGTTGGCACAGTGACTGCTGAAACCAAAGAACCAGAGAAAGTTTTACCAAAAGCTATCAACAATATTCCGATCAGGATCATTATCTTTTACGTGCTTTCCATGATGTGCATCATCGCTGTTACGTCATGGCCGCAGATTTCACCGGAAGTTAGCCCCTTTGTGACACTGTTTGCATTGGCAGGATTGCCGGCAGCGGCGGCAGTGATTAATTTTGTAGCCCTGACTTCGGCGATGTCCTCAGCCAACAGTGGATTATATGCCTGTACCCGTATGCTTTATGGTTTATCTGCGGAAAAGCTAGCGCACAGCAAATTTGGCCAACTTTCAATCAATAGTGCTGTTCCCATTTTTAGCTTGGTATTTTCAGTGCTTTGTATGGCAAGTGGCGTATTCTTGCTATTCATTATCCCCAATGTCATGAAATTATTTACTATTGTTACGACCGTGGCAGCCATCATGGTTATTTATAGTTGGTGTATGATATTGATTGCTTACCTGGCTTATCGCAAGAAACGTCCTGACTTGCATAAAAAATCTATCTATAAAATGCCAATGGGCATTCCTATGACATGGTGTACCTTGATATTTTTTGTCTTTACGGTGGTGATCATGGTGTTTGATTATGATACCCGTATCGCGTTATATGGTACGCCAGTGTGGTTTGTGATATTGGAAATGTTGTGGCGAATGAGAAAGCATCGGGAAAAACAGAAAATTCGGCAAGAAATGGTAAATTGAATTATACCAATCTAACTTCAAGATGCGTGCGATTTCTCCCCGCGAAGCGGGGGAGAAATCAGGCTTCATATCGTGTTGTAAATTGCAATTTGAAGTTTGATGCGTATAAACAGATCCTATGAAGATATTTTTATATTTGGGAGATATATCATGATACTTGAATCTAAATTTTTTAGCATTTTGAGCCCAGATATAACGGGACCATTGACGCGTAGTGCGTCAAATTTAATAAATACGCCTTCCAGGGGATTTAATATTAAAAATTTTATCACTATCAGAGAGGTTGAGCTTCAAGAGGCTTTATGTGTTGCTAATCAAATAAGAACGAACATGATTAATGCTGATTGGTTGGTAAGTGCTAATCAGAACAGACAATTAAGTCAGGAGCAGGAACGATGGAATTCGAGGTATAAGGCTAGCTATAGAATACTTTCCCAAATCTCTAGTCTCTTAGAAAGTAACTTTGCAGGTGTTTCAGCTTCGATAGAACATTATTCCTTTGTTATGTTTTTTCAAGGAAAACCAATTGGTATGTTGATATTTTCTAATAACAAGGAAAAAGTCACAGAACCTTCTTCTATTATAGAGTTTGCTACCCATATAGGTATTAGAAATAGTGGAATTTTTCTAATGGAATATGCGGTAAACAAATCAAAAACACTGGGTAAAAATGGGAATATCAAACTAATACCAGCGCCTGCTGCGAGAAATGTTTACATTCAATATGGATTTGGATATCAAGGAGGTTACATGGTATTAGAACCAGACAAAAGTGATAAATGGGGATTTTGGCGGGGAGAATATTATTTTAAGGCAAATTGTGTATAAACAGAAAGTTTCTGACGCCCTGAACCATTAAAAAATAATTGCTGATTATCAGTAGATAAAAAAATAGCCCTCCGCTAACAGCATAGGGCTATTTCATCTTTATGTAGCCAGAAAATTATGCGTTTTCTTGCTGAGTTGCCTGAATTGCAGTCAGTGCAACGGTATAAACGATATCATCAACCAGTGCGCCACGGGACAGGTCGTTAACGGGTTTGCGCATACCTTGCAGCATTGGCCCGATGGAAACCAGATCCGCTGAACGTTGTACTGCTTTGTAAGTGGTATTACCCGTGTTCAGATCCGGGAAGATGAACACGGTGGCCTGGCCTGCAACGGGTGAGTTTGGTGCTTTGGATTTCGCTACATCTGCCATGATAGCGGCGTCGTACTGCAATGGACCGTCGATGATCAGGTCTGGGCGTTTTTCCTGTGCCAAACGGGTTGCTTCACGCACTTTTTCAACATCGCTGCCTGCACCAGAGTTACCGGTGGAGTAAGAGATCATCGCAACACGAGGCTCAATACCAAATGCTTTCGCAGAATCCGCAGACTGGATCGCGATTTCGGACAGTTGTTCTGCGGTTGGATCAGGGTTGATCGCACAGTCACCGTAAACCAGCACTTGCTCTGGCAGCAACATAAAGAAGACAGAAGAAACCAGAGAGCTATTTGGTGCAGTTTTAATTAACTGCAATGGTGGGCGAATGGTATTTGCTGTGGTATGCACCGCACCGGAAACCAGACCGTCAACTTCGCCTTGTTCCAGCATCAGGGTGCCCAGAACGACGTTGTCTTCCAGTTGTTCGCGGGCAACAACTTCGGTCATGCCTTTGTTTTTGCGCAGTTCAACCAGACGTGGCACATAACGTTCACGTGCTGATGCTGGGTTAATGATTTCAATACCTGCACCCAGTTCAACGCCTTGAGCCGCAGCGACACGACGGATCTCTTCTGGATCGCCCAGCAGGATACATTCTGCAATACCACGTTCAGCACAGATAGCCGCTGCTTTGACAGTACGTGGTTCGTCGCCTTCTGGCAGAACGATACGCTTGCCTGCTTGACGAGCCAGTTCGGTCAACTGATAGCGGAATGCGGGTGGAGACAGGAGGTTTGGACGCTCTGATGCGGCTGCCAGAGAATCGATCCACTCGCTGCTGATATGTTGTGCAACGTAGTTTTGTACTTTTTCGATACGCTCGTGGTCATCGGCTGGAACTTCCAGACTGAAACTTTGCAGGTTCAGGGAAGTCTGCCATGTATTGGTTTCCACAGTGAAAACGGGCAGGCCAGTATTGAATGCACGTTCGCACAGTTCACGGATAGAATCATCAATTGAGTAACCACCGGTCAGTAATACGGCACCAATTTCAATACCGTTCATGGCGGCCAGACAGGCAGTGATCAGGACGTCAGGACGGTCAGCAGAAGTTACCAGCAGAGAACCCGGACGGAAGTATTCCAACATGTTAGGGATACTGCGAGCACAGAAAGTCACAGACTTGATGCGACGGCTTTCGATGGTACCTTCATTGATGATGTCCGCTTTCAGGTGTTTAGCCATATCAATCGCACGGGTCGCGATCAGGTCAAAACTCCACGGAATGCAACCAAGAATGGGTAATGGGCTGTTTTTGAAGATGGTTTTTGGATCGACGTTGGTAATTGTCGCTTTGGTTGATTCGTCAAAGATTTCGGAGAGATCTGGGCGAGTACGGCCTTGGTCATCAACCGGTGCATTCAGTTTATTGACGATAACACCGATAATGTTTTGGTTCTTACTGCCACCGTATTCCGCCCGGCTCAGTTCAATTCTCTCTTTCAGTTGCTCTGGAGTGTTAGTACCCAGGGCAGTCACGAACACAATTTCAGCGTTCAGTGTTTTGGCGATTTCGTAGTTCAGGGATTGGGCAAACGGATGCTTGCGAGTCGGCACCAAACCTTCGAGCAGAACCACTTCCGCATCTTTGGCATTTTCGTGGTAACGCGCCACGATCTCTTCCATTAATACGTCTTTTTTGTTAGTGGTCAGCAGTGATTCCACATACGCCATATCCAGAGGTTCAGCCGCATGAATGCCGGAATGTGAACGGATAATCGAAGTGGTTTGATCCTGAGAACCTGTGTGACGTGGTTGTGCGATAGGTTTGAAAACGCTCAGGCGAACGCCTTTTTGCTCCATAGAGCGAATAACACCCAGGCTGACACTGGTTAAACCAACGCTAGTGTCAGTAGGGATTAACATAATTGTACGGGACACGGAAACCTCTTTAACGGTTGCTCGTCAGTCAATAAATGTGACTCAGTGCGATATATTCGAGAAAACCGCCAGCAATAGCAATACTGGCGGCTCTAAAATCATGCTAATTACGCGGTCAGACGTGCTGAATCCTGAGCAATAACCAATTCTTCATTGGTTGGAATAACCAGAGCAGGACGGCTGTTATCTGTAGTGATAACGCCAGATTTGCCAAAGCGAGCCGCAAGGTTACGCTCGTGATCATATTCGAAGCCCAGCAGAGCAACTTTCTTCATGGTCAGTTCACGAACCAGCGCAGAGTTTTCACCGATGCCACCAGTGAAGATAATTGCGTCCAGACGGCCTTCCATCAGTGCGCTGTATGCGCCGATGTATTTAGCCAGACGGTGGCAGTAAACATCCATAGCACGTTTAGCATCAGCTTTGGTTTCGTAGTTATCTTCTACGTAACGGCAATCGCTGGTGACTTCGGTCAGACCTAAGAAACCAGACTCTTTGGTCAGCAGGGTGTTGATCTGAGCAATGCTCATGCCCATTGCATCGTGCAGGTGGAATACGATGGCGGGATCGATGTCACCACTGCGGGTTCCCATAACCAGACCTTCCAGTGGGGTCAGACCCATGGAAGTATCAACACACTGACCGTTGACAATGGCAGAAACAGAACCACCATTGCCCAAGTGGCAGGTGATGACATTCAGTTCTTCAACGGATTTGTTCAGCATCTTGGCTGCTTCACGGGAAACATAGAAATGGCTGGTGCCATGTGCACCATAACGACGGATGCCATGCTCTTTGTACAGGTTGTAAGGCAGTGCGTATAGGTATGCTTCTTCTGGCATAGTCTGATGGAATGCGGTATCAAATACGGCAATATTTTTCTCAACCAGGTGAGGGAACGCTTTTTTCGCTTCAGCAATACCGATCAGGTGAGCGGGGTTGTGCAGTGGTGCGAATGGAATAGCCGCTTCAATGCCTGCGATAACTTCATCAGTGATCACCACGGAAGAAGTGAACTTCTCACCACCATGAACAATGCGGTGACCGATGGCTGAGATTTGGGCGGAAAGTTCTGACTTTTCAGCCAGGATAGTATTAACAATGAAGTTCAGTGCTTCGCTGTGTGCTGCGCCGGCACCTAAAGCAGCTTCGTTTTTCGCACCATCCATTTTCCATTTAATACGAGCTTCAGGCAGGCCAAAGCACTCAGCTAAACCAGAAAGATATTCTTCACCATTGGCAGGATCGATGATAGCGAATTTCAGGGAGGAGCTACCGCAATTAAGAACCAGTACCAGCTTACTTGACATGGAAATACCTATTATCTTGTTGTGATCTAATCTTAAATAAGAACAATGTTAAAAATAAAACAATTTATTAACAAACCGAACCTAATTGTTGCGAAGAAGGGCAAAATTCTTGTTTTGCTACTGCAACAACATAAAAGTCTGTGTAGGATACCGTTTGCTAGCAATAAAGACAAAATATACTTAATAGTATTAATACTACAAAAAAGATTTTATCTTTTGTAGAGATTTTTTAAAAACTATACCTTTAATTGATTGAGGTCATGATGAACACGACACCACCTGTTAGCCAGGGTTGGTTCAAGCGCATGCAATTAGGACAGCAATATTTGAAAACCTGGCCATTGGAAAAACAGCTTGCGCCTGTTTTTCCTGAAAATCGTGTGATTAAGGCAACTCGTTTTGGTATTCGGTTTATGCCGCCATTGGCAATCTTTACCTTGACATGGCAAATCGCTTTGGGTGGTCAATTGGGGCCATCCGTGGCAACAGCACTGTTTGCCTGTAGCTTGCCGTTGCAGGGATTATGGTGGTTGGGAAAACGGGCGGCGACACCATTACCGGAAAGATTATTGCATTGGTTTTATGAAATTCGGGAAAAATTTACCCAGGCAGGTATTGCAATGGCACCAGTGGAAAGTGCCCCAACCTATTTTTCACTGGCTGAATTGCTTAAACGAGCCTTTAAGCAATTGGACAACTCTTTTCTTGATGATATTTAATCCCCAGGTGTCGTGTGGGATAAATAGCTTATTACCACATGATGATTAACAAATAGTGACGTTTGGAGGAATTGGGTTTGGTTCTGAAATGTAGAGGTTTTTTATTCGATTTGGATGGTACTCTGATTGATTCATTGCCTGCGGTTGAGCGAGCATGGGTTCGGTTTGCCGACAAGATGGGTTTTGATAGAGATGAAGTGCTGAACTCTGTTCATGGCACACCGGCGATATTATCACTCCGGCATTTTATGCCCGATGCGAGTGAAGAAGAGATCACTAACACGTTCAAATGGATTGAAAAAATTGAAACAGAAGACACGGAAGGTATTACCGCTTTGCCTGGTGCCATCGCCCTGATTGATAAGTTGAATGCGCTGGATATTCCGTGGGCCATTGTGACATCGGGAACGGTTCCGCTTGCTTCTGCGCGCCATAAAGTGGCGGAGTTACCGGAACCTGCTCATTGGGTGACGGCAGAGTCTGTGACAAATGGAAAACCAAACCCTGAGCCTTATTTGTTGGGGGCGAAAAAACTGGGACTCTTACCAGAAGAGTGTGTCGTGTTTGAAGATGCTGCTGCGGGAATTCATGCCGGACTGGATGCGGGTTGTCAGGTTGTTGTTGTCCACGATTCGCCGGATATTCCCCGTCGCGATGAAATTCATTTGACGATTAATAACCTGGAAGATATTGAGATTGTCAAATCTGGTAGTTACGTCTCTATTTATACCGATTGAGACCCCCTAAATCAGAAAGTTCCTTGATCAGAAAGAGGGATTTTCTCTGAAAAACATGGTCTACTTACTTTGTTAACGTTTGTACCTGTAATACTTTGATATGTAGTCTTTTTGATATATAGCCAATCTGCTAATTAACAGATTGGCTGTGCGGATAGGTCATATTTGAAAGGTATCGTTGATAGAGGCCAAATTGAGTAGCGAACTGTTATGGGTATTAACCCTGCTATTGATAGCCATTGTGCTTTTCACCACCAATAAAGTCAGAATGGATGTTGTGGCTTTATTGCTGATTATCGCATTTGTCCTGAGTGGCACACTGACGTTAAGTGAAGCCACTGTCGGTTTTAGTGATCCCAATGTATTGTTGATTGCTGCCCTGTTTGTCATTGGCGAAGGGCTGGTGAGAACGGGTGTTGCTTATCAGATGGGAGACTGGCTGGTTCGTGTCGCAGGTAACAGTGAAACCAAGATGTTAGTTTGGTTAATGGTATCAGTTGCCGGATTGGGGGCATTCATGAGTTCTACGGGTGTTGTGGCAATATTTATTCCTGTTGTCCTGAGCGTGGCCGCCAGAATGAAAACCTCGCCGGGTCGATTGATGATGCCATTGGGATTTGCTGGTTTGATCAGTGGCATGATGACTCTGGTGGCAACGCCACCTAATATGGTCGTCAATAGTGAGTTGGTGCGTGAAGGTCTGCGGGGTTTTGATTTCTTCTCCATTACACCGATTGGCATCTTAGTGTTGGTGTCTGGCGTGGTTTACATGTTAGTCGCTCGTCGTTGGCTAGGGGGAGCAAACCACCAGACAACAGACGAGCGTTATCATCGGACATTTCGGGATCTGATACGTGACTATAAATTGTCTGGCCGTGCTCGTCGTTTTACTATCCGCCAAGGTTCACCGTTGGCTGGACATACATTGGATGAATTAGGGTTGCGCGCCCGTTATGGTGCCAATGTCATTGGTATTGAACGCTGGCGCAAATTCCGGCGAGTGATGGTTGCTGCCACTGGGGAGATGGAATTGCAGGGGCAGGATGTCTTGCTGGTCGATATGTCGGATAGTGATGTTGATTTGCGGGAATTCTGTCGTGAGCAACAGCTAGAACCGATGGTATTGCGCGGGGAATATTTTTCCGAGCATTCTCGTCATGTTGGTATGGCTGAGGTTTCAGTGCTCCCTGAATCCGAACTATTGGGGCAATCATTGCGTGATATGAAATTTCGTACACGTTATGGTCTCAATGTAGTGGGGATCCGCCGCGGGAGAAAAGCATTAGAGGGGAAGTTAGTCGATGAACCTTTGTTGCTTGGTGATACACTGCTGTTGATTGGCGACTGGAAATTGATCCACGCGTTAAAAACAAAAGCTCCTGATTTTATTGTATTAAATCTGCCCGTTGAGGTGGAAAGTG
This sequence comes from Xenorhabdus eapokensis, assembly GCF_001908105.1. Next base: position 32,109 of record NZ_MKGQ01000001.1, read on the forward strand.
CGGCTCCTGCGGCTTCACAGGCACCTCATGCCCTATTTTGTCTTGCCCTAATGGTTGCTATGATGCTGACCAATGAAATCCCGAATTTTATTGCTGCGTTAATTGCCTGCCTGCTAATGGGAAAATTCCGTTGTATTGATATGGAAAGCGCTTATCGTTCCATTCACTGGCCGAGCATTATTTTGATTGTTGGTATGATGCCTTTTGCGCTGGCATTGCAGAAGACGGGAGGAATTGATCTCATTGTCCAGGGATTGATGGATATCGCTGGTAATATGGGAGCACGGGTGATGCTGGTGTGCCTGTTTATACTTTGCGCCACTATAGGGTTGTTTATTTCTAACACTGCGACGGCCGTGCTAATGGCTCCGATTGCGATTGCGGCAGCGAATGAGATGGCTGTTTCTCCCTTGCCCTTTGCGATGATTATTGGTGTGGCGGCTTCGGCAGCATTTATGACCCCAGTTTCATCTCCCGTTAATACATTGATATTGGGACCAGGTGGGTATCGGTTTGCCGATTTCGTGAAACTTGGTGTGCCTTTTACGTTAATTGTGATGGGGATTAGTGTCGCAATTATCCCAATACTTTTTCCATTCTAATGTTTTTATCGGACAGCTCCATATGGCAGGGAGCTGCGTTATGATTATAGTTTAATATTATTGAATGATTGCATAATGAATAATTGTAACTCTTAATGATTATAATCAGGTGATCTCTGTCAAATAGTTGTAGTTAGTAATCAAATAGTTGTAGTTATTAAATCGCTGTAATTAAATAAATCTATAAACTGATTTCATCAAGGGAGAGACTGAAACTCGGTACAAACACAGCCATAAAATAATCCATTTCTTCACTACGGCGTTCTGTCAGTGTTTTGTCCAATCGGTTTTTGGCTTGATTGAATTCAGTGTTGCCTGCTGAGAGTTCTTCCAGGCATTTCAAATAAGCGCATAATGCATCAGCTTGCTTGATAAGACGGATTTCTTCTTCGCTATGGTGATGCTCATCCAAAATGAGGCGAAAATCATCCTGTAATTCAGTCGGCAACATATCCAATAGTTTTTGTTGGGCTATTTTTTCTATTTTCTTATATTCATGGGCGATTTGGGGATTGTAGTACTTAATTGGCGTTGGCAAATCGCCGGTGATGACTTCGCTGGCATCGTGATACATTGCCAACAGGGCGATCCGTTCAGGATTAACATTGCCGTTGAATTTACGGTTTTTGATTATTGCTAAAGCGTGTGCGACAAAAGCAACCTGTAAACTGTGCTCTGAAACATTTTCTGTACGCACATTTCGCATAAGAGGCCAACGACTAATTAATTTTAGGCGGGATAATTGGGCGAAAAAATGACTCATAATGTCCTCTTGTAGCCGAGTAATTTGTAGCGAAATGGTAACGGAATAATATGATTAATTGTGAGCGGAGCAGGAGGGGAAGTAAACCTATTAAGTATCAATTTTCTCCAATATATTATCTCCCTCTTTCAGTCTATATTTATCTCAGAGACGAGCCATCCCATTAATCTATTAATATTTAATGGGATTGGCTTTAATGAGGAAGATTATGGTTATTGGCGATAGTTACCGATAAAACGGGCAAATTTTTCAATTGCCATTTGCAAGTCAGTGACATGTGGCAGGGTAACAATACGGACATGGTCTGGATCTGGCCAGTTAAATGCGGTGCCCTGAACCAGTAAAACTTTTTCTTGTAGTAAGAGGTCTAATACCATTTTTTGGTCATCATAAATATTGAAACGTTTGGTGTCTATTTTCGGGAACATATATAAGGCACCCATGGGTTTCACACAGGAAATTCCAGGGATCTGGTTAATCAGCTCCCATGCACGATTGCGCTGTTCATAGAGTCTGCCGCCTGGAAGAATAAATTCGCTGATGCTTTGATAACCGCCTAATGCTGTTTGAATTGCATGCTGCATTGGCACATTGGCACAAAGGCGCATTGATGCCAGCATTTCTAATCCTTCAATATAATCCTTGGCCTGCTTTTTAGGGCCATTCAGTACCATCCAGCCTTGACGGAAACCGGCAACGCGATAGGTTTTGGACAGGCCATTAAAAGTAACAGTAAAGAGATCTGGCGCTAATGCTGCAATGGAGTGGTGCTGGGCATCATCGTACAGGATCTTGTCATAAATCTCGTCAGCAAAGATAATCAGATTATGCTGGCGGGCGATTTCTACTATTTCCAGCAACAACTCTTTGCTATATACCGCTCCGGTTGGGTTATTCGGGTTAATAATCACGATACCACGGGTACGTGGGGTAATTTTACGGCGTATATCATCTAAGTCAGGAAACCAACCTTGTTGCTCATCACATAGATAGTGGACGGCATGACCGCTGGAAAGAGAGACTGCCGCAGTCCAAAGAGGGTAGTCAGGCGCCGGAACCAACATTTCGTCCCCGGTATTCAACAGGGCTTGCATGGATTGGACAATAAGTTCAGAAACACCATTACCAATAAAAATATCCTCAACGGTAACATCCAGCATATTTCTGGCTTGGTAATGCTGCATGATCGCCTTACGCGCTGAATACAACCCTTTTGAATCCGAGTAACCCTGGGCTGTTGGCAGATTGCGGATAACATCGACTAAAATTTCATCTGGTGCTTCAAAGCCGAATGGCGCCGGATTACCAATGTTTAATTTCAGTACCTTATTACCTTCTTCTTCGAGTCGCTTAGCTTCTTTGAGGGTATTCCCTCGAATGTCATAGCAGACATTATCTAATTTACTGGATTTATTAATGGAAAACATAGGGTGCCTTGACCTCTTTGGCAAAATGGATATTACCCGGCATAAAAAGTGTGATGATCAATGTACTCTTCTCAGTCTGTATTTTGAAGAGACTTTGATATGTTTGGTTAAAATGGTTGTTTTAAGAATAAATGAATAAGTTTGCTCTCTAAATTATTGTCTATTATTGGTGTTTTATTTCAATAATGTATGTTAACTTAGATTTAAATTTTGCATAATGACTGGTTTTTAGTTGGCAAAGGTTACAGGAAAAGAGAAAGGAGAGGACATTTTGACGAGATTTCTTAGTTCATATGTCGTTTGTGTAAGGATCTTCAAATTGTCAATAAAAGTAAGAAGATTTGTATAATGTATTCTTATAATTTATCTTTATCGACCTAAAGTTAATTTAGGCTTTTATCACATGATACTTCGACAATTTTTTTGAGTTTTTATCCATAACATTTTTGAGCCTACTCATGAAAATGTTAATTTATTAAAAATGCTAATACTATCTGATAATGTTAAGTGTTCCTAATCCAGATTAGGTTATTCTTTGAAGCATGTCAGAAAAAGGATATTTGTACTGGAAATTGGTGATTATGTGATGTAAATAGGATTTTATTTCCAACTTATTTTTGGATTGCATAAATTTTGTTAAGAAAGGAGAAAATAAAACCCATGATGAGCTAAATAGTAAAAAAAAGCAGTAAATCTTTGCCCTATTTAATAGAGTAGAGTAATGTCACAATTGGTATTATTTTATTTGATACTGCTGAAGTAAAAACACCAGGTTAGTTAGTAATTAAAATCAAAAAAAAGTGATGAATAAACAATGATAAATGCAAATCGTCAGATAATAAACCTCGATCTCGATCTGCTAAGAACTTTTGTTGCTGTTGCTGACTTAAATACTTTTGCAGCAGCAGCGGCAGCTGTTTCTAGAACGCAGTCAGCTGTAAGTCAGCAAATGCAGCGGTTGGAACATCTCGTGGGGAGAGAGTTGTTTGCTCGTCACGGCCGCAATAAGCTTCTGACCGAACATGGGCTTCAACTTCTTGGTTACGCGCGCCAAATTCTGCGTGCCAATGACGATGCAACAGCATCATTAACCTACAATGATGCAGACGGTGAATTGAGAATAGGCGTATCAGATGACGCTGTTGATACACTACTTCCTTTCTTATTAAACCGTATTGCCTCTGTCTATCCACGTGTAGCGGTTGATGTACGCATTAAACGCGCTCAGTTTATCGAGAACATGTTGGATAACCATGAAATTGATTTGGCATTAACCACAGCAAAAATCAACCACCATCCTAAAACGATCTTACGTTCTTCGCCTGTTTTATGGCATTGTGCACCTGATTTCCAATTGCAGACGAATGAACCTGTACCGTTGGTTGTGATGGATGAAACCAACCCTTTCCGCCAGATCGCTCAGGAAACGCTGGATATGTCAGGCATTTCATGGCGTATTGCGTATGAAGCTGCTTCTTTGTCCGCTGTTCGTGCGGCTGTGAATGCAGAAGTTGGTATTACCGCTCGCCCTCTGGAAATGCAGAATGCGGATCTGAGAATTTTAGGTGAAATTGAAGGATTACCACGTCTGCCGGAAATCCAATTCTTCTTATATCGTAATAGTAACGAACAGAATGAATCTGTTCTGACTGTTTTTGATGCAATAGAAAATAAGAAAACACCTTATACTGTAACAACTGTTGAATGTGATGAATCCGGCGAGATAGATGAATCTATCGACACTATTGAACCCATCAAATCAACTGAAACAGTTGATGGAAATTCCGTTGAAAATATAGACGAATAAGTATTATGTGTTTTATAGGCTAATATTTCCATTTTATTTATGGAAGTATTAGCCTGTTGTTAATTACTTATTAATAATCCTTCCAAGTTTTCATTTCTATTTCTGATATTTCTAACAAGAAATATACCCTATTAATTTTCCTATACCTTTCCAATTTTAGTTAAAAGAATGTTGCTCTGTTAACAAATTTCATTTTTCTAACTTGATAAAATAAAACCGTTTTCAGAAATAGCTCGCTTATTGCACTTTAATCGTTTTTTTTAGAAACAATCCATTAAGGGTTGAATAAATTACATTCAAGTGTTGAATGTTTTTCAATGAAATTGTGCACTTGATCATAAAAATACCCCAAGCTGCACGGTGGAAAGACAGGTTTTTCCTGCGATAATGATGTAGTAAAGTCGAGTTATCGGTTAGACTAGTTATATCGGGAAGACGTTTTTTTGTACGACTGACACGTTTTAGCGGTATGCCGATACAATCCGTTAATTAATGGTTTGTGGTTTGTAAATAAATATGCAAGTGGTTTTGCCGTTATGGCAAATTTTGTTGAGAGGAATAAAAACCAAGATGATTCAAGCTATAGGATGAATTGATTAGCGTTGTTTCAGATTTGGTTGTTATCCCTTCCCATGAATCGATGTGGTGCAACACTGCCGGCAAAAAGAGCAGACACTTTGACACCACTTTTGATGAGTAAGCAACGAGTATGTCTACATCCACTGGAATTTTAGCCCATCACTGGGCATTCGCGGTTTTTCTAATAGGTGCTCTTGGCTTGTGCGCGCTCATGTTACTGGGTGGGTACTTCATGGGGGGTAGGGCGAAAGCCAGGGCAAAACATATCCCTTATGAATCAGGTATCGATTCTGTCGGCAGTGCACGTTTACGTCTGTCGGCGAAGTTTTATCTGGTTGCCATGTTCTTTGTTATCTTCGACATTGAAGTCCTTTACTTGTATGCATGGGCCGTCTCAATCAAAGAGAGCGGTTGGCTAGGCTTTGCCGAAGCAAGCATTTTCATTTTGGTGTTATTGGCAGGTTTGGTTTATCTGGCGCGTATTGGCGCGTTGGATTGGACACCTGCACGTTCAAAACGTCAGGTCAGTAAACCGAGTGCTGATGCTTATATCAACACTACTGGCAATCATACCAACAACAGTCACATGCAGTAATAGCGAGGCATAAAGATGGATTATACGCTCACCCGCATAGATCCGAACGGTGAGAATGACCGTTATCCCCTGCAAAAACAGGAAACTGTCAGCGACCCCTTGGAGCAACATGTTCACCGAAGTGTCTATATGGGGAAATTGGAACATGCTCTGCATAATATGGTGAATTGGGGGAGGAAAAATTCCCTGTGGCCCTATAACTTCGGGCTTTCTTGTTGCTACGTGGAAATGGTGACGTCATTTACCGCTGTTCACGATGTTGCGCGTTTTGGTGCAGAAGTATTGCGAGCATCTCCCCGTCAGGCTGATTTCATGGTGATTTCCGGAACTTGTTTCGTCAAAATGGCGCCCGTCATTCAACGCCTGTACGACCAATTGCTGGAACCGAAATGGGTCATTTCAATGGGAGCCTGTGCAAACTCCGGAGGTATGTACGATATTTACTCCGTAGTTCAAGGGGTTGATAAGTTTATCCCCGTCGATGTTTATATTCCTGGCTGTCCTCCTCGTCCAGAAGCCTATATGCAGGCACTGCTGCTGTTGCAGGAGTCCATAGGCAAAGAACGCCGCCCCCTGTCATGGGTAGTTGGCGATCAGGGGGTTTACCGCGCCAATATGCAATCAGAAAGAGAAAGAAAACGCGGTGAGCGTATTGCAGTGAAAAATCTGCGTACTCCAGACGAAATTTAAGGCTTTTAGCCATATAGCGTAACCAGAGCAATGTGTTGCGATCACAAAAACCCTGATCAAGCGTTGTGGTGAAGAATGATGACAGATCAGATAGCGCAAGAAAGCGCCCGGCCTGCTTGGGCAACACGTGATCATCTTGATGATCCTGTGGTCAGCGAGCTTAACCGTCAATTTGGCTCGGATGCCTTTACCATCCAGCCGACCCGTACCGGTATGCCAGTTGTTTGGGTTAAGCGGGAGCAGTTACTGAAGGTAATAACATTTCTGAAAAAATTGCCCAAGCCTTATGTCATGCTGTTTGACTTGCATGGTGTTGATGAGCGTCAGCGCTCTCACCGAGAAGGTTTACCGGCGGCGGATTTTTCGGTGTTTTATCACCTCCTTTCCATTGAGCGTAACCGTGACATCATGCTGAAAGTTGCGCTCACTGAACAAGACCTGAATATTCCCACGACGACATCAATTTTCCCAAATGCTAATTGGTATGAGCGTGAAACGTGGGAAATGTTTGGCATTACATTTAACGGCCATCCCAATTTGCGTCGTATCTTGATGCCACCGACATGGGAAGGTCATCCATTGCGCAAGGAATATTCTGCGCGTGCCACGGAATTTGATCCTTTCATATTGACTAAGCAGAAAGAAGATCTGGAAATGGAAGCGCTGACTTTCAAACCAGAAGAGTGGGGCATGAAGCGTGGCACCGATAATGAGGACTTCATGTTCCTTAACCTTGGTCCAAACCATCCTTCTGCTCACGGTGCATTCCGCATTATTTTGCAACTTGATGGCGAAGAAATCGTCGATTGTGTTCCCGATATCGGCTATCACCATCGTGGTGCCGAAAAGATGGGGGAACGTCAGTCATGGCACAGCTATATCCCTTATACCGATCGCATCGAATATTTGGGGGGATGTGTTAACGAAATGCCTTATGTGCTGGCGGTTGAAAAACTGGCGGGCATTGAAGTCCCCGATCGGGTAAAAACAATTCGTGTCATGTTGTCCGAACTGTTCCGCATTAATAGTCATCTGCTTTATATCAGTACATTTATCCAGGACGTTGGTGCAATGACGCCGGTCTTCTTTGCGTTTACTGACCGACAAAAAGTTTACGATGTCGTCGAGGCAATTACTGGATTTCGTATGCATCCGGCATGGTTCCGAATTGGTGGTGTTGCCCATGACTTACCGCGTGGTTGGGACAAACTTTTGCGTGAATTGTTGGACTGGCTGCCGAAACGTTTGGATTCCTATGTCAAGGCAGCGCTGAAAAACAGTGTCCTGAAAGGGCGTTCTGTTGGGGTCGCGGCCTACAATGCTAAACAAGCGTTGGATTGGGGGGTTACCGGTGCGGGGCTGCGTGCCACGGGCATTAGTTTTGACGTACGTAAATGGCGCCCTTATTCCGGTTATGAAAATTTCGATTTTGAAGTACCAACAGGCTACAACGGTGATTGCTATGACCGTGTCATGTTGAAAGTTGAAGAAATCCGCCAGAGTCTGCGCATCCTTGCGCAGTGCCTGAAACATATGCCGGAAGGCCCCTTCAAGGCGGATCATCCACTGACCACACCACCACCAAGAGAACGGACTTTGCAGCACATCGAAACCATGATTAACCACTTCCTGCAAGTGTCATGGGGGCCGGTCATGCCTGCTAATGAATCATTCCAGATGATCGAAGCGACTAAGGGAATCAACAGTTATTACCTGACCAGTGATGGTAGCACTATGAGCTACCGTACCCGCATCCGTACACCAAGCTTTGCTCACTTGCAGCAAATTCCATCGGTGATCCGCGGCAGTCTGGTTTCTGACCTTATCGTCTATCTGGGCAGTATCGATTTTGTTATGTCTGATGTGGATCGCTAACGATGCAAAGTGAATTTAACGCAAACAAGCAAGCACGCCTTGATGTGGTTAACGTAACGGACGCTCAGACACCGGATAAGTTTGTATTGAGTGCTGACGAACGTAATGCCATTGAGCAGGAAAAACACCACTACGAAGATCCGCGTGCTGCGTCAATCGAAGCCCTGAAAATTGTACAAAAGCAGTGTGGTTGGGTGCCAGATGGTGCCATTTATGCCATTGCTGAGGTATTGGGTATTCCAGCCAGTGACGTGGAAGGTGTCGCAACGTTTTACAGCCAGATTTATCGGCAGCCAGTGGGACGTCACATTATCCGTTACTGTGACAGTGTCGTATGTCACATCACGGGTTATCAGGGTGTTCAGGCAGCGATAGAATCGTGTTTGAACATTCGTCCGGGGCAAACCACGGCAGATGGGCGTTTCACACTGTTACCAACTTGCTGCTTGGGTAATTGTGACAAGGGGCCAACGATGATGATTGATGAGGATACTCACAGTTACGTGAAACCCGAAGAAATTGAAAAATTACTGGAGCAATATCCATGACAACGCATTCAGGAGTGAAAGAAATTATCCGCACCGCGGAAACTCATCCCCTGACATGGCGGTTGCGTGATGACCAACAACCTGTCTGGCTGGATGAATACCGAAGTCAAAATGGTTACAAAGGCGCCGAAAAAGCACTGAAGGGCATGGCTCCCGATGAAATTACCGCATTGGTTAAAGATGCTGGCTTAAAAGGTCGTGGCGGTGCAGGCTTCTCAACAGGCTTGAAGTGGAGTCTGATGCCAAAAGACGAAAGCATGAATATCCGCTATTTGTTGTGTAATGCAGATGAGATGGAGCCGGGCACTTACAAAGACCGCCTGCTGATGGAGCAATTGCCTCATCTATTGGTGGAAGGCATGCTAATCAGCGCTTTCGCATTGAAAGCCTATCGCGGCTACATCTTCTTACGTGGTGAGTATGTCGAGGCGGCTGCCCATTTACGCAAAGCGATAGAAGAAGCTAAAGCGGCTGGATTGCTTGGCAAGAACATTTTGGGCAGTGGTTTTGATTTTGAACTGTTTGTTCATACTGGCGCGGGTCGTTATATCTGTGGTGAAGAAACCGCCCTGATTAACTCCCTTGAAGGGCGTCGGGCAAACCCACGTTCAAAACCGCCATTTCCTGCGACGGCGGGTGTATGGGGCAAACCTACGTGCGTCAACAACGTCGAAACATTGTGCAACGTTCCTGCAATTCTTGAACATGGCAAAGAGTGGTATATCGGTTTGAGTGCCGGTAAAAGTACAGATGCCGGAACCAAACTGATGGGCTTTTCGGGGCGGGTCAAAAATCCCGGTCTTTGGGAATTACCTTTTGGTACAACAGCCCGTGAAATTCTTGAAGATTACGCGGGAGGAATGCGTGATGGCCTGAAATTCAAGGCATGGCAACCCGGAGGGGCAGGAACCGATTTCCTGACAGCAGACCATTTAGATCTGCCGATGGATTTTGAGCATATCGCTAAAGCAGGTAGCCGATTAGGAACCGCACTGGCAATGGCGGTGGATCATGAGATCAATATGGTTTCCCTGACCCGCAACCTTGAAGAATTTTTCGCTCGTGAATCTTGTGGCTGGTGTACACCATGCCGTGATGGCTTGCCGTGGAGTGTCAAAATCCTCCGAGCTATTGAGAGTGGCAAAGGCCAGCCAGGTGATATTGAAACATTAGAACAACTCTGTCGTTTTCTTGGCCCAGGCAAAACGTTTTGTGCCCATGCGCCAGGTGCTGTGGAACCTTTGCAGAGTGCTATTAAATACTTCCGTGAAGAGTTTGAAGCGGGAATTGTCACCAAAGATTATGGCAATACCAACCTGATAGCGGGTATTCAACCAAACCTGCTCAACCAGCGTTGGTAACAAACAGGGCTAATTTTTGATTAACGCCTGCCACGGCAGGCCATTGGGAAGCATGCTGACTATGGCTACGATACATGTAGACGGCAAAGAATATGATGTAAACGGGGCTGATAACCTGTTACAAGCCTGCCTCTCATTGGGGCTTGATATACCTTATTTTTGCTGGCATCCAGCGCTAGGAAGCGTTGGCGCTTGCCGCCAGTGTGCGGTGAAGCAATATCAAAATGCGGAGGATACGCGCGGGCGTCTGGTGATGTCTTGTATGACACCGGCGTCAGATGGTACGTATATCTCCATTGATGATGAAGAAGCTAAACAATTCCGGGCCAGTGTTGTGGAATGGTTAATGACCAACCATCCCCATGACTGTCCAGTTTGTGAGGAAGGGGGTAACTGTCATTTGCAAGATATGACAGTGATGACGGGACATTCATTCCGAAAATACCGTTTTACCAAACGGACTCACAAAAATCAGGAGTTGGGGCCATTTGTTGCACATGAAATGAACCGTTGTATCGCCTGTTACCGTTGTGTTCGTTACTACAAAGATTATGCAGATGGAACAGATTTTGGCGTTTATGGTGCTCATGACAACGTCTATTTTGGCCGTCCTGAAAGTGGCACATTGGAAAGTGAATTTTCCGGTAACCTCGTCGAAATTTGCCCAACAGGGGTATTTACCGACAAAACACATTCAGAACGTTATAACCGTAAATGGGACATGCAGTTTGCGCCAAGTATCTGCCAACAGTGCAGCATTGGCTGTAACACCAGTCCTGGCGAACGTTATGGTGAATTACGCCGGATAGAAAACCGTTATAACGGCACAGTCAACCACTACTTTATGTGTGACCGCGGGCGTTTCGGTTACGGTTATGTCAACCGTGACGACCGTCCTCGCCAGCCACAACAATTGCGCGGTGACCAGTGGATTTCATTGAATGCCGAGCAGGTTATGCAAGGGGGCGCAGATATTTTGCGTCAGGCAAAAAATGCCATTGGTATCGGTTCACCGCGTGCCAGCATCGAAAGTAACTTTGCCTTGCGTGAATTGGTGGGGGCGGAAAACTTCTACAGCGGCATTTCAGCGGAAGAACAACACCGTCTTGATACGATGTTAGAAATTCTCCAGCAAGGTGGCGTTTATACGCCATCCCTGCGTGAAATTGAAGATTATGATGCGGTGCTGGTGTTAGGGGAAGACCTGACCCAAACGGCTGCCCGTATGGCGTTATCTGTACGTCAGGCAGTGAAGGGCAAAGCGCGTGAAATGGCGGCCGCCCAGAAAGTGGCAGACTGGCAGATTGCGGCGGTTATGAATATTGGCCAGCACGCCAAGTATCCTCTCTTCCTGACCAGTGTTGATGAAACCCGTCTGGATGATATTGCAGCATGGAGCTACCGTGCCCCTGTTGATGATCAGGCTCGCTTAGGTTTTGCCGTGGCACATGCCTTGAACAATATCGCCCCTGCCGTTAATGATCTGCCGGATGAGCTGAGATCGAAAGTAGAAATCATTGCGCACGCATTGCGTGATGCGAAAAAACCATTGATTATCAGTGGCAGCAATCCAGGCAGTGATGCTTTGATTCAGGCTGCTGCCAATATAGCATGGGCTCTGAAAGATAAAGGCTCGGATGTGGGGCTTTCCTATGTTGCCATATATGCCAATAGCCTTGGGCTGGCGATGATGGAGGCACAGCCATTGGATTCCGCTTTACAGCGTATTGCTAAAGGGAATTCAGATACCGTCATTGTGATGGAAAACGATCTCTATCGTCATGCACCGGCGGATAAAATTGATCGTGCACTGGATAGCCTGAAAAATCTGATTGTTGTGGATCACCAACGCACCGCCATCATGGATAAGGCGAATTTGATTCTGTCGGCTTCCAGTTTTGCTGAAAGCGATGGTACGTTGGTGAATCAGGAAGGTCGTGCCCAGCGCTATTTCCAGGTTTATGAGCCGGCATTCTATGATAAATCCATCGTGATGTTAGAAAGCTGGCGCTGGATGCATTCCCTGTATACCACCTATACACAGTGCCAGACCGATTGGACACAGCTTGATCATGTGATTGCCGCCTGTGTCAAAGCCATGCCGCAATTCAAAGGCATCGTAGACGCGGCTCCAGATGCGACATTCCGTATTCGTGGGCAAAAATTATCCCGTTCTCCTCATCGTTACAGTGGCCGTACAGCGATGCTGGCCGATGTCAGCGTCCACGAGCAGCGCCAGCCCCAGGATATCGATACCGCATTTGCTTTCTCGATGGAAGGGAACAACAGCCCATATGCACCTCGTCAGCAAATCCCATTTGCCTGGGCACCTGGCTGGAACTCACCACAGGCGTGGAATAAATTTCAGGCGGAAGTCGGTGGTAAGCTGCGTTTTGGCGATCCAGGGGTTCGTTTGATTGAAACGGTTGATGGTGGGTTGAACTATTTTGACGCTATCCCGACAGCATTCACGGCGCAAAAAGATCAATGGCATGTTGCGCCTTATTTCCATTTGTTCGGTAGTGAGGAACTGTCACAACGTTCTGATGTAATACAGGAGCGTATGCCTGAGCCGTATGTGATGATCAATCATAAAGATGCGGAGCATTTGAATGTGCAAGAAGGTGCGGTGATGGCATTTGATTGTGAAGGGCAGAAACTGCGTTTGACCGTGCGCTTGAGTGGCAATCTGTCCCAAGGGCAAATTGGCTTGCCACTGGGAATGTCGGGTATACCACCAGTCCTGGCCGGCAAATCAGTCCGTAACTTACGGGAGGTTGCATAATGCGCTGGTTTACTCCCGAAGTCATTGAAATCCTGATTGCTGTCCTGAAAGCGGTTGCCATTCTACTGGTCGTGGTTATCTGCGGGGCATTCATGAGTTTCTTTGAACGCCGCATTCTTGGCCTGTTTCAAAACCGTTATGGACCAAACCGAGTCGGTTGGGGTGGCTCATTGCAGCTTGTCGCAGACATGATCAAAATGTTCTTTAAAGAAGACTGGGCACCCCGTTTTTCTGACAGAGCCATTTTCACTTTGGCTCCAGTCATTGCATTCTGCTCAATGCTTCTGGCCTTTGCGATTGTACCAGTAAGTCCAACATGGATGGTTGCAGACCTGAATATCGGCATCTTATTCTTCATGATGTTAGCGGGTCTGGCGGTTTATTCCGTACTGTTTGCGGGTTGGGCGAGTAACAACAAATATGCCCTGTTGGGTGCGATGCGGGCATCGGCACAGACATTGAGTTATGAAGTGTTCCTTGGTATGTCCATGATGGGCGTGGTAGCACAAGCTGGCTCCTTTAACATGGTGGATATCGTCAACTCGCAGCAACATGTGTGGAATGTTATTCCTCAATTCTTTGGCTTCCTTACCTTTGCCATTGCGGGTGTAGCGGTATGCCACCGCCATCCTTTTGACCAACCGGAAGCAGAGCAAGAACTGGCCGACGGCTATCACATTGAATATTCCGGTATGAAATTCGGTTTGTTCTTTGTCGGGGAATATATCGCGATTGTGACGGTATCCGCGTTGATCGTCACGCTGTTCTTTGGTGGCTGGAATGGACCTCTCTTGCCGCCATTCGTCTGGTTTGCGCTAAAAACGGCCTTTTTCATGATGATGTTCATCTTGATCCGTGCTGCATTGCCGCGTCCTCGTTATGACCAGGTGATGTCGTTTGGCTGGAAAATCTGTTTGCCGTTAACGTTACTTAATATGCTAGCGACAGCCGCAGTTATCTTATACAACGCTCAATAAAGGGGTGATTGAACCATGACATTGAAAGAATTAGTGGTCGGTTTCGCCACCCAGGTACGCAGTATTTGGATGATAGGGCTTCACGCCTTCCATAAACGCGAAACAAAAATGTATCCGGAAGAGCCGGTTTATCTGCCACCCCGTTACCGTGGACGCATCGTTCTGACGCGTGATCCTGACGGTGAAGAGCGTTGTGTTGCGTGTAACTTGTGTGCAGCAGTATGTCCGGTGGGATGTATCTCACTGCAAAAAGCTGAACATAAGGATGGTCGCTGGTATCCAGAATTCTTCCGCGTCAACTTTTCGCGTTGTATTTTTTGCGGCCTGTGTGAAGAAGCGTGCCCAACTACCGCGATTCAGTTGACGCCGGATTTTGAACTGGGTGAATTTAAGCGTCAGGATCTGGTGTACGAGAAAGAAGATCTGCTGATTTCAGGGCCAGGTAAATATCCTGACTATAACTTTTACCGTAAGACAGGAATGGCAATTGACGGCAAGGATAAAGGCGAAGCCGACAATGAAGCCAAGCCTATCGACGTTAAAAGCCTGTTGCCGTAAGGAGCGATATTCATGGAATTTACGTTTTATGTCGCAGGGCTGGTTGCTATTCTCGCAACACTCAGGGTAATAACCCATACGAATCCGGTGCATGCATTGTTGTATCTGATTATTTCCTTGTTGGCATTGTCCATCGTATTTTTTTCGATGGGTGCCTATTTTGCTGGTGCTTTAGAGATCATCGTTTACGCAGGCGCAATTATGGTGTTATTCGTCTTCGTCGTGATGATGCTGAATCTGGGAAAATCAGTTGTTGAACAGGAGCGGCGATGGTTACAACCGCGAGCCTGGATTGGCCCGTCAATCCTGTCTATCGTCCTGTTGATTGTGTTGGTTTACGCCATCAGTACTCTGTCATCCGCTGAAATTAGTGGTGAAGTGGTCAGTGCCAAAGAAGTGGGCATTAGCCTGTTTGGCCCTTATGTATTGGCTGTCGAACTGGCCTCTTTGCTGCTGCTGGCAGGATTGGTAGTGGCTTACCATATCGGCCGTGAAAACCGGCAAGGGGAAGTGATCAGCAATCGTGCGGAGGACCAACAATAATGATAGCGTTACACCACGGCCTCATTCTGGCGGCTATTCTGTTTACATTGGGCTTCACCTGCCTGATTATCCGCCGCAATCTGTTATTTATGCTGATCGGGTTGGAAATCATGATCAATGCTTCAGCGCTGGCGTTTGTCGTTGCTGGCAGTTATTGGCTCCAGCCTGATGGTCAGGTGATGTACATTCTGGCCATTACTCTGGCAGCCGCCGAGGCGAGCATCGGTTTGGCACTGTTACTACAGTTGCACCGTCGTCGCCAAAACCTGAATATTGATACAGTCAGTGAGATGCGCGGATGAACTTACTCTATTTAACAATTCTGCTGCCATTGCTGGGATTTTTGCTATTGGCATTTTCCCGTGGCCGCTGGTCTGAAAATTTGTCAGCCACTGTTGGGAGTGGTTCTGTTGGGCTGGCAGCTTTAGTCACATTCTGGATAGCAATTGATTTTCTTGCGCAGAATGGGACAGGGGGGCTGGTCTACAGTCAAACGTTGTGGAACTGGATGGCGGTGGATAATTTCAGCATTCCCGTTAATCTGGTGCTGGATGGTCTGTCGCTGACGATGCTCAGTGTTGTAACTGGCGTTGGTTTCCTGATCCACGTATACGCCTCTTGGTATATGCGCGGTGAAGAGGGATACTCCCGCTTTTTCGCCTATACCAACCTCTTTATCGCCAGCATGGTGGTATTGGTGCTGGCAGATAACATCCTGCTGATGTATCTCGGCTGGGAAGGTGTAGGCCTGTGCAGTTACCTGTTGATCGGTTTCTACTACAAAACTCCTGCCAATGGTGCGGCGGCAATGAAAGCCTTCATTGTGACCCGTGTTGGTGACGTGTTCCTTGCCATTGGTATGTTTATCCTTTACGACCAGCTTGGTACGTTGAGTTTCCGCGAATTAGCGGCATTGGCGCCACAACATATTGAAGCAGGTTCTGCCGCAATCACTTGGGCAACCTTGATGATTTTGGGTGGTGCTGTCGGTAAATCAGCTCAATTACCATTGCAAACCTGGTTGGCAGATGCGATGGCCGGCCCAACGCCAGTTTCGGCTCTGATCCACGCCGCTACAATGGTTACCGCAGGTGTTTATTTGATTGCTCGCAGCCATGCATTATTCTTGATGGCGCCTGATATTTTGCATTTGGTCGGTATTATTGGTGCGACCACTTTGCTGTTGGCCGGTTTTGCTGCACTGGTACAGACAGATATCAAACGCGTGCTGGCTTACTCCACTATGAGCCAGATTGGCTACATGTTTCTGGCATTGGGTGTACAGGCATGGGATGCAGCGATCTTTCACCTTATGACCCATGCCTTCTTCAAGGCTCTACTGTTCCTGGCTTCTGGCTCAGTGATCCTGGCCTGCCATCATGAACAGAACATCTTCAAAATGGGGGGACTGAGCAAGCGTATCCCGTTTGTTTATCTCTGCTTCCTGGTGGGTGGTTCTGCATTGTCGGCACTGCCATTACTGACAGCCGGTTTCTATAGTAAGGATGAAATCCTGTGGGGCGCGTTAGCAAATGGTCATATGAACCTGATGCTGGCGGGGCTGATTGGAGCATTGATGACATCACTGTATACCTTCCGCATGATCTTTATCGTGTTCCACGGTGAAGAAAATACCCATGCTCATCCTGTCAAGGGGATTACCCATACTTTGCCATTATCAGTATTACTGGTGCTATCCACGTTTGTTGGCGCACTGATTGTGCCACCGCTGACGGGGGTTTTGCCTGAAAGTAATGCGGGGCATGATGGCAAAATGACACTGGAAATTGTTTCTGGTGTGGTTGCCATTGTCGGTATCTTGCTGGCGGCAGCGCTGTATCTGGGCAAACGTGGTGTGGTTACTGCTACGGCGAACAGTGCACCAGGGCGCTTCTTCTCCACATGGTGGTTCCATGCCTGGGGATTTGACGCACTGTATGACTGGGTATTTGTGAAACCATTCAAAGGCATCACCGGTTTGTTGCAGAGTGATCCTTTGAACTCACTGATGAACATTCCTGCCATATTGTCACGTTGGGGCAATAAAGGGCTTCGTTGGAGTGAGAACGGACAA
Organism: Xenorhabdus eapokensis; assembly: GCF_001908105.1. The sequence continues at coordinate 49,293 of NZ_MKGQ01000001.1, forward strand.
GTCCGTTGGTACGCTACCTCTATGGGGTTGGGTGCAGTGCTGGTTTTAGCTCTGCTGCTTTTGGTTTAATTAAGGGACACATTGCGCCATGCTACTACCTTGGCTAATTCTTCTGCCCTTCATCGGAGGCCTGCTGTGTTGGCAGGCAGAGCGCTTCGGCACCCGTATGCCGCGTTGGATCGCGCTTCTGGCGATGGGACTGACGTTGTTACTCTCCCTGTACCTGTGGTTACAGGGCGGTTATACACTCATCAACCCACAGGGCATACCACAGTGGCAATCAGAGTTCGTGCTTCAGTGGATCCCACGTTTTGGCATTAGCATTCATTTGGCACTGGATGGTTTGTCCTTGCTGATGGTGGTGCTGACTGCATTATTGGGTTTGATGGCAATCCTCTGTTCGTGGAATGAAAATCAGCCATATCAGGGTTTCTTTCACCTGAATCTGTTGTGGATACTGGGCGGTGTGATGGGGGTCTTCCTTGCCATCGACCTGTTCTTGTTCTTCTTCTTCTGGGAAGTGATGCTCGTACCGATGTACTTCCTGATTGCACTGTGGGGACACAGAGGCTCGGAAGGTAAAACCCGTATCACTGCGGCAACGAAATTTTTCATCTATACCCAGGCCAGTGGTTTGGTGATGCTGATTGCGATTCTGGCATTGGCTTTCATTCACCATGATGCAACCGGTGAATGGACATTCAACTATGAAAAATTGCTGCATACACCGATGTCATACACCGTTCAATATCTGTTGATGTTGGGTTTCTTCATTGCATTCGCGGTGAAGATGCCGGTTGTGCCTTTACACGGCTGGCTGCCTGATGCCCATAGTCAGGCACCAACAGCCGGTTCAGTTGACCTTGCGGGGATTTTGCTGAAAACCGCGGCATACGGTTTGTTGCGTTTCAGCTTGCCTCTGTTCCCACAAGCCTCTGCGGAATTTGCTCCGATTGCGATGTGGCTGGGTATCATTGGCATTTTCTACGGCGCGTGGATGGCATTCAGCCAGACTGATATCAAGCGCCTGATTGCTTATACCAGTGTTTCCCACATGGGCTTTGTGCTTATCGCTATTTATACAGGCAGCCAATTAGCTTATCAGGGAGCGGTGATCCAGATGATTGCACATGGCCTGTCAGCCGCGGGTTTGTTCATTCTGTGTGGTCAGCTCTATGAACGCTTGCATACCAGAGATATGCGTCAAATGGGCGGATTGTGGGGAAGAATTCAGCTCTTGCCTGCAATATCCCTGTTTTTTGCGGTAGCAACATTGGGTATGCCAGGCACCGGTAACTTTGTTGGTGAATTTATGATCCTGTTTGGCAGCTTTAGTAAATTTACCTTAATTACCACGGTCTCCGTGTTCGGTTTGGTTTTTGCCTCCGTTTATGCACTGTACTTGATGCAGAAGGCTTATTACGGTACGCCAAAAACGGATAAACCATTACAGCGGATGGATGTGCGTGAAATATCCATTCTGCTGCTGTTGGTCGTCTTATTGGTGATTTTGGGCGTTTACCCGCAGCCAATCCTTGATACCTCAGCCGCAGCAATGAGTAACATCCAGAATTGGTATTCTGCTTCACTTTTAACTACAAGGCCGTAATTCGCCATGACAATAACTTCTGAACAATTGATCGCACTGTTGCCGCTATTGATCGTCGGATTGACGGTGGTGGTTGTGATGCTGTCCATTGCGTGGCGACGCGATCATTTCACCAATGTCACCTTGACGGTAATTGGTCTAAACCTGGCGCTGTTTTCTCTCTATTTTGTGGGACAGCAGGAGCCAATGGATGTCACGCCGTTGATTCATGTTGATCGTTTTGCAATGTTCTATACTGGCCTTGTGCTGATTGCGAGCCTTGCAACAACGACATTTGCCTACTCATGGTTGGAAAATTTTCCCGATAATAAAGAAGAATTCTATCTGTTAGTGATGATCGCGGCGGTTGGGGGTATTCTGCTCTCTTCTGCTAACCACATGGCATCACTGTTTATCGGTATTGAGTTGATCACCCTGCCATTGTTTGGTTTAGTCGGCTATGCATATCGCCAGAAACGTTCGTTGGAAGCGGGCATCAAATATATGCTGCTGTCTGCGGCCGCGTCTTCATTCCTGCTGTTCGGTATTGCATTGTTATATGCAGAATCTGGTGATTTGTCTTTTGCATCACTCGGCAAGAGTTTGAGCGATAGCAAACTGCATGAACCGTTAGTGCTGGCTGGTTTGGGAATGATGATCGTAGGACTGGGCTTTAAACTTTCCCTTGTACCTTTCCAACTGTGGACGCCGGATGTTTATCAAGGCGCACCTGCACCGGTATCGACCTTTCTGGCAACGGCAAGTAAGGTTGCGATCTTTGCAGTGATCATGCGCTTATTTATTGAAGCGCCAGTGGCTGAAAGCACAACCTTACGTATTGTGCTAATTGTAATTGCTATTGCATCTATCCTGTTTGGTAATTTGTTGGCATTGACACAAAGCAATATCAAACGACTGTTGGGTTACTCATCCATTGCTCATTTGGGATATTTGCTGGTGGTACTGGTTGCCATCAAAGATCATACCTTGGCAGAAGAGACGGCCGGTATTTATCTGGTCGGCTATTTGCTCGCTAGTATCGGGGCATTTGGCGTAGTCAGTCTGATGTCCAGCCCATACAGAGGGCCAGATGCGGATTCACTGTTCTCGTATCGTGGTTTGTTCTGGCATAAACCGATCCTGTCAGCGGTTATGACTGTCATGATGTTGTCATTGGCAGGGATACCATTAACATTTGGCTTCATTGGCAAATTCTATGTTATCGCGACAGGTGTTGAAGCAAGATTGTGGTGGCTGACTGGTGCAGTTGTCGTGGGTAGTGCCATTGGCCTTTACTACTATCTGCGCGTGATGGTGAGCTTGTACCTGCCGGCACCGAAAGCGCTGAACCGTGATACACCACACAATTGGGCATTTACCTCTGGCGGGATTGTTGTGTTACTTGCTGCGTTGCTGGTGTTGACCCTTGGTATTTGGCCACAACCGCTGATTGATATTGTTCAGCTAGCGAAAAGCGCTTTGTAAGACCACAAGTGAAAGACCCAGTCATTGTTGGCTGGGTTTTTTACGATCCACCAACCACATTCCGACACTCATTGCCAGCACAAAAGCGAAGCCTTTTGCATAGCCTGCTCCCAGCAGCACTAACCCTGGCCCCGGGCAAATCCCCGCAATTCCCCATCCCACCCCAAAAAGCGCGGCTCCTCCCACCAAACGCCAGTCTATTTGACGCTGGTCAGGTAATATCATTGGTGTACCGCAAAGTGTGTATTGACGACGTTTAGCCAGTATGAAACCTACTAAACCGACAAGAATAGCGCCCATCATCACAAATGCCAGGGATGGGTCCCACGGATGTGCCAGATCCAGAAAGCCCAACACTTTAGCGGGATTTGCCATGCCACTGATAATTAATCCTAAACCCAAAATGACACCAGACAGAAAAGAAAATATCACTATCATTTTTCACCTCACTAAGAACCAGTAACCCACCACTGTTGCAGTGACAAATCCCATAGCCATAAAGATCAGGGTGGCGATTAACGAACGCAAAGAGAGACGAGAGAGTCCACATACGCCATGCCCGCTGGTACAACCGGAACCAATACGTGTTCCTATTCCCACCAGAAGACCTGCGATAATAATGGCAGGCCAAGATGCTGTCACTGTGATTTCTGGTAATGGGCGCAGCAGACCATAGAGTACAGGGGCGATGACTATCCCTGTGAGAAATGCCCCCCGCCATGAACGATCGTTTGTTTTACGTTGCAGTAATCCACCAATAATACCGCTGATACCGGCAATGCGGCCGCAAAACAACACCAATACAATTGCTGCCAGACCAACCAATATTCCCCCACCAAAGCTTAGCCATGGTGTAAACTGGGCAAAGTTAATGCTCATCCTAATCTCCTGTTGTTTCCGGTTTCGGGCAATACAAGGTATAGAGCGTATGCAGCAATGTCAGAATACGTTCATCTTCAATACGATAGAAAATCTGTTTTCCTTCCCGCCGCGTCTGTACCAGATTCAATCGCCGCATTACACCAAGCTGTTGTGACAGCGTTGGTTGGTGGATGCCCACAGCTTCTTCAAGCTGTCCAACAGAAAACTCTCCTTGACTAAGCTGGCACATCAATAACAAGCGATCATCATTGGCAAGTGTTCGTAACACATCTGCCGCCTGTTCGGCAGCTTCACGCATTGTTTGTTGTAAAGGATGATTTACCTTCATTACCATATCCTCACCTAAACACTTTATGTTTTTATATAATATAATTTTATAAATTAAATGCAAGTCAAATGGGAGATTTTTCATTCCAAAGATACCAGGTATTACATTTGGGGATTGTAGTGTTAGTTTTTATTTATATTTGAAATATAAAATTCAACTTGTTTATGTAGAATAAATTTCAAAAGACATTAAAGAAAAATGGTTGGAATAATATTGATAGCATCTTTTTTCATGAATTAAATCCATTTTGGTTATTATTAATTTTAATATGTAAGATATAAGAATTTAAGCATAAAATCTAAAATGAACACCGTAATCTAAGATTGGATAAAAATTTTATTATGGGGGGATATATCATGAATTCATTTGAAAATAAGGTGGTGTTGATCACTGGAGCAACGGCTGGAATAGGGCTGGCTACTGCAATTGAGTTTGCAAAAAAAAGTGCAAGAGTCCTTTTGGTGGGGCGAAATGCGGATAAAGGAAATAAAGCAATAGCACAAATGCCACATAATGCCGATTGTGAGTTTTATTCTGCTGATATGAGTAAACGTTCAGACATTAATCGGCTCTTCTCATATATTAAAGAACGTTATGGTCGTTTGGATATTGCTGTTAACAATGCTGGAATGTTCGGTGCTTCGTTTACTAAAATAACTGAATATCCCGATGAGGTATGGGATGAGGTTATTGCAACGAATGTGACAGGTGTGTATCAATGTATGAAATATGAGATACAGTTAATGGCGCAATCAGGCGGAGCTATAGTAAATGTCGCATCAGTTGCAGGATTAAAAGCGAATTATGCAGGAGGGTGTGCCTATACGGCTAGTAAACATGCGGTAGTTGGATTAACAAGGTCTGCCGCTTTAGAGATGGCAAAGTCAAATATTCGGGTTAATTCTGTGTGTCCAGGATTAATCAGGACAGATATGTCACTCAATGTGTTTGGCGATAATTTAGATGCGTATGGTGACGCCCACCCAATTGGCAGGATTGGAGAAACGGAAGAAGTGGCTAATGCTATCTTGTGGTTATCTGGTAACAAAGCAGAATTCATTACAGGTTGTTGTTTACCCGTTGATGGCGGTTTAATGTTAAAATAGATTCTAAATCCCCATCTCTTGAATTGATATATAATAAGATCTGTGACGGACAGGTACATGGCTGTACCCAATCCGTCTTTTTAGTTTCCGAGGCCGGAAAATTGCAGTTTCAAACATTATTCTTCTGCCAAACAAATCACGAAATTTATTTTTTTAGAAAAAATAGTTAATTATGTAAAATTCATGAAAGTATCTAAAAAACGATATAAGTTGTGATGGAGTGATATAATCAATATATTATTCTGTATTCTTTCTATTAAAATGGGTTGATAAGATTGATATTTACGGAAAATAATGGCTATAATAAATTTTCTGAAAAGAAAAAGTTACCTAAAATATTTGGGTATTGAATGCAACCGTGGTGAGTTGTTTCACTATAAATTTAATCGAAAGCAAGAGGACATAAAATGGCAAAAGGAAATTTTTTGACAGTCGGTGAAAAAACGACGTGTGGCGGTGCTATTTTGACTGGAACCAGCAATATTAAATTTTATGGCAAACAGGCAGCAATTGAAGGTTCTGCTGTGACTTGTGGAAGATATTCAGGCAAATATACTATTGTTGGCGGAGTCAACGCTTTCTTGGATAAAGGAACGAAATTAGCAGGAACGTTGGATAGCCAGACCACTTGTCCTTGTCATGCTGGCCTTATTCACTCTATTCCTGATAATTACCAAAAATAAGTAACAAAAATTTAGGTGTTCAGGATTAGTGATTTTGATGAAATAACTATATATTGAATTTGTAACTACATATTGAATTTTTTGATTAATTTATTGATAAGGTGGCTATTGAACTTAATTGCTATTTAAAGAACGTAAGCGTGAGCCAACCACGATTGCTGAGGTACTGAAAAATGCTTAATACACCATTGCATGTCAAAAGGAAATTTTCTGATGGAAGCAACACGCTTGTAGAGCAGGCGGGTTTCTCTAGCGTTACGCCTTTGATTAATATGCTTGAAGAGATTTATGACGAAACTTGTCGTTTTCACTCAATTGCTAAAGAATTGGGAATCGATAAAACATTAGTGACTATCATTGAGCAGCATAGGGAACAGAAATGGGCGGAGCTAAAAATATGATACTATAGTGTCAATAATGACGAAAAATCGCCATAAAATGTCACTATAATAACAGTTATGCGTTAAAAGCATCAATAGGCTGCGTTTGCAGAGGGGAACTTTATCATAACCACTTCTTGACAAACGCTTCCAACGGCATCGGACGGTCAAAGTAATATCCCTGCAAATAATCGACAGAATAGTTTTTAAATTGATTAGCTAATCTTTGATTTTCAATTCCTTCTGCCACAATTTCCAGATGTAATCGCAAGGCAAGATCAATGATATTTTCCACAATATTTTTTGAAATTATATCGTTATCCATTTTGCTAACAAAGTTATGCCCGATTTTTATTAAACTAACATTAATTTTTTGTAAATAATTGTAGTTAGAGAAACCTGTGCCAAAGTCGTCCAGTGCAATTAATACGCCTAATTCATCCAACTTATTAAATAAACTAATAGTATGATCATCGAATTTCAATAATTCTCGTTCGGTAATCTCCAAAATCAGTTTAATAGAATCTGCTGGAAATGATTGCAGAAAATGATGACAATTATCAATTAATCTAATATCTTTATAATGTCTTGCACTAATATTGAAATTAAAATGGAAATTTGCCGGTAATTGATGAGCAATAGGTGCAAAATAATCTCTCACTTGGGTGATTAGATTATGTGTTAAGGGAATAATCAAATCTGACTTTTCAATTTGTTCGATAAATTTATCTGGTGTCAATAGCCCATGAATTGGATGTTGCCAGCGAACAAGGATTTCACAGCCAATGATTTCATTGTTTTTGCTACCAATAATTGGCTGTATGTAGGGAATAAATTGCTTGTTTTTAATTGCTTTTTTCAGGCGATATTCTGGAATAGTGATGGTTTTAGTGTGTTTATAAAAAAATAGCGCAGAGATGAGGGTAAGCAGAAACAATAAAATAAATACACAGACTAATTCCACATCTGGTTGGATATTATCCCGATAATTGGAAAATAATCTCCAGAATATAAAGCCTGTGCTGGCAGTGATGGTGATGAATAACATCACAAATATCCGATACAGGGATCGGTATGATTTCAGATTCAGCCCCATCATATCTCCTTCTTGATAAAGCCCATTGACTTAACAGTAGGCTTATTATCCAAATTACGCAAAAGTTTATTAACTTATTGATTACAAAAAAAGAGGCTCTTTTTGAGAAAACAACCTTGGCTATATTACAGGAAGAATTTAAAGACGGGAAATAGCTAGACAGTAAGATCTGGGGAAAATTTTTTGTCATTGTGGTGGATGATCAAGATAAACAAATCGTTCCGCCCTCCGTGGCTAAATCATTATTTGATTTATATCAATATCATTGTATCGCTATCACGGTGTTGTTATCACAATGGCAACTCGGCGATTTTCCGCCCGACCTTTTGAGCTGCGATTATCGGCGATAGGTTGGTTTGGTCCTAATCCACGTGTTGTCAGGTTAGTCCGTTGCATACCTCCCTGTGTCAATGCATCTGCAACTGTGTTGGCGCGTTTTAATGATAGCTGATTGTTGTAATTCACTTCTCCGTAGTTGTCGGTATGGCCATCAAGGCGTGCGTGGTGGATACCAATTTTGGATAAGACACTTGCGAGTTGTTTTAATTTTGCTTCACCTTCTGGACGCAAATGAAATTGGTTATTACCAAACAATACCTTTTCTGATATCCCAAATAACCAACCTTCATCGGTTTGTTGAAATCCTTGTTGTTTAAGTGCGGCGATTTGCGCGGTTGTTAACGCCGCTTTGTTCTGGCAGGCGCTGAGAAAAAGTGCGCCAATAAATGCACAGATAAATACACAATAACGATTTCTGCTCATAGGGGGGTCCTTGATAGATAGTTTAGTTTCGTTGTATCAGCGGAATACCAACCACCGCCTCGTTGTTTAATGTGATACATTGCCGCATCAGCTTCAGAGAGCAGTTGTTCTGCCGTTAGCTCACCATTGGATAAGGCAATACCGATGCTGAGTGTGATACGTAGATGTTGTCCATTAGGAAGCAGAATGGGGGCATCCATAGCATGGATGATATTTTTAGCAACACGTTCTGCATCTTCCAGGTTGGCAGAAGGCAACAGGATAGCGAATTCATCTCCGCCTAGTCGGGCAACGGTATCTGTTTTTCTTACCCTTCGTCTTAAGGTCGCGGCGATAGTGACAAGCACGTGATCGCCAGCAGCATGTCCATAGATATCATTGACATATTTCAGCCTGTTACCATCAATAAATAATATCGCTGCACTTTCACGCATAAATTTATCGCTCATGACGGTTGAAAGAACGCGCTCAAAAGTCGCCCGATTTGGTAAACCTGTCAGGGAATCATGTTGGGCTTGCCAGGTTAAAACGGCTTTTTCTGTTTGCAGATGGTGTTGCCACTCTTCCAGCTCTTCTAGCAGGTGATTGAAAACCTGGCTTAGCTCATGCAGTTCAGCAATATGGGCAGAGGGTACGCGTCGTGAAAATGTCCGGCGTTGCCGCACATCATGGGCGACGGCCGTAATGTTTTGTAAGGCTCTGACGATACCATCGTGCATGCGCAATGAAAGATAGAGTGAAATGACGGCGCTGAACAGCAGGCAGGCAAATAGTACCAGCAGAGCCTGATAAATAAATTTGATGATGTGATCGCTGTTGCCAATTAACCAGACTGCCCCTACTTTTTGCTGGTGATGATAAATTGGCAAGGTAAAAGGTTCAGGAAAAAGCCAATGCTCGACCAATTTTTTGAAATTACCAGTACGCGTTTCCTGATTGGCTTGCCATCTGGCTAACACCTGCTGTTTAGCATCAAAAATTTTGGCTTCTGTAAAACCATCATGAACAGCAATGAGTTCCAATATTTCGTTTGCTGCGGTTTTATCCTGAAAGACTACTGCGGCCTGTGCTGTATGAGCAATGGTCGTGGCAATCAGTTTTAAACTGTTTTCAGCATATTTCTGCATGGCAAGCAGTGCCAGTAAAGATAAAAATAAACCGACGACGGATAATATGATAAACGTAATGACCAAATGGATCCGGTGGAAAGCGTGACGCAAAGTAGGGCGTGATGGCATCAGTGAATAACGTTTTTTCATATAGATTATTCCACCTTACGAGCCAATTGCAGGACATTCGGATGTACGCGCACGCCGCTGCGCGTCAAAATATCAAGATTGAGGCTAAATGTTGCCTGAGCGCTGTTAATGTTGAGGCAAAATGCACTGCCAATTTCACAGTTCGGGTTATTTTCAGCAATGGTAAGCAATGGCTTGTCATTTTTCAGGTTGACCACCTGGTGTTGAAGTTGTGGATCGACTTGACCATAGTAAATGACATCACATCTTTCTATGAGTTGTTCTACGTTGAAATTGAGTGTTTCAACTTGCAGTTCTGTGTGATCAGAAATCATATCAATGTGGGTTAAGGCGCTAATGTAATTGGATGGGGGAACCAGACATAAGTGCAGGGTAGTCGGTGTCATAGGCCAGTGGGTATAACTGATAATTCCAGAAACTACCCGCGCAACATTTTCGTTGTGTGCTGTTTTTTCATTGATTATTTGTTTTTTATTGGTATCAGCCATAGCCATTACTGTTGAATTACATGTGACGGTGATTAAGCATAAGGTCATTAATACCCATAGAGATGGTCTGGAAATACAGCGTTTAAAAATAGCGCGTTTACAAAGATAATGAGTCCGTTCAATCACTTTCATATCGGGTTCCAGTATTTATTTTTCACATTGGAAATCTAATTGATACCGTCAAGGTATAATTTCATTTTTAATAAATAGATGGTTCTTTTTATATCGATACATCTTCATTGATTCCTATTATATGTCCATGATTGTCATACGTGATACTGGAAACCTTGCTTTGCCTTAAGGTATCTAACCACGCTTGTTCCAAAGTAAAACTCTGGGCTATTTCAGCGTGAGTTAATGTTGGTCGATGACGACGGCGTTCGATTCTAAATCGATGTTGGTTGTATTTTGCCCAGCCAATGAGAAAAAATGCATTAAATATGGCAATAGCAATATAAACGGCGACGGTTCCCAGTTCTGAAGTCAATAATGTCGAAATAAAAGGCTTAGGGTCATTATGGACGGTATAAAATAATCCCACTATGAATAAATAGATAAAACCCGCCCAAGCCAGAATGGTCAATAGAATATCAATTAAACGAGGCCATAACCTTTGTTCAGTAAAAATCAAGGGTTCTTTCATGATTCGATTCTCTCTATTCCCCTGTCAGGGCTTTCCCAGCGAGCCCGTTTTCTGTGTACTTTAAGCATTACTTTGGGAAAAGATACCAAGGTCGTAAATAGGTTTAGCATCCAATAGACCATCGGATACCAAATCACCCAGAACAGCGATGAAGCAACGTGTTTTTCATAGCGTCGTTCAATCAATAAACTGACGGTAAACTGGATCAGACAGGTAGCCGCCAGTACCAATCCCGTATACCCAGGTGGAAATAGTGTATAGACGCGAATGTTTTCCGGTAATGTGAGGAACATGCCGAGCAAAAATAAAATGATGGAAAGAGCAAATGTAAATGACCAGATAACGGAACAGCAGAATTCAGCAAATAACACCCACATGCGGCGATATTGCCATGACCACAATTGACGCAGGTTTTTCAGGAAAACTTCGGCTCCACCCTGTGCCCAGCGTAACCGTTGTTTCCATAGTCCCCGTAGGGTTTCAGGCATCAAGATCCAGCAGATGGCGCGAGGTTCGAAAAAGATAGACCAATGGTGTAACTGGAGTTTCCAACTCACATCGATATCTTCTGTGATCATGTCGTTACTCCAATACCCCACATCGGCCAATGCCCTGCGGTTAAAGGCTGCAACAACACCTGAAACGGTAAAGACTTGACCATAAACCCGTTGAGTACGTTTGATTAGGCCAATGATGGAGGAGAATTCTCCAACCTGAATGCGACCAACTAAGGTGGAGCGTGTACGAACGCGCGGATTACCTGTAACAGCCCCAACACGGGGATGATCAATCATGGGCTTGACCAGCCAAACCGCCGCATCGCGATCTAACAGAGCATCCCCATCAATGCAGACCAGATAATCACTCTTCGCGGCAGCAGCACCCGCTTGAAGTGCAGTCGCTTTGCCTTGATTCTGTTTCAGGTGTATCACCCTCAAGGCTTGATGCTGTTTTGCCATAGCATTGAGTTCCTCTGCGGTGCTATCGGTTGAGCCATCATTAATAGCGATGACTTCAATATTGGGATAGCGTTGGTTCAGTGCTGCCAGCAGTGTTTCGCGAACATTTGGCCCCTCGTTGTAGCAAGGGATCAAAATTGAAATCAGAGGTTCACCTGCAAGATGCGGGGCTTCTTTATCAATGACTTTCCAATGCCTTTCCCGATAGAGCCAGAAATAGATCCCTCCTGAGATCCAGATGGCCGACATGAACAAAGGCCAGAAAAAGACAAAGTTCAGCATGACTTCTCCGGTAAAGGTGATAGCGATGCCAAGGGGGATGCTCAATACAAGGCAGAGCACTATAAAAGCAATAATACGATCAATCATTAAGTGGATACCATTCAGGAGAAAGAACAGGGTGAATCTCATTCATTTCTGGTTGATTGTTGAGAAAGTCATCAGGGTAGTAACCGAAACTCTGTGCGCCATTGAGCTGTAACCGACGCATCCATTCTGCTAATTGGTGCCCTGGAATTGCTCTTTTATCCAGTGGTTTGCGCCAATCTACGGATTGCAATTCAAAGACAGTTTTGTCCAGTGCCTGTGGCCGTTGTGCAATGGTTTTCACCAATCGGGATAACCACTGATTGCTTTTGGACAGCGGCACATTTTCCATCAATGGCATTGCCATTGGGGCAACCCAATCGTAGTGAGTAAGGAAATCATCCAGATTTTGGGCAAACCACGTTTCGCTGTCCGGTTCTAGAATGGGCAGGGCAAAAATATTGCGCGCAGTTTTGAGCTGATAACCCCGTACTGATTTGAGTTCTTTGGTTAATTCGTGAGTAAAATCAATCAGGTATTGGCTTTTGAACCGTGTCCAACGGGCAAATTGTTCTGGATCTTGCCGAATTTCTGCAATCGAGGCAGATAAACCTGCGGCCTGATAAACTTTGATGGCATCTGCGCCAGAATCTTCAAAATCAGACATAACGGCATCATCGTGATACAGGATGCCCTGAAAAATGGCATGAGAAGCCAAATCTTGATAAATCTCTTTGATCCTTTTACGGTTTTCTGGGTTATAAGGCGATAAGCGCCGATATTGTGTCGGGTTTATAAACGGCGAGTTGTGACTTTCGTCATAGCTCATTACCCGCGGGAGTGAAGGTTCCAGCTCAAATGCCAGAACAGGCATCCAGGCATAAACTTCAATATTCAGGCGACTGTGCAGTTGCCAGGAGACACGGTTAAATAAGTCGGCGCGCATTGGCAGCCAGCGATTAGGAAAGTAGAGCTCACGTACATTGCCATCGCCTTTGGCATCAGCAAAGGCTTGCAGGAAAACGGTATTGACGCGCATATCGGCAATGCGCTGAACCAGCTTGTCGAGGTTCCGGGCTTGTTGAACGGGGTCAGGATCGTAAACATAGTCCAGATCAATATGGGCAATCCGTAAGATCTGTTTATTCTGTACCTGGATCACCTGCTCGGCGAACTCTTTCAGGGAAGGGTTATGTGTGAGCAATATACGCGGAACATTATCAAGATTGTTGACGTTCGCCAGCCCATTGTCCAGGGTCAATGCCATTTTGTAGCCATAGCGTTTGGCTATTTCCAGTGTTACACCGCTATCTATGCCATAAGGCCAAATCCAGACTCGTGGCGGCTTGCCTGTAGCAGCGGTAATTCTTTGGGTAATAGTAGCAATATCTTTTTCCATTCGCTGGCGAAACGCTTGTTCACTTTCATAGTTACCTGTTTTTGGATTGTAAATGCGAACGGCCGCCGCAGGCTCTGTATTGCCTTGTGGATTAGCGATAGCGCCATAATGATGCTGATAAGTATGGGAGCCAATTTCTACTAAACCAGAACGGGACATTTCAGCTACCTGTTCCCAGGTCGTGAAACGCTCCCGCGCTACCTTCAATCCACCAAAATCCACGGGTTTTTCGGCGGGTGCATCAACCCAGATCCCAACCGGAGCCAGAATGGCTGGCCAGTTATAGGCTTTCAGCAGCGGAAATACACGATGGTAGAAACTGCTATAGCCATCATCGAAAGTCAGCAATACGGCTTTGGGCGGCAAGGGTGTTCCCCCCTGATTGGCAGTGAGAATTTGATCGACAGTAATCGGCTGGTAGCCATTTTCCCGCAGCCAGGCAAACTGATCATTCAAGGCACTGGTACGGACTGACATAAAACGCTGATCTGCTCCATCATCTTCGACGTCATGGTAAGCGAGCACCACAAAACCATTTTTAGGCCAAGGGCGTTCATTCATGGGAAGCGGTCGTTGCGCTGGTGGAACGAAATCAGGTTTTTCTGCATATGCCAGCATGCCAAATGGGGAAATCAACAGGCTAATCAGCAGTGCCGATATCATCAACCAATGACGAAAAATGTTGTGTATCATAAAAAATCCTTTAGAACCGATAGATTAAATCAAAAGCAGCTTGCAGATTACGTTCGCGTTTACCGTCATAAGGACGTTTATCCAGCGTGAGCCTTACTCCTGCATCAATAACATCATTCCATGTAATACGTTGGCCATATCCCACCCTTGTGATCAAGCCGTTGCCATATCCTCGCTGCCAATATTGCCCAATGCCTGCCACAATTTGCTGACTCCAGACGGTTTGATAGTGCCGATACATGATGTGATCTGCTTCTAGCTCAGGCAGTAATGTAAAGTCGCTTTTGGGATTGAAATAGGGGGTATTTTGCCGGGTATTGTGAGTTGTACTCAGTTCCAACTGCGCATCGATCTTTAGGTAAGAGGCGGTATATAGACGTTGAAGGCCGTCAATGCCATATTCAAAGCGATGGTTACCATCTGAAAAGAATGCAGGGGCAAAGCGAGCACTCCATTGGCTGCGTTCGCTGTATCGCCAGCGAGTGTAAATTTGTCCGCCATTGGCGTGAATATTATTGCTCAACGTACGCAGGGGGGTATTACGAGCCAGGCGTTCTGCGGAACTACCCAGTCGCCATTGATCATTGAAGTCATACCAGGCTGCGATTCGCAATCCTGTCTTGTTGCCATGACGATAATGACGTGCAGAAATTTCACCTTCCAGCCAAAGATCCCGTGAACGCCACTCTACACCGCCGCGTAAATCACGGCTCAAACCTCGGCCTTCTGGAAATTGACTGCGATTGTAAGCACCACCAGCAAATAAGCGCCAATTATCCTCAAAAGGAGGGCTATAAAGTACAGTGTCAATATCTGAACTGTGTTTGCCGCTTTCTGGATTATCTGAATTAATACCTTGATTGACCTTAATTTGCAGTTCTGACATATGATACACATTGCGCAGACGGTCAAGGCGTTTAGCGAGCATATCTTCTGGTGCGCGGGTTATCACATCATCAGCCAGCAAATCCATCTGCCGCCATTCTTGCAGGGCAAGGGCGGTATAACCTTGCTGGATTTCCAACGCCAGATTGCGGTGATCGAGTCCTTCAATTTGCTTCAATTCACTCTCGGCACGACGTGGCCAACCGCGATCCAGCCAGATAGCCGCCAGATCAATCCGTAATTTCTGGTTTCCGGGGGCAGTGCGGGCTAAATGGGTAAAGCGTTTTTCTGCTTCGGCAAGATCTGCCTGTAATTGTGCAGATTCCGCTAAAAACTGCTGCCCTTGTAGCCAGTCATCATTGGGAACACGAATGGGAGAGCCAAAAACATTAAGCATGTAAGGATTGCGTTGCTTGATATCGGTAGCAAGTTGTTGGGCTGCATCCAGACGCTCACTTTCCACATTCGCATAAAAAAGAACAATATCATCTTCAAGGGGGATATTGGCTGATGATATTTTCCCTGACGACGAGGTATTTTCAGCAGGATGATTCAAAGAGGAATAGTTCAAAGAACGCAGAATACTCCGTGCTTTTTCTGGCTGGCGCAGATTCAGGTAGGCTGCTGCTGCCCATTTCTGCGCATATTCAGGGATATGTATGCCCTGTTTCTGCAAAGCCAGATATTCATCAATGATTTCTTGCATCCGATAGCGAGAAAGAAGGGCACCAAGCCGATCAACCCGCGCCTGTTGGTGATCTTGTTGTGCATCAGGCAGGTTGTGCCATTGATTAAGCATCTGCTCGTAGCGTGCAAGGGCCCTGTCAGCAATGTCAAAGCGCTCTTTTTCACTACGATTAGGGATCATTGATAAACGAACCAATTCTGCGGCGGCGTCGGCTTCCAGCCTGCGCAATTGCACCGAGGTTAATTGTGTCGTGTGCTGTTGTCCCAGGTGCCATGCTGGGTCACTGATCCGATGGTTTTTCAGGCTGAACAGATAGTCTTGGGTGACTTCTTGATTGTCGGGAAACCGTTTATGCGCGATAGAAAGCATTTGCATGGCATCCCATGTCCGACCAGCAGCTTGGTCAACGTAGGCCATCAAACGGTAATTCGCCGCGTCAGGCTTATCAGCCAATAAATTTTTTGCTAAACGGCGGGCTTCTGTATCTTGTTTGGCATCGGCGAGCGTCATAATAAGGCCGGCTTTGGTGTCTCGGTTTTGTTTGTCCAAAACCAGGGCTGTACGCCACATCTGTATTGCTTGTGACCACTGGCGTTGGTTGCGATAAGCGCGGGCAACCGCTGAAAGCCCTCTGGCGGGTATAGCCATTGCGTGATAGCGTTGCCTGAGAGCAATGACTTCATCATCATATCCAGCCCAGCTTGCCACTTGTAACCAATCAGCAATTTGTGAGGAAGAAAGACGATGTTGTTTTTCTTCCTGACGGATATATTCGAGCATGGGGTTGGTATTACCATTTCTGGCTTGTTGAATTAATGCATCGTAATCTGCCTGAGCGGATTCCATTGTTGTTAAACAACTTAATGATATAAATAACGATAACAACTTATACCGATATCTATGAAAGCCCATCGGACGGAAATAAAGGTATGACACGCTATCCCCTTTTTATACTGCTTCTTTATTTTACAAATAGCAGAACCAGACGGAATTGAGTTTAATTTAAATTAAGATGAATTTTTGCATTCTTCATTTTTGAAGAGGCGAAATAATACGTATTGTGTGAATTTATATCAATGGGAAAATTTCGATAAATAATTATGGATATTTGGTTTTCTATTGGTATAGTGTCTATTTGAAATAGTGTATAAAGATTATATTTGTGTTTTGAAATTACTTTAACTTGTTTTAAATCAACTGGTTGTGTTTGTGCTTTTCTGTTGTATAACTATGTTGAAAAATAAGGATTAATATTGGTGTTGATTTCAATAAAAAAACTTAGACTAAGTGTAAATATTTTTTATTACCGAAGGGTGAATGTTTCTGATTGTTGATATTTTCATTTGAAATAAATTAGTGGAATTGTATTAATGAATTTTTTCAGTATAAAAATGTGGTTTATTCATCGTGCCATGACTATATTTCGAAATTAAATGCTATTTTTAATCTCCAAAATAGTCGCTTAAAATATGATGGAAATATTATCGGATAGCGAAATGGATATTCTAATATTTTATTTTGTGTTACTGATTACATGTAAATTTAAAAACAATATTGCATGAGTAATTTTCATTGGTAATTGTATGGGTATTGTTATCACCTGATTTTATCTTTCACACTTATAGCTAAAATATCACCAATTAAATGACAATTTCTTGAACTAAGATAAGGAAATCGTTTTTACCCGCATTAAGATCAAAACCGCCTTATATAATTGTCTCTTATTCTTTAGCATCATTTTTAAAAGAAGTTTTTGAGCATTCTATGTCAAACAGCGCACTTAACCGCCGCTGGGCGGAACTTTTATTGGAAGCATTAACCCGCCACGGATTACGCCATATCTGCATTGCCCCCGGCTCTCGTTCGACACCATTGACATTGGCTGCCGCAGAAAACCATAAGTTGATCTGTCATACCCATTTTGATGAGCGCGGATTGGGATATTTGGCTTTAGGATTAGCAAAAGCGAGCAAAGAGTCGGTTGCGGTTGTTGTGACGTCTGGAACAGCCGTTGCCAATTTGTATCCTTCCTTAATTGAAGCGGGATTGACGGGAGAACGATTGGTATTTCTCACCGCAGACAGGCCACCTGAACTCATCGATTGTGGTGCTAATCAAGCTATTCGTCAGGTAGGCATTTTTGCTTCCCATCCCGCGCAAACGTTAGCATTGCCACGGCCAACCACAGATATTCCCGCCAGTTGGTTGGTTTCTTCCATTGATAATGCTATATCAAACCTGAAACAAGGTGCTCTACATATTAATTGTCCGTTTGCGGAGCCTTTGTATGGTAATGAGATGACGGCACATCAAGATTGGTTGCAAACATTGGGTGAGTGGTGGCGAGGAAATGAGCCGTGGTTGGCTCAGCCAGCAATGCATACCACAATCAAGGCCATTGATTGGGATATCTGGCAGAAAAAACAGGGAATTGTACTGGCGGGGAGAATGAGCGCAGAAGAGGGCAAATATGTTGCCCAATGGGCAAAAGAGATGGGATGGCCGCTGATTGGTGATGTGTTGTCCCAAACGGGGCAGCCTTTGCCATATGCAGATTTATGGCTGACTCACTCCCGCACCCAGGAAATTCTGGCGCAAGGGCAATTGGTGATCCAATTTGGCGCCAGCCTGACAGGTAAGCGGTTATTGCAATGGCAGGCTAAATGTCAACCTGAGCAATATTGGATTATCGATCCGATTGCGGGCAGGCTTGATCCTGCGAATCATAAAGGGCGTAAATTCACTTGCAGCGTGACTGATTGGTTACGGGAACATCCTGCTTATTCACAAGCACCTTGGGCAGATGAATTGAATTTGTGGTCAAAAAGCGCATGTCAGTGTGTTGAAACCAAGTTGACGGGAGAATTTAACGAGGCAGCGGTTGCACATCAATTGTCCCAATTGTTGCCGGAGCAGGGACAATTGTTTGTCGGTAATAGCTTGATTGTGCGTTTGATTGATGCTTTGGGACAGCTTCCTGTGGGGTATCCTGTCTACAGTAACCGAGGTGCCAGTGGTATAGATGGGTTGATTGCAACCGCAGCCGGCGTTCAGCGGGCAACCAATAAACCGACACTCACGATTATAGGTGACATCTCCGCCCTCTATGATCTGAATAGCCTGGCTTTATTACGCAATCTTTCTGCTCCCATGTTATTGATCATAATAAATAATAATGGCGGGCAGATTTTTTCTCTGTTACCCACACCAGAGGAAGAGCGCCAGCGTTTTTATTGTATGCCGCAAGATGTCAATTTTGATCATGTTGCTGCCATGTTCGGCCTAAACTATGCGGCACCCCAAAATTGGCCGGAATTAAAACGGTGTGCCCAACGAGTATGGGATCGTAAGGAGACGACATTGGTTGAGTTAAAAGTTTCAGGCAGTGAAGGCGTTATATGTCTGCAAGAATTACTGACACAGGTGGCGGCTCTGTGAAACTAAACTGTCGAACATTTCATTCACATAACCAAGGGATATGGTTAGTGTGGTTACATGGGTTCTTAGGAACAGGAGACGATTGGTCCCCTATCATAGATGCGTGTGATCGGTATCCTTCATTGGTTGTTGATTTACCTGGACACGGTAATTCCGTCGATGTGAATTTGACTGGTGGTTTTGCCGAGATGAGTGAATTGCTGATGGCAACCTTGGCCGAGTATCAAATCAATGATTACTGTTTGATCGGCTATTCGCTGGGAGGACGAATAGCTATGTATCATGCGATTTATCGCAAACAGGATGGCTTGCACGGGTTGTTGGTGGAGGGAGGAAATCCGGGGTTGTTTTCCCAGCAGGAGCGTGATGTGCGATTGCGTAATGATCAGCATTGGGCGCAGCGTTTTCGTCAAGAGCCAATGATATCAGTCTTGGCTGATTGGTATCAACAACCGATATTTGCTGATTTAACAATGGCACAGCGTAAACAACTTATTCATCTGCGTAGTCAAAATAGAGGAGCTTGTATCGCAGATATACTGGAAAATACGTCCTTAGGGCGCCAACCTTGGTTACTCCCTGCTTTACAGCAAATATCTATTCCTTTCTCTTACTTATGTGGAGAAAATGATCATAAATTCCAGAGCATAGCGCAGCAACATAGGCTGCCATTAACCACCATTCCGCAAGTTGGACATAATGCTCATTATGGCAATCCTGTGGCTTTTGCCAGCGCAGTGAACTGTTTTTATCATTTTTTGGTTAAGGAAACACAATAATGCGTTACCCAAGCGAAGAAAAATTGTATGCCCCTATTGAATGGCAAGATTGTTCCCAAGGGTTTGAAGATATTCTCTACCATAAATCCGCAGACGGCATTGCCAGGATTACGATTAATCGCCCACAGGTACGTAATGCGTTCCGTCCCCTGACCGTCAAAGAGATGATTCAGGCGTTGGCAGATGCTCGTTATGACGAGGCAGTTGGGACGATTATCCTGACGGGAATGGGTGAAAAAGCGTTTTGTGCCGGAGGCGACCAAAAAATCCGTGGTGATTATGGTGGTTATCAAGATGACAGCGGAGTACACCATCTGAATGTATTAGATTTTCAACGGCAGATCCGTACTTGTCCAAAGCCTGTCGTTGCTATGGTTGCGGGGTATGCCATTGGTGGTGGTCATGTGCTGCATTTGATGTGTGATTTGACTATCGCGGCAGATAACGCCATTTTCGGTCAAACAGGCCCTAAAGTCGGTTCTTTCGATGGCGGTTGGGGAGCATCGTATATGGCGCGGATCGTAGGACAGAAAAAAGCGCGTGAAATCTGGTTCCTGTGCCGCCAATACAATGCCAAAGAAGCATTGGATATGGGACTGGTTAACACCGTTGTGCCTTATGCCGAACTGGAAAAAGAAACTGTGCGTTGGTGTCGTGAAATGCTGGAAAACAGCCCAATGGCGTTGCGTTGCCTGAAAGCGGCATTGAACGCAGATTGTGATGGTCAGGCGGGTTTACAGGAATTGGCGGGCAATGCCACCATGTTATTCTACATGACCGAAGAAGGGCAGGAAGGGCGCAATGCGTTCAACGAAAAACGCCATCCTGATTTCAATAAATTTAAACGTAATCCCTAAAGCTGTCATCCATCATGCGTAAAGCAACCCTATACCAATTCAGTCTGCCAATGGAGGCAGGCATTATTTTGCGTTACCAGCGCCTGAAAACCCGTGACGGTTTTTTGGTGCACTTGCAGGAAAATGGACGAGACGGTTGGGGAGAAATTTCCCCATTGCCTGAATTTAGTCATGAAACGCTTGAACAGGCTAAAGAGTCGGCGCTGGAGTGGCTGCAACAATGGTGTTTGGGCATGCAGCCAGAAGAGCGCGATCTTCCTTCCGTTGCGTTTGGCACAAGCTGTGCACTGGCGGAATTGCGGGGAGAATTACCTGAAACAGCCAGTTATCGCAAGGTGCCGTTATGTACGGGCGATCCCGATGATGTGATCCGGCGTTTGGGAGAGATGACAGGCCAGAAGATTGCCAAGGTGAAAGTAGGGCTGTATGAAGCGGTACGGGATGGCATGGTCGTTAATGTCATGCTTGAAGCGATGCCTGATCTTCAGTTGCGGTTAGATGCTAACCGCAGTTGGACACGCACAAAAGCAGAGGGTTTCGTTAAATATGTCAATCCAGATTATCGGCATCGAATCGCTTTTATCGAAGAACCCTGCAAAACCCAAGAAGAGTCTCTGGTATTTGCCCGTGAAACGGGTATTGCCATTGCGTGGGATGAAAGTGTCCGTGAAGCTGATTTTACGCTGGAAGCTCAGGAGGGCGTCTCTGCTATTATCATCAAACCGACATTGATAGGCAGTATTGATCGTTGCCGTCAATTAATTATCAAGGCTCATCAGTCAGGAATAGAGGCAGTGATAAGTTCCAGTATTGAAAGTAGCTTTGGCTTGACGCAATTGGCTCGTCTTGCCCAATGGCTCACACCTGATTCACTTCCGGGTCTGGATACTCTGGATCTTATCCAGTCACAACTTATCCGTTGTTGGCCAGATAGTCATATTCCGTGTGTCATGCTGGATAAGCTGGTCATGGTGTGGAGTTATAAAT
Source organism: Xenorhabdus eapokensis (assembly GCF_001908105.1). Next base: position 70,984 of record NZ_MKGQ01000001.1, read on the forward strand.
GTCAGTAATAGAGTGGAATCAATGGCCGTGGCAGCATTGGGCTGCGGCCTTGCCTGAAAAACAGGCCATTCAGTTATATGATGAGCAACTTACCTGGCATCAATTAACGCAAAGAATCAATGCTATGGCTGCCCGTTTCCACCAACAGGGCGTTGTCGAGGGTAGTGGTGTGCTCCTGAGAGGCAAGAACAGTGCAGAACTTCTGTTGTGTTACCTGGCTGCCCTACGATGTGGCGCCAGAGCGTTACCTCTTAATCCTCAATTACCTGATCGATTGCTGGTGGAGCTATTGCCTCACCTCAATATGGATTATGGGGTGGATTTCACAGACTCACCTTCGCTTGCCATTCAAGTAAAAGAACTCGAATGGCAACAAAAGTTTCCGGTGAAACATAATGATTGGTTGAAAAGTAACCTTCTGGGGTTGTGGGAAAGTCAACGTCCTGCCAGTATGATCTTGACCTCAGGCTCTTCTGGATTACCTAAGGCGGCGGTACATTCCATTGGTGCTCATCTTGCCAGTGCGCAAGGCATTCTTTCCTGCATGGATTTTCAGCCAGATGATAGTTGGCTACTGTCATTGCCGCTGTTTCATGTTTCAGGCCAGGGGATACTTTGGCGCTGGTTACAAACAGGCGCAACATTAGTGCTGCGGGATTTACAGCCATTGGATCGTGCGCTATCTGGGTGTACCCATGCATCACTGGTACCGACCCAACTGTGGCGTTTGCTGGAACAACCCTGTAATTATCCATTGACGCTAAAAGAAGTACTATTGGGAGGCGCCATGATACCGACATCACTGACCCAACGGGCTGAGGAATTGGGTATTCGTTGCTGGTGTGGCTATGGGTTGACTGAAATGGCATCAACTGTTTGTGCAAAACGGGCTGATGGGCTGCCAGGGGTAGGTAATCCACTCCCTGGAAAATCCATTCGCTTAGTAGAGGGAGAAATTCAGATCCGCGCTGACAGTATTGCAAGTGGCTATTGGTTTAATGGGGAATTGAAGCCATTGGCAGATAACGAAGGATGGTTTTCAACTCAGGATAGAGGCGTATTTGAACAGGGAGAATTACGGATCTCAGGACGTCTCGACAACCAATTTTTCAGTGGTGGGGAGGGCATTCAGCCAGAAGATATTGAGCGGATCATTAGCCAACATCCTCAAATTGAACAGAGTTTTGTGGTTCCCATTCCTGATATTGAATTTGGTCATCGGCCAGTAGCAGTGATTGAAACCCAAAATCCTGCACTAACAGAGACAATTATTGATTGGCTGGCGGATAAAATCGCAGCTTTCCAACGGCCTGTTGCCTGCTATGTGTTACCTGTCCAACTGAAAAATGGGGGAATAAAGGTTTCACGCCAACAAGTTAAGCAATGGGTAACAGAGATAAATAGTAAACATAATAAATGATAACGTCATTTACATATCTTTATAAATATAAACGTTTCCTTGCTTTTGTCATCTATGTCGCCACGTCGGTTTAAGTACAATATCTTGGCTCATATGGGCATTTACTTATTAAAGGACAAAATTATGAAAGGCTTTATTGCTATTGGTGCCGCTAGTTTACTTTTTATAGCTGGCTCAGCAAATGCTCTCTCTATAGATGCTCAGGTGGGGAAACACAGCACAAGCACATCAGTGGGGATTGGTGATAAATATGCTGGCCTGTCTCTGACGGGTAACTGGACTCGTAGTGATCACAATGGTCAGCTAGGTAGTTTAGGTTTAGGCTTCGGTCTGCCATTTGGCCCCTTAGCTGCAAACGTCGGCGCGAAAGGGCTTTATTTGTCTCCCAAAGATGGGAAAGATGGGGCGGCATTGGCTGTTGGCGCTGGCCTGAGTTGGGCCGTGACTTCTTCCTTATCCCTGTATGGTGAGGCTTATGGTTCACCATCAGGCTTAACGTCAGGAATGGATTCTTATACTGAAGCTACAGGGGGAGCGCGTTATACATTTTTCAGACCTCTGAGTGTAGATGTTGGCTACCGTGTCATTGACATACGGGGTAGTCATGGTCATCGTAATCATAAGGTTTCCGATGGTTTTTATGTTGGCGCTGGTTTTAGTTTTTAATTAGACGAAAATGCTGCAAGGTTATTCGCATTAACATTGATGCGAATAACCTTAGACAGGATAAATTTACCCCACGTTTGGCAATGCACCTGTAACAATACCAATCTGAATGGCAATAACTGCGAGCCCGCACAGGAACACAAAGACTAATGCCGGCTTACCTCCTCTGACACGATAACCTTCCTTGTTTTCTTCACGGCTACGCCAAACCAGCAGGCAAGGCAATAACAGCGCGAGAATGGAGAGGGCGACAGCCGCAAATGTCAGTGCCATCACAAAATTAGGGTAATACAGCGCACAGAGCAATGGTGGAGCAAAAGTCATTAACCCTGTTTGTAAACGTCCTTTGGCGTGATTGCTGCGCTTAAAAAGGTCAGCAAGGTAATCAAACAACCCTAAGGCAACGCCGAGAAATGAGGTGGCTAGCGCCAGATCGGCAAATAGATGAACAGCAAACTCCACTTTAGGTGAAGCGACAATTTCTCTCACCGCTTTCAATAACCCATTCAGGCCAGATTCTTGTGCAAGAATGCCAACAAATGTATTGGAAGAAATCGCGCCGAGTGTCACCAATTGCCACAGAATATAAGCGAACAGTGGAATAGCACTACCGATGATAAAGATTTTCCGTAGTTTGTTAGTATCACCTTGCATATAGGTAACGATGCTTGGCACACTACCGTGAAATCCGAATGAAGTAAAAATAACAGGGATGGCAGAGAGTGCTAATCCTTGCTCAATAGGCATGGAGATCAGATTGATTTTATCAACATGAGGCATCATTACGCCGAGTACGATCACCAGAAAAACAATTTTAGCGCTAAACAGCAGGCGGTTAATAAAATCGACAGATTGGGTTCCAATACAGACTACCCCACCACCAATAATGGTAAAAATACCGATACCGGCAGAGACAGAAACAGGTTTATCTAACCAAGAAGAGAGGGAGCTCGCCAGTAATTCACCCGCACCACTAATATAAGCTGTTGTCAGGGCATACATAAGGAAAAGCATACTGAATCCGGTCAACACCTGTCCACCTAACCCAAGGTAGCGTTTCGCGACGGTTCCTAACCCAGCATTAAACTTACTATATTGATACACTTCCACGAGCAAGAGTGCGGTATAACTCATCAAAGCCCACAGGGCGATTAACATAGCCAATGTAGTTCCAAATCCCACACCTGCCGTTGCCAATGGCATTGCTAACATTCCTGCGCCAATCGTCGTTCCAGCAACGATAAAAATACTGCCAATAGTGCGATTTTTCACGCGATCCTCGTTTCTGAATATGTTGAGAAATAGTTATAAGGTCAGCAGGTTAAATGATTGATTTATGTCTGTCAAATTTACAATACACAAGGTGTAAATAAATAATTACACTTTGTGAGGCATTGGGTAATTCGTTATCGAGCTATGTGATTCGGAGAAAATAACTTAGCAAGCAGAAGCATATTAAGTTAAAAAATAACCAGAAACTTCTTTGTTGAGTAACATAATTTATTAGTATGTCAAATAACTTTGTAGTTTGGAATTGTAAATTGAGAAGGTAGAAAAGGAAGAAAATATATGCGTAAAACTTTTGTTTGATACATAAAGAAAAAACCCGCTATCTACTTTATAGATAACGGGTTCTTATATGGTGCCGGCTACCGGAGTCGAACTGGTGACCTACTGATTACAAGTCAGTTGCTCTACCAACTGAGCTAAGCCGGCGAAATCTGGCGGAAGGATAGAGATTCGAACTCTAGGATGGTTTCCCATCGGCGGTTTTCAAGACCGCTGCCTTCGACCGCTCGGCCATCCTTCCATGGCGCGAGATTATGCCTATATCGTTTTGATGTGTCTAGCCCCTAAAGAAAAAAAATCGTGTTTTTTTTACTGTTTGCTCAATCTTCGATCTGTAATGGCCTTTTCATTGGCTAACCTGCTAATATTAAGTACAGCATACCGGCTTATTTATCGACGGGTTGATGTCGCATTGACCAAAATATATTCATACTAAAGGCAACCATCCAAAGAATGTATAAACAACCACCTATCAAGCCATCCGCTATTCCTCGTTTTTACGCGTTATTTGTTACTTTGCTTTTTACGTCTCTATTTTTATTCGGGTATAACTATTTTGATATTTGGCTGATGGAGAAAAAATATGCTATCAGTAGTGTAACAGCTAAGATGAGATTGCAGATTAAAGATTATCGTTACCATGCAAGTCATATTTTTGCTCAGTCAAATACTCTGCCAGTCTCCTCTCAGGAGAATATGCCATTGTTTAAATTGCGTCCCGATGTTTATTGGCTAGAAAATCGTTATCATTCTGTTGATGCAATTATTTTTGGTCAATATAACGACTCAAGTATCCAACTTGCCCAGCATTTATCCAGCTATTTGGATATTCTCTGGGGGGCTCATAATGAATATTTGTCTATGTACTATCTTAATGGACAGGATAATAATTTATTATTGATAACAACCTATCCGATTCTAAAACCAGAAATCAGGTTCAAAGAGAGCTATCTGACTCTGAACCCTGAAATCAAACGCACTGAGATGTTGGAACAATCATCCTCATTAGATGAAAAAGAGAGCATTTCCTCCATTAATGTATTGCGTAGTGAAAATATTTATTTCTACACCTATAAAGCTGCATTTAATGTAACAGGGCAATTAACCACCATTATTGCTTTTGATTTACCCATTAATAACCTTTTGCCGGTTGATATGTCACCAGCAAATTTCCGTTTGGATGCGCTCAACTTACATGAATCTGATGCTTCCGATAACGTTGAGGTTTCGTTAAATGGTTTTTGGCTCGAATTTTCTCAACCTCTTGATGTCGTGCCGTATAAGTTGATTTACCAAGTCTCATTGAAGGCACTGATTGTAGATTTGTTACTCAGGAATGTCTGGCTCTTGCTTTCTATATTGCTGTTCTTTCTGTTCTCTTTGAGTGGATTATTGTATATCCGCAGGCGATATATTGCACCGAATGCTTCCATGGTTCATGAACTGAAAATTAAAGACACCTTAAATAGGGATATTATCTCTAATATCACTATTGGAGTCGTGGTTTATAATTTTGAATCAAATCAAATAATGATAATTAATAAAGTTGCAGAGCAGTTGATGCCCCATCTGGATTTGAATAAAGTTATGGCTATGGCACAACAACATCATGGTGTAATTCAGACATCCATTGATGAAGCCGTTTATGAAATAAAAATTTATAACAATAGTTTATTACCAGAAGCTTACCTGTTTTTACTGCAAGATAAAGATCAGGAAGTCATGGCAAATAAGCGATTGCAATTTGCCCATAGGGAGTATGATAAAAGTATTCAGATCAGACGTTCTATGCTTGCAAATATTAATAATGAAATAAAGCATCCTATTAATAGTATTAATAATATTGCCAACCAATTGCAGCGATTGTCACAAGATAAAAATAAACAAAAATTATTGGATAAGTTATTAGATAAATCAAAATATATCAATGAATGGCTTAATAACATTTCATTGATCAATGAGTTAGAGCTAGGAGATTGGCAGCCAAATAATGAAATATTTTCCCTCTCTTCACGGTTGGAAAATATTTTGAAAGAGGCTTTGCCAATATTAAATGCTAAAGGTTTGAGGGTTTATTATCACTTTAATATTTCTCGTGAATCTTTATTCACAGGGGATGGGGTAGCATTAAGTAAAATTATTACATTGTTATTTAATTATGCAATAACGACGACCAGCTATGGTAAAATATCATTGGTTGTTAGTAGCAATCGTTCAGGCAAATATGACAATTATATTCAAATTGAGTTGATGGATAGTGGTGCTGGTTTAAGTGAAAGAGATTTAACCAGCTTAAATTATCCCTTTCTGAATCAATCAGTGGAAGATAAATATTCTACCCATTCTGGCATGACTTTTTATTTGTGTAATCAGTTGAGCAAAAGAATGGGAGGAAACCTGGATATTAAAAGTAAGTTAGGGCTGGGAACACATTATGTTATCAATTTGCCCTTATCACAACACGATGAAAATAGCGAAACCCCTCAACTTTTGGAAGGGATCACAATTTTAATTGATATCCATAATCCTGAGATCAGCAAAATCGTCCATACTTATCTCAATAATTATGGTGCAGCATATCTTGATAAGAGAAAAGAAGATATTACGGAAGAGTACGACATGATCCTTATGGATAGGCCGTACAAAGAAGAAAAGCAGTACAAACAGGAAAAACCAACTATATTATTAGTGGGGAGCTTAACAGGATTTAAGCAGTTGAAGCCAGGAATGGTTCAATGCAATTACAATCTTGCTGATGATATTATCAGTGCAATATCGTTTCTGGTTGAAGAAAATTTCAGTTTAGATGGATCAAAAGAAATTGATGAAATCTCTAAACCAGCAGGTGATTTAGTTAAGAATATTGATTTGCTTGATGATGTTGATAGCAGTGTTTGCAATATCCTCAGAAGTTATCAAACTCAGTTGGCAAACAGCGATTACAGGAAGTTGTTTATAGAGACAGTCCCTATGGACATTAGCAGACTGTATACTGATATAGACCGACATGATTTGATATCACTTTCGCAAACGGTACACCGCCTTAAGGGTGCGTTTGCTATGTTGGATTTGAAATTTCTTAGGTCATCCTGTGAGGCATTGGAAAAACACATAGCAGACAATAATGAAATAGAAATCAAAAATAGCATCAGCTTCCTTGATTCCTTTGTCATAAAGCTGTTGCAGCAAGGTAACCAATAATATGAATAACCTTAATGTCATTATTGCCGATGATCATCCCATCGTTTTGTTTGGCATCCGCAAGTCACTTGAACAAATCGAGTGGATTAATGTGGTCGGTGAATTTGAAAATTCAACGACGCTCATTAATAGTTTGCCACATATAGAAGCAGATGTTCTCATAACAGACTTGTCAATGCCTGGTGATAAATATGGTGATGGTATCACCCTGATAAAGTATATTAAGCGTCATTACCCAACATTGGCAATTGTTGTTCTTACAATGAATAATAATCCGGCTATTTTAAGCGCCATACTTGAGCTTGATATTGAGGGGATTGTGTTAAAGCAAGGAGCACCAACAGATTTGCCCAAAGCACTTTCTGCTTTACAAAAAGGGAAGCAATTTACACCTGAAAGTGTGTCTAAGTTACTTGAAAAGGTTAATGCCAATGGATATGGGGATAAACGTTTATCTCCTAAGGAGAGCGAAGTCCTGCGTTTATTTGCTGAAGGTTTTCTTGTTACTGATATTGCTAAAAAACTCAATCGCAGTATTAAGACAATTAGTAGCCAGAAAAAATCAGCTATGACAAAACTGGGAGTTGATAACGATATCGCATTGCTTAACTATTTATCTTCTGTCACTATTGACAAAGATATTGTTAATTAATCAATAGGTTATCTTTTTTAATGAAAAATCGGTAACCGTGGTTACCGATTTTCCATCACTCAGGGTTCAGTGTGTATGAGTTTAAATATCACTGTATTTAATTAATGTTTCTTTTAAAATAGCCAGTGATACAGGTTTTGACAGACAATCATTCATGCCCATATTAGCACAACGTTGTTTTTCTTCTGCCAGTGCATTGGCCGTAATACCGATAATGGGTTTGGCATAACCTTTGCCCCTCAAGTATTGGGTCAGTTCATAGCCATCCATATTGGGCATATTAACATCCGTTAGAATAATATCTATTGTGTGATTTTTCAGATACTCAATGGCTTTAACACCATCATTAACCATTGATGCACTAAACCCTATTGAATTTAATTGATCAACCAGTAAATTCTGATTAATAGGGTGATCATCAACGACTAATACTTTAATTTCATTTAAGTAAATATCGGTTTGGATGATTTTATCTGTAATAGGAATTGTTGATGATACAGAAATAACGGGCAAAAAATCCCGTCCTGATAGGAGGTTATCCAGCATACTATCCAGTTCATTCAGTTCATAAGTGTTATATAACCAATAATTTTCTCGAATTTGTTTTGGTGAACCACTATGTTTTTCTGATATTTCTATAAAGTAACATACAAAACTGTTTAGTTTATTAGCTTGATCGCTAATTAGTATTTCTGTGCCATCGAGTTGGCTTTCGTCATAGAGGGCAACCTGGAAATGATTTTGTGTAAGAAAATTTTGCAAATATTTTTCCAGAAAATCATTATTAATATTTAACAGAATTCTTTTTTGTGTCCGCGGGTTGGATAATTGTTTGGTATGATATTTCACGCCATATAAAGGGAGACGGATAGAAAAGATACTGCCAACATATTTTTGTGAGACGAATTCAATATCACCATCCATCAAGTTGATAAGTTTTTCACAAATAGCCAAACCTAATCCTGTACCTTGTGAGGAACTTTCTTTATTGGCACTGATTTGGAAAAAGGGCTCGAATAATTGAAGTTGTAACTTATCCTCTATCCCAAGTCCGGTATCTTTAATACTGACATACAGATAGCCATGCCTTGAGCTGATTTCAATAACAACGTAGCCAGATGTTGTAAATTTGATCGCATTGTTCAGTAAATTGGAGATAATTTGTTGTAACCTTACAGGATCATTACGGATGATATCGGGGACATCTGGTTCAATATAGCAATATAAACCTAAGCCTTTTTTGGCAATCAGGGGGAGGTAGTTTGAAATCACATGGGATAGGATCTCTTTGCAATTGAAATCCTTGGGTTCAATTTTTAATTGATTGGATTCTATTTTCGAGAAATCAAGAATATCACTGATAATTTTTAGTAATAGTGATGATGAATTATTCATTGTTGCCAGTAATCGGGCGGATTCTGGGGGTAATGTATGAGACTGCATCAACTCCAGATTACCAATAATGCCATAAAGTGGAGTCCTTAATTCATGGCTGACTGTGGCAAGAAACATTGATTTTGCCTGGTTAGCTTGTTCTGCTGCTGAAGCCATTTCCTGCAATGATTTTTCCATTTTTACACGAGTGCTGACATCGATCAGTACACAAATTGCGACTTCTTCATTGCGATAACGTGAGTGTACGAAGCTAATTTGCAGATGATTATTGTTACTGGTGACAACATCAATATAGCTGCTATTTTTATCGCAAATAATATCGACAATCCGTTTTTGATCTTCATACGTCAACATGCGAGTGTAATCATGTGCTAATTCATTACTCAAAATGTTAACCCCATCGCTGATCCTTAAAATACTTATCCCGACTGGGGCAGAGGCGACAATTTTATGGTTAAATTGCTCATGCTCTTCAAGGCGGATAGCGTTTTCCTCTGCGGGAGAAAACATTTTACGTTCAAATAACCAACCAAAAAAGATAATTGCCATCGCAGAAATAATATTCAAGATAATGCCATTAATGACACTGATTTTCAGTTCATCATAAATATGTTTTAGCGGTAACGAATAGATAATACGTAATGAAGAAGGTGATAAGTTCCGCATTAATACCAAGCTGGTAAAATCCTCATCGTAACCAAAATACGTGGGTTGCAAGTTGGGATTGATAGCAAGGGATTTATTATGCGTTTTTATCGAATATTGCAATTCGGGTTGGTCTGATTCATTTAGCATCGTGATTGTGATAGGCCGATCCCTTCTTTGCAAGAAAGAGTCTAGCCTGATAGATTTTTCAATACCTATGATGCCTGTCATGTGCCCATTAATATAAATAGGCGTAAAAACATAAAGGTTACCACCATCCGCTTTGGGGTTAGGTTGGATCCAAAAGAGCGCTCTTTCATTGTTTTGTTCTCTCATGTTGATCAACCTGCGGGTATTCTCGTAGATCATTTTTTTCAGTGCATCAGGTTCGGTAATATTGTTATGAGGGAAAAAACTCACCATGCATTTGCTTTTTACCCCAATGAAAAAAGCCTGATTTATACTGCGTATAGCGGCAACATTTTCTCCCCAAAATGCAATCAACTGATCTAATGAATATAAATTATTATGTGAGGTTCGCTGTAATAGCTCACAATTGGAACTCTCATTCAAAGGAATGTACGAAAGAATATCGTTATTATGTGGTACGATGGTTTGGTTTCTATCATTATCTTGTGATAAGCGCTGTTCCGCCATAAATTGAATATCTCGCAAGATATTAGCAATATGTCGTATATGAGAAAAGGCTATATCGTAGTTGGCATTATATTCTTGACGAATATCAGATTTGAGTGCATTAAAAAGATTGGTCAAATAAAAGCTGGTTAATAAGGCGCCAAGCGCCCATAGCATAAATCCAAGCACCCGAAAAAGATAACGTGATATCTTTAATGACGTCCGAAAAGAAGATAAATATCTCAAGAGATCGCCTGATGAAATATATGATTAATAATAACTGCTTACAGCATATACTAGTGTAGCAGGGAATACAAAGTAGCATTTGCATCTTGCTAATTCTTCGTCAAAAAATTGAACAAAAAAAGCAGGCACTTAAATGCCTGCCATTGTGATTTACTCTTTTTTAACTCGCTACTTTTTTATTCACTATTCCCTTCATCAGAAGGCGCTGCGATATTGTCATTTTCATCATCGTCATCTGGCTCAGCTACGCGCTGTAAACCAACGACTTCTTCGTTTTCGGCTGTGCGGATCAGGGTGACGCCTTGTGTATTGCGGCCAACAACACTGACCTCAGAAACACGGGTTCGTACTAATGTTCCTCCATTAGTAATCATCATGATCTGATCAGTAGGTTCTACTTGAATTGCGCCGATAACCTTGCCATTACGTTCGCTGACTTTGATGGAAATGACGCCTTGGGTAGCCCTGGATTTCGTCGGATATTCGCTTTCGGCGGTACGCTTGCCGTAACCATTTTCAGTGACGGTCAGGATTTCTCCTTGTCCACGAGGAATGATCAGGGAAACAACTTTATCGCCTTCACTGAGTTTGATACCACGCACCCCAGTTGCAGTACGTCCCATTGCCCGTACACCTTTTATGCGAACAGTACCATCTTCCAGCGTTTCTTCCTCTTCTTCGAGGAAACGAACGACTTTACCTTGCGCAGAGAACAGCATGACCTCGTTGCTACCATCTGTCAGGTCAACGCCGATTAACTCATCCCCTTCATTCAGATTTACGGCAATGATACCGGCACTGCGTGGACGGCTAAATTCGCTGAGCTTGGTTTTCTTAACAACACCACTGGCTGTTGCCATGAAAATATTCAGCCCATCTTCATATTCACGCACGGGTAAAATAGCTGTAATACGTTCGTTTTGATCCAATGGCAGAAGGTTGACAATTGGGCGACCACGGGCACCACGGCTTGCTTCCGGCAATTGATATACCTTCATCCAGTACATCTTGCCCTTATTTGAGAAGCAGAGAATAGTGTCGTGGGTATTAGCGACCAATAAACGCTCAATGAAATCTTCTTCTTTGGTACGTGCGGCTGATTTGCCTTTGCCGCCACGACGCTGGGCTTCATAATCAGACAGTGGTTGATATTTGACATATCCCTGATGAGACAGTGTAACCACAACATCTTCCTGATTAATCAGGTCTTCAATATTGATGTCCGCTGAATTTTCGGTCAGCTCAGTCCGGCGGGCATCGTTGTATTGTCCTTTGATAACCAGCAATTCTTCACGAATGACTTCCATTAAACGTTCTGGGCTTTCCAAAATGAACAGCAATTCCGCGATAGCTTTCAGCAAGTCACGATACTCATCAAGCAGTTTTTCATGCTCAAGGCCGGTCAGTTTTTGCAGACGCAGATCCAAAATAGCCTGTGCTTGTGGTTCGGTCAGGTAATATTTACCGTCACGAATACCATACTGTGGTTCCAACCATTCAGGACGGGCAGCATCATCACCTGCTTGTGCCAGCATAGAGGCAACATTGCCCAATTCCCACGCCTGGGAAATCAAGCTGGCTTTCGCTTCAGCAGGTGTAGAGGCTCTCCGGATCAATTCGATAACAGGATCGATGTTCGCCAGGGCAATAGCTAATGCTTCAAGGATATGGGCACGTTCGCGAGCTTTGCGCAGTTCAAAAATTGTCCGGCGTGTAACGACTTCACGGCGGTGGCAAACAAACGCAGAAAGAATATCTTTCAGGTTAAGTAATTTAGGTTGTCCCTGATGCAGAGCAACCATGTTGATACCAAATGAAACCTGTAATTGGGTCAGTGAGTACAGATTATTTAGGACAACTTCACCAACAGCATCACGTTTTACTTCGATAACGATGCGCATTCCATCTTTATCGGATTCATCACGTAGTGCACTGATCCCTTCAATGCGCTTCTCTTTTACCAGCTCAGCTACCTTTTCGATCAGGCGGGCTTTATTGACCTGATAAGGGATTTCACTGACGATAATGGTTTCGCGGCCATTTTTTTCATCAGTTTCAATTTTTGCGCGGGCGCGGATATAAATTTTACCACGACCTGTACGGTAGGCTTCCTGAATGCCACGGCGTCCGTTGATGATAGCAGCCGTCGGGAAATCAGGGCCTGGGATATGTTCCATCAAGCCTTCGATGCTGATGTTTTCATCATCGATATAAGCCAGACAACCATCGATCACCTCAGATAAATTATGAGGTGGAATGTTGGTTGCCATACCGACTGCAATCCCTGATGAACCATTCACCAGTAAATTGGGGATACGGGTTGGCATTACCTCGGGAATTTGCTCTGTGCCATCATAGTTGGGCACAAAGTCGACAGTTTCTTTTTCCAAGTCTGCCAGCAATTCATGGGAAATTTTTGCCATGCGCACTTCGGTATAACGCATCGCTGCCGCAGAATCGCCATCTACTGATCCAAAGTTCCCCTGACCGTCAACCAGCATATAGCGCATGGAGAATGGTTGTGCCAGACGAACAATCGTGTCATAAACAGCGCTGTCACCGTGTGGATGGTATTTACCGATAACATCCCCAACAACGCGGGCAGATTTCTTATAAGGTTTATTCCAATCATTTCCCAATACATTCATCGCGAAAAGTACGCGGCGGTGTACTGGCTTCAGTCCGTCCCGAACATCTGGCAGTGCGCGTCCAACAATAACGGACATCGCATAATCCAGATACGAGCTTTTCAGCTCTTCTTCGATATTGACCGGTGTGATTTCTCTGGCAATGTCGCTCATGGAGCCACTGTCCCTCATACTCCGAATTCAAAGGCTTAAATTATACCACAAAATGGCAGTTTTATAAAAACCTGACGCGGGTATTTCAAGATTAAGGCATGTATAATAGTTTCTTATCACACATCCCCATAATACTGTTACATTTTCTGTGAATCAGTTTGCTGTGAACCAGTTTGCTGTGAAGCAGTGCCTAGGAGCGATATTGCTGATGAACGCCAAAACCCCTGATTCACCCATCCAATCCCATGCCAATGTGGATCAGCAGGAAATCGAAAAATTTGAAGCCGTTGCTTCCCGTTGGTGGGATCTTGAAGGCGAATTCAAGCCATTGCACCGAATCAATCCACTGCGTTTGAACTACATTTTGCAACATGCTGACGGTCTCTTTGGGAAAAAAGTGCTGGATGTTGGATGTGGTGGCGGTATCTTGTCGGAAAGTATGGCGCGTGAAGGCGCGGAAGTGACAGGGTTGGATATGGGTTTTGAACCCTTGCAAGTTGCCCGTTTGCATGCACTGGAATCCGGCGTTTCCGTTTCTTATATTCAGGAAACGGTAGAAAGCCACGCACAACAGCACCAACATGCTTATGATGTGGTGACCTGCCTGGAAATGCTTGAACATGTGCCAGATCCAGAATCTGTAGTTCATGCCTGTGCCAAATTAGTCAAACCTGGTGGTCATGTTTTCTTTTCAACGATTAACCGCAACCGAAAAGCCTGGTTGATGGCCGTTGTCGGCGCTGAATATATATTGAACATGGTGCCAAAAGGAACACATGATGCGAAAAAGTTTATTCGTCCCTCTGAACTGATCAATTGGATTGATAAGACTACTCTGAAAGAACAACATATTATTGGTTTACATTACAATCCGTTAACAGATAAATTTCGACTTGGTCATAATGTAGACGTGAATTATATGTTGCACACCCGATCTGTCTGACAAAGGCCGTTTAGGGATTAATAAAACGGCAACTAGATATTATTTTTACGATTTTATTTTCCCTGTTTCGCCGATAGCCTTATGAAAGTAACATCAAGTAACTACGCAGGTTATCGGCTTTTTGCCAAAATTAATCCTCAAGTTATCCACAAAACTTCTCGATCTTGTGCACTTGATAAAACCCGAAAATAACATTATCTTGTTATTACCGTTTTAATTACCCCCTATATATTGTGTTTCTTGTCACCTTGTAGTAGCAGCTTGTAATAAGCAGTAGCGAAACAGTAATAAATTGTAGCTAAGCCCCGACTGGCTCCTCAGCCATCTTGGGGGCATCGTGCTGTCAAGAGGTCAAGGAACAATATAGGTGGGATACGAAAAGAGAGAAGGTGTATTTCCCCATGAACCAGAGTCTGCTAGTTACCAAACGTGATGGACATAAAGAACAAATTGATCTTGATAAAATTCACCGGGTTGTTACCTGGGCTGCTGAAGGTCTGAAAAATGTCTCAGTGTCACAAGTAGAACTGCGTTCCCAGATTCAATTTTACGATGGCATCAAAACATCGGATATCCATGAAACCATGATCAAAGCTGCGGCTGACCTGATCTCCGGTGATGCGCCTGATTATCAGTATCTGGCAGCGCGTCTGGCGATTTTCCACCTGCGTAAAAAAGCCTATGGTCAGTTTGAGCCACCTGCACTGTATGACCATATCGTAAAAATGGTTGACCTGGGTAAATACGATAAACATTTGCTGGAAGACTATTCCAAAGAAGAATTCGAGCAAATGGATAGTTTTATTGATCATTTGCGTGATATGAATTTCTCTTATGCAGCGGTCAAGCAGTTGGAAGGGAAATATTTAGTACAAAACCGTGTGACTGGCGAAATTTATGAGAGTGCCCAATTCCTCTACATGCTGGTTGCCGCGTGCCTGTTTTCCACTTATCCAAAAGAAACGCGTTTGGACTATATCCGTCGTTTCTATGATGCAGTGTCTACCTTTAAAATTTCGCTGCCAACGCCAATCATGGCAGGGGTTCGCACACCAACCCGTCAATTCAGTTCCTGTGTCCTGATTGAGTGTGGTGACAGCCTGGATTCTATCAATGCGACATCCAGCGCAATTGTTAAATATGTTTCCCAGCGTGCTGGCATCGGTATAAACGCGGGTCGTATTCGCGCATTGGGTAGTCCAATCCGGGGTGGTGAAGCTTTCCACACGGGCTGTATCCCATTCTATAAACATTTTCAGACTGCGGTGAAATCTTGTTCTCAAGGTGGCGTTCGTGGCGGTGCAGCAACACTGTTCTATCCGCTGTGGCATCTGGAAGTTGAAAGCCTGCTGGTATTGAAAAACAACCGTGGTGTTGAAGGTAACCGTGTTCGCCATATGGACTATGGTGTACAAGTTAACAAACTGATGTATGAGCGCCTGATTAAAGGGGAAGACATTTCTCTGTTCAGCCCGTCTGATGTGCCAGGATTGTACGATGCATTCTTTGAGGATCAGGAGGAGTTTGAGCGCCTGTACACTCAGTACGAAAATGACAGTAATATCCGCAAAAATAGCATTAAAGCGGTTGAATTGTTCTCTTTGATGATGCAAGAGCGTGCTTCAACAGGCCGTATTTATATTCAGAACGTTGACCATTGCAATACTCACAGCCCGTTTAATCCAGCTATTGCACCTGTGCGTCAATCTAACCTGTGCCTGGAAATTGCACTACCAACGAAGCCGTTGGACAATATTAACGATGAAAACGGCGAAATTGCGCTGTGTACACTATCTGCTTTCAACCTGGGCGCCATCGAAAATCTGAATGAATTGGAAGAGTTGTCGGAGCTGGCAGTTCGTGCGCTGGATTCCTTGCTGGATTATCAAGATTATCCTATCGTCGCCGCAAAACAAGGCTCAATGGGGCGTCGAACTCTGGGTATTGGCGTCATTAACTTCGCTTATTATCTGGCGAAACACGGTGTACGTTACTCTGATGGCAGCGCTAACAACCTGACTCACAAAACATTTGAAGCTATTCAGTATTACCTGTTAAGAGCTTCAAACGCACTGGCAAAAGAGAAAGGTGCTTGTCCGTGGTTTAGTGAAACCACTTATTCACAAGGTATTTTGCCGATTGATACTTACAAAAAGACACTGGATACCCTGACCAGTGAGCCTTTGCACATGGATTGGGAAGCACTGCGTCGTGACATTCAACAATATGGCCTGCGTAACTCAACATTGTCTGCATTGATGCCATCAGAGACTTCTTCGCAGATCTCTAATGCGACCAATGGTATTGAACCACCACGTGGTTATATCAGTGTAAAAGCATCCAAAGACGGCATCCTGCGTCAGGTTGTGCCCGATTACGAGCTTCTGAAAGGCGCTTACGAGCTGCTGTGGCAAATGCCGAGCAACGATGGCTACCTACAGTTAGTGGGGATTATGCAGAAATTCATCGACCAGTCGATTTCTGCCAATACTAACTATGATCCGGCGCGTTTCCCTAATGGCAAAGTTCCGATGAACCAATTGCTGAAAGATTTATTGCTCGCTTACAAATATGGCGTGAAAACATTGTATTACCACAACACCCGTGATGGGGCAGAAGACGTTCAGGGTGATCTGGAAGAAGTTGTTGAGTCAGCAGATTCCGATTGTGAAGGCGGCGCGTGTAAGATTTAATTTGAGGAAACTATGTCCTATACCACTTTTTCACAAGTAAAAAATGATCAGTTACAAGAACCGATGTTTTTCGGTCAATCTGTTAACGTAGCGCGTTTTGATCAGCAAAAATATCCTATTTTTGAAAAGTTGATTGAAAAACAACTCTCTTTCTTCTGGCGTCCGGAAGAAGTAGATGTTGCCCGTGATCGCATTGACTATAACGCACTGCCGGATCATGAAAAGCATATTTTTATTAGCAATCTAAAATACCAGACGCTATTGGATTCCATTCAGGGGCGTAGCCCCAATGTGGCTTTTCTGCCATTGATTTCCATTCCGGAATTGGAAACATGGATTGAAACGTGGTCGTTTTCAGAAACAATTCACTCGCGTTCTTACACACATATAATTCGTAATATCGTGAATGATCCTTCTATCGTATTTGATGATATTGTGGAGAACGAACAGATTTTAAAACGCGCTAAAGACATTTCCGCGTATTATGATGATCTGATCGAAATGACCAACTATTATCATCTGTTCGGTGAAGGAACACATGATGTTGCAGGTAAAACGATTACCGTTAATCTGCGTGAATTGAAAAAGCAACTTTATTTGTGCTTGATGAGCGTTAACGCCCTGGAAGCTATCCGTTTCTATGTCAGTTTTGCATGTTCATTTGCTTTTGCTGAACGTGAATTGATGGAAGGTAACGCCAAAATTATCAAACTAATTGCCCGTGATGAAGCACTGCATCTAACGGGAACGCAGCACATGTTGAACCTGTTGCGCTCTGGTCAGGATGATCCTGAAATGGCGGAAATTGCCAAAGAGTGTGAACAAGAGTGCTACGATCTGTTTGTACAGGCAGCCGAGCAGGAAAAAGAGTGGGCTGATTATTTGTTTAAAGATGGCTCCATGATCGGACTGAATAAAGATATTCTGTGCCAGTATGTTGAATATATCACCAATATTCGTATGCAGGCAGTTGGCTTGAAGTTACCATTTGAAACCCGTTCTAACCCGATCCCATGGATCAATTCATGGCTGGTTTCTGATAATGTTCAAGTGGCTCCACAGGAAGTTGAAGTCAGCTCTTACTTGGTTGGTCAGATTGATTCGGAAGTCAATACTGAGGATCTCAGTGGTTTCGAACTCTGATATGGCTGATTACAAAGTCACCCTGCCGTCACGGCAGGGGTTATCTATCCATTATTCTTCAGGTTTGCACGACAATTTATTGCAAGCACTGGAACACGGCAAAGTTCAGCTTGAATACCAATGTCGGCAGGGGTACTGCGGTTCTTGTCGTGTTCGTCTGGTCAAAGGGAAGGTTGGTTATCCTTGCAAGCCATTGGCATTTGTTAATGAAGGGGAAATTTTACCCTGTAGCTGTTATCCATTGACGGATATTGAAATTGAGCTTTAATTTCCCTTAAATTAGCCAGTCTTATTACTGCCGCGACAAATTTCGGATTATTCTTGCTTGTGGACATATCGTTCATCACGGTGATATGTCCATATTCTTGCCATTTCTCCACCTGCTTCTATCGCGATGTTCTAAAAAATAGATAAACAAAACCTTTATTGCTGTGTTCGTTCCTTTTATGCTGTTGATAACAACGGATTAGAGGTAATTTGAGACTTACCGTTTTATCCAGCAAAATAAATAAAGGAGAACAATGATGTATAAAATTGATTATAATTCATATCGTTCGAGCAAAAGTTTTAACAGACGTTCCCGCTTTTTAGTTATGCACTATACTGCATTGAACTTTGAGAAATCTATTCAAGCCTTGACTGGGGAGTTCGTCAGTGCCCATTACCTGGTTCCAACTCCAGATGATCCGACTTATCAAGCGGCTGGATTTGATAAAGTTCGCATATTCAATTTAGTCGATGAACTTGAAAGAGCCTGGCATGCAGGAATAAGTTTTTGGGATGGGCGAGAAGGATTGAATGATACATCCATAGGTATTGAGATTGTGAACGAAGCCAGTGATGATCATGGCGTTTTCACTTTCCCTCCTTATCACCCTGATCAAATTGCTGCTCTCAAAGAATTAGCCATCAATATATTACAACGTTACCCAGATATTGAACCGACTCATGTTGTAGGGCATTCAGATATTGCATGGCAAAGAAAAACTGATCCAGGTCCCTCTTTTCCGTGGAAAGAATTATATGATGCAGGAGTTGGTGCATGGTATGACGAAGAAACTAAGCAGAAATATATTGAACAATTCGGGCATCGACTACCTGATACCGCCGAGATTTTAAAAAAATTTAAGCGTTATGGTTATGACATCACAGGTACAGAAAAAGAAGAAAATTTTCAATCCTTAATTAAAGCATTTCAAATGCATTTCCGCCAATCATATTATGATGGAATACCTGATATAGAAACCATCGCCATTTTATATGCTTTGGTTGAAAAATACTTTGATAATAAATCCTAATTTCGGATGAAATATATTTCATAGATGTCAAATTGCAGTTTGTTAATTTAGCTGCAATTTTTTAAATTTTAAACGAAAAAATGATCACAGACATAAGAGGATTATGCCTGTGATTATCTATTCTGCTAGTTTTTATGCAGAGACCACTCGTGTATGATTAATGCAATGCGCTATGATTTTGTAAAGATAGACAAAATATAAAAGACCAAATGTAATAAAAGAGAGAATAGCCCAAATCACAACATACCCAATTATTTGGACAAAACTGATCTCACAATTTAATTTGCCGATAATTTGTCCACTATCTCGGTCTATAACATGCGTTTTGCTAATAATAAAACGAGTCATATAGTAGGGAAACATAAAGGCACCTAGCCCTAATGTAAATAAAATAATCAGAAACCAGATGACGAGATGTAAAATAATCTCAAATATCCCTAATTCTGATTTTAACTTCAGACTACGAAAGTCCGTTGAGTTCATAGTGTTCTCCTGATGTTTAAATAAATAGTGAAAATTAGTCAGCATAGAAATTTTATGAATTCTATACCTTCATTTTGATTTTTGCAGGTTGTTGCCTTGTCGCAGTATTACGCCTTGAAATCTATTAGGGATCTGAGACAAATTTTTGGGACAGAAGTTCAATGAATAGCGTGTAGATAATGAAATAGGTAAGAAAGCATTTACCCTAAGGCTGTAGTAACGATAAAAAGCCAGATTTTTTGAACTGGCTTATTATACTTTAGCAATTCTTACATAAAACGAGTTGCTGATAACCGGATAACAACGCAGTGTACATTTGAGAGGAAAGATTTTACAGATTTCATGATGATTTCCTTTGAGGGTTATAAATTGTGATTTACTTCACGAAAATCTAAATTCTAAGGAGGATTTTATGCGCAAAAGCAAAAGAGTCAAGATTTTTATTCAATTATTTTTTTAAAAATTAAAAAAAATTTGCAAATTATAATAATTTATTGAAATTTAACGCATTATTTTTTATTTTGATTTTTGTCGAGGTTTTACCACCTACTGTAAATGGGGTTTTGTTGATTGATTTTTTTTCATCTACACTTGATCTGTATTGGTCCGCAATTTGGTAAGGGAAAAATGAATGGAAATCAGTGAAAGTGGTATTAATAAACTCAAAAGTTATGAAGGCTTGAAATTGAAAGCATACCCAGATCCCGCTACTGGAGCAGCACCGTGGACAATTGGGTATGGCCATACAAAAGGAGTAAAACCTGGACAAGTGATAACTGTGCAACAGGCTGAGGAATTTTTACATCAAGATCTTATCCCTATTTATGCAGCCATTCAGCGGTTAGTTAAGATACCACTGACACCAGGACAATTTGATGCCTTATGCTCGTTTATTTTCAATTTAGGGATCGATAATTTTGCTCATTCAACATTGTTGAAAAAATTGAATACAGGTGATTACCAGGGCGCAGCAAAAGAGTTTGTGAAATGGGATCGTGCTGATGGGAGAGAGTTAGCAGATTTGCGCCTGCGAAGGGAATCTGAGCAGAAAACATTCTTATCATGACATGATCAAATAAACATTATGGCAGTTTTTTAGGCTATCAGAAATAACAAGTAGAAATCTAATCAGATTATCACTGACAGCCTAATTAAATAAATGATCAATGTGATAAGGAAATAATCCTTTGAATAAACCATTAACCGTAAAATAAATAACTAAATCTCTGATGTACCATGTTGTAATACAATACGATAACCATCGATATCTTCGAAAGTTTTTCCGCCCTTATCCCAATAAGGATTATAAGAAGGAACGAGAATAAACCCAGCATTTTGCATTGATTGTGCTTGTTCTTGCCATTCAAGCTTATCTTCAATATAAAACACTAATAAATTATCTTTAGTTGGAGCCTTACCAACATGTGTATTGTGATGATGAGTAAATTCAAGGTGCCAGGAATGGTTGGGATGCCCCAGCATAATACCATCAAAACCATCGTGATCTATGAATTCACCTAGTATGATAAAATTTAAGCCATTGCAATACATTTCTGCAATTTTAATAAGATTATCTGTTGGTCTGGCAATTCTAAGAATAGTTGATTTTTTCATATTTTTCTATGTGTAGAATTGTGTTAGGTGAATAGATTTTATCTGAAAGGCATTTCAATTTTTTAGAAAAAAGTGCTGCCAAGTGATCAGCACTTTTTGTACTCAGATAATATTTATAAATACGATGTTAGTATAATTAAAAAATATTATTTAATATCAACATCAATAACTTGATAGAAAGCATTAGCGGTATCAGCAATTGTCCACACACCGAGAATAACATGGTAGCCTGAACGATCGGGAATATCACAGTTCAGAGAGACAGTTTGGCCTGGCCTTTTTCCATTATCAAAACGCTCACAGAAGGGAGTTAGATCAAATTGGGCGCGTGTGAGAGATTTGTTTGGATCCCAGCCAGGTTTAGTAATATAGAATTGCCATGAAGTGGTGCTATGGCGGGCTGTTATTGTCCAATTAAATTTGTTGATTCCTTTATTGATAGTAACATGATGCCAGCGGTCTAGACTTTGTTCATTCAGTTGTTTGAACTGACCAACACCAGCACTGGCGAGTTGTCCGTCTGGTGGTCCCCCTTGTGGGAAGCCTTTGGGACCTTCAATCGATTGTGGTTCGTACGTGACAGACCCGCAGTTTTTATTAATGCCTTTTTGGCATAAAAGTGCCCTGCTTGGCGGTGTGTCGATATATCCATGATTTGAATCTGGTTCAGCGATACTGGAGAATGGGATAGTACCAAACGCTGTCAATCCCGCCAAAAGTAGAGATTTTTTAATATTCATAATGAATTTCCTATTTTTTCCTTACTTGACTATAAAATAAGTGAATTTATTTTCTAATTATTATATTGATGGTTAATGAAATTTAAATTTCTTATAATGGAAATGCACGGAAATATTTATAACAAAATTAGATAATTATAAAAACTTAATTTATGATAGGCGTATGCCAGAAAGATATTATTGAGAGGTATAGTTGACGCAATTATGGATGGTAGGAAAAATTCTATTTTAGAAAACTTTTAATAATAAAAATCCCTCCCTGAATACAGGGAGGGGAAGAGCGAAATAAGAAGCAAATGAGGGTGTACTAAACAAGTAGGATTTTGAGTACACATAAACAAGGTAGTCCCAAATTGAGTAATATGCAACAAACCAAACTTAAACAAAGAGTAAGAACAATACACTAACAGTCTCAAAATCAACATAGGATTAGATATATGATCCAAGTAGGTGAAGATAAATATTGGATAAAATCGATACTTGTTCAGCAGTTACAAAAGATAGGCATAAAAAAGGTGATATTGTTATGGCTCATGTTGCTATGCGATCTGTTGGGTCATGTATTCAATCCGTTGATCTGCTTTAAAGATAGTATTCTCTTTCAATAAAAGTCCCAATAACTTTGTTTACACCGCGTTGTGCCATTTATGCAGCCTGTTTCAGTTCTTTAATTCGAATACCCGTGACTTCCTTGCATCTCTCTTACAGTTCAAAAAGTCCATTCAATGCCGTCCATGTATTACATATTCCTGCTGGAGCTTTTCTTTGTTGACCTCTTTGGTCGCATACTCGGTGGAAATCACGCAGAACCGCATCAATACTCTTAGGAGCCACATGATGAACCTCCTCGTCGGCATCAATCGCTGTCTCTTCCGTAGGAATACAGAACGCCTGAATTGCATGCGATGGACATAGCCTTGTTCGTTGTTTTAGCGGGGTTGAGATACCGCTGTGCAAAAATAAATTACCGCTGATTTGGGTGGATTACAAAGTGCTACCGGATGTCTCCATCAAAATCATGACGTATCATCGTGAGCACTCAAACGCACCTACATTCGCCAGAAATATACAGAGGGTTACGCTGACGGTGACCCGATTGATATTCCTGTCGGTCTATCTCTGTCCGTGTCCAGATGCCGGCGGATTCGGTGTGGAATGTGAGGCAGGGGGAGGCTTCTGATGGTGAAGCGGTTGAGCGGGTGGAGTAAGAGTGGGATGGAAAATGATAGAAAAATTTTACAGATGAACATTCATCGTAATTTTAGAATTCAGAGAATAAAGAGCAAATAGGCAAGGTAATGACCAGTGCAAATACAATTAAAATATGATTATTTTTAGCTCAATAAATCAGTGACTTTTGAAGAAGGTTCTACACCCATTTTACACCAGTTTTACCCCAAGCAAATTCGACGCATAAAAAAACCAACCACAAGTGGTTGGTTTTTCTAGGGAAATTTGGTCGGCATGATAGGATTTGAACCTACGACCCCCGACACCCCATGACGGTGCGCTACCAGGCTGCGCTACATGCCGATGACTTTACCTATACTACCGTTTTTTATTTGCAAAGCAAGCCCCTAATTTAGTGAGTGCCTGATTTTTAAACGATTAGTTTGCTAAAAATCGTTTTACTTCCGTTAATATCTGTAATAATTGGGCAAGGTTTGGTTTGGCATCCTGAATTTCATTACCCTCTAAATCATACAGATGATACTCCCCATCCTTGGAAAGATAGACCGTATTTTGAGGCATCGTAACAATTAAGGAACCATTATCACCCGTGATAAGCCATGGATTTTCTCTTTGGGCGTTAAAGAGATCTTCGCCTTGGGAATAATCTTCTGGAGAATTAGTCACGTGCAATAAACGGTGCATTAAGGTTGTCATGATATCTTGATGATTAGTCAATTTATCGATAGTTTGTGCCGGAGTGCCTGGCCACTGAATTATCAGGGGAACATGAAGTTGTTCACGATTGAATTTGTCACCTGTAAACCATTTTCCCTTGTTAGCTGTTGTTTCTTTGCTCTGTTTAGCTGTAATCACAATGATCGTTTTATTTAAGACACCTTTAGTTTTCAGGACTTCTAAAACATGACTGATTTCAGTATCCAGCGCTTTCTTATCAAATTTACCGGATGAAGGTACGAAACCATTAATATCCAGCAATGAGAACCATGGTGTGGAACCATTTCGTAGATCTAACCATTGGCTCCATTGTGTCACTGTTACATTATCATTTTGCCTTTTAGCTTCTGGCAATGAATAATCGGTCAATATGGCCTGGCGATAAAGTGGTGTCTGGAATCCATCTGAAGAAAAGAGGCCGAATTGATACCCTTGATGTGTCAGGGCATCTATAAGTGCTGAGGATTTTCTGGCGTTAAGAATACCATCCAGATAACCCGATGATATGCCATAGAATAAACCAAACAATGCAGTATCATCGTGAATGCCGGTACTGAAATGTTGCGTAAACTGGAGATTGTTCTGCGCAAAACGTTCCAAAGTTGGCATATCGTGAGTAATATCTTGATGATTCAGCTCATCCACGACAAGCAGAAGTAAGTTATAACCGCGGCCTGTATCCTGATAAGATAAATTATTCAGTGGATAATTGACGCTCAAGGCTGTGGGATTGCCTTGTTGGTTAATGCGGCGTTGAAATTCTTGTTGATCCAATAAGCCATGTTTTTCAAGGAATTTGCGGGCGGTCATTGGATAAGAAATCGGCAAGTTTGAGCGCTGCATGGTAATCGGACGGTAGAAATTGGCATCAGCCCATATATATATAAGGTGCGAAGCGATAAAAGCAGTAATAAATACTGTTGCCAGTGGTTTACCAAATCGTTGGCGGTTTAGGCTGCGTAATTTTTGCCAGCTCCATGTGCCAAAAAGCATCTGTATTAGGAAAATCACCGGAATACAGATGAACATCAGTTGCCATTCCCTTGCTAACTCGCCTTGTTCTGGATTGGTGACTAAATCCCAAACCAATGGGGTTAAATGCAGGTGGAAGCGAACATAGATGGATGAATCGAATATCAGTAGTGTCAAACCTGCCGTTGCCAATGTGGCCGAAAGAAACCGCATTAGCCGCTGGGACATAACGATAAATGTCAGCGGAAATAAAATAAGTAAATAGATGGCGAAGACAATGAAACTAAAATGGCCGAGCCAACTGATCAGCGCGTAGATGCGACCAAACAGTGAACCCGGCCAGTCAGATGCAAATAGATAGCGACTGCCCAGCACAAGACTGAACATAATGTTGAACAGTGCGAACCAGTGTCCCCAACTGATCATCTGAGAAACTTTTTCGCGGTAATGCTGACAGCTAGTCACCATATTTCTTTACGTCAACGTGTTAATGAAGATTAATGCGCTTTATCTTCGTTGATTGAAGATTGCAACGCGTGTGCAAACGAGTCTGCAATATGTTTGCGTTGTGCAGGAGCAATACTCGTATTGATCAAATTTGTTACCATATTACCTAAAACCATCAAGGTCAGGTCAGTTGGAGTATGGTCTTTTTCGAAAACATTTACTAATTCAGTTAATAAATGTTCAACTTTTTCATCGCTATAGCGAGATGACTGTGGCATAAATCAAATATCCTGAATGTACAAAGCCCCATATCTTACCGTATAGAGGGGGGATTTTCTGCTTTTTTTATGACAAATTAACTCTCTGTTGCCGGGGTTGTTGCCAATATTGAATATATTGCATCATTTTATTCTTTGATATGTAGGATGTTGGCAATTCAATAACGAGTATTTCGTCAATTGGGTTTTTAGTTGCGGCAGAAAGATAACGATGTTTGAATACGCCGCTAACCGCACGCCTCTATATGGCCAAAGCTGCAAAAGGAGTATAAATAATGAGTCTGGATATTACCCAGATCGCGTTACATCGGTTGATTAAACGTGATGAACAGACGTTGGAAGTGATTTTGCGTGATGCTTTGCTGGATACCAACCAAGTGGTTGAAGAGATGATGGCAGAGTTACATCGTGTATATAGTGCGAAAAGTAAAGCTTACGGTTTGTTTAATGAAGAAAGTGAGCTGGCGGGATCACTGCGTCATTTACGTAAAGGAGATGACGGTTTTCTTGGTTTTAGCCGGGCTGCAACGGTTCGCTTAAAAGATGAGTTAGCAAAGTATCCGTTTGCAGAAGGGGGAACGGTATTGTTTTGTCAATATCGCTATCTTGCCGTGGAATATTTACTGATTGCTGTGCTCAATAGTTGTAACAGTACGTCCGTCAATGATGAACTCGATGTAAATACGACACAATATCTTGATATTCCTCATGCTGATATTATTGCAAGAATCGATCTCACTGAATGGGAAACCAATCCTGAATCCAGTCGTTACCTGACTTTCTTAAAAGGGCGAGTAGGGCGTAAGGTTTCGGACTTTTTTATGGATTTTCTGGCCGCCAGTGAAGGCATGAATGCCAAAGTTCAAAACAAAGGGTTGTTGCAGGCTTTGGATGATTATTGCGAGTCGGCACAGTTGGATAAAAATGAACGCCAGGCTTATCGTCAACAAGTTTATGGTTACTGTAATGAACAGTTACAGACGGGCGAGGAAATTAAGTTACAAGAGCTATCCCAAGAGTTACCCTCGTTGGAGGGGCAAAGTTTTCAACAATTTTCGCAGGATAAGGGCTATAAATTGGAAGAGAGTTTTCCGGCCGATCGCGGAACATTGCGCCAGTTGAAGAAATTGGCGGGCAGTGGTGGAGGATTAACCATCAATTTTGATGCCATGCTGATGGGAGAACGAATTTTTTGGGATCCTGTAACGGATACATTGACGATTAAGGGTACGCCCCCGAATCTACGCGATCAATTGCAACGTCATGGTAGTGGCAATCGCTAATATTGTTCACCGTGAAGAGACTAAGTTGTAAAAATAAATAACGCCGCAATTGCGGCGTTATTTACTCGGCGTCCCGATAAAAGCTCGAATGTGGCTAATTAAGCACGCAGGAAATCGATGTGCGTCAGTTTAGGTTTAAACGGATGACGCTGTACTGCCTGCACTTTAACTTTAGTTTCTTTACCATCAACAACCAGAGTCAGAACTTCGTAAAATTCTGGCTTGCTTTCGTGGTTGATAACTGCATCGTGATCCAGTTCGATAGAAACTGGCTCTTGGTTACCACCGTAGATGATTGCTGGAAACTTGTTAGCTCTACGCAGGCGGCGGCTCGCACCTTTGCCCTGCTCTTTACGTACTTCTGCATTAATAGTTAACATTATTTTTTCTCTGTAAAAGAAGAAAATAAATCCTGCTACAGGCGACCCAGCAGCAGGTTCGATACTTGGCTTAACATGAGTTATTACGTTAAGCGGGCGGCATTCTAGCGAAAAACCAATATGACAGCAAATATAAATATGTTTTCCGGTTGGTTAGTGGATAGTCTAATCGACATATTTAGTACAAATCGTCAGCCCGTCTAAATCGTCCTTGATAGTCAAAAACCTTTTCTCTGATTTGCCAAAATTGCCCTTTTTTACGCGCAACAACAAAGTCAGGATGGCGCAATAAAGGAAGTTGATTTGCTATGTCTGACGCTGTTCTCCAGCGGAAAATGACTCCGGGTGCACGTTGGTGTTGACGAAGAAATTGCAGTTCAAATACTTTCTTTTGGGCTGGAGTAGATAAACGGAACAGCTCAGATACGGTCGCACCCTCTTCGTCGTAATAGGTGATTTTTAGCCATTCTCCTTTATTGTCGTGACCTGGTGTCAGTTGCATGCCACCACAACGTAGTACCAGTGCATCTTTTAGTCTTAAGGCTGCTTTCAGCATATCATCGGGGTCGACGAGCACTTCTTCACAGCGATGGCAGCGTCGGGCTGCGATATCATTTTCCGCGCCACAATGGGGGCATGATTTAAAACGAAAACGAAAATCACATTGTTGGCGTTTCCCATTTTCGTTTTCTTCCCAACCTTGGCAGCGTCGCCCAAAATGCTCAATGATGTCTCCATCTGTTGTGCATATACCCCAGAAAGTATTGGCGAATTGGCAAATGGGGCAAAATACCTGAACGGGCTGGCTCTGTGAGTTGGGTTTGCTATTACCTACTTCAGGAGTGTAAAGATCGTGAGGATTGCCGGCATAGTCCAAAATCAGGCAATCTTTTTTATCAGGAAATAAACGTAAGCCGCGCCCGACGATCTGCTGATAAAGGCTGACAGATTCTGTTGGGCGCAATATGGCGATTAAATCAACATGGGGGGCATCGAATCCGGTTGTGAGTACGGCAACATTGACCATGTAGCGGAGTTGTTGTTCCTTGAATGCCGTAATTAAGCGATCTCGTTCAGATGGTGGGGTATCTGCACTGACTAGCGCGGCTTGCCCTGCGGGCAGCAATTGGACGATTTCTTTGGCATGTTCGACTGTCGCGGCGAAAATCATCACTCCTTTTCGAGCTTGTGCATATTCAACGATCTGTCTAATGATATGAGGAGTGATACGCTTTTGGCGTTTGATCTCCCGATTCAATTCTGCTTCATTGAATATTCCTTGTTGGCTGGTTCGTACCTGACTAAAATCATATTGCATTACAGGTATGTCCAATCTTTCTGGAGAAACCAGAAAATGATGTTTAATCATATAACGCAATGGAAGTTCATAAATACAATCGCGAAAAAAACTGCGTTCATCACCACGGATCATGCCATGATAATGATATTGATATATCCAGCCAGCACCAAGGCGATAAGGTGTTGCGGTTAAACCCAAAATGCGGAGTTGGGGATTGTTTTTTCGAAGTTGCTGGATGATTTGTTGATATTGACTGTTTTCGTTATCGCTAATGCGGTGACATTCATCGATAATTAGCAGTGAAAAATGGTGATTAAAGCAATCCAGATTGCGGGCAATAGACTGAATGCTGCCAAAAACCACTTTTCCTGCGCTTTGTTTTTGATTTAACCCGGCGGAAAAAATGTCTGCGTCCAATCCATAAGCACCATATTTGCTGTGGTTCTGCGCAACAAGTTCTTTGACATGTGCCAGTACCAAAACACGGCCATGAGCCAGCTTTGCCAATTCAGCGATGACAAGGCTTTTACCTGCCCCTGTTGGCAACACAATAACGGCGGGATCGCTGTGCTGGCGAAAATAGCGAATGGTTGCGTCTACCGCTTCTTGTTGATAAGAACGTAAAGTAAAAGCCATTTTTATGTTACTGTCACAAATATCAGGTAAAAGATAATTGCTGTAGAGAATAACATTTTTCATTGAAGCCTGCCGTCGAGAGATAATTCGTCATTATTTTTCTAGGATCAGATGGGCTATAACGTGTCGCTTATTATTGTTATAGTTGCTGGTGTGATGATTTTTTTGTGAATTATCTGTTTAATCTTGTATTCCAATAGTGGCCTTGAAGTTGTTGGTAATATCAAGGACATGTTTTTATGTGTTTATTTTTTGTCAGGTACATCTATTCATGCGATTGGATAAATTTTTATCACAACAATTAGGTATTAGCCGCAACGATGTGGGGCGCGAGTTGCGGGCAGGGCTAGTTACTGTCGACGATGAGATCATCAAAACAGGAGCCTATAAATTGAAGGCCGATCAGCAAATTGCCTATGATGGCACGATATTACAACAACTCAATGGCCCACGTTATTTTATGCTGAATAAACCTCAGGGGTATGTGTGTTCGACAGATGATCCGTCAAACCCGACAATTTTGTATTTTATTGATGAGCCTGTTGCTCATAAATTACATTCAGCGGGGCGTTTGGATATTGACACTACAGGGTTGGTTTTGTTGACTGATGATGGTCAATGGTCACACCGTATTACGTCCCCCAAACATCACTGCGAAAAAACTTATCTTGTGACATTGGAATACCCGGTTTCTGAGGATAGCGAGCAAAAATTTCTGGCAGGGGTGCAGTTAAATGGGGAAAAAGCACTGACAAAACCCGCACAACTGGAAATTATCGAATCTCAACTTGTTCGTTTGACTATCAGCGAAGGACGCTATCATCAAGTAAAACGGATGTTTGCCGCAGTAGGGAATCATGTTGTGGCGCTTCATCGGGAGCGAATCGGTGAAATCTACCTCGATCCTGCACTGGAGCCAGGAGAATATCGGGCACTGACTGATAATGAAATCAATAGCATACAAATCCCAACGCCCTAATTTTTATCCTTCAATTGATTCAGGAGTAACTGCGTGCAACAACAGCGTTCGTCCTATTTGGGATTAGTGTTGATCCTTGGTTTGCTTTCTATGTTAATGCCATTGGCAATTGATATGTATTTGCCAAGTATGCCAACAATTGCTGAAAGTTTTGGTGTCAGTGATGGTTTAGTACAAATGACACTAAGTAGCTATATTTTAGGCTTTGCTATTGGGCAAATGATTTATGGGCCAATGTCAGATAGCTTAGGACGCAAACCAGTCATTTTGGCAGGTGTCATTGTTTTTGCTATCTCTTCTGCTGCCTGTGCTTTAGCTCAAGATATTGATACCTTTATTTCCATGCGCTTCTTACATGGGTTTTCTGCTGCGGCAGCCGGTGTTGTCATCAACGCTTTGATGCGTGATAGATTCACAAAAGAAGAATTTTCCCGCAGTATGTCTTTTGTGACATTGGTGATGATCATTGCACCGTTATTAGCTCCCATGTTGGGTGGGATATTGATGGTATGGTTTAACTGGCATGCTATTTTTTGGTCGATTGCGCTGGTTGCAGTCATTACTGTTGCCCTGGTGGCTCTCTTCATAGAAGAGACATTGCCTAAAGAGAAAAGGCAAAAATTTCATTTAAAAACGACTGTAAGACAGTTCGTCATGCTGTTCCGGCAACGCCAAGTGCTATGTTATATCTTAGCTAGTGGTTTCTCCTTTGCTGGCATGTTCTCTTTTCTCAGTGTTGGTGCATTTGTTTACATCAAACTGAACGGTGTACCTGCACAGCATTTTGGTTACTATTTTGGGCTGAATATTATTTTTCTGTTCATCATGGCAACTATCAACAGCCAGTGTGTGCGCAAATATGGCCCATTGAAAATGTTGCATATTGGACTGTTCGTTCAATTTGTCATGGGACTATGGTTACTGTTTAGTACCTTATTTGATCTGGGATTTATTTCTCTGGTCATCGGGGTTGCCATTTATATCAGCGGAATTTCCATGATTACGTCGAATACGATGGCCGTTGTGTTGGATGATTATCCTCATATGGCCGGAACCGTTTCTTCAATGGCAGGAACCATCCGTTTTAGTATTGCTGCATCAGTGGGCGCTATTTTGTCTTTATTGCCAGAAGAAAGTGCCTGGCCGATGGTGGGATCAATGACATTATGTGTGACATTCGCAGTGATGCTGATTATCTATGCACGCAGTAAGTCGTATAAATAATCAGCATCATAAATAGCTATGTCCTAAGCGTAATCAAGCTCAGGTGTAAAGTGTTTTTAGAGGTCATCTGCCAGTATGGGATGGCCTTTTGTTTATTATCGGAGATTATTTTTTTCCGGCATCGAATGACAGGATATATTTATTTAAACGTTTTTCCTAAAGTGCCCTGAATCTCTCTTTAAAGAGGTGACTGATTAACCTGATAAACAGGAAATATCGAGCAATCATCAAACAAATGTAGGAAGTTGTTAACCTTATCATATCCAGCAAGCATTGCTATGTTGCTTTTTTGTTAACTTTTTATGGTGATTTTATCACTACAGAAGATTATAGGGCTACCATTATTTAACCTGTTGTAAATAAAAAGATTATGCTTTTATTGGTACACAATAACGCCTGAAAGAAACGAATATGTAAATAAATCTTGAACTAAAGGTTGCTGTTTTGCATAAAAATAAGTTGAATTTTTTACCTAAACAGTATAAATATATATAAAATGCGAGCCAGGTCGCACTTTTTTTGAAGTAGGAAATGAAGTAAGTGCGGTCTGGTGATTTTTATTTTAACCTTTTATTTACTTTTTTGTTGGGTGGTTATTCGGTTTTGACGAATCGATAATCTACAACGGGTGGTGAGATGTATTAATGTTGTTTCTGATAGGAATGATACGTGAATAATATCCAACTTTCGGTAGTACACAGACTGCCGCAAAGTTATCGGTGGTCAACCGGCTTCGTTGGTACGAAAGTAGAGATTTTACCAGCAGAAGAAACAGATCCAGGAAATAGCCTGATGGGGCTTAAATTACTAAGCCATGAAGGCGAAGAAGCACGGGAAATTTTGTATGTTATAAATCAGTCCATCGCTGATATGCAGATACCGAGTGCTGTGATTGAGTGGGAAGGAGAACCATGTTTGTTTTTTGCTAAGGAAGATGAGAGTGCAGTGATATGTCGTTTAAAGACGTTAGGTGCTGCAATTGCAGAAAATATAACTGCGCTATATCCATTATGATTTTACCCATTGATAAAAAACGCTTCTTAAATGGAAGCGTTTTTTAATGTCTGCAAGGGGAAATCTCAGTAATAAATCACGTTAGGTGCCAGTTAAGTCGGGTATTTTATGTTATCTGATAATACTCGTCTTGCACCATAGTAGCGTTTACTCCAGTAAGTATCGGTCAATTTGGAAACGATGACGCCATTACTGCTTGAGGCATGGACAAATTGATTATTGCCGATGTAGATACCGATATGGCGCCTGTGAGCCCCAGTTTTAAACAGTACCAAGTCACCAGCCTGCAATTTAGAGCGACTAACAGTTTGTCCTATATTCTGTTGTTCTGATGTGGAACGTGGTAACTCCATACCAAATTGATCATGAAAAGTGCGTTGCACAAAAGCAGAGCAATCAATGCCACGTTTAGTGTTTCCACCAAGCCGATAGGCTACACCTTTCCAGTCTGCGTATTGATTGAGTATCTTAGACTTAATGTCTAGTTTGCTGACCAGATTTTCAAATTCATCCTGAGATGCTTGCAGTAAATAATGCTTTCCAGTGTTTACTGCATGCGTCTCAGTTTGTTTATTGCGTAGGTTAGAATCTGGTGAACTACATGCAGTCAGTGCGACTGCCGCTATAATTGCGGGTATCAGCCGCAAGATGTATCTCAGTGTTGGTTTCGATTTAACCATTTATTGATTTTCCCTTGCAGTCCTTAACGTGGCTTATCACCATCATGAAAACACTAAATGTTCTATAGCCTAGTCAGAATATGGTGTATTAACAAATTTTATGTCAATAAAGTGTGCGAAATAACACATTTTATTACTATCTTTACAAAACATATTATTTTAATAAACAGAACGCAGGAAAGATTACTGAAATCATTAGTAAAAAGCGAGAGACAAAAAGAGTTCTTTACAAAAAATTAGATTATGAACTAATAGGTTAGAATGAAATGTTGTTATTTTATACGACTTTAATAAATACGAGGTAATATTGAGGAGATAATCGGTATCTCCTCAATATTATGAGGTTAATTATCGCGTCTAATATGCGGCAATTTCTTGTCTAGCCATGTTGCCATAATGTCACTTAATGGGGTTAGTAACACCCAGCTCATGCCGATCAGTGTTAAAGATAAAGAGCCTACAGCAATGTCTGTAAACCAGTGAGCACCTGCCATAATACGGGGAAGAGCAAAAGCGACCATAATCAGCAGAGCAATGCAGAATGCACCACGGGAGATATAACGCAAAATGAAACTACTGAAAATTAAGAGCATTAAACCGTGATCACCAGGGAAACTGTCTTTAGACGCATCTTTTGTATGCCAATTTGTCATTTCGTTTATACGATTAACATTTTCAAATGTCAGCGTTGGACTTGGGCGGCTAACGGGGATTTGATGGCCTATTTGATTAATGATAACGGCGGAAATAAGCATGACTAAACCCATCATGAAAAGCCGGCGTTTGCCGGTGTAATCCTGTTTACGAAATGCGCTGTAATAAAGCAGGCCCATGCATAGAAGTGATATAACATCGAATGCCCTGACATTCGCGATAGCTACAAATAGGGCAAATTTCGAACCTGACAGTAATTTTTCATTAAAAAAATAGAAAATGGCGGAATCAATATGGAACCAAAAGCCGTGATTCTCAGGCAAGTACCAAGAGAGGAACAGGGCGATACCAAGGATATTAAGAATAAATATAGCGAGTGGGTGACTGCGAGTCATGAGATACCTATTTAACACGTAAAATGGAGTTTGGCAGACCAATTAACTAGGAAAGGGACTATAACAAAATTTATGAGAAAGCGTAATCACCATCAGATACTGTGGTTAACGTGTGATTATATCAATATGTTTGTATAGTTCACCGCTAACCTTTGTTGTTGTTAAATATGTAATTAGTTTTATGATATCGAAAAAATAGCTAAATCCCCACGACAGTACCGATAATATATATTTGATGCAATGTCAATATCTGACTATGGTTAAATAACCATCAATTGATTTTATC
Organism: Xenorhabdus eapokensis; assembly: GCF_001908105.1. The sequence continues at coordinate 105,565 of NZ_MKGQ01000001.1, forward strand.
ATATCCTAATTTATTAGAATATTATATCGAATTGTCGTTCAAATTAATCAACAGTATAAAGAAAAAGTTTCATTTGACGTTATATCGTTATATAGCAGAGCGTTACACCATTATCTGGTTTTCACATTAGCGCGAGCTAAAGTTGAAAAAAGATAATAACACTTGTAGTGGAGGTTGAATGCTTATGTTACGAAAAATGACGACTTTTTTGTTCATGTCTTTGTCTTATTATCCTGTAATGGCGAATTCTCCATCAACTTCCAGTTCTGGAACTTTTTATTTCCACGGTACTATTGTTGAGTCCCCGTGCCAACTGAGCTGGGATAAAGAGCATACTGAAATGATCTGCTGGTATAATGGTAAGCAATTGATCAAAAAGAAAATATTAGAACATCGAAAGGATAAAAAATTTCCATTGTCGATTGAAAAACATATTGGAACAGAAGAAATAAAGTGGGTGGGAAAAAATAAAGAATTAGGTATTGTTACTGTAACTTATCATTAAATGTTACATAAAAGTATAATAATCATTTCATTTGGCTAAATAATATAATATAAAATCAATAAACTTAACTGTGATTTAGTTCGAATAATGATTATTAATGTTTTTTTAATTAATCAATAAAAAAAAGTGTGTCTATTTTTTAATTGAAAAATCACTTTTGATATTTATCAATAAAAGTTCTCAATGTCGTATTTTTTTTACATGAAATAGTTATTATGGAGATGAAGGAATAAAAGGTAGCTGAGTTTTAGTTAATGGATAAACGAAAGTGAGGTGACCATGAAAAATTATCTTAAGCTGTTAATGAGTTGTTTATTGGTTTCATGGCTTTCTTATGGATATGCCGAATCTAAAGGAGGAGTCATTCGGTTTTCAGGTGCGATTGTTGATCCAGGATGTCAAGTTGTTATATCAAACACTCAAGCCAATATCTCTTGCTATCGATTAGGTAAAAATCTCACTGTCAAACAAATCATTTCAACTCACAAAACGAAAGGCGACGTCATGCTTCCTGGTAACATAGGTGTTTCCAGAGTGAAGTGGACTGATAATCAGAAACGTGTGGCAATTGTTAATGTCGATTACTTCTAGCTTCACAGATAATGAGTTGCCCTTTGCATCGAACGTTATTTTCGTCAAAGAGCAACTCATATTTAAGGATCAGGAATTAGTCACAACGTCCCATATAGCGACGTTCTGCAATATGGATGCGGATTTTTTCACCAGAATTTAAATATTCAGGGACTTGGATAGTCAACCCTGTACCCATTTTAGCCGGTTTAGTACGGGCACTCGCTGATGCGCCCTTAATACCTGGTGATGTTTCTTCAATAACCATATCAACAGTTTGAGGCAATTCAAGAGCTAACAATTGTCCATCCATTGTCAGGATTTGCATTCCTGGTAAACCTTCTTCGGGAATAAATAACAGTTCTTCTTCGATTTGATCTTTTTTGAAGTGATAAGGAGTGAAATCTTCGTCATCCATAAAGATATATTCATCACCATCAATATAGGAAAAACTGACACTACGGCGGGTCAATGTGATGGTTTCAAGAATGTCATCACCTTTGAAACGTTCTTCCACTTTCTGACCAGTACGAATATCCGTAAAACGCATCTTATATAGCGTGCTGGCACCACGTGCGCTGGGGGATTGAATATCGATGTCTTTAACTAATAATAGTTTTCCATTGTAGCTGATTGCAGCGCCGCGTTTAATTTCATTGGCTCTAGCCATAGATACCTTCCATAAAAACAAGGAAATAGTGGAATGAATATTTAAGTGGCGACAAAATTACTCGCAGTTGGCCTATTAGGCAAGAAGTGAATGAATGCCCCAGTAAAAATACTGGGGCGAAAGGAAAGCATTAACGATAAACTGGCAATAAATCAAACAGAGAGAGAACGTGTGCTAATGCATTTATCAAACCGAATAGGATAACAAAGATAATCAAAAAATTACCGCCCGGAGCCCGATAGCTGGCTGTTGGATAGCGTTTACGACTCTCTCTGGCCATTAAAGCAGGAACAATAACTGCCCAAATGGTTGCTGCCAGGCCAGCAAAGCCGATTGCATATAAGAAACCGTTTGGAAAAATTAGAGCTAATGCAGTCGGAGGAACGAAGGTAATCAGTGCCGTTTTAAAACGACCATTGCGATGATCGCCGAATTTAAAGCAATCTGCCAGATAGTCAAATAATCCTAATGACACACCCAGAAATGAACTCGCTAAGGCCATATATGAGAAAAGATTTAAGAATTGAGTTATTGTCGTATTATCAGAAGTATTATCCATTTGTTGCAATAAGTTACCAATATTACCGCCATCAGCAATGATTTGCTTGAAGGCTTCACGTGGAATGTTTCCTTGAATGACGTACTGCCATAAAATGTAAATCGCTAACGTTATCAATGTGCCGTATAGTAAGCTCTTTGTGACGGCTTTACTGTCTTTATGGTAATACTTAACCAGTCCCGGAACATTACCGTGATAGCCAAATGAGGCCAGTAAATAAGGCAATGAAATTAAAGCATAGGGTAAATAGTCTGAATTGGTATTGGCTTGATCAAATAAGATGGCTGGCCTAACTTCGGTAAACATACCACCGACAGACATAATAAAGGTAATGACCATGCCACCTATCAAGATAGTACTTAAACGATCTACTGCTTTAGTCGATAACCAAACAATAAAGGCAACGATAAAGGCGAAACATAAACCAGATATTGGTTGGGGTAATGGAATAATATTCTCGATATTGTGAGAAAGAATTGAGCTACCTGCTGAAACATAAGCATAAGTTAAGATATACAGAACGAAGGCGATGGATAAGTCATTGAGGGAGCTCCAGCCTCTGCCCAGCAAATCCTTGGTAACAGTATGGAAACTGGAACCAGCAGGGTAATTCATATTGGCTTCCAGAATCATCAGGCCAGAGAAATACATACATGTACAGGTATACAGCAGCAAAATGATTGACCCTGTAAACCAGACACCTGATGTGACAATCGGAATAGAAAACATACCCGCGCCGACAGCAGTTCCGGCAATGATCATAGCGCCACCAAATATAGAGGGGCGTTTCAAATTTTGCGTTACCTCAATGGTCATATAGACTCCTGATGAATGGTGTTACCTTGTACTAGCGCAACGATACATAAATAAATTATATGTGTAAACAAATAATTAAGAAAAATAATTAAATGATGTTTATCGCATTTTGCATACAAAAGTAGGGCAGGTTATCTGGAAAAACCTGCCTGTAGGAGTCTGATATCAATTTTCGCAATAGAATTGCGCTTTTTGCCATAATCTGATGGCATTACGGCTGGCCTCAAAATGAGGTTCGGGAAGATGGTCAGGATCACACCACACTAATTGTTCACATTTATCGGGTTCCATTAATTTCGGTTCACCTCCGGCATACTGTGCCAGCAAACAGACCGAAACAGTGTGCTTTCCTTCTTCGCGATAGGTTTCGAGATTATTGCAAATACCATAAACTTTGGGGTTGTGGATTGTTAGATCAATCTCTTCTTTAATTTCACGAATAGCGCATTCTTCAAAGGATTCGCCGGGATCTACATGACCACCGAAGATTGACCAGTATGGTGCATGCTGGCTGGTACGTTTTCCCAGTAGAATTTCGCCCTTATCATTGATGATAATGACACCCACTCCGACAACGACTGACACTGATATATTCCTCCGGCTAGTATCTACTTACCTTGGTTCAGATTGATTTTAGTCATCTAATAAGAAATTATTCCGTTGCATATTCTTACTGTTAGATTGTATTAACACAATGATCAAACAAGCGGTAATTTTAACTGAAACGATTCAATTTTGATGTTATAAATAACAGATAGAACTTAATGTTATTTATGACTGTTTATTCAGGAGATATCGGGCAAGATGAGCCGTCGAGTTGCCACAATTACCTTAAACCCCGCTTATGATTTAGTTGGCTTATGTCCAGATATTGTTAAGGGAAATGTTAACCGTGTACAGACGGCAGGGCTTCACGCTGCTGGTAAAGGAAACAATGTTGCGAAGGTACTGCGTGATTTAGGCATTGATGTGACTGTCAGTGGTTTTTTGGGACGGGAAAATCAGGAGGGATTTCAGCAATTTTTTAGCGAAAACAGGATGGTAAATCGTTTTCATCTCGTCTCAGGGAGAACTCGTATTAATGTCAAGCTGACCGAAAAACAGGGTGAAGTGACAGATTTCAATTTTTCTGGTTTCCAGGTGACAGAAGCAGAATGGAATCGATTTGTCAGTGATTCCCTGACATGGCTGGGGCAGTTTGATATGGTTGTTGTCAGCGGTAGTTTACCCGAAGGGATTACGGCAGAATCATTTGCGGATTGGATGATGCAATTACAACAGTCTTGTCCCTGCGTTATTTTCGACAGTAGCCGTGAAGCTCTTGTGGCTGGCCTTAAGGCATCCCCCTGGCTGGTAAAACCTAATCGCTATGAGTTGGAGGTTTGGGCGGGGAAATCATTGCCGGATTTGGATAGTGTTATTGATGCAGCTTATGAATTGCGCAATGGCGGGATTGCCCACGTTGTTATTTCACTGGGAGAGCAGGGAGCATTATGGGTCAATGCTTCTGGTGCATGGTTGGCAAAACCACCGCATTGTGAAGTGGTTAGCACCGTTGGGGCAGGGGACTCTATGGTCGGAGGATTGGTCTATGGTTTGCTGATGAGAGAATCCAGCGAACACACATTGCGTCTGGCAACCGCCGTTTCTGCACTCACGGTTAGCCAGCCGAGTGTTGGGATTAAAAGCCGTACTGAACTTGCATCAATGATGGCGAAGATCGAGTTAATGTCAGTCAGGTAATTAACTTTGCTGGGATTTTAGCCAGGCAATTTCTTCAGCCCAAATATCTGGATTGATCGTTTCAAGAACCAAGGGAATCCCATTGAAACGCTCATCTTTCATGATATAGCTGAAAGGTGTTTTACCGATATTGCCTTCACCAAGACTGTGATGCCGGTCAACACGGCTGGAAAATTCACTTTTGGCATCGTTCAGATGCATGGCCTTAAGATATTTGAATCCCACAATTTCATCGAATGCTTTGAAAGTTGCCTCGCAATCTTTTTCAGTGCGCAAATCGTAACCAGCCGCAAAAGCGTGGCAGGTGTCAATACAGACTCCAACGCGGGTTTTGTCTTCAACACCGTCAATAATGGCCGCCAGTTGTTCGAATTTGAAACCAAGATTGGTGCCTTGTCCGGCGGTATTTTCGATAACGGCAGTGACTCCCTGTGTTTTGTCCAAAGTAATATTAATGGATTCTGCAATACGGGCGAGGCACTTATCGATGTCAATTTTGTTGAGATGGCTGCCTGGGTGGAAATTCAACAAATTGATGTCTAATTGTTCACAGCGCTGCATTTCATCAAAGAACGCAGCGCGGGATTTTTCCAGGCCGTCTGTTTCAGGATGACCAAGGTTAATTAGGTAGCTGTCATGGGGAAGAATTTGTCGGCTACCATAACCGTAACGTTCACAGTTTTCTTTGAATTTATCAATGACATCTGTCGATAACGGTGCGGCCTGCCATTGGCGCTGATTTTTTGTGAACAGGGCAAATGCCGTTGCGTTTAATTCATGAGCACGGATCACGGCCTGATCAACACCGCCCGAAGCGCTCACATGGGCTCCAACAAATTTCATATCATTTTCTCCTGTGTTTTCGTCATTATGGCATTATTCGCCTTTTTGATAAAATTTGGGCAGCAAAAGTCAATTTAATATCCCCTCGTTCTGAATTAGCGCAATAAATAATGGATGCCCTGATTGACGATTAATCCTCCGACTGCCAGCCAGACAAACAAAATGAATGCCAACAAAATGGGCTTAACCCCCGCCTGGCGAATAGCACTGATATGGGTGGTTAGCCCTAAAGCAACCATTGCCATTGCCAGCATAATGGTATCAGCGGCAATGATATGGTTAACAAGAGATTCAGGTAATAGATGAAACGAGTTGAAACCCGCAGTAACAATAAAGAACACAGCAAACCACGGAATAGTGATCGGGAATTTTTGGGGGTGATCATTACAATTTTTAACTTTCACGCGACTGAGGTAACCAGAAAGCAGCAATAGAAAAGGCGCCAATAGCATGACACGGATCATTTTACTGATAACCGCTGCATTTTCCGCGTCGCTTCCTAATGTATGCCCAATGGCAACAACCTGAGCTACTTCATGAACCGTTGAACCCGAAAAAATACCAAATGTTTCCTGAGTGAAATTAAACCATTGGTAGTGAACATTGAGTTGATAAAACCACGGATAAATAAAGATTGCCAGTGTGCCAAAAATAACGACGGTAGAGATGGCAACAGCAACTTTGCTGGCAGAAGCGTTGACAACGGGCTCTGTTGCCATAACTGCGGCGGCTCCACAAATACTGCTTCCTGCACCAATCAAGATCACGGTTTGGCTGTCCAGGCGAAAAAAAGCACGGCCAACCCATAGTGCCATAAAAAATGTTGAAGAAAGCATAATGACATCAATCAATATCCCTGTTGTGCCAACATCAGTGATTTGTTGGAAAGTCAGGCGAAATCCATAAAGAATGATGCCTGCTCGTAGTAGGTAGTGTTTGCAAAAATGGATACCGCTATCGCAGGTAGATTTTAAGAAAGGATATAGCGTGTTGCCGATCATGATCCCCAATAAGATGGCAAGTGTCAGGACGCCCAATCCTATATTTATAAACCAAGGAATCGTTCCAATATAGATGGCGATTGCCATCAGAATTGCGGCTAATAGAATACCGGGAATGAATTTTAATACGGTATTCTGGTGGATTTTGGTAAATTCACCTACTTGATTTTCAGACATAGTGGCGACTCTATTAGCTTATGCATTTTAAGAATAAGCATATAGAAAATTTATAAATCAATAAAATTTATAATACTTATATATATAAACACTAAAATAGATTAATTATGGGTGACTTTTGTTAAGTTGCATAATACTGTCTAAAATCAAGATTATCTTTCCCTTTTATTTAGCTTCCCGTGAGGCCATATGCGTATCACTCTGAGACAACTGGAAATTTTTGCAGAAGTTCTGAAAAGTGGTTCAACGACACAGGCTTCTCAGCAATTAGCATTATCACAATCTGCTGTGAGTGCTTCACTGACAGATCTTGAAGGGCAGTTGGGAGTACAACTGTTCGATAGAGTCGGAAAACGTCTGGTCACCAATGAACATGGGCGTTTGCTCTATCCTAAGGCGTTGGCATTGCTTGAACAAACTGGTGAAGTGGAACAGCTTTTTAAACTTGAATTGGGCGCATTGCGGTTAGCAGCCAGTAGTACGATTGGAAACTATATGTTACCTGAAATGTTGGCGAGATACCGTCAGGATTATCCTGAGACGCCATTGGAATTGAATATCAGTAATACCGGAGACGTTATCAGGGCTGTTGTCGAGTTCCGTGTCGATTTGGGATTGATTGAAGGATTGTGTCACGATCCGGAATTGATCACACAGTCGTGGATGAAAGATGAGTTGATTGTTTTTTCCTCTCCAGAAAGCCCGTTGTTACAACGTGAGTTGAGCGTGGAGGATTTGATCAAAGCCCCTTGGATATTGAGAGAAAAAGGTTCAGGAACAAGAGAAATTTTGGATCATCTTTTGTTCTCACAAATGCCGAGATTTAATATTGCGATGGAGTTGGGTAATTCGGAAGCCATTAAACATGCTGTTCAATATGGAATGGGGATCAGTTGTCTTTCACGGCGAGTTGTCCAGGAGCAACTGAAAAATGGCACATTATCTGAACTGATTATTTCTGGACTTAGCCTCAATCGTACTTTGTACCTGATTTACCATCGCCAGAAACATATATCCAATGCGTTACGGAAGTTACTGAGTTATTGTAACTAAAATCGTGTAGCTAATAATTGGCTATGAATTATGAAGGTATCTTATAACCACGAATCGCTGCTATTCTGGGGACAAGGATTTGTTACAATCCCGCATTAAATTCATTTCAAATGATATAGGAATAGAATGTCTCAAGAAGAAAGTATGCCACGGGATCAGGCTCCAAAAACCCTGCGCCGTGAGTTAAAAGCACGACATATGGCAATGATTGCCATAGGTGGATCAATTGGCACGGGGTTATTTGTTGCTTCTGGCGCAACAATTTCTCAGGCTGGCCCTGGTGGGGCTTTACTTTCCTATGCATTAATTGGCCTAATGGTCTATTTCCTGATGACCAGCTTAGGTGAGTTGGCCGCGTACATGCCTGTTTCGGGCTCGTTTTCAACTTATGGTTCCAAATATGTGGATGAAGGTTTTGGCTTCGCATTGGGATGGAACTATTGGTACAACTGGGCGGTGACGATTGCGGTTGACCTTGTCGCTGCGCAATTGGTGATGGGATACTGGTTTAATGGTGTGCCTGGTTGGGTATGGAGTGCGTTGTTTCTTGGCATAATTTTCTTGTTGAACTTCATTTCCGTCAAAGGTTTTGGTGAAGCAGAATATTGGTTCTCCTTGATCAAAGTCTCCACAGTGATTGTGTTCATTATTGTTGGCATTCTCATGATTGTCGGCATCATGAAAGGCGCCGAAGGTGCAGGTTGGCACAATTGGGGTATTGATGATGCTCCTTTTGCGGGCGGTTTTGCAGCCATGATCGGGGTGGCAATGATTGTCGGCTTTTCCTTTCAAGGGACAGAGTTGATAGGTATTACCGCAGGAGAATCGAAAGATCCGGCAAAAAATATCCCTCGGGCTGTGCGCAAGGTATTCTGGCGTATCTTATTGTTCTATGTGTTTGCGATTTTAATCATCAGCCTGATCATTCCTTATACTGATCCTAATTTGTTGCGCAATGGCGTGAAAGATATCAGTGTTAGCCCATTTACGTTGGTATTTGAAAATGCTGGTTTATTATCAGCGGCTGCCATAATGAATGCGGTGATATTGACGGCTGTTTTATCAGCGGGAAATTCAGGGATGTATGCTTCTACCCGTATGCTATTCACATTGGCAAAAGAGGGTAAGGCACCGAAAATTTTTAGTCATCTGTCTAAAGGCGGTGTTCCGCGTAATGCACTGTATGCTACGACTGTGGTAGCAGGGTTGTGTTTTTTTAGCTCCATGTTTGGTAACCAAACCGTCTATTTGTGGCTATTGAATACCTCAGGTATGACAGGATTTATTGCATGGCTTGGAATTGCAATCAGCCATTACCGTTTTCGTAAAGGCTATGTTGCCCAAGGTTTGAATCTCAATGATCTGCCATATCGTTCAGGTTTCTTCCCGATTGGGCCGATTTTTGCCTTTATTTTATGTCTGGTTATCACTTTAGGCCAAAATTATCAGGCATTTTTGCAAGATAAGATCGACTGGTACGGCGTGACCGCGACCTACATTGGCATTCCGTTATTCCTGCTTATTTGGCTTAGTTACAAACTGAAAAAGAAAACTCGCTTTGTTAAATATAATGAGATGGAATTTCCAACATTTAAATATATTGATAAAGAATAAATTGTTAATAAATTATCAATAAATTGATAATTGTTGATTGAAGTATTATTGATTTTGTTTTACAAAAAACTGCCTGTTCTGTGATGGAACAAGCAGTTTTTATTTTTCAGGGAATTAAGGAAGGAATATCGATAGTAAATTTCGGATATACGACACCAATCGCATTGATAAGTATTCTTATTTGCTTTATTGTTAGCAGCACAATTGTTGTATGAAGAGGCTAACTAAAGTGAAGTTTGTATTTCGAACAGTCGTGAAAAATATGAGTATCAGTCTAATGGCGGGTTCTGCCATGATGGCAAGTTTTGCATCTTGGGCTGAAACAGTCACTGATATTGCTGGACGTACTGTAGAGGTGCCGGAGAAAGTTAATCGTATCTTGTTAGGTGAAGGTCGTTTATTCCATTCTGTTGCCATATTGGAAGGAGATAAACCTCTGGCTCGTATCGCTGGCTGGCAAGGTGATTTCCGTAAACTGGACCCACAAACTTACGCTGTTTATAAAGCTAAATTCCCTGAAATCGATAATATCCCTCTGATTGGTAACACCAGCGCTGATAGTGTCAGCTCCGAGAAAGTGCTGACACTCAACCCTGACGTTGCAATTTTTGGTTTGTCTGGACATGGTCCAGGAAAAAACAGTGAATTGGTAAAACAGTTGGAAAAAGCGGGTGTACCTGTTGTTTTTGTCGATTTCCGCAATGACCCCCTGAAAAATACACTACCTAGCATCCGTATGCTGGGCAAAATGTTGCATCGTGAAGATCAGGCTAATGCTTACGCTGATTTTTATGAAAAAAATCTAAAATTAGTCACTGATATTACGGATCGTATACCAGACGCTGAGAAGCCTTCTGTATTTATTGAGCTTCTAGCAGGTTTTAGTGAAGATTGCTGTGGTACAGCAGGTAACGGCAATATGGGGAACTTCATTGATTTGGCGGGTGGCAAAAACATCGCTAAAGAAGTCCTGCCAGCCCCATTGGGAACAATGAATCTGGAAAAAGTCATTGCTGATGATCCTTATATTTACATCGCAAGCGGTGCACAAGATCCAGGTGACAAAGGTGAGGGGATCAAAATGGGCGCCCAAACTTCTGCCGATATTACCCGCGCAGGCCTGAAAGAAATCACTGAACGTAAAGGTATCAACAACTTAACTGCTGTGAAGGAAGGGCGTAGCTATGCGATTTGGCATCACTACTATAACTCTCCTTATAATGTTGTTGTTACCCAAGTTTTTGCTAAATGGTTCTATCCTGAAAAATTTGCGGATTTAGATCCGCAACAAACATTGAAAGAACTTCACGATAAATTCCTGGCTATTGAACCGGTAGGTACATATTGGGTCAGCGAGAAATAAGCAGTAACAGGTAATAAAAATGAGTGTCACTACCGAGCCTATGCCAATGGTGAAACAGCAATTGAGTGAGTGCGATATAAAAGCACATTATCGTCATATCCTGCGTCGACGTATTGTATGGATATTATTCATCGTCTTGGCGATTGGCATTTCTGTTGTACTGGATTTTACCATGGGACCATCAGGGTTATCGCTGCAAACCCTCTGGCAAACACTGTTTTCACCAGAAAGTGTCAATGCAGCAACACGGGTGATTGTTTGGGATATTCGATTGCCCTATGCCTTGATGGCGGTAGTGATCGGCCTGTCACTGGGGCTGGCCGGTGCTGAAATGCAAACAATCCTGAATAACCCGCTAGCCAGCCCATTTACTTTAGGGGTTTCTAATGCTGCTTCTTTTGGCGCGGCATTAGCCATTGTGCTTGGTATTGGCATTCCTGGGATACCGGATCAGTGGTTTATTTCCGCAAACGCTTTTCTCTTTGCATTTTTGGCTGCGTTAATGCTTGATGGTATTACCCGTTGGACAAGAGTTGCAACTTCAGGCGTTGTATTGTTTGGAATTGCGATGGTGTTTACCTTCGAGGCGTTAGTTTCGATGATGCAATTTATCGCTACGGAAGATACCTTACAGGGGTTGATTTTCTGGACAATGGGTAGCCTTGCCAGGGCGACATGGGAAAAATTGGGTATCATGGTATTCGTTTTCTTTGTCATTATGCCTATCTCATTGAGCAATTCCTGGAAATTGACTGCACTGCGTCTGGGAGAAGATAGAGCTATTAGTTTTGGCATCAATATAAGCCGCCTTCGTTTGGGAACATTATTGCGTATCAGTATCCTGACCGCATTGGCAGTTGCATTTGTTGGTCCTATTGCTTTTATTGGATTGGTGGCGCCTCATATCGCCAGAATGCTGTTTGGTGAAGATCATCGTTTTTTCTTGCCTGCGAGTGCATTGATTGGGGCATTAGTTTTATCCATAGCTTCCATTGCTTCTAAAAACCTGATACCGGGCATTATTATACCGGTTGGGATAGTGACATCATTGGTTGGTGTGCCTTTCTTCCTTAGCATAATCTTACGCCATAGGGGGAATGTATGAGTCAGGGATTAAAAATCAATTACCTGACGGCGGGATATCCCAAGCATTCTGTGATTGAAAATTTGGATATCAATGCATTACCGCGTGGTCAGATCACGGTATTGTTGGGGCCGAATGGTTGTGGTAAATCCACACTTCTGCGTTCGCTGGCGGGATTGAATAAAGCCAATGGTGAACTGCTGTTGGATGGGCAGGATCTGATGAAGATGAATTTTGCCCAACGCGCCCAAAACGTCGTTTATTTGCCGCAAACATTACCGGCAGGTGTACATCTCCATGTATTGGAATCGGTGATTGTTGCTCAACGAGCATCAGGTGGTGTGAGCAATAGCCAATGTGAACAAGAAGTCATGGAACTATTACGCCAGCTTGGTATTGAACATTTGGCACTTAGCTATTTGGATCAATTATCTGGTGGTCAGAAACAGTTAGTTGGATTGGCTCAATCACTAATCCGCCGTCCGACGTTATTATTATTAGATGAACCATTAAGTGCACTGGATTTAAATTACCAATATCATGTAATGGATTTAGTTGCACGTGAAACGCGCCGTCGTAATATTGTTACGATTGTTGTTGTTCACGACATTAATATTGCATTACGTCATGGTGACCATGTATTAATGCTAAAAAAAGGTAAATTAATTTCTGAGGGTAAACCTGAGCAGGTTATTACACCGAGCAGTTTGGCCGAAGTTTATGGTATTAAAGGCCGAATTGAACGTTGTTCTCAGGGCATACCGCAAGTATTAATTGATGGTTTGGTGACAGAATTCGTAAGTTAGACTAATAAAAGCCATAATTCGCTTTAATAAAATTAAAGTGAGATTTAATAAATATAACATTGACAGGAATAATTAAATTATTCCTGTGTTGCAAGTCTGTGTCTGTTGTCCATATTGTTTAAACAATTCTATTCTACCTTTTGGAGAATCGGGAATGACTGTCTTTGCAAAGAAAAAAGTTGTATTAGGTATTATTACCGCTATTTCATCCAGCGCTGTTTTAGCTGCTAATAATAGCGAAGATAAAATTGTTGTAACTACTGCATCAGGTTTCCAGCAAAAAATCGAGGATGCACCTGCTTCCATTTCAGTTGTTAGCCGCGAACAGTTGGAAACTAAAGCCTACCGTGATGTGACAGATGCATTGAAAGATGTGCCTGGAGTGGTTGTTACTGGCGGTGGTAGTAGCAGTGATATCAGTATTCGTGGTATGTCATCACAATATACTATGATCTTAGTTGACGGCAAGCGCGTGGATACCCGTAGTACTCGTCCAAATAGTGATGGTTCTGGTATTGAGCAGGGTTGGTTACCCCCATTGTCATCAATTGAACGTGTGGAAATTGTTCGTGGGCCAATGTCCTCCCTTTATGGCTCGGATGCTATGGGTGGGGTAATCAATATTATTACCCGTAAGGTACAGAAAGAGTGGCATGTTAGTTTGCGTGGAGATACCACGTTCACAGAAAGTAAAAATTCAGGTAATAGCTATCAAACTAATGCTTATGCTGCTGGACCTCTAATTGATGGACTATTGGGACTGAAAGTTAATGGTTTGTTCTCTCACCGTAATGAAGATAAATTTATTGGTGGATTTAAAGAGCAAGAAATACGTAATGGTGCTGCAACTTTCTCTCTGACACCTGATGAACAAAATAGTTTTGATTTTGAGATTGGGCGTTATGAACAAGATCGTGATACAACAGCAGGTAAGAGTAGCAAAGTAAATGATATAAGCCGTTATAAACGTAATAACTATTCAATCACTCATACAGGTACTTATAATTTTGGTTCAATGAGTTCTTATATTCAGCGAGATGAATCGAATAATCCTGAGCGTGAGATGAAATTTGCAGATACACTCTTTAGTAATCAAACAACATTCAGTTTAGGCGATCATACATTGAGTGCAGGGGGACAATATCGTTATGAAAACCTGCAGGATAATGAAAATAAAATGATGTCAGCCAAAGGCGTGAATAAACTTACTCGCTGGAGTTGGGCATTATTTGCCGAAGATGAATGGCAAATGACAAATGATTTAGCCTTAACAGGTGGTGTCCGCTTAGATAAGGACGAGATTTTTGGTACTCATTGGACTCCTCGACTGTATGGAGTATGGCATGCTGATGAGCAATGGACCATTAAAGGAGGTGTTTCTACAGGATATCGTTCCCCTAACTTGCGGCAAGTTGCGCCTAATTGGTGGCAAGCAACTGGAGGAACTGGAGGGAATCAGATTATTATGAGTAATCCAAATCTGAAGCCTGAGAAAAGTGTTACTAAAGAAATTGGTGTTATCTGGAATAATCAAGATAGCCTAAATGTAAGCTTTACGGTTTATCATACTGATTTTAAAGATAAAATAACTGAAAGTGTGATTTGTTTAAAAAACTCTCCAGAATGCCCTCCAGGTACGGGTACTTTCAACATAGTACGAGGCCGTACTAATGTTTCCAAAGCAGCAATGTTTGGTGTAGAAACGTCAATGAACTGGGATGTTGCCGCTAATTGGTCACTAGCAATGAATTATACTTATACCAATACAGAACAAAAAAGTGGGGAATATGAGGGTAAGCCATTAAATGAAATGCCAAAACATATGGCAAATGCAACTTTGAATTGGCAAACACTACCTGAGATGCAAACTTGGGTTCGCATGAACTTTCGTAGTAAGTCATCGGATTTTCTGTCTCGTAGAACCAAGATAGTAGGTAATAAGATGTCTCTCTCAATGGGAGATGGACATCCATCCTACACTTTCTTTGATCTCGGTATGACTTATAATGTAACGAAAAATCTCCGTGTACTAGGTGGTGTTTATAACATCTTTGATAAACGTGTTACTTCTGAAACCCACGATGCAGTTCTGGATGGCCGTCGTTATAACATCGGCATTAATTATGATTTTTAATTAATGTTTTTCTTTCTTATAAATATTATTCATTACACTTAACATTCGGACATCATATAAAATCATCCCGCCCTCAACCTTCATGGCGGGATGATTTTTTTTGCCTAGGGCGTGTTGATGTTTTGTGAGGGATTATTAAACAGCATGATGATTTGGTATAATTACTTTCGCCAAAAAACAACCAGACCTCACCATCATGCCGCGAACTATGTTAACAGATCTCCAATGGAATAAGCTA
>NZ_MKGQ01000001.1:120840-166723 GCF_001908105.1 Xenorhabdus eapokensis
AACATTTTCGTGCAATAGCAACAAGATACGATAAGCTTGAACGGAATTACGCCAGTATGTTGGCTCTGGCGTTTATCATTGTCTGGTTGCCCATGTGGGTTGAATGAATTATGACCTTAAAACATCAACAGACCCTAGCAAAAAATCATAATTAAATGGTAAATAGTTTTCCTCTGTGCTAAAAACTTGTCAAAAGCCAATCAACGGATATGATGGCATTAGTTTCAGCACTAACTCAGTAAGAGCCTGCATCATAAGGCTCTGTAGTGTCGTAAAAAATAATGAATTTTTAGTGTTATCACGCTTGCTATTTCTGGTCTTGAAGTGCAAAATGCGTGCACTAAAAATAACTGGTGCGTAAATATGCACCAGTTATTTTTTTTGCTTTGAATTATTTTTTACAACACCAAGAGGCCGGATTCTGTTCCGGATCGATATTGACCACAAGCAACCATTATTGAAACAGGGTTGCTGTACTGAGGAATGCAAATATGGAGCAATTATTCTCTTTTGCACTTGTGCCAATCGGCGCTCGTTGCTGCAACGATGACTATGGAGCACGCTCTTCTGTCAATTCACCATTTTCCAATTCTTCTTTCTTTTCTGTTTATAGACAGATGCGAAGTCTGCCCAGTAACTATCGATTAAGTAGTTGTATCAGTACCCAGATCGAAGTTATGGGAGGTTTTGCTCATGTTGCATAATACCACCACCCCTACTGCACTTGGTATTAATCAAGCCAGTTCTGACAACCGCGTTCAACTGAGAAGAACATTGACTTTGTTCCAGGTAGTCATGATGGGGCTTGCCTATCTGCAGCCAATGACTATTTTTGATACATTTGGAATTGTTTCTGGTTTGACCGGTGGGCATGTTGCGACCTCTTATGCTATTGCATTGACCGCAATTTTATTTACAGCATTAAGTTATGGAAAATTAATAAAGCGTTTTCCATCGGCGGGTTCTGCTTATACCTACGTACAAAAATCAATGAACCCCCATCTTGGATTTATGGTAGGTTGGTCTTCTTTACTGGATTATATGTTGATGCCGATGATCAATGTGTTATTGGCAAAGATTTACCTACAGGCTTTGTTCCCTGGTATTGAACCATGGATCTTTGTGGTCATGCTGACTGTACTTATGACAATCATCAATCTGAGTGGCATCAATGTCGTTGCTAATATCAATAGCATCGTTGTGATTGTCCAGATTGCTGTTATGGTAATACTTGTTGGGCTAATGATCCGTGGTGTTTATAATGGAGAAGGTGCAGGAACGTTACTGAGTATTCAGCCATTTACATCAGAGGAAGCACAATTAATTCCGATGATTACTGGCGCGACAATACTTTGCTTCTCATTTCTTGGGTTTGATGGCATTAGCTCTTTGTCGGAAGAAACACCAAATGCAGGTAAAGTTGTCCCTAAAGCGATTTTCCTGACTGCATTAATTGGTGGTATGATCTTTATTGCAGTATCTTATTTCTTACAGCTCTATTTCCCTGATATTTCTCGGTTTAAAAACCCAGACGCTTCCCAGCCAGAAATTATTCTTTATGTTGCTGGTGCGTTATTCCAATATGTGATTCTCATATTCTCCAGTGTCACGGTAATGGCTTCAGGTATGGCTGCACATGCAGGTGTATCTCGTTTGCTCTATGTTATGGGACGTGACGGTGTACTGCCTGAAAAAATATTTGCCTATATTCACCCTAAATGGCGTACTCCGGCAATCAACGTGGTATTGGTTGGCATAATCGCCTTGTCAGCATGTTGGTTGGAGCTAGTGACGGCTACGGCACTAATCAATTTTGGTGCGTTGGTTGCCTTTACGTTCGTTAATTTATCAGTGATTTCTCAATTCTATATTCGTGAACGTCGTAATAATACCTTGAAAGACACCTTGAATTTCCTGATCTTGCCACTTCTTGGTGCTGCAACCGTGGGGGTTTTATGGGTGAATTTAGAATCAAATTCTATGGAGTTAGGCTTGATCTGGGGAGGCATTGGTCTTATTTACATGTTTTTCCTGACTCGTAGCTTTCGTCAACCCATGCCGCAGTTTACTGAATCATAATTAGAAAACATCTTAGGTTACTGCTATTACTAAAAAACAGCATCGTCAGGTGCTGTTTTTTTATTTGAAATAACAAAGGAGAGTGTAAATTATACAAATCTTGGCAAAAAGCATCATATAATAAAAAACTTTCCATGCCTGTTTTCATTAAAAGCTTGTCTGGCCTGAGTGAGGTAAGAGAACTATTATGAATGATGCTAGAAATTCCCAAAATCAGCGATTAATCACCACTCTCACGAATATTGTTGGATCTTCTCATATTCTCACTGAACCTCGAAAAACGGAACGTTATCGCAAAGGCTTCCGTTCTGGGCAAGGGGATGCTCTTGCAGTTGTATCTCCGGGTTCATTATTAGAACAGTGGAAAGTATTTAAAGCCTGTGTTGAAGCTGACAAAATTATTTTGATGCAGGCTGCTAATACTGGATTAACGGAAGGGTCAACACCGAGTGGCAATGATTATGACCGCGATATCATCATTATTAGTACCTTACGAATGGATAAAATTCAGGTTCTTCAATCAACGAACCAAGTTATTGCGTTCCCTGGTAGTACGTTGTGGCATTTGGAAAAAGTGTTAAAACCATTGGGACGTGAACCACACTCAGTGATTGGTTCGTCCTGTATTGGTGCATCCGTTATTGGGGGAATATGTAATAACTCAGGGGGCTCTTTGGTTCAGCGTGGGCCAGCTTATACTGAAATGGCGCTTTATGGCCGTGTTAATGAGAAAGGCGAAGCTGAATTGATTAACCACTTGGGAATATCGTTGGGTGATCAACCTGAAGATATTTTGACTTGTCTGGAAGAACAACGTTATCGAACCGAAGATATTCAGCATAATGACAGAGTTGCATCTGATCATGAATATTCACAGCGTGTACGGGATGTTGAGGCAGATACACCATCACGATTCAATGCGGATGAACGCAGACTGTTTGAAGCCTCTGGCTGTGCGGGTAAATTGGTTGTTTTTGCTGTTCGACTTGATACTTTTCCGGCAGAACCATCTTCGCAGGTTTTTTATATCGGCACGAATCAACCCGAAGTATTGACCGAATTGCGTCGTCATATCCTATCGAATTTTCAGCATTTGCCAGTTGCCGGGGAATATATGCATCGGGATATATTTGATATCGCAGAAATATATGGGAAAGACACTTTTGTCATGATTGATAAATTAGGCACAGATAAAATGCCAATGTTTTTTAATTTGAAAGGACGAATCGATGCCATATTAGGTAAGGTGCCATTTTTACCGGTACATTTAACAGATCGTGTTATGCAGGGAGTGAGTCGTTTATTACCCTCCCATTTACCCGCGCGCCTGAAAGAATATCGAGATCGTTTTGAACATCACTTAATGCTGAAAATGTCAGGCGAAGGTATAAAAGAGGCGAGTGAATGGCTGGAAAATGACTTTAGGCAGGTTGATGGGGAGTATTTTGTTTGTACCCCAGAAGAAGGGGCGAAAGCATTTTTGCACCGTTTTGCAGCCGCCGGAGCAGCTATTCGTTACCAGGCTGTTCATAGCGATGAAGTGGAAGATATTTTGGCATTGGATATTGCCTTGCGGCGTAATGATCGTGAATGGCTTGAAACCTTACCAGCCGACATCAATGAAGCATTAGTTCATAAATTATATTACGGGCACTTTATGTGCTATGTATTCCACCAGGACTATATTGTTAAAAAGGGCACAGATATCCATGCATTGAAAACAAAAATGCTGGAAATTTTGCATCAGCGCGGAGCTGAATACCCTGCCGAACATAACGTTGGTCACTTGTATAAAGCTAAACCCCAGCTTAAGCATTTCTATCAATTTATTGATCCCACTAATACCTTAAATCCGGGAATTGGGAAAACCTCCAAGCTAAAAAATTGGGGGGGAGAATGTGGTTGTCAAGTTGCTGACCATTCACATGATTAGTTTGCTTTGATTACGGAGTAAAAAGAGAAGAAGACAAAACATCGGTGCTCGTCTTCTTCTCTTTTATTGGACAGAGAATTTATATAAAAGCCTTATCCGGCTATTTGGATTGCATAATCAACCAATGCTTTTAACTGGCGGCATTTTTCTTCATCGGACTGATATTCAATAAAAAGTGCTTCAATAGCTGCAAGGTATTGACTGATATTTTCCGGTGTTAATGTATCCTGCCGATGACGTAACCAGCGTTGTTGTTCGTCATCATCTAAGGTTGCTGGATAATTTCTCGCCCGATAGCGGAATAACAGCGGCTTAATGCGTGCATCATGGAACGTTAAATCCAGGGCAGGCAAGTTCTGGGGAGATGTTTCCCTGATAATTTCCATTGCTGTTTTATCGGCATCGCTGAAAAAATCGCTGTATAGTTTAGTATCGACATTATCAGATTCTGGAAATGCTTCTGGATGGGAAAATAGTTCAACAATTTTCTCTCTGATTTGCGGATTATTGCGCAAGATAGCCAGATTTTGTGCACATCGGTTGCGATCTAATCCCACTCGCTCTGCATCTTTTGGCCGCAAGGTATTTTCTGGCGCAAGGATTGGGCATTTATTAATGTGCACGAGTTTAATTGGCACTGGGCTTTGATCTGGCTGTAATTCATCCCGTCGGGTATACAAGCGCTCGCGTAATTCATTGACGCTGAGTTCCAAAAGTGGAGTGATATCGCCAGCCAAATCGCACATGATAACCGCATTACGGTTACTCGGATGCCACGCCAAGGGAGCAACAAGGCTGACATTGCTGCGCAGACGCCCAAACATGCCTGATACATGCACTAAAGGTTTCATTTGTGGGATATCAATTTGATGACTGACTTTCTGTTTATTTCTTAACTGGAAAAAGTAATCAAACAGTTTAGGTTGAGCTTTTTTTACCAGCTTTGCCATTGCGATAGTGGCATAAACATCGGACATAGCGTCATGAGCATGAGTATGCTCAACTCCATTGGCTTTTGTCAGGTGTTCTAATCTGAAGCTAGGTAGCCCCTCCTCATTGTCTGGCCAGACAATACCTTCTGGACGCAATGCATAGCAGGCGCGTAATACATCGAGCAAATCCCAGCGAGAGTTGCCTTTTTGCCAGCTATAGGCATAAGGATCGTAAAAGTTACGATAGAAAATATTGCGGCTGACTTCGTCATCAAAACGGATGTTGTTATACCCAAGAATACATGTATTGGGTTTGCTGAATGCCTCGTGGATTTGTCGGGCGAATTCGGCTTCATTAACGCCTTTTTTCAAGGCCAACTGGGGGGTAATTCCTGTGATCATGACAGCTTCAGGATCGGGAAGATAATCGTCAGCGGGAGCACAATACACCACTAAAGGCTCTTCAATAATATTGAAATCATTGTCAGTGCGAACTCCTGCAAATTGTGCTGGGCGATCTAAGGCCGGATGTTTACCGAAAGTTTCATAATCATGAAAGTAGAAACTTTGGTTTTCTTTATTGGTATTCAAGGTTGTGTATTCTCCGCTATCGCCAATTTAATTACGATTAATCAATGAATTATTATTTCTATTGGTATCACATTTATCTAACTCTTTGCTAGGCTGCACACCAAAGACGCTCATTCTCGATGACGTTAACTTACGGTTATACATGGTAAACCATAATAAGATTTGAGCGAAACAGTTCGTATGGCTATCCAAACTCAAACTTACCGTTGCCGTGGCGGTTGTTGTTCACCGGATATATGGGAAAAGAAATTTGAGCCAGAAATGTATCTGAAAGGGAGTTTGTATCAATAAATTGTTGAAACTGACTTGTCTATGCGCTACTTGAAATTGTATTGTGTATATCGGTCTGATTAAAAAGGTGTAAAAAATGGACAACACAAATAAACCAACATTCCAAAATGTACTGGAATTTGTGCGTATATTTCGTCGCAAAAACAAATTACAGCGCGAAATTGTAGACAATGAGAAAAAGATCCGAGATAACCAAAAACGTGTACTTCTGCTTGATAACCTGAGTGACTACATAAAACCAGGAATGTCGATTGAAGATATTCAAGGAATTATTGCCCATATGCGCAGTGATTATGAAGAGCGCGTTGATGAATATATCATCAAAAATGCCGAGCTATCTAAAGAACGCCGTGAGTTATCCAAAAAACTTAAGGCAATGGATGGTGGAGTTAAGTAAGTTTTGTTGTTTAAAAGGTATTAACCACGCCTAATGGCGTGGTTATTTTTCTATATATAAAAAAATGGCTCCCCTGAATTGGGAGCCATTTGATTCAAATCACAGTATCCAATTATTCGAATGGCTGTGGTTTAGACATAGCAGAAGTTGCAATATTTGTTGCGGAATGTCCACCTGCGCCGCCTTTGCCTTTGAATGGGAAAGCAGGGCGTTGCCATTCAGTAATAATCACCGGCTTAGCCATCATATCTGGTGCTGGTGCCTTCGTCATTGGGGAATAAGCATGATGATATTTTTCCACGATAATCGAAGACTCAACAACTTTTTCCTTTTCCGTTTTAACTTCCTCTGCCTTAGAGCATGTTTCCGTTGCGACAGATGGCTGTTCTTCATGATGTTCCTGTTCAACAATCGACGTCATAACGATGGGAGCCGCAGTGTGAGGCATTTTTTCAGAATCAGGTGATATTAGAATCTGTGACTCTTCATCCCTTAAAATTTCTGACCAATGTTTCTCATCATGATTGATGGCAGCTTCCACGCTAGCAGGTTCCGCATTATTCTCAGTGATGTTGTCTTGTCGCTCTGCTACTTTCAGTTCTGCTGTTTCGACATGAGCCACTGTTGTAGTTGGCGCCGATTCTGTGACTGATGGCATCAGAATCGCTTTTTCCTGCTGTACAGGTAGTGTCTTTTCTTCAACCGTTTCGCTAATTACATCAACAGAAGCGGGGATTTCAGGTACATTAATTGTCACAGGAGTAACAGGATAACGAACCCATACTTTGCCTGATGCCAGTTCTGGCGATACAACAGCCATGTTCAATGGTACTGGTGATTGGGTCAGATTGCGTTCATCACGGTAGCGACGACGACGTTGACCGCTGACACGCAAGTGGCGTGGAGAACGGCGGGAACGACGAGGCATTGTGTTGTCTTGCTGTTCATTGTTTTGTGAGTTAATAGCTTGTGAATTAACCGCTTGTGAAACCGAAACTGCGGCTGATGATGCAGCATGTCGGGGATCTGCATGTTGTGGCATTTCAGCTTGGTTAGCTGCCTCAACATGAGTATCAATAACGGCTGGTACAGGCGCTTTTGCCTCTTTATGAACGTTTTCTGATACAGGTTCAGGCATCATAGCAGGTAAGGCCACAATGTTGGTTTCTTGTTTCAGTTCGTCAGTGATACGTACCTTTTGCTCAAGCTGGCGGCGTTGACGGCGAGGCATGACTGGCTGACGCTCTTCAATTTCTTCTTCGACAATGTCAGGTCGATTGATTGTTTGTTGAGCTTTAGCTTCCAGTTGTTGCTGCCGTTTTTCTTCTTGACGACGACGTTGACGTTCAGCACGTTGTTCACGGCGTTGCTGCTGCTGTGCTTCACGAGCTTCGTTATCCAGCACAGTGCTATCCTGAACATTATTTTTCTGTTGGATATTACGGCTCTTACGTTGTTCATCACGTTCACGGTTATTGCGTGTTTCACTTTCGCGACGCTGATTCTGACGGCGTGGGTTACGACGTTCTGATGAGCGGCGATTATCATTGCCAGCCGATTTTTTGCCCTTTTCTTGGGTTTGCTTCTCTTCTTCACCGCTGAACATCTTTTTCAGGGCACTTAAGAAGCGGCTGAACAAACCAGCTTTTTCTGTCTGTTTCTGGTTATTGGTAACGACCTTTTTCTCTTTTGTTTTTACTTTTGCTGCTGCCGGTGCTGTTTCTGCTGGCAGATCAAAAGTTGAAATGGCAGGTTGCTCTGGACGTTTGCGTTCATGCTGAACCTCGTCCTGAATATTTGTCATTTCCGCTTCATGCAATTGTGGAAGCAGATAGCTCAAAGCTGAAATTTCTTCGCCTTTACGTACACGTAAGACAGAGAAATGTGGAGTTTGCATTTGATCATTTGGAACAATGACAACGCCAACACCACCTTGACGATGCTCAATGGCACTGACTGCCTGACGTTTTTCATTCAGTAAGTAGGAAGCGATCTGTACAGGAACAATGGCATGAACCTGATGTGTGTTCTCTTTCAGCGCTTCTTCTTCGATTAAACGCAGAATTGACAGGGACAGTGATTCGTTATCACGAATAGTTCCGGTGCCGCTACAACGCGGGCAGACATGGTGGCTGGATTCACCCAAAGATGGGCTTAAACGTTGGCGCGACATCTCAAGTAAGCCAAAACGGGAAATTCGGCCGATTTGAATACGAGCACGATCTTGCCGCACAGCATCACGCAGCCGGTTTTCAACTTCGCGCTGATGACGCACTGGAGTCATATCAATGAAATCGATAACAATAAGACCACCGAGGTCACGCAGACGCAATTGGCGTGCAATTTCATCAGCCGCTTCCAGATTGGTATTAAATGCTGTTTCTTCAATATCACCACCGCGAGTTGAACGGGATGAGTTGATATCGATAGCCGTTAAAGCTTCAGTCGTATCAATGACCACAGAGCCGCCGGAAGGCAACCGAACTTCACGCTGGAAGGCCGATTCGATTTGCGATTCTATTTGATAATGGCTGAACAGGGGAACTTCACCACTGTACAGTTTGATTTTACTGGCAAAATCTGGGCGTCCCAGTGCAGTGATGTGCTGACGCGCCAAATCAAGGATTTTAGGGTTGTCGATCAAGATTTCCCCAATATCTGGGCGCAGATAATCACGGAATGCGCGCACGATAACATTGCTTTCCTGATGGATCAGGAAGGGCGCTGGGTGGCTGTCTGCGGCTTTTTTAATGGCTTCCCAGTGTCTCAGGCGAAAGTTTAAATCGCCCTGCAAAGATTCGGCAGATTTGCCAACGCCAGCAGTACGTACGATAAGCCCCATGCCTTCTGGAACCTCAAGAGAAGAAAGCGCTTCTTTTAATTCGATACGGTCATCACCCTCAATACGGCGAGAAATTCCGCCTGCCCTTGGGTTATTTGGCATCAAAACTAAGTAGCTGCCTGCTAAACTGATAAAGGTTGTTAAAGCGGCACCTTTGTTGCCTCGTTCTTCTTTATCAACCTGGACGATGACTTCCTGGCCTTCTTTAAGGATATCCTTAATATTAGGGCGACCATGAGAGTGATAATTACTTGGGAAATATTCGCGAGCAATTTCTTTTATGGGGAGGAAACCATGACGTTCCGCTCCGTAATCAACGAAAGCAGCTTCCAAGCTAGGTTCAATTCGAGTAATTTTACCTTTATAAATATTTGCCTTTTTCTGCTCGTGTCCAGGGCTTTCAATATCCAAATCATAAAGACGTTGCCCATCAACAAGGGCAACACGCAACTCTTCCTGCTGGGTTGCGTTGATTAACATTCTTTTCATTCAAACTTACTCATTATTTTTTACATTAATATAGAGCTGCGAGTAAAAAAGAGGTGAGCTACTAGTGACCGATGGCCTCGTGTCTTTTACAAAACCGTCAGCCTCACGGCTATCGTCTGTATAGAGGCGCCTATTTGTCGGCGAGTCCGAATTTCATTTGAATACAGTACTCTTTATTGGGATGCTGTAATAAATAGGTACAGATTTTGCCCAATCCAGTAAGCTGCCACCCGCAGCCCATAAATTATTTGATAGAACATTACGTCTTATGCCATTGCTGCGTTTTGCTCGATCAAACAGATAACAAACAATTTCAATCTTGCCATTCATAGTTTAGTAAACCGTGGGCAGAAAGCATTATTCCATTGCTATTGGGGTGATAGCAAGGTGACTTTATCGCTTTACGGTTTTTTTATTAGGAAATAGTGATAAGTTGTTAATATTTAGTCTTTATCCTAAGTCACTTGGAACAATAAAATAGGAATAATGAATATTATTTAGACATAGTTAAAAATGAGTGGCGCTCTGTTGGTTGGATTATTAGAATCTTGCCCATGAAAACAGATAATCAAATTGTACAGTTTGTCACGATTGATGACGAATATGCCGGTCAGCGAATTGATAACTTTTTACTGACCCGTTTAAAAGGTGTACCTAAAAGCTTGATCTATCGGATCTTGCGTAAAGGTGAAGTTCGAGTTAACAAAGGAAGAATCAAGCCTGAATATAAATTGACAGCAGGTGATGTCATCAGAATACCGCCGATCAGAGTTGCAGAAAAACAAGAAACAGCTATCTCTATCAAGCTGGATAAAGTTGCGATTCTGGCGGAGTGTATCTTGTATGAAGATGACCATATTTTAGTCATAAATAAACCTTCAGGAACCGCAGTACATGGCGGCAGTGGTCTGAGTTTTGGTGTAATAGAAGGGTTACGAGCTTTGCGTCCTGAAGCACGCTTTCTTGAACTAGTACATCGGCTTGATCGCGATACATCGGGTATTTTGTTGATTGCGAAAAAACGTTCTGCATTACGCGCACTGCATGAACAATTGCGCTTGAAACAGATGCAAAAAGACTATTTGGCGCTAGTGCGTGGGCAATGGCAATCCCATTGTAAAGTAGTAGAAGCCCCTTTATTGAAAAACACCCTGCAAAGTGGGGAAAGGGTGGTCAAAGTCAGTAAAGAAGGCAAACCGTCTGAAACACGTTTTAAAGTTGAAGAACGGTATGCGTTTGCGACATTGGTGCGAGCGAGCCCAGTGACGGGGCGAACCCACCAGATCCGCGTGCACACTTTACATACTGGTCATCCCATTGCGTTTGATGATCGTTATGGTGACAGAACATTTGATGCCCAGCTTGCAGAAACAGGGCTTAACCGATTGTTCTTGCATGCCAGCTCATTAAAGTTTACCCATCCATCCACGGGAGAAACACTACGTTTCGAAGCCCCAATGGACGATAGGTTGCGAAAATGTTTAACAAAATTGCGGCATAATAATCATTGAGAACATACCGTCAGTGGGTTTATCCCCTGACGGATAAGCATCGCTGTTAAAGTGATTAGTGGTAAGCCGATAAGTGTGTTTGGATCTTTGCCGTCAAGTTTTTCGAATAATGTAATACCTAAGCCTTCGCTTTTAAAACTACCAGCGCAATTGAAGGGCTTTTCTTTGTTTAGATAATGAATAATTTCTGTTTCTGTCAGATCTCTGAAATAGACATGGAATAGCTCACAACGAGTATCAACCCTCTCTGTTTTGCTATTGAATAAGGTAATGCCGGTATAAAAAGTGATACATTTTCCACTGGCTTTTTTCAATTGTAAGAAAGCATTCTCAAAATTATGGGGTTTGCCGGTAATCTTATCATCTAAAACACAAACTTGATCTGACGCTACAATTAGATGATTAGAGTACTCCTGCTGTAATGCGCGGGCTTTTGCATGTGACAGCCGCATAACTAATTGTTTTGCACTTTCATTTTCCAGTGGACTTTCATCAATATTGGGAGAAGCACAGGTAAAAGGTAATCCTAACTTTTCTAGTAATAGGCGGCGATATTCGGAAGTTGACGATAAAACAATCGGAAGCATCTTTTTTTCCATAAAATACGTAGAGAAATATTTGTAGGCATTTTAAACTATACGTCGCTTAATAAGCGAATATTTGACGGAAAGGCGCAGATGTGTGGCCTTTTTCTTTGACTATGTCTCATTACAAAGATAATATGCGCGCCTTATGCAAAAGGTAAAATTACCCCTGACCATCGATGCACTTCGAGCAGCCCAGAAAAGATTGGATTACTATGGTAGTTATTCTGCTGGGCAGGTTTCTCGTCTTACAGAGTCCGTGGTCAGTGTGGATAGTGATGTAGATAGCTCATTATCATTTGAAATTGATAATCAGCGTCTGGCAGTTGTAAAAGGGCATTCTGAAGTGGATGTTACGCTTACCTGTCAGCGTTGTGGCAGTAATTTCAGTCATCATGTTCACACAACGTATTGTTTTAGCCCGGTCGTCAATGATGAACAGGCTGAGGCATTACCGGAAGAGTATGAGCCAATAAACGTTAACGAATTTGGCGAAATAGATTTGCTGGCAATGATTGAAGATGAAATAATTCTATCTCTGCCGGTGGTTCCGGTACATGATTCTGAACACTGTGAAGTGTCCGACGCGGATATGGTGTTTGGTACACTGCCTCCTGAAGCAGAAAAACCAAACCCGTTTGCCGTATTAGCCAGTTTAAAGAAAAGTACTTAAGGAGTAAGGTCAATGGCCGTACAACAGAATAAACCAACTCGTTCCAAGCGTGGTATGCGTCGTTCTCATGACGCACTGACTGCAACACTTGTCTCTGTAGACAAAACTTCTGGTGAAACTCACCTGCGTCATCACGTGACTGCTGATGGCTACTACCGTGGCCGCAAGGTAATCAACAAGTAATTTCAGCTAACTATTAGCAAGTTGATATCTTGGCTAATCTAACCTTAGCGTTAGATGCTATGGGTGGGGACTTTGGTCCTCACGTTACAGTGCCTGCTGCATTGCAGGCACTGGCATCTAATCCACAACTGAAGCTATTGTTGGTCGGCAATCCCGAAACCATCTCTCCTTTGCTTGCAAATCAAAATGCCGAGCTGCTTAGCCGTTTACAAATTGTTCCGGCGGAACATGTCGTTTCCAACGATGCAAGGCCATCTCAGGCCATCCGTTCCAGTCACGGAACTTCGATGCGTATAGCACTAGACTTAGTTAAATCAGGCAAAGCACGGGCTTGTGTCAGTGCGGGAAATACAGGTGCTTTGATGGGATTGGCTAAATTGATGCTGAAATCCATTGAAGGCATTGAGCGGCCTGCTTTGATGACAGTGATACCTAATCTAAAACAGCAGAAGACAGTTGTATTAGATTTAGGCGCTAATATTAATTGTAATAGTCGCATGTTGGTTCAGTTTGCGATTATGGGTGCCGTCATGGCAGAGTATGTTGTTGGTGTGGCGAATCCGCGTGTTGCGTTACTCAATATTGGGGAAGAGGAATCCAAAGGGCTGGATAATATCCGCGAAGCCGCTATAACCTTGCGTAATATCCCAACGATTAATTATATCGGATATGTGGAAGGAAATGAGTTACTGACGGGAAAAACGGACGTACTCGTATGTGACGGCTTCGCAGGTAATGTTACGCTAAAGACGATGGAAGGTGCGATCAGAGTGATCCTTTCTCTGGTAAAGTCACCGGATGGTCAGCAGAAACAATCATCTTGGTTAATGAAACTCTTCAAGATGAAGATAGTTAAAAAATGGTTGTTAAGACAGATAACTAAACGATTTGGCCATCTCAACCCTGACCAGTATAACGGAGCAACGTTATTAGGTTTGCGTGGCATCGTCATAAAAAGTCACGGTGCTGCCAATGAACATGCTTTCAAAGCGGCTATTGATCAAGCCATTCAAGCTATAGAGAAGCAGGTTCCAGACAGAATTGCTGCCCGGCTGGATGCAGTATTACCCAAGAGTGAATAAACATAAATGTATACAAAGATCTTAGGTACGGGCAGTTATTTGCCTGCGCAGGTGCGTACAAACGCAGATTTAGAAAAAATGGTAGATACGTCTGACGAGTGGATTGTCACTCGCACGGGCATTCGTGAACGCCGTATTGCGGCTGAAGATGAAAACGTTGCAATTTTGGGCTTCAAGGCTGCTGAAAAGGCCATTGAAATGGCGGGCATCGATAAAGCACAAATTGACTTAATCGTTGTTGCCACAACAAGCTCAACTCACGCCTTTCCAAGTGCGGCTTGCCAAATTCAGCAATTATTGGGCATTCAAGGCATTGCGGCTTTTGACGTTGCGGCGGCATGTGCTGGTTTTACTTACGCATTGAGCGTTGTAGATAAATTTGTTAAAACGGGTGCAGCTAAACATGCACTGGTGATCGGTTCTGACATTATTTCAAGAGTTGTCGATCCTAAAGATCGCAGTACAGTGATTCTTTTCGGCGATGCCGCAGGAGCGATGGTAGTCGGGGCTTCAGAGGAACCTGGTATCCTATCCACCCATCTTCATGCTGATGGCCGTTATGGCGAATTGCTATCATTGCCTCATCAAAGTCGAGTGAAGTGTGATACACCAGAATATGTGACGATGGCTGGCAATGAAGTCTTTAAAGTTGCAGTGCGTGAATTAGCGAATATTGTTGATGAAACATTAGAAGCTAACCATCTGCCTCACTCCCAGCTTGATTGGCTAGTACCTCATCAGGCGAATTTGCGTATCATTGCGGCAACGGCCAAGAAATTAGATATGACAATGGATAAGGTGGTTGTGACTTTGGATCGTCATGGCAACACCTCGGCAGCATCTGTTCCGACTGCATTCGATGAAGCGGTACGTGATGGAAGAATCCAACGCGGCCAACTTATTTTACTTGAAGCATTTGGCGGTGGCTTTACCTGGGGCTCAGCGCTGGTACGTTTTTAATTTAACAGGAAAATAAACATGTCTGATTTTGCAATGGTGTTTCCCGGTCAAGGTTCTCAATCTCTGGGGATGTTGGCAGATTTAGCCGCAGAGTTTCCACTGGTTGAACAAACGTTCGCAGAGGCTTCTGCGGTTTTGGGATATGATTTATGGGCATTAGTTCAACAAGGACCCGTGGAAGAACTGAACAAAACCTGGAAAACTCAACCTGCATTGCTGGCTGCTTCAGTGGCGATTTGGCGTGTATGGCAGGAGAAAGGTGGTAAAACACCATCCATAATGGCAGGTCATAGCCTTGGCGAATACTCTGCGCTGGTTTGTGCTGGTGTGATTGAATTCCAGCAAGCCGTTAAACTTGTTGAGTTGCGTGGGAAGTTGATGCAGGAATCTGTACCAGAAGGGCTGGGAGCAATGTATGCCATTATCGGTTTAGATAATGAATCCATTGCAAAGGCATGTGCGGAATCAGCGCAAGGTCAGATTGTTTCGCCAGTTAATTTCAATTCTCCTGGGCAGGTGGTTATCGCAGGTGAAAAAGAAGCTGTAGAGCGTGCGGGAGCTGCATGTAAGGCCGCTGGGGCAAAACGCGCATTGCCATTATCCGTTAGTGTGCCTTCACACTGTGCGCTGATGAAACCTGCCGCTGAGCAACTGGCGGCTGCACTGCAAGACGTTGAGTTTAACCAGCCACAATTTCCTGTCGTGAATAACGTCGATGTAAAAGTAGAAAAATCTGCTGACGCGATGCGGGACGCGTTGGTGCGTCAGTTGTATAATCCAGTGCGTTGGACAGAATCAGTTGAATATATTGCAGAGCTTGGGGTTGAACAATTGGTGGAAATCGGACCAGGTAAGGTACTCACTGGGTTAACGAAACGTATTGTTGATACTTTAAGTGCTGTAGCAGTAAATGATGTATCATCACTCACAGTTGCTCTGAACAAATAACTGGGGAAAACATGAGCTTTGATGGAAAAATTGCACTGGTCACTGGTGCGAGCCGTGGCATAGGTCGCGCGATTGCAGAATTATTGCTTGAACGTGGTGCACGTGTTATTGGCACCGCAACCAGTGAGCAGGGAGCTGAAGCAATCAGTGCCTTCCTTGGTGATAAAGGCAAAGGTTTTGTACTAAATGTCACAGATTCAGAATCTATTGAAAATGCACTATCGAATATTCGTGCTGAATTTGGTGAAATAGACATTTTAGTTAATAATGCAGGCATCACTCGTGATAACTTGTTGATGCGCATGAAAGATGATGAGTGGCAAGATATTGTTAACACTAATCTTTCTTCAATTTTTCGTCTGTCAAAAGCAGTAATGCGCTCTATGATGAAAAAACGTTATGGACGTATTATTTCCATTGGCTCTGTTGTTGGAACAATGGGAAATGCGGGACAGGCAAATTACGCGGCAGCGAAAGCAGGGGTTATTGGTTTTAGTAAATCATTGGCTCGTGAAGTCGCTTCCCGTGGCATCACTGTTAACGTTGTTGCACCTGGTTTTATCGAAACTGATATGACCAAAGCGTTGACAGACGAACAACGTGCGGGTATTGCTGCTGGAATACCTGCTAATCGTCTTGGTGATGCAAAGGAAATTGCCAGTGCTGTAGCGTTTCTTGCTTCTGACGAGGCCGCTTACATCACGGGTGAAACATTACATGTCAATGGTGGCATGTACATGATCTAAAAATGAGCGAACCCACTGTTTTTGATGTATTTTTTATACAAAAAAAGCAGATTGTGGTTCGACCAGCCGGGATTTGGTTGCATCTTTTCCTGTATTTTATAAACTACGAAAACCATCGCAGAAGCGAGTTTTGATAGGAAATTTAATAGTATGAGCACTATCGACGAACGCGTTAAGAAAATCATCGTTGAACAACTGGGTGTTAAAGAGGAAGAAGTTGTGAACACAGCTTCATTTGTTGATGACTTGGGCGCTGATTCTCTTGACACAGTTGAACTGGTAATGGCTCTGGAAGAAGAGTTCGATATCGAGATCCCAGACGAAGAAGCTGAAAAAATCACTACAGTTCAAGCTGCTATTGACTACGTTGAAAACGCAGGTAAATAAGCATACATACCTAGGCGGTCGTTCGACCGCCTATGTTTTTCGTCCCAAATTTTTTCCCTCCCTGGAGGATAACCGTGTCTAAGCGTCGAGTAGTCGTGACCGGACTAGGCATGTTATCTCCTGTCGGCAATACAGTAGAGTCTTCTTGGAACGCTGTTTGTGCCGGACAGAGTGGTATCGGCCTTATCGAACATTTTGATACCTCTAACCATGCAACGAAGTTTGCAGGTTTAGTGAAGAATTTTAATCATGAAGATTTCAATATTTCGCGTAAAGAAGCACGAAAGATGGATCTCTTCATTCAGTATGGTATTGCTGCGGGCAAACAAGCCATTGAAGATGCAGGAATCGAAGTAACAGAAGCCAATGCTAGCCGCTTTGGTGCTGCTATTGGTTCTGGTATTGGTGGATTGGGTCTGATCGAAGAAAATCACAGTACACTGTTATCGGCAGGGCCTCGTAAGGTCAGCCCATTCTTTGTACCTTCAACCATCATTAATATGGTGGCAGGCCATTTGAGCATCCTTTATGGCCTGCGTGGTCCGAGCATTTCCATTGCAACTGCCTGTACTTCTGGCGTACATAATATAGGCCATGCAGCTCGCATTATTGCCTATAATGATGCTGATATTATGCTGGCAGGTGGTGCAGAAAAAGCGAGTACTGAGTTTGGCGTTGCTGGATTTGGTGCTGCCCGTGCATTGTCAACCCGTAATGATGATCCTGAAGGTGCAAGCCGTCCTTGGGATAAAGATCGTGACGGTTTTGTTCTGGGCGATGGTGCAGGGGTTGTTGTGCTTGAAGAGTATGAGCACGCAAAAAAACGTGGTGCAAAAATCTATGCTGAAGTTGTTGGCTTTGGCATGAGCAGTGACGCTTACCACATGACATCGCCTCCTGAAGATGGCGCAGGTGCTGCTTTAGCGATGCAAAATGCCCTGAAAGATGCGGGAATTTCACCAGAACAAGTGGGTTACATCAATGCTCATGGGACTTCAACCCAAGTTGGTGATATTGCGGAAGCGCGTGCAGTGGAATCTGTTTTTGGTGAAGGCACTAAAGTATTGGTGAGTTCCACCAAATCAATGACAGGCCATTTGTTGGGTGCAGCAGGGGCAATTGAATCTATTTTCACTGTTCTTTCTCTGCGTGATCAGATTATTCCTCCAACCATTAACCTGGAGAATCAGGATGACAATTGTCGTCTGGATTTAGTTCCAGGTAAAGCGCGCAACGTGGAAGGAATGGAATACGCATTGTGTAACTCTTTTGGTTTCGGTGGCACCAACGGGTCATTGATTTTCCGCAAGATCTAAAATCACTTTGTGTTCATGAAAAGTGTTTATGAAAAGCCCCAGCAAATGTTGGGGCTTTTTTATCAAAAATAAGAAGTTAACATGACGTATTGGATTAATGGTAATCAGTGCGATCATATCCCTGTTAATGATCGTGCGGTACAGTTTGGTGACGGCTGTTTTACCACAATAAGGGTTGAGCAAGGGTTGCCAGCTTTGCTACCTTTGCACATAAAACGATTGCAGAAAGGTGTTGAAAAACTCTTTATGCCAGCACTGGATTGGTTCCAACTTGAGAACCATATTAAACAGGTAGTGAAAGGGTGTGGATCCGGTGTGTTGAAAGTCATTCTTTCCAGAGGTTCGGGAAACCGTGGCTATGGTTTTACTGATACGATTGAGCCTACACGGATCTTGTCTCTGAGTTCATATCCTGAACGATATATTACTCAGCGTCAAACAGGTGTGTCATTGACCCTTAGTCCCGTTCCAATGGGAATTAATCCCTATCTGGCGGGTATTAAGCACTTAAATCGTTTGGAGCAGGTTTTAATTAAACGGTTCATTGAACAATCTGGAGCAGATGAAGCCCTGGTACTTGATAGTGATGGTTTATTGGTTGAATGCGGTACTGCCAATATTTTCTGGCGAAAAGGAAAAAATGTTTATACGCCTGACCTTAACCAGTGCGGGGTGGAAGGCATCATGCGACAGAAGATCATTGAATTGTTGGCGAAAAGTGATTATCACTTATTTTGTGTTATGCGTTATCCCGAAGCTTTGGCTTATGCAGATGAAGTGATTATCTGTAATTCCTTAATGCCAGTGGTACCAGTAAGCCAAATTCAAGCGCATAAAAATCAACCTGAGTGGAAATATCAATCAAGAGAGTTGCATGAATATTTATTACCTGAATGTTTAAAAGTTTAGTGAGTATTCAGAAGCACCAATAAAAGTGATTATCGAATGAAACTAAAAAAGCGCATTTTCATTCTGCCTGGATTGTTGATTGCGATTGTTGTGATGGTATTTTTTTCTTTTATGAAGAAAATCGAGAACTTTGCTGATCAAGAGATTAATCTTAGTCAAGAGCTGATATTTACTGTGCCGGCGGGAACTGGACGAGCTGGACTGGAAGCCTTACTGATTCAGGATAGATTGATTGAAGATAACCAATTACTGCCATGGTTATTTCGCGTTCAGCCAGATCTGGCGAAGTTTAAAGCCGGAACTTACCGCTTGCAAAAAGGCATGTCCTTAAAGGCTGTTCTGCAATTATTTTCCAGTGGCAAAGAAGCTCAATTTGCTATTCGCTTTGTTGAAGGTAGTCGTCTTTCTGATTGGTCAAAAATATTGCAGAGTGCGTCATACTTAAAACATGAAATAGAAAACAAGACATCGAAAGAGCTGCTTGATGCTTTAGGCATGAAAGAGGCTGAGTCACTGGAAGGCTGGTTTTATCCTGATACCTATCTGTATACAGCAGGCACGAGTGACGTGGAATTGCTTAAACGAGCCCATAACAAAATGAAAACAGTCGTCGGGCAGGAATGGGAAAACAGGGAAAAGAACCTACCATATAAAAGTGCCTATGAAATGTTGATCATGGCCTCCATTATTGAAAAAGAGACGGCAATTGAAGCTGAACGAACCAAAGTTGCCTCTGTTTTCGTGAATCGTCTACGGTTAAAGATGAGACTGCAAACTGATCCGACAGTGATTTATGGATTAGGGGAGAAATATACGGGGACGATTTTTCGCAGCAATCTCAACACACTTACACCATACAATACTTATATGATTGATGGGTTGCCACCAACACCTATCGCCATGCCTGGTTTGGCTTCCATTAAGGCAGCAGCGCATCCTGCTGTCACAGAATATTTATATTTTGTGGCGAATGGCGATGGGGGGCACACATTCACCACCAATCTGGTAGCACATAATAAGGCAGTAAGCCTTTATCGCCAAAGGTTAAAGCAGGATAAATGAGTAGCAAATTTATTGTCATTGAAGGGCTTGAGGGTGCTGGAAAAACAACAGCAATCCAAACAGTGGTTGAAACCTTGAAACAGCAGGGTATTTCTGATTTGGTTCTTACCCGTGAACCTGGCGGGACACCGTTAGCAGAAAAATTACGTGAGTTGATTAAGCAAGGGGTTGAAGGCGAATCCCTGACAGATAAAGCAGAACTATTAATGTTATATGCCGCCAGAGTTCAATTGGTGGAGAATATTATTAAGCCGGCTTTGGCAAAGGGAACCTGGGTCATTGGTGATCGTCATGATCTCTCTTCCCAGGCTTATCAGGGAGGCGGCCGAGGTATCGATCAGCACTTAATGGCATCACTACGCCAAGCGGCATTGGGCGATTTTTCTCCGGATTTAACCCTTTATCTTGATGTGCCTCCAGAAGTGGGCTTACAACGTGCTCTTGAGCGCGGAGAATTGGATCGGATTGAAAAGGAGTCCTTAGACTTCTTCCAGCGTACCCGTACAAGGTATCTCGAACTTATGGCGAAAGATGACAGTATCAAAAAGATTGATGCAACCCAACCGCTGGAAAGCGTACAGGATGATATTCGCCATACCTTACTTGCCTGGTTAAAGAACATTGGTTAAAGAACATTGACTAAAAGTACAGAAAATTCAGGTATGAATTGGTATCCGTGGCTTAATCATGCATACCGTCAGTTAGTTGAACTCCATCAACAAGGGCGTGGGCATCATGCTATTTTGTTTCATGCTTATGTGGGAATGGGCGCTGATGCATTATTGTATGGTCTGAGCCGTTGGCTAATGTGTCAGAATAAACAGGGCATTAAAAGCTGTGGCAAATGTCACGGCTGTCATTTGATGTTGGCGGAAACGCATTCGGACTGGCATGTTCTTGCTCCTGAAAAGGGGAAAAATGCCATTGGGGTCGATGCAGTACGTCAACTCAGCGAGAAGCTCTATGAATATTCTCAGCAAGGGGGCGCTAAAATTGCCTGGATCACATCCGCAGAATCCCTGACGGATGCTGCTTCTAACGCCCTATTAAAAACGTTGGAAGAGCCGCCGCAAAACACGTACTTTTTGTTGCAATGTCAAAGCCCTGTAAACTTGCTGGCAACATTACGCAGCCGCTGCTTTTACTATTTTATTCCGGTTCCTGAATCCTCAATGGGGCTTTATTGGCTACAAAAACAGCTTCCAACGCTATCCTCTTTGGATGCACAAACAGCATTAAGGCTTTCTCAGGGAGCGCCATTGGCAGCGGAGCAGCTACTCCAAACTGAAAAATGGCAGCAGAGGAGTTCACTTTGCCAGGCGATTGAACAGGCATTACCTAAGTGTGATACCCTGTCACTTTTACCATTATTGAATCGTGATGATGTGCAGCAATCTTTGCATTGGTTGATCAGCCTATTATCCGATGCAGTGAAATGGCGGCAGCAGTCGCAGAATTACTGTATTAACCAGGATCAGCAGTCTTTGATTCATTATCTGGCTTCTAGCCAAAGTATAGAAACATTATTAAATTCCGTTGATGATTGGGTACACTGCCGTCATCAATTATTATCTGTGGCGGGAGTCAATCGGGAATTGTTGCTAACGGAGCAATTACTCAATTGGGAAAGACAATTTTGCCCTGCACAGTCACTTAGTTAGATACGAGCAATATTATGTTTTTAGTTGATTCGCATTGTCATCTCGATTGCCTTGATTATGAAACGCTGCACCAAAGTGTAGATGATGTTGTGGCGAAAGCGGCTGAGCGGGATGTGAAATATATGTTGGCGGTGGCAACCACGTTGCCTGGTTTCCGGCAAATGAAGGAATTGATTGGCCAGCGGGAAAATGTCGCGTATTCCTGTGGCATCCACCCATTGAATTTGGATGAAGGTTACGATTTCGAAGAACTTGCCCGACTGGCTGCGGATGAAGAAGTTGTCGCAATGGGGGAAACGGGTCTGGATTATTATTATCAGCAAGAAAATGCTGAACTCCAGAGAACTTCATTTCGTGAACATATTCGCATTGGCCGTGAATTACATAAGCCAGTGATTGTGCATACCCGTGACGCAAGAGACGATACCTTGATGGTTTTGCGGGAAGAAAAAGTACAAGATTGTGGTGGTGTGTTGCACTGTTTCACGGAAGATAAAGAAACGGCAAGGGCTTTGCTGGATTTGGGTTTTTATATCTCTTTTTCTGGTATTGTCACCTTCCGTAATGCCGAACAGATCCGTGAGGCGGCAAGATTTGTGCCACTCGATCGCATTCTGGTAGAAACTGATTCACCTTATCTGGCACCGGTTCCCCATCGAGGTAAACAGAATCAGCCGGCTTATGTACGTGATGTTGCTGAATATATGGCAGTATTGAAAGGTGTCAGTATTGATGAATTGGCGGCGGTGACGACAAGAAATTTTTGTGAACTGTTTCATATCAATATTAAAGAAAACTAAGTGAGTCATGTCACACGGTGTTTTTAGGCCTCACAATAAACAGGAGAAGTAAAATGGCAGAAGAAACTATTTTTAGTAAAATCATCCGTCGAGAAATTCCTTCTGATATTATTTATCAGGATGATTTGGTCACTGCGTTCCGCGATATTTCCCCTCAGGCACCAACCCATATTTTGATCATACCTAATGTACTGATCCCAACGGTTAATGATGTTACCGCTGATCATGAACTTGCCTTGGGACGTCTGTTTACCGTAGCAGCAAAAATAGCAAAAGAAGAAGGCATTGCAGAAGATGGCTATCGCCTGATCATGAACTGTAATCGCCATTCTGGACAGGAAATTTTCCATATCCACATGCACTTAGTGGGTGGACGTCCATTGGGACCGCTATTAGCAAAATA
This sequence comes from Xenorhabdus eapokensis, assembly GCF_001908105.1. Next base: position 143,620 of record NZ_MKGQ01000001.1, read on the forward strand.
ATAACCTCATTTATGAATATCGGTACAAAGTAGTGATGTAACTGGAGTAGATTAATGAAAAGAATTCTCTTTGTTATGCTATCAGCAATGTTGCTGGCGAGTTGTGTCGTTACAGAAACACAGCCGCCTGCTCCTGTTACACCGGTGGAGCCAAAGAAAAAACCGGAACCGTCGGTAAGGCCATCAGAAAAAGTTCCTCAACCGCCTAAAATTCAATCTATTAATTGGGATAGTATCGTTCAGCCGTTAGCTGATCAGATGATTAATGCTAATGGTGTGGAAGCGGGGAAATTACTGCTTGTTGATTCGGTCAAGAACAACACTAATGGCTCATTGCGAACCCTGAAAGCCACAGATGTGATCACAAGTGTCATCAGCAATAAACAGGTTTTTCAGGTTGTACCGAAATCTCAGGTTCATTTAGCCAGACAGGCGTTAGGGTTATCATCGGAAGATAGTCTGGGATCGCGCAGTAAGTCCATTGGATTGGCACGTTATTTAAACGCCGATTATGTTCTCTATTCTGCTGTCTCCAATAATCATGGTCAGCGTGAACTGGAGATGCAGTTAATGCTGGTTAAAACGGGTGAAATACTTTGGTCAGGTCGTGGTGACGTTAACTAACAGTCATATTTTAACTAACGACGATGCTTTGCTCAGGATGCTATGTCAGTTATGGCCTGATATGCCCGTAGGCTCTTGGGAAATTAGGCCATTAACGGGTTTGACACAGGGAAGTTACTATATTGCTAATACCACCACAAATGAAGTGCGCCAGATGGTTGGACGCGCGCAAACACCGCAGAATGAAATGCTCGGTGTGGATCGCCAACGAGAAAATCAGATCTTGCGGCGGTTATCTTCCAGCGGTATTGCGCCTAAGGTAGTGGCTATGCACGGAAACTGGCTGTTGCTTGAGTGGTTCACTGGGACAAAAGTAAAACCAGGCACATTGAATCAGCCAGCTTTACAGCAACCCTTGGCTCAAACTCTTGCTATTCTTCATAGTCACTCTCCATTGGGTTATCCCCTTCAATTAAAAAAACAAATTGCATTTCAGTGGCAGCAGATTGACAGAAGACGCTTATCTCCTCGTTGGTTACGCCTGCACAAATCTTTTATGGCAGCCAGATTACCCACCGTACTAAAAATAGCGCCTGCCCATATGGATGTTCACTCGGATAATCTATTACTGACTGAAAAAGGGTTAAAATTGATTGATTGGGAGTATGCTGCGGATATCGATATCGGCTTTTCACTGGCTGTACTATTCAAGGGAAATCAATGGGATGAGGTACAGCAAAACACTTTTTTGGATTATTATTGTACCCAGGCATCAGGATATTCAGATATCCAATTATTACAGCAACAAATTAAGCGATGGGAGCCTTGGGTCATCTATATGATGTTGATGTGGTATGAAGTGCGCTGGCAGCAGACGAGAGACCAACAATTTTTGTCGCTGGCACATCCCTTACGCCAGGCTTTTAACCTGTCGTAATGAATCTAATAACCAATATAAAGAGAAGTGAGGAAGGCTATGGGGCCAGTAATGTTGGATGTTGTTGGCTATGAATTGGATAACGAAGAGCGCGAAATTCTACAGCACCCATCAGTGGGTGGCTTAATTTTGTTTACCCGCAACTTCCACGATCCAGAGCAATTACGTGAACTGGTGCGCCAAATTCGCACAGCTTCCCGCCACCGTCTGGTGGTGGCGGTTGATCAGGAAGGCGGACGTGTTCAGCGTTTTCATGAGGGTTTTACGCGTTTACCTGCGGCACAATCTTTTGCTTGTGTACATGACATGTTGATGGGGGCACATCTGGCAAAAGAATCTGGCTGGTTAATGGCATCAGAAATGATCGCTATGGATATCGATATCAGCTTTGCGCCAGTATTGGACTTAGGACATCAATGTACAGCAATTGGTGAACGTTCATTCCATGAAGAGCCTGAGCCAGCGATGATAATGGCCGAAAAATTCATCCAAGGAATGCACTCTGCGGGCATGAAATCGACGGGAAAACACTTTCCAGGACATGGCGCCGTGACGGCTGATTCCCATAAAGAAACACCAAGGGATAACCGTTCTATGGATGCCATTAGCTGCCATGATATGGTGATTTTCCGCGATTTTATCCAGCGTAACTTGCTGGATGCCATTATGCCTGCGCACGTTATTTATCCTCAGATAGATCACCGTCCTGCCAGTGGTTCACCCTATTGGTTAAAATCCATCCTGCGTGAACAATTAGGATTTAAAGGCATTATTTTTTCCGATGATTTGTCGATGGAAGGCGCAGCAGTGATGGGCAGTTATGCTGAACGGGCTACAGCATCATTAGAGGCCGGTTGTGACATGATCTTAGTGTGCAACAATCGAGAAGGCGCGGTCAGTGTGCTGGACAACCTGCCGATAATTGAATCATCCAAGGTTAAACGGTTATACCATCAAGGCAAACAACTTAGTCTGGAAGATTTACAGAAATCTGAACGTTGGCAAAAGGCTAACCAGGCGTTACAGAGTTTGTGTGAACAATTTTTGTGATTGATGTCTAATTAATCAAAAGAGTTTGGTTGTGATTATTTTTGGTATGACCAACAGACCTGCCATGATATTCTGGAGATATTTGCAATATGAAATTTGTTTAGCTTGAAGTTATTTAAGGACGTTATTTAAGGTTTTTTACTCAAAGAAACGAACTTAGCGCCTTACATAACATTATGTTGTATTTTCAGTGGGGTATTCATGACAACGCCAAAGACAAGAATTGTCATCATTGGTGGGGGCGCTGGTGGTTTAGAGCTAGCAACGCGTTTGGGACACAAATTAGGGCGTAAGAAAAAAGCCGAAATTACTTTGGTGGATCGTAATAATAGCCATTTATGGAAACCACTATTGCATGAAGTGGCAACGGGATCTCTCGATGATGGTGTTGATGCATTGAGTTATTTGGCCCATGCAAGTAACCATTATTTCAATTTCCAGCTAGGTACACTCACGAATATCAATCGTGAAGGGAAGAAAATTACTCTGGCTGGGATCAGTGATGAAGATGGTGATTTGTTAGTACCAGAGCGTGAACTGGCTTACGACATTCTTGTCATGGCATTGGGCAGCCGATCTAACGATTTTGGCACGGTTGGTGTGAAGGAAAATTGTATTTTCCTTGATAACCCGCAACAGGCACATCGTTTCCACAATGAAATGTTGAACCTGTTCCTGAAATATTCTGCCAATCACTGCGCAGAAGAAAAAGTGAATATCGCGATTGTTGGCGGTGGGGCGACTGGCGTAGAGCTTTCCGCGGAACTCTACAATGCAGTTAAGCAATTTAACAGTTATGGCTTTGAAAGCTTGAATTCAGACGCCCTTAACGTGACTTTGGTTGAGGCAGGGGAGCGTATCCTGCCTGCATTGCCGACCCGCATTTCCAGTGCAGCCCATCAGGAGTTGACTAAGCTGGGTGTTAAGGTATTAACCAAGACAATGGTCACCAGTGCTGATGAGCATGGGTTGAATACCAAAGAGGGCGAGCAGATCAAAGCGTCCTTGATGGTTTGGGCTGCGGGAATTAAAGCCCCTGACTTTATGAAAGATATTGGTGGATTGGAAACAAACCGTATCAACCAATTGGTTGTAAAGCCAACTTTGCAAACCACACGGGATGATCATATTTTTGCTATTGGGGATTGCGCATCATGTCCGAAAAAAGAAGGTGGTTTTGTTCCTCCTCGTGCGCAATCCGCTCATCAGATGGCAAGCCGTTGCTATGACAATATCTTGGCACTGTTGAATGAAAAACCATTGAAAGAGTATGTTTACAAAGATCATGGTTCATTGGTTTCATTATCCAAGTTCAGTACTGTCGGTAGTCTGATGGGGAACTTGATGCGTGGTTCAATGATGGTTGAAGGCCGTATTGCTCGTATGGTTTATATCTCTTTGTATCGTATGCATCAGGTAGCTCTGCATGGATATATTAAAACAGGTTTAATGATGCTGGTCGGTGGAATTAACCGCGTTATTCGTCCACGCCTGAAATTGCATTAATTAGCCGAAAAATGGCTCATCTTGAGTAATTTATTGAGATGAGTCATTTAACTACTCATTATGTTTATTATTATACATATCATAATTATTCTTCTCTAAATTTGTCTTGGTTATTTACTATATTGAATAAACCTGTATTTGAATCAAGTTCAGGCCTTATTTTAATAAATTAATTATTGTTATATGTGATAACTTTTTAAAATAATGACCAATAATTATATTGATATGTTAACAAAATACATTTAATTGACTTAGTTATGCATACCTATCTAATAGGCAATCAAATAATTTATCAGTAGATTTAATTAATCGTTATAATAGAGCCTGTTTTAGTGAGGTTACCTTGGCATTATAAATTTGCTACAGTCTGTAGGATCAGAACATTAGGATAGATAACTTATATTTTTTATGTTGTATGTGCTTTTTATATAGCAACCTTTATTGTGATAAATCCCCATGTATTAACGCTTAATGAAATAGGATTTTTCTCAATAATGAATTTAGCGCATTTTTAGCTTACTTAAAATCGTGGTGAAATATTCTTTTAATAAAATCGTGTGGAAAACTATTAATATATCAAGGTGCTATGTGGTTAAGCTAACGATAAGACAGTATATAATGAGTTCTATAATAACTATTATCACTATTGCTATCATCGGTGCATCTGCAACGTTTTATTTTGAATCCCCACGCCCCAGCGTTGCGCATGTATTATCTGCGGAACCCATCAGGTCAACGGTTGTTTTTCGTCAATCCTATTGTCATATCGCAGTATTTCCCATTCCTGATATAGGAAAAAATATGGCCCATCATCATTTGATTAAAAATGAATATCGTATTTTAATTCTCATTAACCAATTGAAAATTAATAGAAACTATCCCGCTTTAATCCACTCGACGTTAAAAAACTGCATAGAACTTCATTTTAAAAAACCCCGTGTCGTTGCCTATGACGTAAATTATGTCATTGGCGAACAACCAGGAAAAATCAGGATGGCGTACAAACCTGATGACACTATCCCTTTAAATGAGAAAGGCCAATTGATCCTGGGATCGTATTCACAACAATGAGTTTCTCTTAACTATTAGTCGAAGGTTAAAGGTAAAAGTGATTGCACTATTTCGCTTGTCGTTCGCATAAAGTTGTATATTGGCGAACTGGGCAAACAAAATAGTGCAATCATGGTATTGCTTTTTTATCGCTTAAGTGGCTCGATTAGGCATCGCTCTGGTGCAGATCGAAATTTTCTAATAATTGCTGGATAAACGATAAACGAGTAGCTCGCTCAGTTAATTCAGTAATAAATTTCAATTTATAGGAACCATCCAATCGGTAAACATTGGGCTGCGTTTGCAACAAACCAATGAGATAATTCGGTTCGACTTTATTATGACTACCAAACTCAATGAAACCGCCTTTTTCATGTGCTTCAATGCGTTTGATACCGAGTTGTTGGGCAAGCAGGCGAATAGCAGCAGATTGCAGCAGTTGGCGTCCTGAATCGGGTAGAATACCAAATCGGTCAATAAGTTCGACTTTCAATTCATCCAATTCGAGATGATTCCGTGCGCTGGCAATGCGCTTATAGAAAGACAAGCGCATGTTGACATCAGGGATATAGTCATCCGGTAACAGCACAGGCATACGCAATTCTATCTCAGTCTGGTTGTTAGTAAGATCTTCCAGCGAAGGCTCCCGCCCATTTTTAAGGGCATCAACGGCGCTTTCCAATAATTCCATATAAAGAGTGAAACCGATGCTGGTCATCTGTCCACTTTGGTCTTCACCCAATAATTCGCCAGCTCCCCTAATTTCCAAATCGTGGGTAGCCAATGCAAAACCAGCGCCCAAATCTTCGAGAGAGGCAATGGCTTCCAGCCGTTTTTGCGCATCACTGGTCATAGCTTTTGGATGGGGTGTTAACAAATAGGCATAGGCTTGATGATGAGAGCGCCCGACCCGTCCGCGTAATTGGTGTAATTGGGCTAAACCAAAATGATCGGCACGTTCGATGATGATGGTATTGGCACTGGGAATATCAATACCCGTTTCGATAATAGTGGTACACACCAAAACATTAAAACGTTGGCGATGGAAATCCGTCATCACGCGTTCCAGATCACGCTCACGCATTTGCCCATGCCCCACAACAATTCTGGCTTCGGGAACCAACTCTTCCAGTCGGGCTTTTGCCTTTTCAATGTTTTCAACATCGTTATATAGGTAGTAAACCTGCCCGCCGCGCAAAATTTCGCGCAGGATAGATTCACGTACCACGAGGCTATCATATTCGCGTACAAACGTTTTCACTGCCAGACGGCGGGCAGGGGGAGTGGCGATAATGGAGAGATCGCGTATGCCACTCATTGCCATATTGAGTGTACGAGGGATTGGGGTTGCGGTCAGTGTCAGAACATCAACATCAGCCCGAATAGCTTTGATACGCTCTTTATGGCGAACCCCGAAGCGATGTTCCTCATCAACGATCAACAAACCGAGATCTTTCCAGCGCAGATCACTTTGCAGGAGTTTATGAGTACCAATAATGATATCCACTTTACCTTCTGCTGCCATATCAATGACCTGCTGTTGTTCTTTTGCACTACGAAAGCGTGACATCACTTCAATGTGCACAGGCCAATTTGCAAAGCGATCGCGGAAATTATCATAATGCTGCTGCGCTAATAAGGTTGTTGGCACAAGGACTGCCACTTGCTTCGTGTTGATGACGGACAGGAACGCGGCACGCATCGCTACTTCTGTTTTCCCAAACCCGACATCGCCACATACCAGCCTATCCATAGCGATAGGTTTGCACATATCATCAAGTACTGCATTGATGGCCTGTTCTTGATCGGGCGTTGTATCAAATGGAAAACTTTGGCAGAACAGTTGGTACTGTTCGCGATCGTTCTTGAAAGCAAAACCTGGTTTGACGGCACGTTGGGCGTAAACATCCAGGAGTTCGGCAGCAACATCACGCACCTTTTCAGCCGCTTTCTGGCGTGCTTTGTTCCATGCCTCCCCTCCCAATTTATGCAAGGGAGCACTCTCCTCAGCACCACCCGCATAGCGGCTGATGAGATGAAGAGAAGAGACAGGCACATACAATTTATCTTCTCCGGCATAAGTCAGGATAAGGTACTCTGCCTTAATGCCACCTGCTTCTAACGTTATTAGCCCCTGATAGCGCCCAACGCCATGTTCAAGGTGAACAACCGGTTGTCCATGTCGTAATTCAGCGAGATTACGGATCAATGTCTCGGTATTGATAGTACGCCGATTATCTTGACGACGACGGCTGACACGTTCGCCAAGCATGTCACTTTCACAAATCAGGGCAAGATTGTTGTCTGCATCAATAAAACCATGCTCTGCGGCTCCAACCATCAAGTAATGGCCTGGATTATTGGCGTCAGCTAACTGGGTTATTTTTTGGGGTTTGATTTTGATGCGAGATAATAACTCTTGTATGGATTCTCGGCGTCCTTCGCTTTCCACTGAAAACACTACCTTACCCTCGCCGCTGAATTGCTCTATGAAACGGCGTAATTTATCCAATGGCGCTTTTTGCTGGGCAGCAACCGATAAATCAGGCAGGGGATGATAGGCTAAGTTGGTATTCCTTGCTTTTTGGGGCAAGGGTTCATTATCAACTTCAATACGAGGCCAATTTTTCAATTCCGCGAAGAGATGATTGACAGGCAACCAGAGTTGTTCAGGAGCGAGCAACGGGCGCATGGGATCAACTTTGCGGCTTTCAAAGCGAAGTTTGGTATCTTGCCAGAAACGCTCCGCCGCACTGACCAAATTCTGAGTAATCAACAGGGTATTTGCAGGCAGATATTCAAAGATGGCAGGCAAGGGACGTTCAAAGAACAACGGCTGCCAATATTCAATGCCAGCAGGGAGCATTTTTTTGCTGACTTGCTGATAAATATGTTCAGCATCACGACGGACTTCGAACTGTTCGCGCCATTGACTGCGAAACAGCTCAATCGCATCTTGATCGGTTGGGAATTCGTGTGCTGGTAATAAACTGATCTTTTCCACCTCAGCCAATGTGCGTTGGCTATCCACATCAAAAGTGCGCAGGCTGTCGATCTCATCATCAAAAAAATCAATACGATAAGGATACTCACTGCCCATCGGGAAGAGATCAAACAAGGCACCGCGTGTCGCAAATTCGCCATGTTCAAGTACCTGTTCAACACTGCGGTAACCCGCTTGTTCCAATTCTGCCCGCAGTTTATTACGTGAAAGACGTTGCCCCTTGTGCATGACCAACGCATGTCCTTTGAGATAATCGTGTGGGCAGACACGTTGCATCAACGTATTGACGGGAAGGATTAATGCACCTTTCGCCATAAATGGTAAGTGATAAAGCGTGGACAGGCGGTTGGAGATGATTTCTTGGTGAGGAGAAAAACTATCGTAAGGCAAAGTTTCCCAATCTGACATGATATTTATTGGTGCGTCGGTGAACTGTTGAATTTCATCACGCAATCGTAGAGCATTTTGCATATCTTTGGTCACCAGCAGAATTATTCCTGGGTGACGTTCAATGATTTCAGCACATTCAACGGCACAGGCTGCACCCGTTAAATGGCCTAAGTAGCGGGTATCACCGCGGCTTTCAGGAAGTTGATAACGATATTTTGCTGACATAAGCGTTTGATGTGTTCTCTAAGATTCAGTCCATTCCCAACACATTTTTGCCCCAGTGGCCTTACAATAAATACGCTGGCAGGTTGAGAGAAAGTAAAAAAAACCACAGAACCGGGATACGGGTGGTTCCATAAAGTATTGCTACCCTTTATTATCCTCGAACACTTTGCTTTGGCAACAGGGGCGTAACAGATTTCATGTTTCAATCTGTCTCATTATTTATAGGATTGCGCTATATGCGCGGGCGGGCGGTCGATAAATTTGGCCGTTTTGTTTCATGGTTGTCAGCGATTGGCATTACGCTAGGCGTGGCGGCATTGATCACAGTATTGTCAGTCATGAACGGTTTTGAGCGTTCATTAGAAAATAGCATTCTGGGCTTTATGCCGCAGGCTATCATTACATCGGAAAAAAGCTCTATTAACCCCGTTGAACACCCAAGTCATCAGCTTGCTGGGCTAAAAGGCGTGAGCCGCATAACGCCGATTGTACAAGGAGATGTGGTACTACAGAGTCACCACAATGTTGGTGTTGGTGTCATGCTCGGTATTAACCGTGATGAATATGTGCCGTTGGCGGAACATCTTGTCAATGTTGATCGCAGCCAACTACAACCCGGACGTTATTTTGTCATTCTGGGCGAAAAATTGGCGGCCAAATTAGGGGTAAAACGGGGTGATCAAATCCGTATTATCGTGCCGAGTGCCAGCCAGTTAACGCCAATGGGCAGAATTCCCAGCCAGCGTTTATTCACTGTCGCGGGCACATTTTTCGCCAACAGTGAAGCTGATAGTACAGAAATGCTGGTTAATCAACAGGATGCAGCCAGATTGTTGCGCTATCCCGTTGGTAATATTACGGGCTGGCGTTTGTTTCTTGATCAGCCTCTATTAGTAGATGAGTTGAGCCAGCAAACCCTGCCAAAAGGGCTGATATGGAAAGATTGGCGCGAACGCAAAGGGGAATTCTTTCAGGCGGTTCGCATGGAGAAAAACATGATGGGATTATTACTGAGCCTAATCATTGCCGTCGCTGCTTTTAACATTATAACCTCTCTCTCCTTGTTGGTGATGGAAAAACAGGGTGAAATCGCTATCTTGCAGACACAAGGGCTGACCCGCCGTCAGGTCATGACTATTTTTATGATCCAGGGAGTGGGAGCCGGCATTATTGGCGCTGTATTGGGAACGGGATTAGGAATATTGCTCTCCAGTCAGTTAAATAACCTCATGCCAATTATCGGTTTGCTGGCTGAGGGCATGCAATTACCGGTTGCGATTGATACTACGCAAGTCATATTGATCGCTATCAGTGCCATGCTGATCTCCTTAATATCGACGCTATACCCTTCCTGGCGCGCGGCTGCCACCCAACCTGCTGAGGCTTTACGTTATGAGTAATCACCCTTTATTACTGTGTCATCAACTGTGCAAAAAATATCAGGAAGGAAAAATTTCTACAGAAGTACTCAAGGATGTCACTTTTTCCATGCAACAAGGAGAAATCATGGCCATTGTCGGTAGTTCTGGCTCTGGTAAAAGTACGCTTTTGCACTTGCTTGGAGGCCTGGATTCACCGACGTCTGGTGAAGTCCTTTTCAAAGGGCAATCACTCAACCAAATGTCTTCATCGGCACGGGCAGAATTACGTAACAGAGAAATTGGTTTTATTTATCAGTTTCACCATTTGTTGCCTGATTTTACGGCATTGGAAAATGTGGCGATGCCACTCCTGATTGGTGGTCAGAAACGTCGTGCTCAACCAAAAGCATTGGATATGCTGGCGGCGGTTGGGCTGGAAAATCGGGCGCATCATCGGCCATCTGAACTGTCAGGGGGAGAACGCCAACGTGTCGCAATTGCCCGCGCATTGGTAAACGAACCTTCTTTGGTATTGGCGGATGAGCCAACGGGTAACCTTGACCAACGAAATGCTGACAGTGTGTTTCGGCTTTTACAAGAATTGAACCAACAGCAAGGCACTGCCTTTCTTGTTGTCACCCATGATCTGAAATTAGCCAATCAACTGGCACGTCAGGTAGAAATGCATGATGGATATTTACAGGATAAATTAACCCTGACGGCGGGGGAGATGTAATGGTAAATCTGCCTCTTGCATTATTTACCGCATTACGATTTAGTCGTGGCCGACGTCGTTCAGGCATGGTTTCTCTGATCTCTGTCATTTCGACGCTGGGCATCATGCTGGGTGTTGCGGTGCTGATTATTGGCCTGAGTGCCATGAACGGTTTTGAACGAGAACTGCAAAATCGGATACTTTCCGTTGTTCCGCATGGGCAGATTTATGCTGTGGAGCAGCCTTTTCAGGATTGGGAAACCGCCCTCAGGCAGGTAAAACAGACACCAGGTATTGCAGGAGCTTCTCCCTATATTGAGTTTACTGGCCTGATGGAACGTGGTGAAAAACTGCATGCTATACAGGTACGTGGGGTCGATCTGGATACCGAGATGAGTGTGAGTACTCTGCCGCAGTTTGTGCGTCATGGGGCATGGAAAACGTTCAGGGCAGGAAAGAATCAGGTGATTTTAGGCCAGGGAGTGGCTGATTCACTGCACGTGAAACAGGGTGATTGGGTGACTGTCATGATCCCCAATAATGAGGCAAGCCTGAAACTTTTGCAGCCTAAACGTATTCGTTTACAAATTGCGGGTATTTTCCAGTTAAGCGGCATGTTAGATCACAGTCTGGCTCTTGTTCCTTTGGCTGATGCACAGAACTATCTGGATTACGGTAGTGCAATCACAGGTATTGCCATTAAAGCGGATAATGTTTTTGCCGCAGAGCAACGTGTTTGGGACGCAGGTAACGCGACAGGAAAATATGTGTATATCAGCACATGGATAAAAGATTACGGTTATATGTACAACGATATCCAGATGGTACGTAGCATCATGTACTTGGCGATGGTTCTGGTGATTGGTGTTGCTTGCTTTAATATTATTTCAACATTGATTATGGCCGTGAAGGATAAAAGCAGTGATATCGCTATTTTGCGCACGCTGGGAGCCAAGGATAGCCATATCAGGGCAATTTTTTTATGGTATGGATTACTGACAGGCATGATAGGTAGCATAATCGGTGCCGTTGTTGGAATTTTCATATCATTAAATTTGACGACTATCATTAAAGGGATAGAAAAGCTGCTTGGACACCAACTCCTTTCAGGAGATATCTATTTTATCGATTTTCTACCGTCAGAATTGCATGTTATGGATGTGTTTTATGTTCTGTTAACGGCACTGGTATTAAGCTTGTTGGCGAGTTGGTATCCTGCTCGTCGAGCCAGTAAACTTGATCCAGCGCGAATTTTGAGTGGGCAATAGTATATCGGGGTATCAATGCGGGTTCTTCATCGGCACAGTAAATTTTACCGAATGAGGCGATTACGGCGTCAACGATCACATAGACAAAATTTTTACAGGGATATCCGATTGGCAAATAAAATAGAAAAACCTTATGTGGTGGTACTGACGGGAGCAGGCATTTCTGCTGAGTCAGGTATCCAAACATTTCGCTCTTCTGATGGCTTGTGGGAAGAACATCGTGTCGAAGATGTTGCGACGCCGGAAGGTTTTCAGCGTGATCCCGATCTGGTGCAGGCGTTTTATAATGCACGTCGAAAGCAACTACAGCAACCGGATATCCAGCCTAATGCTGCACATTATGCTTTGGCCGAACTCGAACAGGAACTTGGCGACCATTTTTTATTGGTGACACAGAATATTGATGATCTGCATGAGCGTGCGGGAAGTCATCGTGTTCTGCATATGCACGGTGAATTACTGAAAGCTCGGTGTTGCCAATCTGGACAAGTCGTTGAGTGGAAAACTGATCTAACAATGGAAGATCGTTGTCATTGTTGCCAGTTCCCATCTCCATTGCGTCCTCATGTCGTGTGGTTTGGCGAAATGCCATTGGGGATGGAACAGATTTATTCTGCTTTAGCTGATGCTGATATCTTTATTGCTATCGGAACATCGGGCCACGTTTATCCGGCAGCCGGTTTCGTACATGAAGCTAAATTGTCTGGCGCACATACTGTTGAGTTGAATCTTGAACCTAGCCAGGTCGAAAATCTGTTTGATGAAAAACATTATGGTCATGCCAGTAAAATAGTTACGCAATATGTTCAATCCTTAATTCAGCAGATGAAGGCAAACAAAAGCTGACTTGACGCAATGTCTACGCTATCCATCTTTCTCATAATGCATTTACCTGAATTAGGGAGGAGAAGATGGATAGATTATTAGAGCGTTTTTTTAAATATATTGCATTTAATACCCAATCAAAATTATCCGCAAAAGCCATTCCTAGTAGTAACGGTCAGTTGGATCTTGCGAAGGTATTATACGAGGAGCTGAACCAGCTTGGTTTTGCCGATGTCACTCTCAATGAACGGGGATGTGTTATGGCAACATTGCCAGCAAATGTGGCAACGCCTGTTCCTGTCATTGGTTTTATTGCCCATCTCGATACCTCACCGGATTTTTCTGGTAAGCATGTGAATCCCCAGATTGTGGAAAACTATCGTGGCGGTGATATTGCGTTAGGGATGGGAGACGAAGTGTTGTCGCCAGTCATGTTTCCTGTATTACATAGCTTATTGGGAAAAACATTAATTACAACCGATGGGAAGACACTGTTGGGTGCCGATGATAAAGCCGGTATCGCTGAAATCATTACCGCAATGGTGCGCTTGAAACAGGGAAATATTCCACATGGTGATATTCGGATTGCGTTTACGCCAGATGAAGAAATTGGCAGGGGAGCGCACTATTTTGATGTAGAGGCTTTCGGCGCAGAATGGGGCTATACCGTTGATGGCGGTGGCGTGGGGGAATTGGAATTTGAAAATTTCAATGCGGCATCTGTGGTCATCAAGATTGTGGGTAATATGGCTCATCCGGGCAGTGCTAAAGGCGTTATGGTTAACGCATTGACATTAGCTATGCGCATTCACCATGCTTTGCCTGTTGAAGAGACACCAGAACAGACAGAAGGCTATGAAGGTTTTTATCATTTGTATAGCATGAAAGGGACTGTTGAGCGTGCCGAGATGCACTACATTATCCGGGATTTTGACAGAGCTAATTTTGAAAAGCGCAAAAAAAACCTTATTGCCATTGCGGAAAACGTCGGAGAAGGAGTGCATCCAGACTGCTACATTGAGCTGGCGATTGAAGATGATTATTACAACATGCATAGCGAAGTGCTTAAATATCCCCATGTTATTGCCATTGCTAAACAAGCAATACTGGATTGTCACATTGAGCCGATAATCCAGCCGATCCGTGGTGGGACTGATGGCGCAGGGTTATCTTATCGTGGCCTTCCTTGCCCGAATATTTTCACAGGCGGATATAATTACCATAGCAAGCACGAATTTATTTCACTGGAAGGTATGGAACTGGCAGTTAACGTAATTATGCGGATTGCTGAATTGACGGTAAGTCATGGGAGTTATGAGTAACTGTTAGCTCAAGTTGCGGCTAGTACACCTAAATAAACCTAACAGAGATCGATAAATAAAATATCTCTGTTAGATTAATGGTCATAATAAATAATGTATTATTAACAAGTTATGACATAATAAATAGTTTGATTCTCTCGATTATTTTGATTCTCTCGATTATTTTGATTCTCTAGGGAATCCCATGATTAAATATAATTTAATTGGTGCTTTTCTAATAAATATGCGAGTAGATATGTAAAATCATGCCATCCTTAAGCGATCTGAATGATATAGTGAAAATCCGCTAAAGAAATCTCGATTATACTCTTCAACCTTCGTCAGCTCTTAGCAAGGTTCACTTGCAAAACGCTATCTTTTTGAAAATACGTTGAAATGTATGACAGAATCATTGGGTATTATTTGAAATACTTATCAAGATCAATAAATTGGGATCATAACCTGATTTTTCAGTAAAAAATAATACAAAAAACAAAAATAATAATAAATCGCCAATAAAAAAGCGAATACATATACCATAAAATGGTTTTTTTAAAAGAAAATTATATTTTTAATGTATATATTGCATTTATAATTTTAATCTAAGATACTGTCAAAAAATAAACAAATAGATTTTAAACTAAAAGTTAGGGGTAAGGTAATTACTCATTGAGATGATAACATAAAAATAAAAATCAACCAATGTGATGGGTAAAAAATACAATTGACTGTGGAAAGTAACGTTATGATAAAGTAAACATCTATTCTATTTTGATGGGAATATTATGAAGTTTGTTGTTGATAGTGATATTTTAAAAATCAAAATATAAACCACGTTGATAAGAAGGAAAATTAAAAAATGCCATCTAACAATCAAAAAATAACAGTAACAACAGATAAGGGAACAGACCTATCTAAAAATCCAACATTAATTTCTGATCAAGATTTGAAATTAACAATTAATTTATCAGGAGGAGCGAAAGATTTTAAAGATACAGATACGATAACGCTTAATCCAACTGATGATTGGATAACAGTTATTAGAGAAGGTCAAGTTACAATTATGCCTACACATGCTAGTGTTGAGGTTTTTATTAAAGTTAGTAAAGACAAAAAATTTTTCAATACTTCACAATCTTTTACGGTAAAAACATCAAATACAGGCTATAAACCTCAGAGTTTCAGTTATAAAGTCTCAGATATAAATTCGGATACTTTATCATTAACAACAGATAAATTTTATATCGAAACACCTTCTGGCGAAAACAAACCAGATCTAACAAATCCTAATAAAGTAAAAATAACAACGACTGTGAAAAACAGTTCAGGAGCAGCAATTCCAAATTTAAGTGTTAATATATCAGCAAATAGTCTAGATAGTTTATTAACAATTGCTTTAATGGATGCTAAAGGTCATCCATTACAGATTAATACTAATAATTTTGAAAAACATCAACAAGTTACTTTAATCACGGATTCTCAGGGTAATTTGGAATTTTATGCATTTCCTCAAAAAGGTCAGTCAGCTGTATTAGCTTTCTATAGTTCGATAGAAGGTTTATCTATTGAACGTAAATCTAAAAATCCTTTATTTATTTTAGACTTAGTAGGTGCTGAGTTTGAAGAGCATCTGACAGCTCCCGATATAGGAGAACTATTAGGTGATGCCTTAAAGCCATTAGATAATGAAGAAGATTTTCATATAAAAATCCCTTCTTATGATGGTATAAAAACAACAGATTTTATCTTGTATCTTGTTAATGGTAACGTAGTAGGAAGCTATGTTACCATTTCGGATTTATCAAACTTAGATAATTATTCTTATCAGTTGCCATACTCAATATTCTCTGTGTCAAAGGAAAATGAATTTAGTTATATTATTGCAAGAGAAAATTCAAATATTAGATATTCAGATAGTCTTATTGTTAATTATGTTGGTTATCAGTATGGTCCACCAGACTCCGATAAAAATAGAGTTTTTGATCTTCCTAAAATATATTCAAGCTATGGAATTAATCCAGAATCTATTTTAAACCCAGGATATGGGATTAATTTCACTACAATTAATCAATATAGATTTAATGGGGGAGATACCCTTTATGTGGAAATTGAAGCTGACTCAGCAGATAACCAGAAAGTAAATCCTGGAGATACTGTTGCGATTGAGGTATTCATTAAGTCCTCAAATAGAGGTGATATATCCTATAATAAGACAATTCAATTACCTAAAGCAACTTCTCCTGCTACAACATCGAAAGGGCATATACCTATCCCTATTTCTATAACAGGAGATGTTGATTCAAGGATATCCGGCGGGAGCGCTGTTATTTATATTTTATATTATAAAGTGGATGTAGATAATGTTAAATACAGTCATAATTGGCAGGGATATATAGACACTGTTCTGCCTGGAGGAGGAATTAATTAACATTTAAATATAAATTATTCTTTTTAATTATAAACCAGGCCATCACTCATTTTTAATAAATATAGACGGCTAATAAAATACTTTCAATAACTGAAAAAAAGGGTGAATGCTGAAAATTATGAGAAAATTCATATAAATGGGATGCATTTACATACTAAATATGACATATGAATATAAATTAAATCCACCCTCCTATCCACAAGCATTAGGAGGTGTGATTGATATAGATGCTCAAAAATCTGAAGGGGCTAGATACATAACAATGCTAATTCCAGGTTATGGTGATGAAAAATCTGGTGACAGAATTGTTGGTTGCTTTACAGACAACAAAGGTAATACTATACCTTCATTTCCTTATTCTGTTAATATTAATATTATTCCCTCTAATTTCTTTGAAGTTGTATTTTCTATAGATGATTTTTCAACAGATGGAGAATATATAGGACATTATACTGTAACAAAACTATCGGGTAATACGGCACAATCTAAAATAGCAGCGGTAAATATTGAAACTGTGTTATCCAGTTTGCCTGATTATTTTCCTGCCGTTCCAGAAGCCACAGGTAATCATGGGACACTATTAACAAAAAGCGATTATTATAGGTTGGATAATTTAAAGGTAATTGTACCAATCTATACCGGCATGGCTTTAGGACAAACTGTTCAAGTTTTATGGCAAGGTCGTAATAATATACCGCCTTACTCAACGCCATCACAAGAAATAAATGAAATTATGCCGATGATATTTCATATTTCCCGGATGGAATTTATTAATAGTATTGGTAGTACAGCAAAAATCCGGTTTAAAGTTGGCGGATTAAACCCAAGTGCCTCTGTATACTCAGGAACTTTATCTCTAGATATTGCAGGGCAAAAACTTAATTTACCTCCCCCCAGACTTTTCTATCGAGGTGATGGAACTATTCACGTAATCATTGAATATCCTAATATGACATCAGATCAATCAGTAGAAATACGTGCAGTTGGAAAAACAATGATACAAACTCCTTATAAACCCGTTGATGATGTACAACAAATGGGGGCACGGCTTTCAACTGATTGGGTAGAAGAAAATCGGGGACAAATTGTACTAGTTGATTATGCGGTAGGAAGCATGCACCCAGGAGTCGAGTTTGATTTTTCTGAGGTATTAAGGCAAGTTTTATAACAAGTAATATACTTTTAAAAAATAATATTTTTAATAAGACGTTGGTGCATAATAAAGGAAATATTGGGATTGATAGACATAATTATTGTTTTAATTGTCTATATTCCTATGCGACAATGTCTTTTTAAAATATTGACTTATTTCATCAGAATTGAAAAAACATAGGTGAATGTTATGGAAAGAGTAAAGTTAATTATTAAATTATTTCTGTATATGGCATTTTTTATACCTGTCGCTAATGCTAACTCAGATACAGGGTACGACGTTGCGAAAAAAATAACTCAAAGGTATTTTGATAATCAAATATATTGCGGGGATGATGGGCTTCCAGTATTTTTATGCTCAGGAGTATTAATAAGGGGAACTGTTTCATCAGATAAATATCACTCATGGAACCCTAGCCAGACTTCTCAAAGAAAGGGAAGTGTTTCATTTTCTTATCTAAGATCTGACGTTAAAATCATTGAATTAGAAGTTAATCATCATAATGGTTATATTTTTTCTCCCTATCTTGAAAGTTTTGATAATACAGGTAACCCTAAAATTAATCCTGAAATCCTCTGTTATTTTCCTATCGATGGAGGCACCGATGCTAGAAATGATAAAGGATGTGGTTCTTATTCAGGGTATCTTAATAGTGGATCTTGTCAACAACAAAATATCACTACAGCAGAACAATGGGTTAATAATTACATAAATGTTAATCATTTTGATCGTAATGCTCAATGTGGTTTTGATGTGACTGGTGATAACAGTGCAGATATATTTATGCAGGCTATTAAAGTTAGCTCACTTATTGATTTGCCATTAAACAATGAATTACTTTTGGCTGTCTGGGACCAAGATATTCCTGAAAAATTACCTATAGAAGCTTTTTTTTATCAAAATGATGGATTACAAGATGCACAGCATGATCAAAAAGATTATTATCAATCTACCGGTATACTGCTACCTATCATAAAAATAATCTTCCCCAGGGATAAGAGTGAAGATGTTCGTTTTACTTATGACCAAGATGATCAGGTTAATATAAATTAATGACAGATTCTACAGTATTAAAGATAGATATATTTAGCTTTTGTTGCACTAATGATATGTTTCATTAGTGCAACAAACTATCAACATTACTTAACTACACAAAGTAGGTATCCTCCTCCTAATCTAACCGGATTTGTACTATGATCCAACGAGTTATAGATTAGATAATTATTATCATCATCCAAAACTAAAAAGAATGTAGTATGACTACCCGTAGGACTATTAATGTCATCACTCGTTAGTAGCAAATTCCATATACTAATATCTGGAAATTCTGTCGATAACACTGTGGCGTCATTATTATTAAAAATGTCTGCTTTTAAGTTTGGTGTAACAAGGCCACTATCTTCACAGTTTTTCCTACCATTCCATTGTAAACCCATATTATTTGGATCTTGTTCGAAATATCTTTTAACTTTTGTCGTATAAATATATAATTCTTTTATGCCACTGCTTTTGTTTGTTATTTTCGCAGACAATGTCGCGTTACCTGGCTTATAAAAAGATATTTCACCAGTATCTGCATCAATAGAGGTTATATCAGGATTGGTTGAAGAAAAAATAACTGAGTGATTGTTTGATTTGGTAATTTTTTCCCCATTCGAATTTCTTAATACCCCACTTAAAGAACTAAAGGCATTAACAGGTGCAGGTGAATTAGAAAAGATTATGTTTTCATTATCACTATTAACCGAGGGATTCTGGTTATTATATAGAAATATTTCTGCTTTTTTGGGAACAGGATTAAAAGTTCTTTTATCGCTAGTTTTGCTTATTTTTTTATTGAGGGTCAACGTTACGCTAAAATCATCAATACCTACATCACTTTTTACCCTTGCAACTAAATTCCCTTGTATATCAGTAACGTCTGAATCTTTAGTTACAGTCATATCTGCTATATTTTCTGGCACAGCCCATTCTACTGAATCAAACGTATAATTTGATACGTTACTATTTGTTTTCTTATTAGTAATTGTAGCTGTATAAGTATACGTATCAGAATTATTAGCCATTAATGATCCTGTCGGAGATATGCTAATATTTATATCTAAATCTTGTATATCTGGTATAAAAGAAACCGCCTTGGCTTCCTTGGGTGTTTCTTGTCCTTCCACCGCCAGCGAAACGACGACATCCTTCACCGCGTCGATACTGTCCAGTGTGGCAGTCAGTGTGCCGCCTTTTTCGGCAGTATTCCCTTTGGCTTTGAATTCAAGGTTTTTATTGCCCTTATTCTTATCGTCTAGGCTCCAGCGAATACTGGAAATTTCCTGGCCTTCGAGAACGGCCTTTCCATCCTGATCTACGATATAGGCCGTGTAGGTGTAGGCATTTTCTCCATTGGCTATCAGCGGTCCTGGCTTATCAATTGCGATTTGGCTGACATAGAACCTTTTCGGATCAGCCACAAAAGAAACCGCCTTGGCTTCCTTGGGTGTTTTTTGCCCTTCCACCGCCAGCGAAACGACGACATCCTTCACCACGTCGATACTGCCCAGTGTGGCAGTCAGTGTGCCGCCTTTTCCGGCAGTATTCCCTTTGGCTTTGAACTCAAGGTTTTTATTGTCCTTATTCTTATCGTCCAGGCTCCAGCGAATACTGGAAATTTCCTGGCCTTCGGGGACGGCTTTCCCATCCTGATCTACGATATAGGCCGTGTAGGTATAGGTATTTTCTCCATTGGCTATCAACGGGCCTGGCTTATCAATTGCAATTTGGCTGACATAGAACCTTTTCGGATCAGCCACAAAAGAAACCGCCTTGGCTGAGGCTGATTCCTTATTTTCAATAGAAAGTGTTACCACGACATCAGTTAATTGAATTTTGCTGCTTAATGTTGCTTCTAATTTCCCTTGATTCGTCTTAACCGTACCGGTTGGGCCATCGACAAAAATATCTTTCATTTCATTTCCCATAGAATCTTTGCCAACCGCGTTCCACTTCACATGATTAATATTCACTTCCCCCACCGGTAAATTGTTACTGAACGTGATCTCTGCCGTGTAAGTGAACTTTTGAACACCATCAGAAATCAATGGTTTTTTAGGATCGGGCATCACATTCAGTGCGTTGCCTTTTATTTTATAGTCACTAAATGTCACCTTACCTATTTTCTGCCGTGGAGCACCATCTAGCTGTATGTAAACAACGACCTCTTGGTGTATTTTTTTACTGACTAAAATGTTGGGCACTAATTGCCCTTCTTTATTTGTTAATTCTCCTTTTTCATTCGTTTGGGCAGGCTTATCATTCCATTTGAAACTTAAGCCAGATTCATCGCCTAAAGCGGGTTCAGTTGTCCAAGTTACTTTATCAATTTTAGCATTCTTGACAAACTTTCCAGCGGGTAAACCCTGATAAGTAATAATGGGATCGCTGAATGTATACCCATTTTCTTCATGGCCTGTTGTTGCCGGATATTCAGGTGGAATAATGTTTATTTTTCCATCGATCAAAAAAGGAAGGATTTTTATAGGAACCTGAATAACTTTGGTTCCTCCTTGATTATAGGTGATTAATATATCCAATTTGTAATCGCTTTTATGTGTTTCCTGATAACTGGGAAGTGTAATAACAATGCTTTTTCCTGAGTCAGAAGAGAGTTTCCCGTGATTATTTGTAAATGCTTTATCTGTCACAATCCAACGAATGTGTTTAATATCTGCATCAGATTGGATAGGTGCATTAACGGGTATCTCTTGCTGTCCATATCCAACAATAGGCTCTAACGCGATCAACACTTCTTGCTCTTTTTTTAAGTGATCTAAAATAATATGGTTATTTCTTTCCACCAGATCATAACGGCTACCCACTAATGTCCGCATTGAAGCGACATTAACGGGTGATAATTGAGTACTAAAGGGAACCCCAAATTTATAATTTAAGTTTGCCAAAAACTGTGTTTCAGTATGGCCACTTTTCCCTTGTTTATAGTCCACACCCATAGTGAATAATGGAATCGGGGTATAAGTTAGGCCTAATTTAGCCAGGATGGGGTTTTTCTGTTTGGTGTCACGATTAAATAAAGTTACGTTATCACCAAGATATTGCTCATATGTCAGTTTCATTCCCAGATTAGGGTAAGCAGGTAAAAAAAACTCTCCATTAATATCATAACCGTTGGCGGGGCGTTCATAATAATCTTGAAAATTTCGTGATTTTTGCCAGTCACTTAAACGATAATAGGTATTAGCGGAAAGTTTAATATAGTCGCCCCAAATTTCTCCTCCCAGCCCCAAACGTTGATTTTTTCCAGTAAAGTCATGATCATAAAAAGTATTTAAACCATACATCCAATTCTGATAAAAATAGCGACCACCTAAACCCAGATTTATGGTATTTCGGCTATCTTTATTACGATAACCCAATTGGGAAAAGAACAACCAATCTGTTTTGTTATCGTAAAGTGGTAATAGTATATCGAGTGAGTAATCTTTCAGCGTCCATCTTCTATCTAGCCCAAGGTTAATTCTGGCAGTACCAAACTGCGATAACCATTTTTGAGTTTCTGAAGATAGGGTGCTATTAAATTTACCCAAAGCATAGGATTTTGCTTGTTCTGCAAGGTTTGAAGGTGATGATAAAACATTTCCAAATGTTTGGATATGACCAGCAATGATATGTGATATATCAGTTTCAGCGGTATTATGCGTTTGTTTTAAATGTGCATTCGGCTTCTCTGGATTTATATTATGCACTTCGGAAGCATTACTCATTGAGATAATCATAAATAATGTGTAAAAAACAATGATTTTTCTTACATATGAAAACATTTATAAATACCTCATAAGGATTCATACCAGTTGTTAACTCAGTATCACTTATCCCAATATATTGATTAATAATAGCTGTAACTGCTCGAATTTAAAAATATTTATGCTCATGTTAAGTGATAATGAAATTTGGATCCTACAGTTTGTCTGTTATTCCGTATGGGTTCATACTATTAGAACTCACCTTGAACTATTTCGATAATTTTTTGGAAAAAGGTTAAATCAGAAGAAAACCATGTAGTCAATGCACCAAAGTCGGATACAAATTCTTAAAACTGATGAAATCGATGAGCTGTATCTCCGTCCAGATTTCAGTCAGATAGAACGCGAAAAATATTCACCCATATCAGAAATGACTTAAGAATAGCAAAAATTAATTATTGTGCTGCTTTTTTTATTGGCTAAATAAGCTTTCAAAATAGTAGATCACTTGGAGGGAACTCAGTCCAATTTTTGCGATCTGATTAATCGCCAAATCAAAAAAAATCCCAAAATGGACTG
>NZ_MKGQ01000001.1:166823-230029 GCF_001908105.1 Xenorhabdus eapokensis
ACTCTTAGTGTGCGTTGAAGAATTTATGACCGCCTTTTCATCAGGGCAACAACCGGGAGTGAGAAAAATGAGTGTATCGTTATTATGAAAGCTTATTTAGATTAATGAAATTTCTGCTTCTTAATCCTTGGCCAGCTTTACACGGTACTTACTATGAATAAAATGCACAAATTGGTCAGAAAAGGAAATTCAGATGTGTTTATTATCATTTTTGGATTAGCAAAGAGTTCAGGTATAAGTGTGATTATTGCTGGCAGGAATAAAGATGGTTATTTTAAATCCGAAGGAATGCACGATAAAGTGATAAAAATTTTTAGGATACTGACTATGTATACCACAAAAACTGCAAAAAAGGATTCATGGTAACTGGACAGAGAAATAGCTTTTCTGAAATATTGCAGATAGGGTGGTATAGCTTTTGGCTTCCCCAGCAGAAAGAGTATTATTCGCTGGGGAAATTCATTACCTGGTATCGCGGCGAGTCTTTAAGTAACAATCCGCAGATTCAAAAAGAAATAAAGATATTTCATGCCAGTCAGTTAAGCTGACTGGCATAGGAAAAATGCCCCTTGGTCTGGATTAATCATTAAAATACCAATAACCGCTATTAACCAACGCCGTCAGCAGGCTGACGAATCGGACATCATCGATAGCATCCCCCAGCAGTTCAGGATTGACTTTGTCATATTGGCAAAGGGCATCAGTGGCATGAATATGAGGGGTATCCATCAGCTCCCCATTGACGAAACATTGATTGCCAACCCGTAGGACGCGCAGGCCACTCAATCGATTTAATTCTTCGCCTTGTTTCAGTAAATCATAAATCTCATCGCTCTCATAAGGAGGTTCTGGTGGTGCCAGATCTAATTCATGGCGCGATTGGGAGATGAATTCGCCAAACCAATTTTGGAAAGTTTCTGGTTGTTCCAACAATTCACGCATCATTGAACGCAGTGTGTCCAGTTCGTTTGTCTGGATCAGTGCTGGGTTATCACGGAATGTCAGTTCAGGATCGCTGTAGCGATGGCTTCCTAGCTCGTTTGCCAGAATATAATCTGCAAATCCACTGAATAATTCACGGGCATTGGGGGCACGGAACCCCACTGAATAGTTCAGTGAATCCTCAATAGCATAACCTTCATGTGGGAAACCTGGTGGAATATAGAGTATATCGCCCGGTAACATCTCTTCGTCAATAATGGCTTCAAAGGGGTCAACCTGCAATAAATCAGGATGAGGGCAATGTTGTTTCATAGAAATTTTTTCACCTACCCGCCAGCGTCTGCGCCCTTTTCCCTGAATGATAAAAACATCATATTGATCAAGATGTGGGCCAACACCACCGCCAGGTACTGAGAAAGAGATCATCAAGTCATCCATGCGCCAATCAGACAGTACACGGAATGGCTTCATAAGCGCAGAAGAGGGGAGATGCCAATGGTCAACAGCTTGTACAAGCAAAGACCACTCTTTTTCGCCTAAATGGTCGTAGGTTTCAAAGGGGCCGTGGGAAACTTCCCAGCGCCCATTTTTCTGACTGACTAAACGGCTATCGATTTCATTTTCCATTGCCAACCCTGCCAGTTCATCGGGGGAAAGCGGATCAACAAACTGATGGAAGCCCTGTTTAATTAATAACGGCCGTTTTTGCCAATGGTTCTGCAAAAACGCCTGCCAGTCCAGATTTAGCCGATAATCCATGGTGACATCCTGAAGTGAGTGAAATGAGAAGTGAATTTCGCGCTATTATAACGAATAGTCAATGACGATATCAGATTTGGTTGAAATATTTCGAGAGTGTGTTAGCAATCACTTGATCAGTATTGTGATTATTGTGTGGAGGCCGCATTGTGTTGGGCTCCAAATATCACGCTCACTCTGGCACCGCCAAGCGGGCTATCATCAATGTTGATATCACCTTCATATTGTTCGACAATTTCAGAAGCTATCGATAGTCCAAGCCCCTGACCTGATCGCAATGTATCAGCTCGTAAACCGCGCTGAAAAATCATTTCTCGCTTATCAGGGGGAACACCTAATCCATCATCATCGACAATAATAGTGACTGAATTCTCTCCCATTGTGGCGGTGATTTTGACCAATTTCAGGCAATACTTACAGGCATTGTCCAGAATATTTCCCATTACTTCCAGAAAGTCATTTTTTTCCCCTAGCCATGTCACTTCTGGAGAGACATCTAGCATAATCTTGATGCCCTTATGTTGATATACCTTGGTTAGGGCACTGATTAGACCATCCAGCAAGATTGGGACAGAAGAAATCTGTCTTAGGAGTAAGCTATGGTCGCTACGCATATTGGCTCTATGCAGATAATAGCCGATTTGTTGAGATATTCGGTCAATTTGTTCAAGCATAATGGGTTCAGCTTGTTTAATGGTCAGTTTTTGCGGGGGGAGCAGAGAGCGTAGGGTTGATTGCAATACCGCTAAAGGTGTTTTCAGGCTATGCGTCAAATCTGAAAGTGTTGTGTGATATTTTGCATAGCGTTTACGCTCGTTGGACAGCAAGTTGTTTAAGTTTCTGACCAGCCCTTTTAACTCAGTAGGAGGGGTCTTTTCGTCTAGTTCTTCCCTTTCACCATTTTCTAGTGAACTGATCTGGCTAATTAAGGATTTTATTGGCCTAAGGCTCCAGTCAGCAGCAAGCCAAATTAACGGGATGATGAGAAGCAAGTTAGCAATTAGTACATATCCAAACCATTCCCATACTTTTGCTGATTCCTGTACATCTTGTGGAATGGTATTAATGATAACAATGGTCATGGCAGGTAGTTTAGCAGTGGCAGGATAAATATTTACAGCAACTGAGTAGGTTAATAACACGTCCTTACTATTTTCTGTCTTTTTTACATTATCTTGATTTGGTGTTGCTGTTGGATTATAGAAAAAATCCCCTTTTTCTTTAAAATACGCTTCTAGCGTATATAAACCCTCTTTTTTCAGCCAATCAGGATCAATCATTCTTTCTAATTCAGGGACATTATTCTGGCGCCAAAGAATATTCCCGTCATTATCATAGATCAGTGCTAATGAACGGTAATTCATAGAAAAATCTTTCGGGGCAAGAATTTCTAGTTTGTTATTTTCCCATTTGGCTAAGGTAAAAAATAGATTACTTTGGCTACGGAGGATGGAATAGCTTGTTTTATCAAAACTGACTAAATAGCCGACAATAGCAACTATTCCATATGATAGCGTCAATGCAAGAATAATAGCAGCCGTAGCCATGAGAAACCGTGTTCTCAAGGAAAAAGGTTGTTCAGAAAACTTAAGCATCATAAGATTTCACATCGAAGCGATACCCTTGGCCACGAACAGTGACAATGACCTCTTCCGGCCATTCATTCAATATTTTTTTCCTCAAACGCCCCATTAATACATCAATTGTATGACTTTCGCGTAATTCAGCATCGGGATACAATTGGCGCATTAGTGTTTCTTTACTGACAACCTTGCCATTATTGCGCATTAAGGTTTCAATAATAATGTATTCAAAGGCGGTCAACTTAATATTAGTATCATGGATAGAAAACTCTTTTCTTGAGAGATTGATTAAAAATGGTGATATCTCAACTAATTGTGATGCCAAACCACTGTTGCGTCGCATTAATGCCTGTATGCGAGCATTAATTTCTTCCAGATGAAAGGGCTTGGTAACATAATCATCTGCGCCTGCGTTCAGCACGTTGACTTTTTCTTGCCAGCTTTCACGGGCGGTGAGAACAAGGATAGGCAAATTAATTTGCTCACTGCGCCAGCGCCGTAACATGCTAAGACCATCTTCTCCCGGCAACCCTAAATCAACGATAGCAATATCAGGGTGACCTTCTTTAAGATAATAATCCGCTTCTTTAGCATTCTCCGCCGCATCAACTTGATGTCCAATATCCCGTAATTGTACGGTTAAGTGATGGCGAAGTAGCGCGTTATCTTCAACGATCAATATCCGCATAATGATTCCTTATGCTAATCAGTCATGTTTATCAAATAAATTTAAAATAGCTAAGTAATCAATTTCGTCAATAAGGATTAAGTAAAATTATAGGCATATAATTATGAGTAAACTAAGTATAGTAACTATTTAGCCTTTGTTGGTATATTAATGATTGGTCTATTTAAAAACAAATGGTTAGGTTGAAATAGTAAATGAATTTACAATTTATTTAGCTTTTATGTAAGTTCATATACTCAATAACATTCAAGTTGCTACGAGGGGCAGGGAATTGGTTGAGATTACGCAGTGGATATGAAGTGGCACCTGAAACTCGCGTATGGGCGGGATAGAACCCGCCCATTGATATGAGTAAACAGAAATTATTTTAATTGATCGACCAGTGAAGTCGCGTATCCAATGTAATTTGCTGGTGTCATGGATTTGAGGCGCTCTTTTTCCGTTTCAGGAAGTTCAAGGCCATCAATAAACGCTTTCATGCCTTCAGCATCAACACGTTTACCACGCGTCAGTTCTTTCAGTTTTTCATACGGTTTTTCAATGCCATAACGGCGCATAACAGTCTGGATAGGCTCCGCCAATACTTCCCAATTGCTATCCAATTCATTCAGTAAGTGCTGTTCATTGACTTCCAGCTTATTCAACCCCTTCATAGTGGACTGATAAGCAATCAGTGCATATCCCAGACCTACCCCAAGGTTACGCAATACAGTTGAATCTGTCAGGTCACGCTGCCAGCGAGAAACAGGCAGTTTGCTGGCAATATGCCCCAAAACCGCATTTGCCAGACCCAGGTTTCCTTCTGAGTTTTCGAAATCAATCGGATTGACTTTATGCGGCATAGTAGAAGAACCAATTTCTCCGGCAATGGTTTTTTGCTTGAAATGGTTCAAGGCGACGTAGCCCCAGATATCGCGATCAAAATCGATTAGGATGGTATTAAAACGTGCCACACAATCAAACAGTTCTGCAATGTAATCATGGGGTTCAATCTGAGTGGTATACGGGTTCCACTGGATACCCAAAGAAGTCACAAATGACTCACTGAATTGATGCCAGTCAACTTGTGGATAGGCTGACAAGTGGGCATTGTAGTTACCGACCGCCCCGTTGATTTTACCCAGAATTTCTACCTGCTCAAGCTGACGGCATTGGCGCTTCATACGATAGGCCACGTTAGCAAATTCCTTGCCGACAGTAGAAGGTGTGGCAGGTTGGCCGTGAGTGCGTGATAGCAGTGGCAAATCGCGATAATCATGTGCCATGCGTGTGATGGTATCGATTATTTGACGCCATTGCGGCAGCAGAACTTCCTCACGGGCTGTTTTAAGCATCAAGGCATGTGACAAGTTATTAATATCTTCTGACGTGCAGGCAAAGTGAATAAATTCTGCAACTTGATGCAGGGCAGGGATATGCGCGACTTTTTCTTTCAGAAAATATTCAACAGCCTTAACGTCATGGTTGGTTGTACGTTCAATTTCTTTAATACGCAATGCATCTTGTTCATTGAAATTTGCAATAATTTCATCAAGGTAAGCGTTTGCGTTGGCATCAAAAGCAGGAACTTCTTTGATTTCTGTTGTTGCGGCCAGTTTTTGCAGCCAACGTACTTCGACTTGCACACGGAATTTTAGTAAGCCGAACTCACTAAAAATAGCGCGTAATGCGCTGACTTTATCGCCGTAACGGCCATCAATTGGAGAAACAGCGGTCAGTGAGGATAATTCCATTGGTAGCAACTCCCGGATTTTATTTAACAATTTATGCTTAACAGCTTTGGTTTAACAGTTTTTAGCTAATCGTTTTTATCTAACAATTAGCAAGGATCTCTTTTGCCTGTCGGATCAGGCGCTGACGCGAAAACATGATTTGCAGGCGGCCACCACCAACTTGTCGCCATAAAACGGCACTGCGGATACCCGCCAGCAACACAGATCTGACTTTGGCCTGAATCAATGTATTACGTAATACCTCAGGTGAACCCGTTACCTGGATGCGTGGCCCCAGCGGGCTGATAACATCGACATAAATTCCAGCCAGGGCGTTGAGCATTCCCTCTGACATAGGTTCAAAATAGGCTTGTTGACGTTCTAATTGTTCAATGCGGTTTGCCAATTGGTCGATGCCAGATTGATTTTTATTCAAACGGCGTTCCAGTACCATCAAACTCAGCATATAGCGGGTAAGATCAGCAGAAACGCCACTGTGTGAACCATTGAACATTCCCAACATGGCATCAAGGCCAATACGCAGGTTGCAGGCGTTATTGCCAAAAACATCCAGCGTGGATGTTGGGTTCATGTTCAGGATGCTGTTGATCATGATCTCAAAAGCATCAGTATCACACTGGCCTTCATGGGCAAGTTTTTGTACCAGACGGCCTGACTGGCAGATACCTGCCAGAGCCAGTGTAATATCGTAATAATTTTTAGCCACAACTACTCCTGTATACGTTGTTCGATCACGCCACCACCGAGACAAACTTCACCTTGATAAAACACGGCTGATTGACCAGGGGTGACAGCGGCAACAGGGCTATCAAAACGAACCTCAATTTTATCTTCGCCCAAAGGGACGACAGTGCAGGGAATATCATGCTGGCGGTAGCGTGTTTTGACTACACAACGCATTTCTGCTTGCAGGGATTGACGATTAACCCAATGAAGTTGCTGGGCAATCAAACCGACAGACATCAAGCGAGGATGCTCATGGCCTTGGGCAACAATCAGTATGTTATTTTCGACATCTTTATCAACGACATACCAGGGCTCTTCACTGCCATTTTTCGTGCCCCCAATCCCCAACCCCTTGCGTTGGCCGAGTGTATGGTACATCAAGCCAGTATGTTGGCCGATGGTTTGTCCATCCACGGTCATAATTGAGCCAGGCTGGGCGGGTAAATAGCGCCCAAGGAAATCACGGAACTTACGCTCACCAATAAAGCAGATACCCGTCGAATCTTTTTTCTTTGCGGTGACCAGGCCAATTTCTTCGGCAATGCGGCGTACTTCGGGTTTTTCTAATTCCCCTACTGGAAACAGGCTCTTGGCAACTTGCTGGTGGCTTAAGGTATATAAGAAATAGCTTTGATCTTTGTTGTCATCCAAGCCACGGAGCAATTGGCTGGTGCCATTCACATCCCGACGACGGACATAATGTCCGGTTGCGATATAGTCAGCCCCTAAATCCTCTGCGGCAAATTCCAAAAATGCTTTGAATTTGATTTCCTTATTGCAAAGAATGTCCGGATTTGGGGTTCTGCCTGCTTTATATTCAGCAAGAAAAAGTTCGAATACATTATCCCAATACTCGGCTGCAAAATTGATGGTATGCAACTCTATGCCCAGTTTGTCACAAACGGCTTGGGCATCGGCAAGATCGGTAGCCGCCGAGCAATACTCTTCACTATCGTCTTCTTCCCAGTTTTTCATGAACAGGCCAGCTACCTGGTAGCCCTGCTGTTGCAGAAGGTAGGCGGAAACGGATGAATCAACACCGCCGGACATGCCGACAATGACTTTTTTCTGGCTGTTATCTGACATGGATATATCTCACTGCGGAAAAAAACAAACGCAATACTTTAGCACGTTGGCAACCAAGGTGCACCAAACGTCTTCATTTGACGAAAGGTGAACCACAATAATCCAGTATCGATAATGGATAAGTTTTATGCTCTAAGTAGCAAAGAAGACTTTCGGCGACCAGAGGCGAGCGTAACTGTGAACTATTAAGGATTTCTTCTGCACTTAACCAATGGCAGTAATGGATATCGTTATCTTGTGGATTGGTGTCCAGGATTTTTTCCATTTCAATGAGGAACAGGAAGCGAATAAATGGCGTCCCATCCGGTGCAACCCATTGGTGCAGTTTTAAAAATGCTTGTGGTTGCGCACGAATTCCAGTTTCTTCCCATAATTCCCGTTCAGCAGCTTCCAGTAATGTTTCATCTGCTTCAAGGTGGCCTGCGGGCTGGTTCCACAGCGGCTTGCCGTTGATCAACTCTTCAACAACTAAAAACTTATTTTCTGCATGAACAATGCAGGCAACTGTAACATGCGGACTAAACAAGGTTAATTTCTCTCCATTCTCCAGGGGATAGTGAGTCTAATTGCATCGAACCCATACTAAAACGAATTAGGCGCAGTGTCGGATAACCCACATGGGCGGTCATTCTACGTACCTGCCGGTTACGTCCTTCATGTAACGTAATTTTAAGCCAACTGACCGGGATGTTTTTTCGTTCACGGATAGGGGGGGGTCTCTCCCAGAGCCATTTCGGTTCTTCCACTAATTCAGCGCCGGCGGGCAAAGTCGGGCCATCTTTCAATAAAACGCCGCGACGAAGTTTATTGAGAGCAGTTTCATCAGGAATGCCCTCGACTTGAACATAATAAATTTTAGCGGTTTTTTTATTGGGTTGAGTCAATTTGGCCTGCAATTTTCCATCATTGGTCAACACCAGCAAACCTTCACTATCACGATCCAGACGACCGGCGGCATAAACATCAGTAAAAGGGATAAAATCTTTTAACGTTGTTCTTCCCATTTCATCGGTAAATTGAGGTAAGACATCATAAGGTTTGTTAAAAATCAATACCCGACGAGGGGCGATTGATTTTTTTAGGATTCTGTTATTTTTTCTCTGGCTGAATCGGTTAAGTTGGCGTTTTTTAAAAGAGATATTTGTCATGATAAGCCATTGTTAAAAATTAGGGTGCGTATTATACCTTAAATCTGTGATCGTTGGCGTTTGCAGAATATTCAAGTAGTATTGACACGTCCCTTACAAAAAATTAACAAGGCATTGCGCTTATTTGAAAGGAGAGGTTAATGGAAAGCAAAGTAGTTGTTCCGGCGGAAGGTAAAAAAGTTACTATTGATGCCAAAGGTAAATTAAGTGTTCCGAATAACCCTATTATCCCTTATATCGAAGGGGATGGCATTGGTGTTGATGTTACGCCGGTCATGCTAAAAGTTGTTGATGCTGCGGTGCAGAAAGCGTATAGCGGTGAACGCAAAATTTCCTGGATGGAAATCTACACAGGTGAAAAATCCACGCATGTTTATGGTAAAGATGTTTGGTTGCCAGATGAAACGCTAGATTTGATCCGTGAATACCGTGTTGCTATTAAAGGCCCTCTGACAACACCAGTAGGCGGTGGTATCCGTTCACTGAACGTTGCATTGCGTCAGCAATTGGATCTGTATGTCTGCCTGCGTCCGGTTCGTTACTATCAAGGTACGCCAAGCCCTGTTAAACAGCCTGAACTGACCGATATGGTGATTTTCCGTGAAAACGCTGAAGACATTTATGCGGGTATTGAATGGAAAGCGGGTTCAGCGGAAGCGGACAAAGTAATTAAATTCCTGCAAGATGAAATGGGTGTTAGTAAGATCCGTTTCCCTCAACAGTGTGGTATCGGTGTAAAACCTTGTTCAGAAGAAGGGACTAAACGTTTAGTACGTGCCGCGATTGAATATGCCATTGATAATGACCGTGAATCAGTCACTCTGGTTCATAAAGGCAATATCATGAAATTCACCGAAGGTGCTTTCAAAGATTGGGGTTATGAATTGGCTCGCACTGAGTTCGGCGGAGAACTGCTGGATGGTGGGCCGTGGGTTAAGATTAAGAACCCTAAAAATGGCAAAGATATCCTTATTAAGGATGTTATTGCAGATGCTTTCTTGCAACAGATCCTGCTGCGTCCAGCAGAATATGATGTTATTGCCTGTATGAACCTGAATGGTGACTACATTTCTGATGCCCTGGCTGCACAGGTAGGTGGCATCGGTATTGCCCCAGGTGCAAACATTGGCGACGAATGCGCGCTGTTTGAAGCAACACACGGTACTGCACCTAAATATGCGGGTCAGGATAAAGTCAACCCTGGTTCTGTGATCCTTTCTGCTGAAATGATGCTACGCCACATGGGATGGTTCGAAGCCGCAGATCTAATCGTTAAGGGAATGGAAGGCGCGATTGCCGCGAAGACCGTGACTTACGATTTTGAGCGCCTGATGGATGGCGCTAAGTTACTGAAATGTAGCGAATTCGGTGACGCTATTATTTCTCATATGTAACAATCACTGATTGAAATAGATAACGGGGGCTTAATGGTTCCCGTTGTTTTATTATAACGTGAGTAACGGTTATCAAAAAGTTATCAAAACAATTTATCAAAACTCAGGTATTTTAGATCACAATTTTTATCCAATCTTTACCGCGGTCATCGTGATATTTATCGGTCTGTTGTTGCGTTTTGTGCCCTAATAAATCCTTCGTATTAATACCCTGTTCGCGATATAGGCGTTCTGACAATGAAGGCTGTTCGTGGAAAGAGGCAGGAGTTCCTTCCCCCCAATCAATTTCTGCCTTATCGCGTGCTTTTTTGAAATTTGTCGTTAGTGTATTGGCAGTTACTTTTCCTCCACGTTTAGATTGCGATGTAGTGTGAAAATAGTGAACTAGATATTGGCCTCAATAGCAATCTCTTTTGCTTCTTGTTCATTGTTATCGTCGTATTTGGGCAGTGCGGTTAATTCTTCAAGGCAATCCCTCGCCACCTTCCTCCTTGCGTTCTCGAATTCGTTAGTCATCGGTGATTCTTACTATTACATCTGATTCTGGGAAATTGACTGATAACAATCCATCTATAGCAATATTGGCAACAAAACCAGATAGCATTCCAGTTGGAACTTCTTTGTCTATGCCAGCCAGTTTTTTTGCTATAGATTTTGGTATTTCAATAGTTATTATTGGATCTTTCATATTTAACTCCGTTAATAAACTCGATATTGTTTACGGGCGATTCATTTCGGCGGGTTTTTTGTTGCCCTGTATTCATTAAAAGTATCCAGGATCAGCAGCAAACTTCAAATTTACACTCCAGCGGATTACTCTCTTGGCGAATAGACAGATTTTATAATGCATCACCACATATTCATGCGTATTAGCTACTGTGTGGTTGTATCCCATTGAGATAAAAATTTGCCTTAAGTAATATCAACTGGCGGTTTAGCAGTAGGATGAAATGACCTTTAACTTTAACGATAAATAAGTGAGGAAATGATGTCTGATGTTAATAAGCTGGATGATAAACAATGCCCGTTTGATCCTGAGCAATATCAAGTAAATGTCAAGGTCAATGATGTAGTCCCAGAGGGTTCCTTTCCATGGGCATTAATTCAAGTGTATGTAGGGAAATCAGCTCGCCGTAAAGGTTGGGATGCGCAGGTTGAGTATATAAAGCTCCTTCCGGACTCAACGGGAAATAATGGCCTACCTCAGATTGAGGTAGTGGATAAAGAGGGAGCGACATCTTGGCAACCGACACAGGAAGATATGATGGCGTGTGACTGGAGCCCAGTAGATTACATGCTGTCTTTTGATCTTAAGATAGGGACTCAACATGGCGACTATGGGACTCAATGGGGGTATGGGGCGAACAAGTATTCAGGTGATTTTGGTACTCTGACTAATCTTCAAAACAATCTAGGTATTGGAGAAATATCAACTTTTGCGCTTTTTGAAGAGACTATCGGTACTTTTAACGGTCTGTCCTTGCAGTTTTATACCTCATTGGAAGTAGAACTTAAGAATCTTGAAGTAATAGTTAATGGTTCAATTTATAATCTGGGCTCCCCTGAGCGTGATCCTGCTCCTCTTGTTATTTTCAACTATTTCTCTGACGACGCACGAAAACTAGGTGACCTACTGAAACAAAACGTAGGTAATACGCTTCATTTTTGCTTCAACTGGAAATAACCTCAAATTTACACCCTGAATCCAAACCTCGCACTCGCGGGGTTTTTTGCTATCTACCCGTAATCAACTCAGGGTTTACAACCCAACTCCAGCAAAATATGCACTAGTTCAAAATCCCGTAAGTCAGGGTTATACCTGCTATCAGTACGCACTGCGTATCTACCTATCGAACTGGTACTGACCGATACAGTTCCCGTTACCCTGAATAACGTGAAATACCAGATTCAGACCACCGTTCCTGATTCTGTTTCGGATGGGGTCAGGCATATTGTAGCCAACACCAGCTATATCACCCTGTTCCTCCAGAACATGGACAAATGGATGTCGCAGAATGGTGTAGTTGATGTGACATTGCCGAATGGCCAGACGGTATCGTTGCAGTCGATAAGGGCATTGCAGGCGGCGATGTTGGACAAGCACAAGAACGGCGCGGATATCCCCAACAAACAGGCATTTGTGAAAAATCTAGGCGCTCAACCGGCGGGGAATTATGCCAGCGCCACTGTCGAGCGTTTATCTGAGGGCGTCTATCTCATCAAAAACGTGCTGGAATTTAATGCTGATGCTGCATGGGGCGGGGTCGATGGCGGGGTTGAGATACTGACGGTGACCCGATTGATATTCCAAATGGTAGATCTGTTTCTGTCCGTGTCCAGATGCCGGAAGATTCGGTGTGGAATGTGAGGCAGGGGGGGATTTTGAATGAACGCGGTTATCAAAACCAAAATAACATCTTGCAAAATTATGTAGTTATATATGACCTGTTTACGCTTTTTTTGTTTTTAAATTGACATAAAAACATTTAAATTCAAACTTTTATATGTATTTTGGCTATATATGGCTACGCCATATGGGATGGTTCGAAGCCGCAGATCTCATCGTTAAGGGAATGGAAGGCGCGATTGCCGCGAAGACCGTGACTTACGATTTTGAGCGCCTGATGGAAGGTGCTAAACTACTGAAATGTAGCGAGTTCGGTGACGCTATTATTTCTAATATGTAATAGTCACTGATTGAAACAGATAGCGAGGGCTTAATGGTTCCCGTTAGTTTTTTTACTATTAAACAACGAAAGGGAATAATGCAATGATAGGCTATACTGGTTTATAAATCATCTGATCATGGTGTGCTTATGTGGAATAGTCATCCTCAGAGAGGAAATATGCAGTTATTAGCGAATTTCCTATCGCCAATCGATGCTCACATTATCTTGGGCAGGATGTTATCAGAAGATATTTATGCAGTAGTAATAGATGAAGATATTGTGTGGAATAACTATATGTATTCTCAGGCACTTGGTGGTGTTAAACTGCTTGTCCACCATGCTGATATAGAACGCGCAAAAGTGATATTTGCTGAAATTGAGGCTAATAAGTTTTCGTTAGATTTAGATAAAACAGTGCCTAATCAGGGTAATAAGAAAAAATCACCATTTCGATATCGCTTATCCATATTAATAAACACTTTTTTAGTACTTTTATTGTTTTTAATATTGGGCATAGCATTGCCGTTAAGAAGCTGAAATTAAATCTTCATTGATAACAAGGCCAATGAAAATTAGAGCGACAACATAAGTAAGTCGCTCTACAGAAGCCTATTTTGTACTGCCAGATAAAGCCTGTTTTGTTTGTAATTTACATGCTTCAACAGATTTATCCAGTGATTCGTCAAAATGACGCGTGCTTGGGAAGATTTGTTTATTTTTTCTGACTTCTGTGACCGTTTGTTTGATAGATACAATAAATTCATCCTTATTGCTCTGGATCTCTTTAAGGTCAAATCCCTTGCTAGTTAATTCATTGAATGCCTTTTGCGCTATCGTATCGGGTGAGTCATGAGTTTTAAATGCTTCCACAGAGGCTTTCCCGAACAAATTACAATAAGTTTCTGCGGTTTTATCTATGTTAGCATGTGCGGCATATGAGAATAATGGGGCAAGGAAAATTGGTAATAAAAGGCGTTTCATAATTTCCTCTTGATCGACTAGATCACGATAGTGGTGGTGACTTTAACAGGAACGACAACATTAACAATAGTACATAATTCAGCGTTTGCGCTGAATTCCAAAGGAGAGCAATTTTAAGTGAGAAGCTGATTATTAAGGCTTTTGTTCGACGCATTTTCCTCTTTTACATATTGCCTGGAGTGATTTGATCGGATCATTTTTCCCATTTATATAGATGCGGCTGATAAGTTTGACATTTTTCTTGGTAATTTTAAGTGCATCGACGTCAAGATAATTGCCAGAGCCTGCACTAAGTTTGGAAACAATGAGTTCTTTGGAGCCATCACCATCAATATCAGCAAATTTGATCCTCGGAGTGCCATTATCTTCAAATACTGAACCATCACGTTTAAATACACCTCCAGTTTCAAAGTCTATGAGATCTTTATCCTTAAAAATAGCAATGGAATAGCTACCAATTGATGCACTTTCCAGATCACCTGTGGAGAGGACGGCAAATCGTTTATCAGGTAATTTAATCAATTTACCTTCTCTTGCGCTGGCAGGTGTTGATAACATTAGAGTAATTAGGGTAGAAATAGCAATAGTTTTCATCATGTTATTTATAGGCATGAGCAATGCTCCGTTTTTAATCAATGTATAGGTGTGATTTATATCGTAGCACGAATTTGGGAAGACTATATTCTTAACGGTAAGGTCAGCTCGATAGCTATTTAATATTGAGTATATAGATATGAAAGATGATATAGATTATTGAGGATATAGTATAAAATCCCCAAAAAAAACATTAGATTATCTTATTATTTTATTGTGGTAGGGTTTATGATGTTAGTATCAACGGGAGTCATGGCTCCCGTTGTTATTAACTTCGACATATATTGGGCTCTATGTGCTATTTTTTTCTATTTTTTCCACAATCTTATTGTATTCTTTCCAAACAACAGATACTGGTGAGCTCAAACA
The DNA here is from genome assembly GCF_001908105.1 of Xenorhabdus eapokensis. The sequence continues at coordinate 181,496 of NZ_MKGQ01000001.1, forward strand.
GCAGATAGAAATTGAACCACCTGTTGCAGGATGATATTCATACTTTGATTTTCCTCTGTAAACTCTCTTGGGCAGTATGTTGTCTGCAGGATTCTTTCTTTTTCGCTTTAACATCAATTATAACCTCACTTGCAGATTATCTGATGGCCAGATAGTGGATTATTAACATGTTACTAAATTGTTATTGTTGTTTCCTGTTGTAAAAATAACAACTGAAAATTTTAATATGCAATGGTAGCTTTTTCCAACTATCACAGTATTAAAATTTAATAATCTAATTTTAAGTAAAATATTGCTATATGTTTTTGTAAATATAAGAGATTTAAAGATTAAATTTTGTAATTACCCCATTTTTTTTAATGAAATTGGTTATTACTACATTAGTGATATAGCAGTGCGTGATTATCTAAATTTTTCTATGTATTTTGTGTAGCATGATATTAATAATTTCTAATTAACATATGCTCTAGATGTTTGTGGGTATTGGAGCAGGTATTAGATTGACGCTGTTTTTGATAGGTTGTATTTTAGTTGCTAACTGGTTTCGTGTTTTGAGTCCAATTGTTAATTTATTTATGTTTCTTGCTTATATATGAGAGGAAAATTGTTGCGTATTTTTTGCGCTAAAAATGTAATTAAGTGGCTTGAAATAAGAAATGAAGCGTTTATGAACATCAAGATAAAAGTTCAATAATGCTAAAGTAAATGTAAAAATTTCATTAAAAGTTACCCATTGAAATAAATATTGTGTTACATTCTTTTCGCTTTAATGGTTCGTATCTCTGTGTTTTTCATATACAGAATTGTGTTACCTGTTAATTATAAAAGGAATTAAGTTCAATAAAATTTTGCCGAATACGGCATTATGGTCAGCTAATGTTTGCTAATTAGTAAGGGGAAAATATCTTGACGGATCTGATTAACTTCATTAACAACATTCTTTGGGACTATGTACTGATATACCTTCTCCTGGGAGTTGGTCTTTACTTCACACTGCGTTCTGGTTTTATACAACTTCGCCACTTTGGCCACATGTTTTCAGTTCTGAGAAAAAGTAATAAGTCGGATGATTCTGGCATTTCATCTTTTCAGGCCTTGTGTACTAGCCTTGCTGCTCGTGTGGGAACCGGTAACTTAGCAGGGGTTGCCATTGCAATTACTGCCGGTGGGCCAGGAGCTATTTTCTGGATGTGGGTAGTGGCATTTATTGGCATGGCGACAGCCTTTGTGGAAAGCACGCTTGCCCAGTTGTACAAGACGAAAGACGATCAAGGAAATTATCGCGGTGGCCCGGCTTACTACATGGAAAAAGGGTTGAAGAAGCGATGGATGGGGATTCTGTTTTCATTCTTCCTTATTATCGCGTTTGGTCTTGTATTTAATGCCGTTCAGGCGAGCTCAATTGCGGAAGCGGCTGCTTTTGCCTTTAATATCAAACCAATTTATGTTGGTATCGTATTAGTTATTATCAGTGGTGTAATTATTTTCGGCGGGTTACGTTCTATCGCCCGAGTCGCGGAATTTGTTGTACCATTTATGGCGATTGCCTATTTTATCCTGGCACTTTGGGTTGTTGGTCACAATATTGAACGTATCCCAGCGGTATTTGCACTCGTTATCAAAAGTGCTTTTGGTATTCAGGAAGCGATAGCGGGAACATTAGGCTATGGTATCTCCCAGGCAATGCTTCAGGGGGTTCAACGCGGATTATTCTCGAACGAAGCGGGAATGGGTTCTGCACCAAATGCAGCAGCGTCAGCTTCTCCTTATCCACCACATCCAGCCTCTCAGGGGTATGTGCAGATGTTGGGGGTATTTATGGATACCATTGTTATCTGTAGTGCGACGGCTATGATCATCCTCTCTTCCGGTGTTCTTAACGAAAATGTCACTGCGATCAGTGGAATTGAATTGACTCAGCGAGCGTTGTCATCCGCTGTTGGGCATTGGGGGACAATGTTCGTTGCGATTGCTATTTTTTTCTTTGCTTTTACGTCGATTATTGCCAATTACGCTTATGCTGAAAGCAACATGATATTCTTAGAACGTAACCACACTGCTGGCCTATTTATTCTGCGATTGGGTGCGTTGGGTATGGTGATGTTTGGTACATTGGCAGACGTACCTCTGGTTTGGAATATGGCTAACCTATCAATGGCATGCATGGCTATTGTTAACTTGATTGCCATAATTATGTTGTCAGGTATCGCGATGAAACTGGCGAAAGATTATAACCAGCAGAGAAAATCAGGCAAGTTGCCGACATTCAATATTAATAGCTACCCAGAGATTCAACAGCAAGTTGAAAAAGGTATTTGGGATAATGATGCACCGCATAACAATGAAAAGAGTAATAGCTGATACTGAAATGTCTATATAGGTTATCTATCGGATATCAGTAACACAAGATGACTCGTATCAAGTAACTTTATTAGCCAGCTATTCGTTCGTTCCGCGAATAGCTGGCTTTTATTTATACTTAAAAACATGATGATAAGTATAAGAACATCACATCTCTTTTGGTTTCATCTAATATATAATCATTATAATGTTATCTTTTTCTGCAAAATAGCTGACCGATCATGATAAAACAATTAATCATAGGCATATTTATCACGTTGTTGATTGGTTGTTCTTATTCCCCTAAGCAAGAAGGTAGAAATGGTTATATTGTTGACTATTCCTATCCTTATTCGACCAGCCAAGATATTGACTCAATTAGATTTCTTGTCCTTCACTATACTGCGTTAGGCGATAAAAGATCTTTACAGGAATTAACGGGGGGGCGTGTTAGTATTCATTACCTTATTCCTTCGCAACCGAGGTATAAGGATAAAGAGCCGATTGTTTTTCAGTTGGTTACAGAAAAGGAAAGAGCATGGCATGCGGGAAAGAGTGAGTGGAATGGATACCAAAGCCTAAACCGCTATTCTATCGGTGTTGAAATTGTTAATTGCGGATTTAAACAAAAATTCATTAAAAAAGAATGGTGTTTATATCATCCATCACAAATTGATGCAGTCAGCAGATTGGCAAAGGATATTATTCACAGGTATAAAATCCAGGCTGTGAATGTTGTGGGTCATAGTGATATTGCTCCCCTGAGAAAAGAAGATCCTGGGCCTGTTTTCCCGTGGCGTGAACTTTATGAACAGGGGATTGGTGCTTGGCCTGATCATGCAACAGTGAATAAATATCTCGCTGGCAGGGCAGTGAATATGCCAGCATCAGTGATATCAATTCAGAAAGTACTGGCCCTCTATGGTTATAGTATCCCTCAAACGGGCGTTTTGGATAGTGCTACACATAAAACTATTCAAGCATTTCAGATGCATTTTCGCCCGTCAGACATTAGTGGCATGCCCGATGCAGAAACGGAAGCGATAGCACTGGCGTTGGTCGAAAAATACCAATAACGATTTATGCTCAATATATAGAAATAGAGTGATGCTTTTCAGAAAGAGAAAATAGCTGGTGGATATAAAAATAAGTTAGAGCATGGCGGCCATGAGTAATGGCCGCTAACAATACTAAATTTTATGATCCGCAGTTGTAAGTTAGATGTAGTGGAAGCTTAACTTCAAGTTCAATATCTGTACTCTGGCGAAAATCATAAGGTGTAATGCCATACTCTTTACGGAACATATAGGTGAAATGGGATTGAGAGCCAAAACCGAAATCCAGGGCGATATCAAAAATAGGCAAGGAACTATTTTTTAACAGATAAACAGCGCCAGCCAAGCGTCGTTGACGGATGTACTTTCCAAGAGATATGCCGGTAACTTCCTTGAATATTTTCTGCATATGCCAAAGTGAATAGCCAGAATAAGCAGCAAGCTCTTCAAGATGAATGACACGGCCAAGATGGTTTTCTATCCATTTGCTCAGTGCGCATACAAGTGCTAAGTGGTTATCTTGTGCCATTACAATTTTAAATTGGTTGAAGGTTGGGGCAAGTATACACAACTTCTTTTCAAGATGACAAAATCCATCATTAATAAAGAAAACAGTGAATAGATTAAAAAATTTAATACTCTATCATCACTTTGTCACATGATAACTTACTATAATATTTTAGTATAAAGTTGACTACAATGAAATAATCCTAAGGTGATCTCATTGAATACTAAAAAAATCCTTTTAACTTTGTGCTCGGTATTGATATGTTTGTTTTTGTATTTGTTAGCGTTGGATGTACATTGTGATCAAGGTAATGATGTATTTGAATTAGGTGTTTGTTCCATCACCCGATACTTACCTTTTTGACAATCAAACATTATTCTGCCTGTATGTGTGTTAATATGCATCTGTAGTATTCATTATTTGTAAATGATGTTTTAATATCCACTTGATACGAATTAACAAACTCAATATTGCGTTAAATCAGTACATAACTCAATCACTACAATATGTTGAACGAATTATGTTGAGAAAATTTAAACTCGACAGATTTTGCTCAATTTGAGAAGAGTGGGAGAATTTCTGGCCCTATTCAGGTACAAAGGTTCAAAACAACAAATAAAACAACTTCTAATGAGACGGGTTCTAAGCATCGTAAAAAGAGGATTAGATGGCAGAACAACAAGAACAACAATCTACGCTTAAGCGTGGTTTAAAAAACAGGCATATTCAGCTTATTGCTCTCGGCGGTGCAGTAGGAACGGGGTTATTTTTAGGTATTGCCCAAACCATTAAAATGGCAGGGCCTTCAGTGCTCCTTGGGTATGCGGTCGGCGGATTTATCGCATTTTTAATTATGCGCCAACTGGGCGAAATGGTTGTTGAAGAGCCAGTAGCAGGGTCATTTAGCCATTTTGCTTATAAATATTGGGGAAATTTTGCCGGTTTTCTATCAGGCTGGAATTACTGGGCGATGTTTATTTTGGTTGGAATGGCAGAGTTAACGGCTGTTGGTATGTATATCCAATATTGGTGGCCGGAAGTTCCAACATGGGTTTCTGCCGCAATATTCTTTATACTGATTAATCTCGTCAATCTAATTAATGTTCGGTTATATGGCGAAACCGAATTTTGGTTCTCTATTATTAAAGTCAGTGCTATCGTCGGGATGATTATCTTTGGGAGTTATTTGCTGATTAGCGGTAATGGTGGCCCACAGGCAAGTATCACCAACTTATGGCAGCAGGGCGGCTTTATGCCAAATGGAATTTCTGGCTTGATTATGGCGTTGGCTGTAATCATGTTTTCATTTGGTGGCCTGGAAATGGTAGGCATTACCGCAGCAGAAGCAGAAAATCCTGAAAAAAATATCCCCAAAGCCACTAATCAGGTTGTTTATCGAATTTTGCTGTTTTATATCGGTTCATTGGCTATCTTGCTGTCACTGTATCCGTGGACGAAGGTGGTAGAAGGTGGTAGCCCATTCGTTTTGATCTTCCATGATTTGGATAACTTTTGGGTAGCAAATGTGCTAAATGTGGTGGTACTAACGGCGGCGTTGTCTGTTTATAACAGTGGTGTTTATTGTAATAGCCGGATGTTGTATGGCTTGGCTAAACAAGGTAATGCACCTCGTGTATTCACAAAAGTTAATAAACGTAATGTACCTGTCTTGTCTATTGGTTTATCAGCACTGGCAACATCAATTGGTGTATTGATTAACTATGTTATGCCGGGTAAGGCATTTGAGTTGTTGATGGCATTAGTGGTAACAACCCTGGTCATTAACTGGATTATGATTTGTTGCGCTCATTTGAAATTCCGTTCAGCCAAAGATAAAGACGGTATCAGGACAAAATTTCAGGCACTGTGGTATCCATTTGGGAACTACCTGTGTTTGGTATTCCTGGCATGCGTTCTTGTCGTTATTTTAATGATGCCACCAATTCGTATTTCAGTTATATTGATGCCGTTTTGGATTGGTGTTTTATGGGTTGGCTATTTGATTGCTCACTCAAAGAAGGTCAAAAGATAAGTGGATTAGTTGTCAATCCATACCACGTTTTTTCAGCCGGGTATTATGCCCGGCTGATTGTTTATTGTCAGCGTTAACTACACAAACCCGCTAAATAGTACACTCTCGTTATTATGTGTAATTGTGAATATAAATTTCTCAAAGCGAGCCGAAGATATTTTCCTCTACCATAAATAAAATGGCTGCATCTAATTTTTTTTAACTCTTACTCCTTCCGTGAGATGCACTTTATGAAATCGGTTGATCGTATGAGGATATGAATGGGTAATGAAAATCCCCACCAATATTATAATTGAATAATATTTAATAAATGATAAACAAAAATTAATCTGATTATATGTAAAGTAACTATATTGTCTGTTCAAAAATAATAAGAGAAATTAGTCATGGTTTTTATCATTGTCTAAAATTAATTTTGCATAACGATAACTTTCTGATTTACACCATAATCGATATGAAAAATAGTATTATATATTACCTCTATTAAGAAAATTTTTTGCGATGATTTTTTATTTTTACATTAATTCATGCGGTTATGTGATTTAAAAGTTATTGGTTAATTTCAAGTAGGAATAGAGATTAAGAATTTTAAATATGTGCGTTGGCTCCAGCACCTGAAAAAAATGGCTTGCGATTATATAAAGAGTATGTAATAAAACATATGGGTAAACGAAGTACTGTTCTGTTAATAAATAACAGAAACTAATACTGGTTTGTTTATTTTAATGCCAATAGGCTAATAAAGTGATTCAAAGGAAATTTTTGAAATGGCAAAAATCACTGGTACTGTGAAGTGGTTCAACGAGTCTAAAGGTTTTGGTTTTATTACTCCAGCTGATGGCAGTAAAGATGTATTTGTACATTTTTCTGCAATTACAAAAGATGGATTTAAAACATTATCTGAAGGTCAACGAGTTGAGTTTGAAATTCAGGATGGTCCTAAAGGTCCTGCTGCGGCAAACGTTACAACTTTATAGTAACAAATTTAATTTGGCTGGCATCTGATTACTGGCTAAATATATTTATCGTTAGTTTATGTTTTAATATCTGACGATAAACTATTGCAAATATCACTCTATTAGAGTACTAATGGAGTGATTTTTATTTTGACTCGGGGCGTTCTTTATTGAACTGAGAAGTACCCGTATTACCTGATCTGGATAATGCCAGCGTAGGGAAGTCATGGTATCTCTTATTCCGATACCACCTTTCTTTAGCTGGTGGTAGGAATCACCATAATGAGAATTAACTCACTAACTATCGCAGGAACCGATCCTAGTGGTGGTGCCGGCATTCAGGCCGATTTAAAAACCTTTTCCGCGCTTGGCGCTTACGGTACGACAGTTGTTACTGCTTTGGTTGCACAAAATACACGGGGCGTACAGTCAGTTTATGAACTTGATCCCCTTTTTGTTGCTGCTCAGTTAGAATCAGTACTTTCAGATGTCAGGATAGACAGCGCCAAAATTGGTATGTTGTCGAATGCGGCTAATATCGCTGTAATAGCAGAGTCGTTGCATCGTTATCCTATTCCCTACATTGTATTGGATACAGTCATGGTAGCGAAAAGCGGTGATCCCTTATTATCACCAGAGGCCATTACTGCAATGGTAGAACAATTGCTGCCTATCGTTTCTTTGATCACCCCCAATTTACCGGAAGCGGCAGCCATATTGAAATGTGATCTTGCTGATAGCGAAGATGAAATGTTACGACAGGGGAGAGCATTATGTTCAATGGGATGTCAGGCCGTTTTATTGAAGGGCGGGCATTTGAATAATGAGGAAAGCCCAGATTGGCTTTTTACTCCGGAAGAAGAATGGCGTTTTACCGCTCCCAGAGTAAACACACAGCATACTCATGGGACTGGTTGTACTTTGTCGGCAGCACTCGCTGCATTGCGTCCGCGTTATTCTGATTGGCAAAGTACGCTGCCGGTTGCCAAAACATATTTACAAAATGCGCTGATACAGGCAGATAGTTTGCAAGTTGGTCATGGCATTGGGCCAGTCCACCATTTTCATCAATGGTGGTGAATTCTTGAATAATGGGGATGCAGAGATCCCCATCTTAAAAGTAGTGAACCTAATAACTTGATTAGGCGACAGTAATTTTTTTATCGAGATAAACATCCTGTACGGCGTGGATTAACTCAACACCTTCTTTCATCGATTTCTTAAACGCCTTACGACCAAGGATTAATCCCATTCCTCCGGCACGTTTATTGATAACGGCAGTGCGGACAGAATCACTTAAGTCATTGTTTCCAGAAGCGCCACCTGAATTGATTAAGCCAGCGCGCCCCATATAACAGTTAGCAATTTGATAACGAACAAGATCAATCGGATGTTCAGTGGTCAAATTGCTATAGACGCGTTTATCTGTATGCCCGAACCCAATAGCAGTATAACCACCATTAGTTTCAGCCATTTTTTGTTTAACGATATCGGCACCAATTGTTGCTGCCAGGTGATTCGCCTGGCCGGTTAAATCAGCGCTGGTGTGGTAATCAACCCCATCTTTCTTGAAAGCGGAGTTGCGCAGATAAGCCCATAACACAGTGACCATGCCGAGTTCGTGAGCGCGTTCAAAGGCGGCTGAAATTTCTTCTATTTGGCGGCGTGATTCGGGAGAGCCATAATAGATTGTTGCACCTACCGCAACGGCACCCATGTTAAATGCCTGTTCGACACTGGCATACAAAGTTTGATCATATTGGGCGGGATAGGTCAAAGTCTCGTTGTGATTAAGTTTAACCAGAAATGGGATCTTATGGGCATAACGGCGAGAAACTGACGCCAGAACACCGTAAGTTGAAGCAACACAGTTACAGCCTGCCTCAATCGCCAGCTCAACAATATTTTTGGGATCAAAATAGAGGGGATTGGTAGCGAAAGAAGCGCTGGCAGAATGTTCAACTCCCTGATCTACGGGCAAAATTGAGAGATAACCAGTCCCTGCCAGACGTCCATGATTCAATAAGGTTTGCATGGAACGAAGAACAGTATTGGGGCGGTTATTTTCGAGCATGACTCTATCAACAAAATCGGTTCCTGGGAGATAGAGATTTTCACGTGGAATGGTATTGCATTGATGTTCCAATAAACTCTCTGCGTCTTTTCCTAACAACTTAACGATATCAGTCATGATTAACTCCAGTTTGCAAAAGGCGCTATTGATTGTTGTTTATATTTGAGTTGATCACAAGACAAGTAGAGAGGGAAGCAGCAGTGGATCGCTTCAGTTAATACAAATGTTGCCAAAATTTGACCATTTTGTATGACAATAAAGTGAAATAATATTTATCTGATGTGGTGATAAATATTGGAGTTATTTAGCAATTAGGTAATTTGGTTTATTTTTTCTCAAAATTTCCTTCATTAAACTGAATAAATCTTAACCCTATTTATCAAAAGATAGTTTTTCTGATTATTATAAACACTGTCACCAATGGAAGATGAATAAATGTCCAGCTTGAATTTGACAACATTAATTAATTTAATGGTTTTTGAAGACAGGTGTTTTTTATTAGTTATTTGAATTTATTGATTTTATGTAAAAGAAAAGGCCAGCCCAAGGGAGATTGAGCTAGCCAAGGAGGTGGTTCCTAGTCTTACAATAAAACTTTTTTAGTTTTTTTATTTTTCAGCGCTGATAATACGAGAAATAAATTAGCATTGATGTGATCTATTTCTAAAAAAATAGATCAATTTCTTTAAAATCCTATTTTGAATTATTTTACTTGTCATTCCTGTGGATGAGGTGCTCTGGAATTACCATCTTTTAAGTTTCTCACAAGTAAAGCATAATCCAGATTAATCTCTTCAGGAATAGGAAGATAAACGAGATGCCCATCACCTGGTGCAATTTCTACGGCCTGGCCTTTTTTATTTGTCATGGCTTCTAACGTGAAGTTAATATTGCCCGATGGCGTCATGAGTTCCAGATGATCACCGACAAGAAATTTATTTTTTACGGCAACTTCTGCCAAACTATTGACTCGATTGCCAGTAAACTCACCAACGAATTGCTGAGTGTCTGATACGGAATAGCCGTATTCGTAATTTTGGTAGGCATCATGGGTATGACGGCGCAGAAAACCTTCTGTGTAGCCACGGTGTGCCAAACCTTCTAATGTGGTCATCAATGTTGGATCGAAGGGTTTTCCAGCAACAGCATCATCTATGGCACGGCGATATACCTGAGCGGTACGAGCACAATAATAGAAAGATTTAGTCCGGCCTTCGATTTTCAGTGAGTGAACCGCCATCTTGGTTAATCTTTCCACATGTTCAATAGCACGTAAATCTTTGGAATTCATGATATAAGTACCATGCTCATCTTCAAATGCTGACATATATTCGCCAGGGCGTTTGGCTTCTTCGACCATGAATACTTTATCTGTTGGTGCACCCTGTCCCAGTGTCGGTTCAATGTTTTTAACAGGAATAGGGTTGTGCATATGGACAATATTGCCAACACTATCTTCCTTACCTTCCTGCACATTGTATTCCCAGCGGCAGGCATTGGTGCAAGTGCCCTGATTAGGATCGCGCTTGTTGATATAGCCCGATAGCAGGCAACGGCCAGAATAAGCCATACAAAGTGCGCCATGCACAAAAACCTCAAGCTCCATATCAGGCACTTGCTGACGGATTTCGGCAATTTCTTCCAGCGAGAGCTCACGGGAAAGAATGACCCGCGTCAATCCCATCTGTTTCCAGAATTTGACCGTAGCCCAATTAACGGCATTGGCTTGAACCGAAAGGTGAATATCTATTTCAGGAAATGTTTCGCGCACCATCATAATTAAGCCCGGATCAGACATAATCAAAGCATCTGGTCCCATTTCTATGACGGGTTTTAAGTCACGAATAAACGTTTTCAGCTTTGCATTATGGGGTGCGATATTGACAACGACATAAAAACGCTTACCTAATTCGTGTGCCTCCTTAATGCCCTGTGCCAATGTCTCATGGTTAAATTCATTATTACGGACACGTAAGCTATAGCGAGGCTGTCCGGCATAAATGGCATCTGCGCCATAAGCAAATGCGTAACGCATATTTTTCAAAGAGCCGGCAGGAGAAAGTAATTCTGGAGTAAACATATTTTTTAACGTTCTCGGTCTGAGTTCAAGTCAGCCCTTACCCGGTCTTCATTATCATTACTAAGGGTAAGGTTTAAAGGAGGGGATTTTAACGCCTATTTTATCATTAGCACAAATACATTATGGTAATGATGGGCGCCATATTTGATCGATATGTGGGAAAACGCGCCGCGGATACGGCGCGAGTCATTAATTGTACCTGCTAATTTTGCTTGGTCAGGTCACGAATACTTTCTGTTGGCCCGATTTTTATGACCGATTGTATAGATTTCTTCATGCTTGCTTCATTGGCATGAGTTTCACTGATAGCAATAATTTGGTGGTTTCGGGCTTTCAAGACAAAATAAGGTTTGCCTGATTTGTTTTTTCTCACTTCATGGCGAGTTTTATCGGGAGAATTAACTTGCACAGAGTGAATGCCTTTATTGGCAGCGGCCTTGGTGGTATACATTTCACTGCTCAAAATGATGTCACCGTTTGCCGCTACCAGATTGAAATAAAATTGCCCGTTTTTTGTTTTCTTAAGATCATAATGCCCAGCAGCCATAAGAAATTCTCCTGATTGGGTAATTATCAGCTTAAGTTTAGCCTGAATTTTGTCCAGTCAAGGGATTTGAGGAGAAAAATTTATCCTCTTTAGGTTTTTTCTTTCCAGCGCATCTCATTATTTGTATTTGTCCTTCCACTAGTTGCTTAACCGGTTTTGGCTATTTTGTTTGATGTAGATACCCATTTTTATCCTGAATTTCATTTTGGTTCAGCTAGTTGGGTCAACTATCTGAGATGGTGTTGTTTTGCGCCGGCGCCATTTTTCACGCAATCGGTCAAAAAACAGATACACAACCGGCGTGGTATACAAAGTGAGAAGCTGGCTTACCACCAGGCCACCAACAATCGTGATCCCCAGTGGGAAACGTAATTCTGCACCATCCCCATTACTCAGTACTAAAGGTAAAGCACCAAACAGGGCGGAAAGCGTCGTCATCATGATCGGGCGGAATCGTAATAAACTAGCCTGAAAAATCGCTTCCTGAGCACTGAGTTTACCGTTTCGTTGAGCTTCAAGGGCAAAATCCACCATGATAATGGCATTTTTCTTGACAATACCAACCAGCAGCATAATCCCAATCATGGCGATTAGGCTGAAAGGCGTATTGAACAGTTCCAGAGCCAGCAAAGCACCTATACCCGCAGAAGGTAGAGTAGAAAGGATTGTCAGAGGGTGAATATAACTCTCATAGAGGACACCGAGTACCAGATAAACAGTGACTATAGCAGCCAGGAGCACCATTAATTGGGAGTTTTCACTCTTTTGAAAATCCTGTGCTGTGCCGGCAAAAGAGCTGCGTACTGTTGAAGGCACGCCCAGTTCAGTAATTGTTCTTTCTATTGCACTGATTGCATCAGACAGCGTATAGCCTGGCGCCACATCAAAGGCAATGGTAGAAGAAACGGAAAGTTCCTGGTGATAAACGTCCAAGGGGGCATTGGCAGGACGCCATTGGGCAAAGTAGGAGAGAGGAATACGTTCTCCTTGACTATTAATGACAAACATTTTCTCTAACGCACTGGGATCTTGGTTATATTGTGGTGCAACTTCCATGACCACTTTATATTGATTCAACGGGGCATAAATCGTGGAAACTGGTCTCTGCCCAAAAGCGTTGTTGAGTAAATTATTTGCCTCGGCAACATTGATACCTAAACGAGCCATCACATCACGATCATAGGTAATTGCTATTTCAGCGCCTTTAGCTTCTTCATCACTATCGGCGTTTACATCTACCAATTGAGGCAATTTTTCCAATGCTTTCTTGACGACAGGACTCCATTTACGTAGAGCATCAAAGTCATCCGACAACAAATTAAACTGATATGTTGATTTGCCTCCCTTTCCTCCTCCACTTCTCAGATCCTGCACAGGAACTAAATATAGGCGTGCTCCCGCTTCATGAGTTAGTTTACTTCTTAAGCGGGTGATAACTTGCTGGATACTTTCGCTACGTTCTTTCAACGGTTTTAGCGAAACAAACATAAAGCCTGTGTTAATGCTATCACCACCGGTAAAACCGACGACATTATCCACGGTTGGATCACCATCGACGACCAGCATAAAGCGTTTCATTTTTTCACGCATAGCCTGAAATGAAATGCTTTGATCAGCGACCACAAACCCTAACATTTTCCCAGTATCTTGTTGTGGAAAAAACGTTTTCGGAATGCTGATATAGAGCCAGATATTCAGGACGATAATGCCAACCAATGTCAACAATACCCAGCGAGTATGGTTGAGTATCCATTTCAATGAACGGGCATAGCCTTGTTGGATTCTCAACAATACCTTACCGAATCCCCGCGTCTGTTTCTGGGCATCTTTAGGCGTGGATTTGAGCAAATGCGCGCACATCATCGGGGTTAAAGTCAGCGAGACTAACAGAGAAATCCCAATGGCGGTTGCCAAGGTAACAGCAAAATCCCGGAATAACCGACCAAGCAATTCATCGATTAAGACAAGGGGAATGAAGACCGCCACAAGTGATAAACTCATAGCCAACACAGTAAATCCCACTTCTCTGGTTCCCTTGAGAGCCGCTTGCATGGGTTTTAACCCCGCATTTAAATGGCGAGAAATATTCTCCAGCACCACAATGGCATCATCGACAACAAATCCGGTGGCAATAGTTAATGCCATCAACGAAAGATTGTTTAAACTGAAACCACACAAATACATGGCGGTAAAAGTACCAATCAGTGATACCGGAACGGCAATTGCTGGGATCAGCGTAGCTCGGCCAGAACGTAAAAACAGGAATACAACCAGAATCACCAAAGCGACGGCAATGGCTAATGCCCGTTTTACTTCTTGCAGGGAAGCATGAATAGTTGGCGAACGATCCTGGGCAATGTTTAGCTGAATATTGGCAGGCAAGGAGGCTTGCAGGACAGGAAGCTGATCACGAATACGTTGGACGGTCGAGATGATATTTGCACCGGCTTCACGACGGATAATAAGAGCAATGGCAGACTTATTTCCAGACATACCGGCGGCGCGAATATCCTCGACAGAGCTTTTAACATTGGCAACATCCTGCAATCTGACAGGTGCGCCATTATTATAATGGACGATAATTGAGCGGTAACTGTCAGGGGTTTTCAATTCATCGTTGGTGTGTAGCTGCCAAATCTGGTTATCGGAATCAATATGGCCTGTCGGATGCCGGACATTGGCACTATTGATGGCATTACTGACATCGTTAAGAGAAATCCCTTGATTGAAGAGTGCATTAGGGTTTAATTCAACACGTATAGCGGGTAACGAACTGCCACTGACACTGACTTTACTGACACCTTCTATCTGAGAAATCTTTTGAGCCAATCGGGTGGAAGCAAGATCATATAGTTGTCCCTCACTATAATTATCTGAGGAGAGGGTCAAAATCATGATCGGGGCACCTGACAGATTAGCTTTGTAGTACCCTGGCTTTCTTGGCATACCGGAAGGCAACAAACTTTGAGCGGCATTGATGGCGGCTTGGACATCTCGTGCTGCGCCATTGATATCCCGATTGAGATCAAATTCCAGATAAATATAAGAGCTTCCCAATGAGCTGGCAGAAGACATCTCTTTTACCCCAGCGATTCTGCCCAATGCGCGTTCCAGCGGTGTCGTTACCGAAGACGCCATCGTTTCCGGTGACGCGCCAGGCATAGAAGCGTGAACCGTTATCACGGGAAAATCAACTTGTGGCAGTGGCGACACAGGCAGCAGGATAAAACTGAGTGCGCCACATAGAGTGATGGCTAGACTCAGCAATGTTGTGGCAACTGGCCGCTGGATAAATAGGGCGAAGAATTTCACAGCGGATCCTGATGATTATCTGAGGATTTATCCCGCTTTATTTGATTACCTTTTTTATTATTTCGACGGAGATGTTTATTATTTCGACAACAGTGTGCTAACTGATCAAATAGCAGATAAATCACGGGAGTTGTGAACAAGGTCAGGATTTGGCTCATAATCAGGCCTCCCACCATACTGACACCTAAAGGACGGCGCAGCTCTGCACCCATGCCGGTGCTCAACATTAGCGGCAATGCGCCCAGCAATGCTGCCATGGTTGTCATTAATATCGGCCTGAAACGTAACAGACAGGCTTGGTAAATAGCTTCATAAGGGGTCATGCCTTTTTCCCGCTCTGCGGCCAGAGCAAAATCGATCATCATGATGGCGTTTTTCTTCACAATACCAATTAAGAGAATGATCCCAATGATGGCAATAATATCCAGCTCGTACCCTCCCGCCATCAACGCCAACAATGCGCCAACCCCCGCAGTAGGCAAGGTTGACAAAATGGTGACAGGGTGAATAAAGCTTTCGTACAAAATACCGAGCACGATATACATGGCAACGACAGCAGCCAGAATCAGCCAGAGGGTATTACTGAGCGCATCCTGGAACGCCAGCGTTGCTCCCTGAAATTGCGTAACGATATCTTTTGGTATTTGGATCGCTTGTTCTGCGTCCTTGATGGCATTAACAGCTTGTTCAAGGGACGAATCTTTTGCTACGTTGAATGAAAAAGTGACAGCAGGAAATTGTTGTAAATGGTCGATAGACAAGTTCCCTAACCGTTGTTCGACTGTGGCAATGGTATTAAGAGGCACCATTTTTCCATCATTACCGGTCAGATAAAGATTGTTTATTGCTTCCAGCCCTGGTGAATGTTTCGTATCTTGCTCAAGGATAACGCGATATTGATTTGATTGAGTATAAATAGTCGAAATCAGGCGTTGGCCGAATGCGTTATACAAAGCATTATCTACAGCAGCCATAGAGATCCCAAAGCGGCTGGCCATATCCCTATTTACATCAAGGTAAGCCACTAGTCCCTGATTTTGCCAATTGTTACCGATATCCATCAATTCTGGCCGTTGTTTCAGCGCGTGTTGCAATTTGGGAACCCAAATAGCGAGTTCATCAAGTGAAGTCGCCTGCAACGTAAATTGGTATTGCGTGCGGGATATTTGGGTATCAATAGTCAAATCCTGGGTTGGTTGCAGGTACAATTTGACGTCGGGGACTTTAGCCATTCGCGCTTGCAGCCGTGGGATCACCTCGTCAATACGGTCGTCACGCTGGCTGAGTGGTTTCAACGTGATTTGAAGACGGGCATTATTCAATGTGGGATTGCTACCATCGACACCAATAAAGGTCGTGACATTGTCCACGGCAGGATCTTTTAATAACAGAGCGGTAACTTGCCGCTGCTTATCTGCCATTGCATTGAATGAAATGGATTGTGGTGCTTCCAGTGTGCCCTGAATCAGGCCGTTGTCTTGCAAGGGAAAGAATCCCTTGGGGATCATAATGTAGAGCAGGGCGGTCAGAGCCAATGTAGCGAATGCGACACCCAGTGTCATCCAGGGGTGATTCAGCACCCGTTTCAGGAAGACTGCATACACGGCAATCATGCGTTCAAAGAAGCGCTCGCACACCTGTTCAAAGCGATTGTGTTTTATATTCGCTTCGGGTTTCAGCATCCTTGCACACATCATCGGTGTTAGCGTCAATGAGACAACGGCGGAAATTAAAATGGCGACAGCGAGGGTAATGGCGAATTCCTGGAACAGCCGACCGACGATATCCCCCATAAACAGCAGAGGGATCAAGACGGCGATTAGCGAGAAAGTCAGGGAGATAATCGTAAAACCGATTTCTCCCGCGCCTTTTAGTGCCGCAGCCAGCGGTTTTTCTCCCCGTTCAATGTAACGGGAAATATTTTCTATCACCACAATCGCATCATCCACCACAAAGCCGGTTGCGATGGTTAATGCCATTAACGTGAGATTATTGACGGAGAAGCCGCAAAAATACATCACGGCAAATGTACCTACCAGCGACAGCGGTACGGCAATACTTGGTATCAGGGTTGCAATGGCATTGCGCAAAAACAGATAGATCACCATGACGACTAGCGCAATAGCCAGCAACAGTTCAAATTGAACATCTTTGACCGAATGACGGATCGAGACTGTACGGTCTGTCAGCATTTTCACATTGACAGATTTGGGCAGGCTGTTGATCAATTCTGGTAACATGACGCGAATATTATCCGTCGTCTCAATAACATTAGCGCCAGGCTGGCGCTGAACATTGATGACGATAGCGGGTTTCTCATTTGCCCATGCGCCCAATTTGCTATTTTCCACTCCCTGTTCAATGCTGGCAACATCACGCAAACGGATCGGGGAGCCATTTTTATAGGCCACGATTAAATTGCGATAATCATCGATAGATTTCATCTGATCGTTGGAGGATATGGTGATGGAGCGAGTAGGCCCATCAAAACTGCCTTTTGCCGAATTCACATTGGCTTTCATGATGGCAGAACGGATCACGTCGCTGTCTAATCCTTGTGCAGCCAAAGCCTGTGCATTCAATTTCACGCGCACAGCGGGGCGTTGCCCTCCCGCCAAGGTCACCAGACCGACACCACTGACTTGGGAAATACGCTGGGATATACGGGTTTCTACCATATCTTGCACCTGACTCATCGGCAGGGCATCAGAGGTTACGGCCAGCGTCAATATCGGTGGATCAGCCGGATTAACTTTGCTGTAAATGGGGGGATAAGGCAGATCATCGGGCAACAGGTTACTGGCCGAATTGATCGCCGCCTGTACGTCTTGCTCTGCCACATCCAGGGGCAGTGATAACTGGAATACCAATGTGATAACAGAAGCACCACCAGAACTTCTGGATGACATTTGCTTTAAGCCGGACATTTGACCAAACTGGCGTTCCAGCGGGGCAGTTACGGCGGATGTCATCACATCTGGATTGGCACCAGGATACAGTGTTACCACCTGAATAGTGGGATAATCTACCTGTGGCAATGCAGAAACTGGCAGCATCCGGTAACCCATTAGCCCGGCCAGCAAGATCGCAATCATAAACAGGGTTGTGGCAACAGGGCGCAAGATAAACAGGCGGGATGGCCCTCCGCCTGTCATTGGAGAATCAGATTGCATCAGGGATTCTCCACCTTATTGTTTGATTTTTCTGAATTTTTCTTCTTTTGATCCGCATTGAGTGCTTCAATGGTCAAAGGTTTGACAATCTCGACCTTAGCGCCTTCGGTCAGGTTGTCAATACCATCAGTAACGACTTGCTCGCCTGCTGACAGCCCACTATTGATGACCACCAATTGATTATCTTGCAAACCTGCAATGACTTGATGTTTGCTAACTTTATTCTCTTTATCCACTTTCCAGACGAAATTTCCGCTATTTCCCATTTGTAATCCAGCCACAGGGATCACGACGACATCGCTCAGGGTATTGACTTTCATCTGAATATTAACGAATTGATTAGGGAACAGCACATTATCTTGATTATTGAATTGAGCCTTCATCTTGATCGTGCCAGTAGTAACATCAATCTGATTATCGATACTGATTAGTTTTCCTTGCGCCAATGGCTGCTGATTGTTGCGATCCCACGCAATGACAGCTACATTTTTGTGATCTTTTTGCGCCTTTAATACAGCACTGATATCGTTTTCAGGCAGAGAAAACAGCACATCAATGGGATCGACTTGCGTAATAACGACGATTGGCGTTGCTCCTCCGGCAGAGACATGATTGCCGATATCGATGCGTTTTAATCCGACGCGACCGGAAATCGGGGCTATGATACGGCTATATGCCAATTGCAGTTTGGCTTCGTCGATATCTGCCCGGTCGGACTGTAAGCTGGCTTCACTCTGGCGAACCAAAGAGATTTGTTTATCCAGATCTTGCTGAGAGATAAGTTTACTTTTCGCCAATTGCTGAAAACGGAGCAAATCTTGTTTAGTGTTAGCTAATGTGGCCTGATCTTTGGCATATTGCCCCTGTGCCCTTGCCAGTTTGACCTGAAAAGAACGGGGATCGATTTCTGCCAGCAAATCCCCTTTTTTGACGAATTGACCTTCATTAAAATGCAGGGCGACTAACTGACCTTCCACTTGGCTGGTGACAGTAACGGTATTTGCCGCCAGAACCGTTCCTAATCCTACTAAGTAATGAGGGACTGATTTGATTTCAGCCGTCGCTACTTGCACCGGTGGTTGAGCGGGGTTAGGCAAACTCTGTTTTGATTTTGAATTCTGAGAGTTATCTGCTGAAGGGGCATTGAAATATTTCCATGCAAAGAAAGTTGCACCGACGATCACGGCTAGCACAGCAGCAAGTCGGAAAAAGTAGGAACGGCTTTTATTATTCATTTGCTCGACATTCTCTTAGTGTTGTGGCGGTAATCAATCATGCAGCATCTTATGCTAAATTAGATGCAAGAATATATTATTAGTGTAACCAGCAAGATTTCGTCAATAATGAAGAAAATATGGCGGTTATGTCAAAAAGATAGTGTTTCTGGTAGTAATTATCCATAATATTTGTGATGAGGTATCCAATAGAGTACAGGGAATTATGTTATGAAGACTTGTAAAGCCGCAAGATAAATCATCACTATTATTAATGATGACGATGATAAAGACATGATTTATCGCCACCATATAGCGGGAACGCCTTTAATTAAAATAAGTTAAACCAAAAATAGCGTTGCCAATCCCAAAAAGATAAAGAAACCCCCTGTATCGGTAATGGCAGTAATCATTACACTGGAACCAATAGCGGGATCTCTTCCCAATTTCATCATAATAAATGGGATCAAAACGCCCATCAGCGCGGCCATCAGTAGGTTTAATATCATTGCCATTGTCATGACTCCCCCCATAGCAAGGTCACCGTAGAGCAGATAAGTGATGACACCCATAAGTCCTCCCCAAATAATGCCATTGATAAAGGCAACACCAAGTTCCCTTAATAGCAGGTAAGAAAAACTTCCCGTCTGGATTTGATGCAGTGCGAGTGCGCGGACGATCATGGTAATGGTCTGGTTACCCGTATTGCCACCAATGCCTGCTACGATGGGCATTAAGGTTGCAAGAGCAACGAGTTGGGAAATAGTATGCTCAAAGAGTCCGATAACTCGTGATGCCACGAACGCGGTGCACAAATTGATGGCAAGCCATGCCCAGCGGGTTTTGACTGCCTGACCAACCGGAGAAAAAACATCTTCTTCGCGGCTTAAACCCCCCATGCGGCGAATATTGGTGTCAGTTTCTTCACTTAAGGTATCAACTATATCTTCAACAGTCAGGCGTCCCATTAGGCGCCCGTTGTTGTCTACCACGGCGGCAGAAATCAGGTCATAACGTTCAAATGCACTGGCGGCATCTTCACCTTTTTGCTCCGGTAAGAAAGTCACGGTATCCGTATTCATGACTTCGGAAACTAATTTATCCGGTACGTTGGTCAGCAACGTGGTGAGTGGCAACTCTCCTTGCAGACGATTTTTGCGATCAATAACAAAGATCTTATCTGTTGTTTCAGGAATGGCATCTCGGGAACGTAAAAAACGCTGAACGGTGCCGAGTGTAACGTTGCTTCGCACTGTCACAAACTCGAAATCCATCATTTGGCCGATACTGTCTTTATGGTACTGCAATACTTCTCGAATACGGTTGCGTTGACCTGGCTCTAAATAGGTCAGCAAGCGTCGAGTGGTATCACGGGGAAGATGTTCTGCAATATAGGCTTGTTCATCTACATGCAGTTTACCGATGGCGCGTAACAGCTCGACATCAGTCATATCCTTGATCAAATTATCCCAAACAGGAATCGAGGCCTCTACCAGAACCTCACCGCGCTGGTTATTGTCGATCAAACGCCATAAAGCAAGACGTTCATCATAAGGTAAGGCTTCCAGAATATCGGCGATATCGGCAATATGCAGGCTGGACAGCAGTGTACTGACTTCCTCTATTTTCTCCAATAATTGTTCATCACTGATTGCTGAATGTTCATCAGCCTGACCTAATAATGTATCGACAAACAGCCTATCGTGGATAAATAGAGAAAGCAGACGTTGACGAATATGTGCCAGTCTTTGGGAATACTGGCTGACAATAGTTGGATTATCAGGTGTAAAGGTTGATTGTGGCATAGTAAACCCTTAAGGCAGAAAATAGGGCGAAAAAGCGACGATTGTAATAAGATCGTCATAAATTTGACAGCTATTGGATATTATATTCTGTTTTCGAACCATTTAGGGGCGTCACCGATTGCTGCTGGGCTTGCTGGTGATGCTCCAATGCTGCCATAAATGAATAAATAAAGCGTCCAAAGAAAATGAAGAAGCTGATAAACAGTACCAATTTTATAATTTGAACAGTTTTCTTTTTCTTTTTCATAACGCGATATCGTTAAGTCGATTCCTCTGCAATGTGTAAATGCCAGCCAGCCACATCATCCCAGTAACTTTGTTCTTGCTCCAGATCGAGCAACACCAGCGCATTTTGTTTTAAATAGTTTTTGGGTAAGCGGAGCGTCCAATGACTATGATCCGTTTCTAGCCTCAGTATATCCGGTGTTGTGGTCGCCTGACGTTGGTTATTTAACAGGGTAGCTAATCGCAATATCTTAAGCATGGGAAGATACTGTTTTTTCTTAAACAGATAAAAGCGGGGATGCTCATGTACTTTAACCGCTTTGCGATGGTAACGTACCAGTGTTGCCAGCAACGATTGTTGTTCCTGGGTAAATCCCGGTAGATCGGTATGTTGCAGGATGTAAGCTGAATGCCGTTGCAATCCACTCAGATTGATGCTTAAACCGACTTCATGCAGCATGGCTGCCCACAATAGAATAGATTCCAGTTGTGGATGTATGTGCTTGGGATTTTGTTCTGCCCATTGGTCATACAGGTTTTTGGCGGTATTCCAGACGCGGGTTGCCTGTTCTCGATCGATATTATAGTGTTCAGCAAGGCTCTTGGCCGTTCGTTGGCGAATATCCTGATGGCGGAAACGATCTTCCATTTCATACAGTACACCTTCCCGCAATGCGCCATGAGACAAGCGCAGTTCCTGAATATGCAAAGCATCAAAAATACCGCACAAGATTGATAAACCAGGAACAAAAGTTTGTTTGCGATCATTAGATATTCCCGGCAATGCCAGCGCATTGAAATTTTTATATTTCAGGACACGTTTCACCAGCCTATTTAAGCGCTCTGGCGTAATCAGGCCATCTTTCTCACCCAGTTCGACCAAAAGCTCGTGTATGGCTTTGATCGTTCCCGACGCGCCTAAAGCAAAATCCCAGCCTTTAGCTCGAAATTGCCAGACAAGATTTTCCAATTTTTGTGCCGCCTGGAGTCGTGCCTTGCGAAAATTATGCTCATTAATGATACCGTCTGGAAAGAATTGGCGGGAAAAACTGACACATCCCATACGGCGGCTTTCAATCAATAGTGGTTCAAAATCTTCACCAATGACCAATTCCGTCGAGCCACCGCCAATATCAATCACCAATTTGCGGCCTTTTTCTGGTTGTGTGTGCTCAACGCCCATGAAAATCAGGCGGGCTTCTTCATGGCCAGAGATAATTTCAATGGGATAGGGAATAACTTCCTTTGCCTGCTGTAGAAATTCTTGTACGTTGGTCGCTTCACGTAAACTATGCGTTCCCACCAAACAGACATTACTTGCGGAAAAACCTTGCAACCGTTCAGCAAACAGGGCAAGGCATTTCAGGCCACGGTTTATGGCTTCTTCGCTTAACTCATTTTTACTGTTTAAACCATCGGCAAGATAAACCCGTTTCTTTAAACGCCCAATAACTTGTAGTGCGCCATTGACGATACGGGCAATGACCATATGAAAGCTATTAGAACCCAAATCAATAGTGGCAATTTCTTGTGGTTTGGGCATTGGAGTATCGTGTTTCAACGGCATAGATCAGGCTCTTGGTTCTGGTTGTTCAAGGTTTTTCAGATAATCATAAACAGCAAGCTGCGCGCGGATTTTACGCTTATTTCCTCGCGGAACATAGCGATTGCCCAACTCCTTATCAATATATCGTGCTTTGACGGTATCACTGAATTGCAGTTCAAGGATATCCATAACTTGTTGTTTTAACCTGGGGTCGAGCAGACAAACGGCGACCTCAATGCGATAGTCAATGTTACGGGTCATCCAATCGGCCGAAGAAAGGAAAATTTTTTCATTGCCTTTGTTGGTGAAAACATAAACGCGATCGTGTTCCAGAAAACGATCCACAATACTGGTAACTTGAATGTTTTCACTAAAACCGGGTTGGTTAGGAACCAAAGAGCACATGCCTCGTACCAGAATGCGGATTTTGACACCCGCTTCAGAGGCATCATACAGGCGATTTACCAATTCCCTGTCTACAAGATTATTAATTTTCAGGGTGATGCCTGCCAGTTCACCGGCTTGTGCATTTTCGATTTCCTGAGTAATCAGTCGATTGAGCATTGCCCGCGAGTTTTGGGGCGATACCATTAAATTCTCAAATGTGACAGGCCGATAAGGGTTTTCAATGAAGTTAAATACCCGACGAACTTCATTGGTAACTTCAGGTTTGGCAGTCAGCAAAGAATAGTCGGTATAGAGCCGCGCCGTTTTTTCGTTGAAATTTCCTGTCCCAATATGGGCATAACGGATAATTTCTTCCCCTTCCAGACGCGAAATGATGAATAGTTTTGCGTGAATTTTCAAACCAGGCGCGGAGAAGATAACATGTACACCAGCCTCAGTGAGGCGTTTTGCCCAATGAATATTGGCTTCTTCGTCAAAGCGTGCCTGTAACTCCACCACGACGGTCACTTTTTTGCCGTTGTATGCGGCATGGATCATGGAGTCAATAATGCGTGAATCTTTTGCGACACGGTAGATATTAATCTTAATCGAAAGAACACTGGGATCGAAAGAAGCCTGACGCAGTAATTCCAGCACATGTTCGAATGTGTGATAAGGATAATAAAGCAGAACATCCCTTTCACGGATAGCGTCGAAGCCGTTGCGGAAATGGTCGAACCAAGTATGGCGCAGGCGTGGCATGGGTTTATTCTGGAGATTTCGATTTCCTTCATTGGGAAATTTGATGAAATCTTTAAAGTTATGATAACGGCCACCTGCAATCACCGAGTCATCATTGGATAGCCCTAGCTTGTTACGCAGTAGTTCCACCATTTCATCAGGCATATCACGCTGATAGGCAAACCGTACAGGCTCAGCCGTTAGTCTCTGTTTCAGCGTGGAAGACATCAATTCCAGCAGGCTGGATTCCATCTCTGTTGCCAAATCATATTCGGAATCACGGGTCATTTTCATCGAATAGACGTTCAAAGTGTCGTAATCGAAAAATCCTTTGAAAATTTCATCCAGCGTGTAACGCAGAATATTATCAAGTAATATCATTGACTTGCGTTTTCTTGGCATCTCTGGCGGTAGGTTGACGAAACGCGGGACTTTATCTGATGGAATTTCCAACAAAGCATATTGTATTGCTTGCCCATGGATAATTTCAACGGCCAGATAAGTGTAATCATCTTTGAGAAACTCAACTAAATTAGTTTCTGGGTTGATGACGATTGGCGTGATATGTGGCCGCAAATGCTGACGAAAATATTGCCGTAACCAGATTTGTTGATTCGGAGATATTTGCCGTTCATTGATCAAGAAAATTTGGTTACGAGCCATTTCCAGCAGCAGATCGTTATAGAGGGCATCGAATTCTTGATCGATTTTGGCAACCTTAGTTTGAATCTTTTTCAATAATTGGCGGGCAGCGGTGGCTGAACCTTGTTCTTCACTGATAAGAATACGCCGCTTTACATCGGCAAAGCGCACTTTATAAAACTCATCTAAGTTATTGGAGTAGATCCCTAAAAACCTCATTCTTTCAATCAGCGGGTTACTTTTGTCAGCCGCTTCCTGAAGTACACGTTCGTTGAAAGAGAGCCAACTGAGTTCTTTCTCGGTATAAAGACGATCGTGGGACATGACTACTCCTTACTACTCCACTGGGTTTATTTAATTTAATGGTTGGCGTTTAATGAGTCGATGTGCTGGTTTGGGTTTCACGGGTTTTATTGGCGAAATAGTGGTGCTGGAAAGTACACATCCTGATAGCGGTATGATAAGAGCCGTTTACAAAAAACTCATCGATTAATTCACCTTCAATATAGAATCCCAATTTATTGTATATATGAATTGCTTTCGTATTCTCTTTATCAACAATCAGATACAGTTTGTAAAGGTTTAAGACAGCAAACGCGTATTCCATTGCCAGCTTGACTGCTACCGCTGCGTAACCTTGTCCTTGATAAGCCGGAGCGATGATAATCTGGAATTCTGCCCGGCGGTGGACATAATCAATTTCGACCAGTTCCACCAAACCGACTTTGGAATTCAGGCTTTCGATAATAAAACGACGTTCGCTTTGGTCATGAATGTGCTTGTCATAGAGGTCACATAGTTCAACAAAGGCTTCATAAGGCTCTTCAAACCAATAGCGCATGACACTGGCGTTATTATCGAGTTGATGAACAAAAGGGAGATCTTCCCGTTCAAGAGGACGTAAATTTACCGATGGATTTTCCGAACCACTGGACATTGGATACCTCAGTGTTTTGTAGTGAAATCTATAGGGTATAAATATATTAGATATTGAATAATGTTCGAATAAATAATTATTGCCAGATAAATCAATCCAAAATAGCCACTTACAGCAAAGTGTTACTGGAATATAGCACTTAAAAAATATTATAACAAAATCTGCTAACACAGAGCCGTAAGTTGAAGTCAGTGGGTTAAATTATTCCGATGCGTAACCTGGTGGCGGCAGAACTTTGCCATCCATAATCGCATGATTGCCTTCCATAACCAACCGTTGATCTAAAAACCAGCCGATAACCAGAGGATAAATATTGTGTTCCTGGGTTTGTACACGTCCGATAACGTCTTCTTCTTTATCCCCCGCAAAAATTGGCACCTTAGCCTGTAAAATAATCGGGCCACCATCTAATTCTTCCGTCACGAAATGGACGGAAGTGCCATGTTCTTTATCACCGTTTTCAATCGCTTTTCGATGGGTATGCAGGCCGGGATATTTAGGCAAAAGAGAAGGGTGAATATTGAGCAGGCATCCATAATAATGCTGAACAAATTCGGGTGATAAGATCCGCATGTAACCCGCTAAGACCACTAAATCGGGATTGTATTGGTCAATGGCTTTGAGTAAGGCGATATCATAACTTGTACGATCCGCATAAGTTTTCGGGTTGATAAAGTGGGCAGGGATATCTGCTTGTTCAGCACGTTGCAGGCCATAGGCATCGGCATTATTACTGAAAACGGCAGCAACATATCCATGAATCCGGTTTTGTTGGCAGGCATCTATGATAGATTGAAGATTGCTGCCATTGCCGGAAATTAGAACGACAATTTTTTTCATAACGGATTTTCACTGAAGAAATTCATTGATTAATATGCTTTTCATTTTTCAAGTTACAGCTTTATTAGCTGTAACTTGAAATCAATCAGACCAAATATTTATTTTGTAATAACGACAGGCTGCTCATCGGCATTAAGTTCGGCAATTGTACCGATTTGCCATGCATTTTCGCCTGATGCGGTCAGATACGAAATTGCCAGTTCTGCCTGAGACTGAGGAAGGGCGATTATCATACCGACTCCGCAGTTAAATGTGCGGTACATTTCATGTTCGCTGACATTACCGGCTTGTTGTAACCAGGTAAAAATCGCCGGCCATTGCCAACTGTCAGCTTTGATTCTGGCCTGCCTGTTTTCTGGCAGAACACGCGGGATATTTTCCCAGAAGCCGCCACCAGTCAGATGTGAAATCGCATGAATATCAACTTTTTCAATCAGTTCAAGAATGGATTTGACGTAAATTTGGGTTGGGGCAAGTAAGTGTTCTGCGAGTGATTTCCCTGCAAGCTCGGTAGTTTCTGGATCAACCTGACTCACTTCAAGGATTTTACGGATCAAAGAATAACCATTGGAGTGTGGTCCGCTGGATGCAAGTGCAATCAGGGCATCACCAGCCTGAACCTGACTGCCGTCAATAATTTCCGACTTTTCAACAACCCCAACGCAAAAACCCGCAACATCATAATCTTCACCGTGATACATACCGGGCATTTCTGCGGTTTCACCACCGACTAATGCACAGCCTGCTTGCTTGCAGCCTTCTGCTATACCCGTGATGACACTGGCGGCTGTATCGACATCCAGTTTGCCAGTAGCATAGTAATCAAGGAAGAAAAGAGGCTCGGCGCCTTGCACAACCAGATCATTAACACACATGGCAACCAAATCAATTCCGATAGTGTCATGGCGCTTTAAGTCCATGGCCAGACGTAGCTTAGTACCAACGCCATCGGTACCGGAAACCAACACCGGTTCGCGATATTTCTGTGGCAGGGCACATAATGCACCGAAACCACCTAGTCCTCCCATCACTTCGGGGCGACGGGTCTGTTTTACGACACCTTTGATACGATTGACTAAGGCATTACCAGCATCAATATCGACACCAGCATCTTTATAGCTAAGAGAGGTTTTGTTGGTCACTGCGTAGCTCCCGGGTGGTTGCATTTTTATGAATAAAACAGAACGGTGACAATTCTAACAGTCTAAGCAAACGTTTGCGATAGCTTTATATTGGTTTCCTGTTAGATCGGGATCGAAGAAAATAGCTTGTTAGTGATAAAAATGAATAGATTGGTAGTGGTTTGATACTGAAAAGGAGTTATAATCCCGCGATTTTTTTATCTGCCGGCTATTAGGAGAAACCCATGAAGATCGTTGAGGTTAAACACCCGCTAGTTAAACATAAACTTGGCTTGATGCGAGCTCATGATATAAGCACCAAACGCTTCCGTGAACTGGCCTCAGAAGTGGGTAGTCTTCTGACATATGAAGCAACTGCTGATTTGGAAGTGGAAAAAGTAACCATTGACGGATGGTGTGGTCCGGTAGAGATAGATCAGATTAAAGGGAAAAAGATTACTGTAGTACCTATCCTGCGCGCGGGCTTAGGGATGATGGATGGTGTACTGGAAAATATCCCTAGTGCACGGATCAGTGTTGTTGGTGTCTATCGTGATGAAGCAACACTTGAACCAGTACCTTATTTTCAGAAATTAGTCTCTGACATTAATGAACGCATGGCATTGGTTGTCGATCCCATGTTGGCTACCGGTGGCTCAATGATTGCTACCATTGATTTGTTGAAAAAAGCGGGATGTCCTGTCATTAAGGTATTAGTTTTGGTTGCTGCGCCGGAAGGGGTCGCGGCACTGGAGAAAGCTCACCCTGATGTTGAATTGTATACCGCGTCGATTGATAAATGTCTTAATGAGCATGGATACATCGTCCCTGGTTTAGGGGATGCAGGTGATAAAATATTTGGCACTAAATAATATTTATAGCCGGCTGGAAAGTCGGCTTTTTTTTGGTTTCTAGCAAGATGATATAAGAGGATAGCCATAATGACTCGTCGAACTATTGGAGTAGAAGAAAAACCCCCTTTGGCACAGACTATTCCTTTAAGTTTGCAACATCTATTTGCCATGTTTGGTGCAACCGTTTTGGTTCCCATTTTATTTAAAGTGAATCCTGCGACAATTTTGTTGTTTAATGGCATTGGCACATTACTGTATTTGGTAATTTGTAAAGGAAGAATTCCGGCTTATTTAGGCTCCAGCTTTGCTTTTATTTCACCTGTATTGTTATTACTGCCTTTGGGATATGAATTGGCATTAGGTGGATTTATTGTCTGCGGTTTGTTGTTTTGTTTGGTTGCCCTGCTGGTAAAAGTTGCTGGAAGAGGATGGATCAATGTGATGTTTCCTCCGGCAGCGATGGGTGCCATTGTTGCCGTGATTGGTCTGGAGTTGGCCGGTGTTGCTGCTGATATGGCGGGATTGCGTCCAACGG
The DNA here is from genome assembly GCF_001908105.1 of Xenorhabdus eapokensis. The sequence goes on from NZ_MKGQ01000001.1 coordinate 210,420, forward strand.
CAGGCACTGAAATTAATATGACCAACCTGACCATATCTATGGTTACGCTGGGCGTGACCATCTTGGGATCGGTAATATTCCGCGGTTTTATGGCGATTATTCCGATTTTGATTGGTGTTTTGGTCGGGTATGTGCTGTCATTTTTTATGGGGGTTGTCGATTTAACGCCAGTACGTGAAGCGCCGTGGTTTGCATTGCCGACGTTCTATACTCCGCGTTTTGAATGGTTTGCCATTATGACCATTTTACCTGCGGCGCTGGTGGTTATTGCAGAACATGTTGGGCACTTAGTGGTAACGGCAAATATCGTGCAGAGAGACTTATTGAAAAACCCAGGTTTGCACCGCTCAATGTTTGCTAATGGGTTTTCAACGATAATTTCGGGTTTCTTTGGTTCAACTCCTAACACGACTTATGGTGAAAATATTGGTGTTATGGCACTTACCCGTGTATACAGCACATGGGTGATTGGTGGCGCTGCGGTGATGGCAATATTGCTGTCCTGCGTGGGTAAATTGGCGGCAGCGATCCAAATGATCCCAGTCCCAGTGATGGGGGGTGTTTCCCTGTTACTGTATGGTGTGATTGGTGCATCAGGCATTCGGGTTCTGATTGATTCGAAAGTTGATTACAGTAAGGCTCAGAACCTGATCCTGACCTCTATTATTTTGATTATTGGCGTCAGCGGAGCGAAAATTCAGGTCGGCTCGGCAGAATTGAAAGGTATGGCGCTTGCAACTGTTGTAGGGATTGGTTTAAGCCTGTTTTTTAAACTGATAAGTTTTATCCGGCCAGAAGAGCCGTATATTAACTCCTCTGTGGAATCAATTAGAAATGTTCAGAAGAGTGAAGTGGTAGAATAAAAGACATTAATGAAATTTATTGGAAAGGGTTTTTTAAAAGCCCTTTCTATTTTAAAAAAATTATTTTCACTATCATTTTACTTTGTCATTTATAACGATAAATTTTTCCTTTACCAATAATATTTACCGTTAATCTCCATTGAAAATAACTTAAGATAGATAAGTTAAAATCCTTGGCAATACAATCTATTTTTACTCTTGGTTTTTCCTTTTTACTATTGTCAATATTGATTATTAATAGTATGGGATTATCAGATGTAAGCATTTTTATTCTGGAATAGGTTATTTCTGGCTTGCACAAGAAATAGGCTTTGATGATAATCTCCAGCTTTAAACAAAGCATTCATTTCATTTATAGAGACTTTTTGTGGTAGACTTAGCATTGTTCGTTATCCATTCTGTTTGAGGTGCTTCTGAATACACCGTCGCAGCTTTCATTACCATTATATTTGCCCGATGATGAAACTTTTGCCAGTTTCTTTGCAGGTGAGAATACTTCCTTATTAGCTGCAATAAAGTTGGCTATTAGTCAGTCACACGGCAGTTATATCTATTTCTGGTCCCGCGATGGCGGGGGTAAGAGCCATTTGCTTCACGCAGCCTGTGCTGAATTATCCCAACAGGGAGAAGCTGTAGGGTATGTACCACTGGATAAGCGCGCCTATTTTGTCCCTGAAGTCCTTGATGGTATGGAACATTTATCATTAGTGTGCATCGATAATATTGAGTGTATCGCGGGTGATCAGGAATGGGAGATGGCTATTTTCAATCTCTACAACCGCATTGTAGAAATTGGCCGAACCTGCCTTTTAATCACCGGTGATCGTCCTCCACGGCAAATTAACCTGACGCTACCGGATTTGGCATCTCGTTTGGATTGGGGGCAAATTTACAAATTACAACCTCTGTCAGATGATGAGAAAATCCAGGCATTGCAACTACGGGCAAAATTACGGGGTTTTGAATTGCCTGAGGATGTGGGGCGTTTTGTGTTAAAGCGGCTCGATAGGGAAATGCAAACGTTGTTCAGAACCTTGGATGAGCTTGATCGGGCTTCCATTGTGGCACAACGCAAACTCACCATCCCGTTTGTAAAGGATATCCTTGAGCTTTGAGTGAATAAAGCAGTAAAGAAACGAGATCAGAATAAAAAAGTGATAGGGAATATATTCCTGTCACTTTTTTATTGAAAAACGTTCTTATTGAAAAACGTTCTTATAAAAAAATAATTACAGCAGAATTTCTTTAACTTGCTCAGGGGGACGTCCCAAACGAGCCTTATCACCGACAACAACAATCGGGCGTTCTATCAATTTGGGATTTTCAACCATCGCCTGGAGCAATGCCTCTTGGGATAACGTAGCATCGCCCAGATTTAATTCTTTGTAGCGATCTTCTTTAGTACGCATCAATTGGCGGGCATCTTTGAAACCGAGCTGTTGTAACAGTACGGCGAGCTGTTCTGCTGTAGGGGGGGTATCAAGATAGTGAATGATTTCCGGTGTAATACCGAGTTCTTCAATCAGCTTAAGGGTTTCACGGCTCTTTGAACAACGAGGATTGTGGTAAAAAATCACTTTTCGTGTATCAAGATTTTGCATGTAAAAATCCTTTATTTTTTATATTGGTCATAACTTTGTTGCAGTTGGCGCAATTGATCAATACGGGCATCATAGCGCTTTTGTTCATAACTGCCCAATTTGGCCAACGCACTGGCTTTGCTTAGTTGTTCTATAGCGGAGTCAAAATTACCTTGCAATGCCATGATTTCCGCATAGGCGGCAAGTTCGTCATTGTGTTTTCCCTGCGCTCCGGCCGCTTTTCTTAACAATATCCAGCCAGTAAGATCGTCAGGGTGATTGAAAGTATAACGAAACAGAAGTTGTGATGCCTGAGAATACTTTTTATCCATAAAATAGGTATTTGCGAGGTTAATTTGCAATACCGGATTGTTTTTCAGTTTCTTGAGTGCATCCTGCAAGCGAGCGATGGCGTTGGTATACTGTTTTTGCCCGATATCAATATCCGTCATGGTATCAATAAACCAAATATTATCCGGTTGTTTATCTAGCAATGGAGAGAGTATTGCCCTGGCTTCGGCATACTTTTTATCTTCAGTAAGCAAAATAGCACGTCCATAGGCAGCCGCAAGCTGTTCTTTAGCGGTTCCCTGGCTGTATTTCTTGAGCCATTGATCAATATAGGGACGTTGATCCGTTGAATACATGGTTAAAATACGGACACGGGCGAACAGAAAATCTTGGGATTCTGAAACCGCTTTAGTGGGATATTGATTTGCCCGATTACGGGCATCAGCCAAACGGTTGGCAGGTAATGGGTGAGTGTATAGCATTTCAGGTAGTTTGGAGCTATAGCGAGATTGATCTACCAGTACTTGCATAAAATCGGGCATGCCTTGTGGATTAAATCCCGCACGACTAAGCGTTTGTATTCCAATCCGATCAGCTTCTTGCTCATTCGATTGGGTAAAACTGATCATGCCTTGCTGGACGCCTGCCAGTGTGCCGCTAAGTGCAGCTATGCCAGCTTGTGGATTAGCTATCATAAGCAAAATAGCGCCCAATGTGCCGGTCCATGCCAGAGGGCGGGTCCGTTTTTGTTCTTCCATCCATCGTGCTAAATGCCGCTGTGTAACATGGGAAATCTCATGAGCCATGACAGATGCCAGTTCACTTTCATTGTTACTATAGCGAAATAAGCCCGAATGAAGAACAACATTGCCACCAAAAAAGGCGAGGGCATTAATATTAGGGTTATCTATCAGATAGAAATGAAAAGGTGTTTTGACTGAATCGGCGTGGGTGACTAATTTTTGACCCAACTGGTTAATGTATTGAGTCAGCAACGGATCATAAATCAGAGGAGCCTGGGCTCTTATCGAACGTATATATAAATCACCTATAGCCATTTCCTGATTGATGCTGAGGGTTGCTCCTGCTGTGGTGCCGATATCAGGTAGTGAATCTTCAGCCGGTGCAGAGAATACAGGAGGCTCCCCCAATAACAACAGGCTGATAAAGATAGTTATCAAAGATTTTCTGGGTGTTTTTCTCATAAAGCGATTCTCATAAAATAGTGTGCTCCGTTTTAGCTATCAATTTCATGAATACTTTTATGATCAAGAGTACCTTAAAACGATTAATCATAATAAATTTTAGTGAAAAATACTCATATCAAAGCCGTTATTCGTGCCTGGTAGGAAGAAAAATGGGAGGAAAAAGAATGATAACAACCAATATTATAGATACTTGCAGCGAAGAATGTTTAGGTTTTTTGAATAACGATACAATAGAATAAATACCAAACGAATAAATTGAGTTGCCGCTTTATTGGTTGAGCGGCAACTCAAACTTGGTTGTGTCTATGCTGACAATTAATGTCGGCTCAGGTAATCCAATACCACTTGGTGGTGATCACTGGTTTTGAATTTATTAAAAACGTGTTCAATTTCACCTTGTGGATTAATTAAGAAACTGATGCGATGGATGCCATCATAGATTTTCCCCATGAACTGCTTTTCTCCCCACACCCCAAATTGTTCAGCAACTTGATGGTCAATGTCAGAAAGCAGTGTGAAATTTAGCCTCTCTTTTTCTACAAAGCGGGATAATTTTTCTGGTGCATCTGTGCTAATACCCAGTACTTCAACATTAGCACTTTTCAGTTCATCTATCGAATCACGTAAGCTACACGCTTGAACTGTGCAGCCTGGTGTCATTGCTTTGGGATAAAAATAGACTAAGACACGTTGACCTTTGAAGTCAGATAAATTAATGGTTTCGCCATCTTGGTCAGGAAGGCTGAATTGAGGGGCCATATCACCGGCTTTCAATGGGCTCATCACTCATTCTCCGTTTAATCGTTTTGATTTAAATGATCTTGTATCATTATATAGCCATATATTTTTGCATTAATATATATACAATAAATTATTGCCCATTTATATGAATTTAAAGATTAAATTTTCTCTTTGTTCTGTGATATTCAACATTATTCACATCTACTCATCAAGAAATCTATAGTGGCGTCAACAGCGGCTGAAACTTCGAACTCCGAAGTGATGCACGATAAGGTAATAGGAACATTCATTGAACGTGAATGCTACTTTCTCTAAACGATCTAATCATTGGGTTCATGACCATCTTAATTTTCCTTTCTAAAACTCATTCCAGAGAAGCGTAAATTTGGGCAGAAATAATCGACTAAATAGTAAAGTTATTCTAAAGTATTTATAGCTTTTAGAGTCTCCACTATTTTGTTTACGCTGACAAAACGTTGATTGTGTCTCAGGCATTTTATCTCCTTCTTAAACGAAATTTAAGTTATTGAGGGAATTCATCCATGAAAATATACAGACGTGCCGTATTGCCGATGGCCCTTAGAGTGGCTTTGTTTTTTCCCGGAATAAGTGTTAATGCAATAGCGGCTGCATCATCATGTGGCTCTTCGAATACGGCGACTATTTCCGGTAATGAGACAGAACCATATAATCTATCAAGTTGTGAGAATCTTATTGTCAATAAAGGTGCATCGATTAATGCCCCTAAAGGGTTAGCACATGGATTTGATCATTACGGTCTAAAATACAGTGCAGTTAATGTCGGCGATAACAGTAATCTGGCATCAAAAAATTTAGTTGATTACATTGAGAATAATGGAACTTTGCAGGGATCTAGTGGAGTCACAGTAACTTACACTGGTTCTGTTGAAAAGCTACTCAATCACGGAACAATAAGTGGAGAAGCGTCTGGAGCCGTTTGGGTTTCTGGTCAAATAAACACGTTAGATAATGATGGTTCAATTAATGCCAGCAATGACTCTAGCTCATTGAATGCAATACAAATACAATCTGCGAGTGGCCCATCTGATGATGGTAAATATGGATTCATAGATACCATCAAAAATCGGGAGAAAGGATCATTATGTAAAGGAATGTCGCATTGTACGCCATCTATTGATGGAATATCTGTTGAAACTGCAACACTTAAGACACTTGATAATTATGGGATACTGAAATCTCAGAAAAATAACATTCTATCCAATCTCGCAACGTTTGATATCAATGCTGGCGGTAATGTTGGTACTTTCAATAATGATGGGACAGTAACTGGCCTCTATCACGGCGTTCTGATTCGAGGTGGGGGATACCTCGAAAACCTGAATAATAACTCCGGGAGTAAAGGGATCTCGGCTGACCAGGACGCCGTTCAGGTCACGGGGCAAGGCATGGCTCAATTGGACGTTAATCCCCAGATCAGGTCGTCCAAAATTAAACAGATTACCAACGCTTCCTTTTTATATGGAAAGCGAAATGGAATCTATATCGACGATAAAGGCGTTGTTGATACCATCACGAATTTGGATGGCGGTGTAATAAAGGGAGACAAATTCTCTATAAAGAATAGTGGCACCATTACTAACGATATTCATAATTCAGGCGCAATTGATGGCAATGTAGAGCTTGGCAGTACCCGCCTTTATATGTCTGGTCCAAATGCAACCCTGAAGGGCAATGTGTCCGGGTCGAAAAATTCAGTTGTCACTATCGGGGGGAAAAGTGCTACGACGGGAAATCTGGATCTTACCTATACCCACGACATGAATATTGGCACGGTCAATATATTATCCGGCAGCACGTTACGTCTGGGTGACGGACATAAAACAGGAAGTGTCTCCAGTAATATTGATAATGAGGGAAACCTTTATTTCAACCGGAACGATAAAGCTCCCTATAACCACATTATTAGTGGCACAGGTTCAGTTCACCAAGTGGGTAGTGGCATAACCATTTTGACAAATGCAAACACCTATACAGGTGAGACAAAAATCGAATCGGGTATTTTGCAACTGGGTGATAAAGGAACAGCGGGAAGCATTGATAATACTTCCAAAGTGACAATCGGGCAGGGAGGCGTACTGGCCTTCGACCGAACGGCTCACACCCCCTTTGCCGCTGATATTGAAGGCGTTGGTTCCCTTCACCAACAGGGTACAGGTGATTTGACCCTGACCGGCAATGTAACCACAGGTAAGCCAATCACCGTGACATCAGGCAAACTGCAATTTGGCGATGGTGCCACAATCGGCACGCTCTCACTCACCGGAATTGACAATAATGGGGCGGTTATTGTTGCCGGTGCCGCTAACAGTGTGGTGACACTTGATGGGGAAATAAACGGGACAGGTACGCTGGAAATCACAGGTGGCAAAGCTGTCATAACCAGTGACAGTACCTACTCGGGTCAGACTACCATTAGCAATGGTGCAACGTTACAACTCGGTAATGGTGGTATGACTGGAAATCTTGCCAAGAGCGATATTGTAAACAAAGGCACTTTGGCGCTCAATCTGAATGGAACAAGCAACTTTGATGGTGTTATTTCTGGAAATGGTCATATCGAGAAGATGGGCGCTGGTGTAACAAGGCTAAGTTCGGATTCCTCGGCTTTTACAGGATCAACGCGTGTTGAAAAGGGAACTCTTGTCGTTGACAACCAGCTAGGCACAAAAACCTCGACTTTCAATGTTAAAAATGGGGGGAATGTTAATGGCACTGGCATCATTGGCGGCACGACAACACTCGAAAGCGGCGGTCACCTTACAGGCAAACAAGGCGATACTCTGACATTTAGCAAAGATCTTATTCTCAGTAGCGGCGCCAATGTGGATATTTCGCTTGGGGCAGAGGATGCATCCGCGTCTGCATTATTTAATGTCCGTGGTGATCTGACACTGGCAGGAACGCTTAATGTCACGGATCTTGGTGGGCTAGCAGCAGGTGAATACGATATATTCCACTATGGCGGCACTTTAACCGATAACGGAATGACGCTCACTGGCGGAAAACCGGACTCACTCTCTCTCGGTACGAATAGAAACCATGAAGTTCATCTTATCAATACTGGCGGTATGCTCCTGAATTACTGGGATGGTAGAGACACCAGTAAACACAACAATAATGCCATTGATGGGGGTGATGGTATTTGGCAGGTCGGTGGAAATGATAACTGGACGTCAAAAACAGGATATCCCAATACCAGTTGGAAAAGTACTGACCAGTTTGCCATTTTCTCAGGAACCGCAGGCACGGTGCAGATAGATAACAGCGGTGGAAATGTCACTGTAAATGGCATGCAGTTTAGCGCTGATGGTTACAAAATAACCGGCAATTCTCTGACCTTAGAAAATGATAACACAGGCAGCGCTAAAATTCGCGTTGGAACGGGTAATATGTCAACAGCCGGTAGGGTTGCCACGATTGAGTCAAGCCTGACTGGTTCGGCTACACTTGAGACAACGGATTACGGTACGTTGGTTCTGAACGGTAAGAATGATTACACGGGCGGTACGAAAGTGACGCGGGGTGTTCTCCAGGTCGGTGACGGCGGCAACAGGGGCAGTATCGTCGGCGATGTGGTCACGGGCAGTAAAGGGACACTCGCCTTCGACCGCTCTGATGCAGTGACATTTGGCGGCAATATCACTGGCGAGGGCAGGCTGGCTCAAAACGGAGACGGCACGCTGGTGCTCACCGGCACGAATGCCCATTCGGGCGGCACAGTAATCCGTCATGGCACCTTACAGATCGGTGACGGGCATAACAGCGGAACCCTTGCCGGATTAGTTGAGAGTGAGGCAGGAACGAAATTGGTTTTCAACCGTGCCGATCAAGTGACATTTTCCGGTGCCCTGAAAGGGCAAGGACAATTGGGGCAGGCTGGTAGCGGTACTACCGTTCTGACAGGCGCTAACCACTATACAGGCATAACAGAAGTACAAAAGGGAACACTTCACCAAGGAGCAGAAGGGGCTTTCAGTGCCGCTTCGTCATATACAATCGGACAGTATGGTACGCTTGATATAGGCGGGTTTAATGCGACGGTTTCCGCTCTGAATAACAGTGGCACAGTCTTGGTTGGTGGAGATGACAAAGACGTGGGGCGTACACTGGCGATTGCGGGTAACTACAGCGGCAATAACGGTACGGTGAATTTATCGACCGTGTTGGAAGGCGATAATTCAAAAACTGACAGACTTGTAGTGAACGGCAGCACATCCGGCACAACTCATCTCGTTATCAAAAATGTCGGTGGAGCGGGTGCGCCGACGAATAAAGGCATCAAGGTTGTTGATGTGAAAGGCACGTCGGACGGAACTTTCAGTTTGGTTGGTGACTATAGTTATAAGGGAGAGCCAGCCGTTGTGGCCGGCGCCTATGCTTACCGTCTTCATAAGAATGGCATTGATAATTCGGATGGAAATTGGTATCTGCGCTCATCGCTGACCAATCCAAAACCCGATCCAAAACCCAATCCAGATCCTATACCTCCGGCGCGGCTCTATCATGCTGGTGTTAGTGTTTACGAGGCTTATGGTCGGGTTTTACAGACTCTGAATATGCCTGAATCTTTGCATGGACGGATCGACGGGCGTGAGAATAGGTTGCGTGGCGTGACGGGTTTCAGAACCACCGCTGACGAGGGGAGCACAGACGATAACAAAAACCCGTTGTCCAATGGCGCATGGGGGCGCATGACAGCCGCTTATGGCAAGTTATCGCCACGTGTCACTACATCTGGTGCTGGGAATATCACTTATAACATGGCGCGTGCTCAAGTCGGCATAGACGGGCGCTTTTATGAAAATGATCAAGGTTCAGTAGTTGGTGGTGGTTTCCTGCAATATTCGAAGATTAATGCAAATGTAGGCTCCGAACATGGTGAAGGTAAAATCCATGGGAATGGTTACACGATAGGTGCGACAAGTACGTGGTACGGCAATAATGGGTTTTATTTGGATGGCTTAACGCAGCTTACCTACTTTAACAATGATCTGGATTCAAAGACTGCGAATCAGCGTCTGGGTAATGGTAAGTCCGCACTGGGATATGCATTGGGTCTGGAAACTGGGCGACGGTTTGATTTGACCCCTAAATGGTCACTGACTCCGCAGGCGCAGTTGGTTTATTCTTCCATCGATATGAATGATTTCCATGACACGTTTGGAACCAAAGTCCGTTTTGATCAAAGCAGAAATATGAAATTGCGTATGGGTGCGACGCTAGACTATAGCCAAAAGTGGTACGATGATCAGGGTAAGAATGAACAAGCTGCGAAGATTTATGGCCTTTTTAACATCCGTCAGGAGCTTTTGGGGCGTAATGACGCTGTTGATGTTGCTAATATTGCCTTCCACGGTGGGAACGACCACACTTGGGGTGAGACAGGTGTCGGTGGTTCCTATAATTGGAATGATGAAAATTCTTTCATCTATGGTCAGACTTCAGTTAACACCAGCCTCAATAATTTTGCAGACAGTTATGAACTGAGCGCGAAAATTGGGTTAAGGGTGATGTGGTGATATAAAAATATGTAATAAGAATGAAACCGTGGAAAATTATTCCACGGTAATCACTATCAGATAGGTATAGGTGGGACAGGTACTATAGGCAGGACTGACGGCCAGCTTACCAGAGAAATAAAAAAGTTAGAGAATTGAATTGGACCACTATAATCATTAAAGGCAACATTATAGACTGTTCCATAAGTTGGACTTTCCGGATTAGGTGTTATTATGTTTTCAGCCCATGTATTATCAAGACGGGGGCTTTGTGGACAATCCACTGTACATATTAGATTTCCAGGTGCTCCATCATAAGCAAATGAACCAGCAACTCCATAGTCAGGAGACTGATAATTCCAAGTGGCGAAAGGCCTTCCAGTAGAACTGTCTTTTAACTGTACGAAATAATAATATTGAGATACTCTTTGAAAGAAAAACGACACACGTGCACCATTCCCTATAGCTGGAAATAAAAGTGTCTGCATTGCCATAGTTAAAACTCTCCCATAGTATGATTTACGTTACCAACAAGATTGTTAATTGTCACCTGTATAATACAATGCCCAAATTTTTGACCTTTTAGATTTATTTTAAACTCTCCATATTCGTTTGTAGTCATTGAATATCTAGTGTCAGGATTTGAACCAATTTCAGGGACGTCAATGATATTAACGGGTTGAATTAATTTATATTGAAAATCAGTATTTTTAATTAATTCATTCTTTTGTTTATCGTAAACCTGAATTGTTAGAATTTCATATTCATAACCGACTGGTTCATATCCAATTATCATTAGAATAGCTTCAAGAGATGTCTGCGGAGAAGCTGAGTCCTTAATTGAGACAGGGGTGCTACCAGATTTCAACTGCATATGTAATAAATCAGTAATAGTGTAGAAAACGTTATAACTCCCGAGAGGGATTTTAGAAAAAGGAATGGTTATTTGGTATGTTAAATCATCGATATTTTCATCTGTGATGAAAAATGGTATTGAGAATATATTTGAAGTTAGATAAACAATTATTTTATATCCAACACGAAATTTTTTATGTCTATTGACTATAACTACTAATATCTTTTGGTCTAGTTCTGATTCATCAATAATATTATTACGGCTTTGTGGTAAACTCGGAGGAATGAGCACTTCATCCATTATTATATTATTCACTGACATATTAGAATTTCCTATATAAAGAATAATATTTCTTAACAGTCATCTATTCTGGTTAAAGTGCAACAGTACCAAAGCTTCTGGTATAAAGTTTCGATTTTTGGGCCGGAGCAAGGCGGCTATAGACAATTGTGATTAACCCTACATCGTAATCATCTGCAACAGCATACCCAATTAACTTGTCGGCAGTTAGCTGAAACTTAAAATAGCCATTGGATATTTCACTCTTTTGAACAATATAATTTTTAAGAACAGAAATCGGCATCGAACGATTTTTCTCCGGTAGAGTATCAATGCAATGTGAAATATAGGCGGTAATTGTTATCTTATCACCGGCGGCGATAGTATGCTCGTAATCGTTAGGGTCAGATGGCAATCTGATTTCAAGGCCTTTCTGACCGATGCTATCGATATTAATTGGATCATATAGACCAATAAATTGGTTGTCTTGATCGTACACCTTTGGTTCAACCAAAGTTCTGTGTTTATCATTAGAACTCGGGCCATTAATACCACCGTTATCATAATTGATGTAATTAAACTTGGATCTTACTGGCATACCGGTTTGGTCAAGCGCAACATAGCAAAGATGATTATCACCCGAATACAGGTCACTGTAAGCGGCCTTAAATTTATAATATCCGTTTTCTTCACTTGTTAACTGCCCGGCGAAAAGCTCTGTCTTAAAAATGTCTTTTTTATCGTCCGTCACAAACCCGATGATAAAATCACCAATTTGGGCTGTCTTATAGCTCGGAACCATGACCGTAAACTCATCCGCTTGATCCGGCCTTGTTAAAGTCGAAGACAAGAGTGTTTCTTCAATGCTCGGTGGCTCCAGGCTGCTGGATACATTAGTCGGAACGGTCGTAATAAATATGGTTTGTTTTTGATTGTATTCCTCATCATTGAATATCGTATCAAGCGTAACGAACTTATGTACATTCTGAGTAGCATATATTTTTAGGTTCACCGCTGCGCTTGATGTTTTCTGAATCAGGTAGTAATAAAACTTATTATCCCGGTCAATATCATAAGGATAAATTTCATCCATGTCCTCTGTGAATATTCGCAGCGGAGCTGTTGTACGAAGGGGAATATCATAGTTTGAGATTGCCCCCCCTCCCTGCTTTAACATTGGATTGATTGATGCTGAAACGAATGGGTTGTCCTTCCCTGGGGCGAGACCCGTTAATCCAACAGGCTTAGAGTCATACAAATAAGCCGCTGCTCCTCTCAGTGCACAAGTATCGGGATTCAAGTCTGGATTATCGACAGGATGATAGGTTACATCCGTATGTGCTCCGCCCGGTGAATTTGAGGTAAAACTGATTTTGTGAGTGTCACTGCTTTCGTCGGCCTGAAATATCAGTTGTTGAGAAAATGTTCGTTTATTAACTTTGCCGGGGAATGTCTTGAGTAATGTCACTCCGGGTGGGAGAACAGCACTGACCTCCACTGTACTCTGAATATTATTTTCACCATTTATTGAAACAACCACACTGAAGGGTTGCCCTTTGATAATATTTTTACCATCAGCAGGAACTGTTGTCATGTTAGCCATTATATTATCCTTTCAAAATATTATGTTTATTCTTAATTTGAAATCACATTCTCTAGGTGTGTTCAATAATGGATATTAACTCTGTAAGGTGACAGCCAATAACAGTCACTATTAGCTGTCACACATTCAGGTTAGTGAGGTTCGACTGTACCAAAACTCCTAGTGAAAATTTTCGATTTCTGCTTCTGAGCAAGACGGCTGTAGTCTATCGTGAGCACTCCTACGTCATAACCATCGGCTCTATCATACCCCATCAATTTATCGGGCATGATGGTAGCCTTATAATACTTATAATCGCCATTTTTTATTATTTCCGTCGATTTCACAGTGTGGTTCTTTTCAATCACTTGAATCGGCAAAGGACGTGGTGGTGAAGAGGTGGTATCGACGCAGTGTGAGATATAGGCTGTAATCGTGATCTGATCACCCACGGCGATAGTATGATCTGGATTAGTGGGATCGGATAGCAACCAAACCTCAAGCCCTTTTGTACCGATACTGTAGATATTAATTGGGTCGAATTTGCCAATATATTGACCGTACTGGTCATATACTTCTGGGGCAACCAGAGTCCGGTGTCCATCAAAGGAACTTGGACCGTTAATACCGCCATTATCATAATATATGTAATTAAGCTTGGATCTTACTGGCATACCTGTTTGGTTAAGCGTAACATAGCTGATATGATTATCACCCGAATACAGGTCGTTGTAATCGGCTTTCAACCTATAAGATCCGCTTTCTTCAGTTGTTAGCTGCCCAACGAAGAGTCCCTTCTTAAAAGTGTCTTTTTTATCGTCCGTTACAAACCCGATGATAAAATCGCCGATTTGGGCTCCCTCGTAGCTCGGAACCATGAACGTAAACTCATCCACTTGTTGCTCCGGCCTTGTTAAAGTAGAAGAAAAATATGTTTCTTCAATGTTTGGTGGCTCCAGGCTGTCGGATACATCAGTCGAAACAGTCGTAATAAATATGATTTGCCTTTGACTGTATTTCTCATCATTGAATATCGTATCAAGCGTAACGAACTTATGTACATTCTGAGTAGCATATATTTTTAGGTTCACCGCTGCGCTTGATGTTTTTTGAATCAGGTAGTAATAAAACTTATTATCCCGGTCAATATCATAAGGGAAAATTTCATCCATGTCCTCTGTGTATATTCGCAGCGGGGCTGTTGTACGAAGCGGAATATCATAGTTTGAAATTGCTCCCCCTCCCTGATTTAACATTGGATTGATTGATGCTGAAACGAATGGGTTGTCCTTCCCTGGGCCAGAACCCGTTAATCCAACAGGCTTAGAGTCATACAAATAAGCCGTTGCTCCTCTCAGTACACAAGTATCGGGATTCAAGTCTGGATTATCGACAGGATGATAGGTTACCTCCGTATGTACTTTGCTCGGTGAGTTTGAGGTAAAACTGATTTTGTGAGCGTCGCTGCTTTCGTCGGCCTGAAATATCAGTTGTTGAGAATATATTTTTTTATCAACTTTGCCGGGGAATGTCTTGAGTAATGTCACTCCGGGTGGGAGAACAGCACTGACCTCCACAGTATTTTGAATATTAGCTTCACCACTTATTGAAACAACTACACTGAAGGGTTGCCCTTTGATAATATTTTTACCATCAGCAGGAACTGTTGTCATGTTAGCCATTATATTATCCTTTCAAAGTATAAATTTTATTCTTCATTGAAAACCACATCCCTATAAAGGTGGTCAACAGCAGATTTTTGCGCTGTCTTGAAAATGACAGAAATTTATATTTAGGACTATATTACGTCGAAACTAAAAGCGGAATTGTACTGATATTTACGCACAAAGATGACATTCAAACAAATAGGAGTCAATATAGGTACATAAATAAAATTTATATATCGAAAATCTTTAACTGCATTCTCGAATAAACTTTTTTCAGTATCAAAATTGAGTAAAAAGCAAACAATATAACGCTTGGTAGGTATTCCGTTACGATTGCTCGTTCTGTGTTGAATGAGAGCATACTTTGATTTATTTTCATCAAAAAATACTCTCGCGTGATAATCATTATCCCCGCTGATTTTTTTCATTTTATACGGATTATCAGTTCAATAGTGGACCATTTCTCAGGCGTAAAGTGGTTTGAGGTGGAAAATGTCACGTTATTCACGATGACCTTGGGTTCCTTCAGTTTTGGAAACTTACATACGAGGAGAATCCTTTCTTCTTATCCTTACCTTGGAAATCTCAATTTTTCCTTTCTTATGAGCATAAAATAAATTGCTATATGCCGTACTGAATACGTTTTTTGTTTATATATAAATGTGTGAGTTTTTCTATTTTTTTTTTTAAAAGTATATCTGGTTCTTTGTATGATCTTGTACGCTAATACTGCCTTGTGCATTTAATTCTGTACATAGATGATGAAACTTTTCTTTAAATATCGCGCCATTATCATCAACTGGATTGTGTCCTGTAATTTGGATTTGCAGGCGAGCAGGGTAATTTCCTTCGACTGGGTGAGTTTTTGATACCAATTCTGCGATATTAAGATCTTGAGCCGTGAATAAACTGGTAAAACGCTCAACAATTCCTGGTGAATCATCTACATCTACCTTAACGGTGATGGTCGAAGGAAATTTTTTCTGAACCCCGCATCGGGTACGTTTCATCACGATGAGTAATTCAAGTTCTGCGCCTTTCTGCGGCAAGGTAGATTCGATCAGGGTAATGGCGTTCCAGCTACCAGATAGCAACATGATAAAGGTAAATTCTTCGCCAAACATTGCTAAACGGCTATCTTCAATATTACAACCACATGTACTGACGAGGCGAGTAATGGTATTGACAATGCCGGGACGATCAGTTCCCAGGGCAGTGATCACTAAAAAATGCGGTTCTGATGTTGGCAAAGCGGTTTTCCTTTAATTTTGATTGGTGTTTGCTGTGTTTTAACATAAAAAATGTTCAAGAGAAGGTCAATCGCATTTGTTAAGTAAGCAAAATTATAATTTCTGTTTAATTGGCTACACTTGATATTAACAAAATTCATTGAAATCGCGTGGTTAAAGAGTTTTCTTCTGTATAACAAGAAAGTACCATGAACTTCTCATTTGCAGTTCTAGGTTTAACTAAGGGGAAATGGCAATGGTAAGCGAACATTCTGGTTTTACAGGCAGTATAGTTGCATTGATAACTCCGATGAACTCAGTCGGTCAGATTGATAAGGCCAGTTTGAAAAAATTGGTTGACTATCATGTCGCCAGTGGTACATCTGCGATTGTGTCTGTTGGAACAACCGGAGAGTGCGCAACACTTAACCATGACGAACACGTTGAAGTTGTACTGACAACACTGGAAATGGCTGATGGGCGCATTCCGGTGATTGCAGGAACAGGAGCAAACGCTACAGCAGAAGCCATCTCTCTGACCAACTGTTTCGAAAACACGGGGGTTGTGGGTTGCCTGTCAGTCACACCTTATTATAATAGACCGTCACAGGAAGGTTTATATTTGCATTATAAGGCAATAGCTGAGAATACTGACTTACCACAAATTCTGTATAATGTGCCATCTCGTACCGGATGTGATTTATTGCCACCGACTGTCGCTCGTTTGGCGAAACTGAAAAATATTGTTGCACTTAAGGAAGCGACGGGGAACTTAAGTCGTGTTAGTCAGATCCAAGAATTGGTTAGTGATGAAGATTTCATTCTTCTAAGTGGTGATGATGCAAGTTTTGTCGATTTCATGCAGCTTGGTGGTAAAGGGGTTATTTCTGTCACGGCAAATGTTGCGGCTGCGGAAATAGCACAGGTGTGTGAATTAGCTGAGCAAGGTGAATTTTTACAAGCTCGTAAACTGAACAGCCGACTGATGGAATTGCATCATCAATTATTTGTTGAACCTAGCCCGACGCCAGTTAAATGGGCTTGCCACCAATTGGGATTGATTGCCGATGATACATTGCGTTTGCCAATGGTTCCGCTAACGCAGGAAGGGCAAATTCCAGTTGGTAGTGCCTTGAAAATAGCTGGATTACTGTAAAATTTTAGGGAATTTTAATGGCAACATTATTGCAAAAATCGAAAGTCATGAAGATTGCTGGTCTGTCATTGGTAGTTTTTTTAGCTGCCTGCTCCAGTGATCAGCGCTATAAACGCCAGGTAAGCGGGGATCAATCCTATCTTGACACACCGCCAATGAAACTATTGAACATCCCTGCGGGAATGACATTACCGTTGCAAAATGGTGAGTATAATATTCCGACAACAACGGCAACGGGGGCTGTGGGTGAAGGTTTGGATATACGTCCTCCGTTGCAAGCCCTTGCATTGTTGACGGGTTCTCGCGTTGAAAATAGTGCTAACAGCAGTAAGTTGTTGCTTGAAAATACTCCGGAATACAGCAATTTATGGGCTCAGGTAAACAAACTG
Organism: Xenorhabdus eapokensis; assembly: GCF_001908105.1. The sequence continues at coordinate 227,801 of NZ_MKGQ01000001.1, forward strand.
TTGGCGGAAAAAGGGTATAAAATCAGCCATAAAGATGATGCCACACAAACCCTGACGACAGAATGGATTACATGGCAACGGGCAGATGAAAATATTCCTTATCAGGGGCGTTACCGTATTTCAGTGACCAAACAGGATTACCAAATAGCGCTATCTGTTGCGAATGAAGGTTTGAAACAGGGAGAAAAGGAAATTACCAATCCGGTACAAATCCAGCGTTACAATGTCACGATGCTGAATAAATTGGCGGGTGACTTAAGCCAGCAACAAGAAGCTGCGAGCCTGAGCAGTGCTAAAAACTCAGGCCCATTATCAGTACAAAGTGGTAGTGATAATACCGGATTGCCGCAGATCATCGTGCGTGCCCCCTATAACGTGGTCTGGAACAGATTGCCATACGTGTTGGATAGCATAGGCATGGAAGTCACGGATCGTACAGGTTCCACAGGCGCAATAGCGGTGACTTATAAAGGGCGCAGTTCCTCTGATTGGAAAGCGATAGGGATAGAAGCGCCTTCTATCAGCGAAGGAAATTACAAGTTACAGGTGGGTGATTTGGATAACCGAAGCAGCCTGCAATTTATCAGCGACAAAGGCAAGCCGTTGACTCAATCTGAAAATGATCAGATGGTGGCTGCGCTGGAAGCCGTATTTAGCCAATCCAAAGATAAGTAATCTATAAAAGGGGCCCAGGCCCCTTTTTATTTTTGGTGCGTTTTTTGTTTAATTCTTTACGTTTAAAGATGTCATATTTCTGGAGTGTAAAATGCAGAAGAAAGCTGAGTTGTATCGTGGAAAAGCAAAAACAGTGTATGCCACTGATAATCCTGATTTACTGGTACTGGAATTCCGTAATGATACATCAGCATTGGATGGCGAACGCATCGAACAGTTCGATCGCAAAGGAATGGTGAATAATAAATTCAATCATTTCATTATGAAAAAACTGGAAGAAGCGGGTATTCCGACGCAAATGGAACAACTGTTGTCAGATAATGAATCCTTGGTGAAAAAACTGGATATGGTGCCTGTTGAATGTGTTATTCGTAACCGTGCCGCAGGTTCTCTGGTTAAGCGTTTGGGAGTGGAAGAGGGGATGGTGCTGAATCCGCCACTGTTTGACCTGTTTTTGAAAGATGATGCTAAACACGATCCTATGGTTAATGAATCTTACTGTGAGACATTCGGTTGGGTGAGCAAAGAGCACTTATCTGAAATGAAACGCCTGAGCTACAAAGCCAATGAAGTATTGAGCAAGCTGTTTGATGATGCGGGTTTAATTCTGGTGGATTTCAAGCTGGAATTTGGTTTGTTCAAGGGCAAAGTCATATTGGGAGATGAATTTTCACCGGATGGTAGCCGTTTATGGGATAAACTGACGATGGATAAAATGGATAAAGATCGTTTTCGCCAAAGTCTTGGTGGCTTAATTGAAGCGTATGAAGAAGTTGCGCGTCGTATTGGTGTTATTTTGGGCTAATGACGCAAACGATTACTTAAAAAATATAATATAAAATAGGCAGGATGCTCCGATAATCAAAAGGGCATCCTGTCCCTGTCTTAGACGTTGAATAAACTTTAAAGTAGGGATTTGGTTATTTGTTTCCAGCCTTTTTGGTGCATACAGCCGTAATAAAATTCACTCCTGGAATCTTTGTTGACGTCCGTCACATAGCTTTCGATCATGGGAACATTTTGACTGTAGTAACCATTTTTTCCACATTGCTCTTTATTGATACAAGGTTGCTGCACCATTTTCAGTGTGGATCTTTGGGCGACTTCATTTTTGATAGGAAATTGTTGTAATGCTGACAATCTGCATTCAACTTTTGCTTCACTGAAAGGGACAGGATTACTTGTTGCAGGCACCCATTGGGTGGTACAGCCCGCTAAAAAGAGACAAATTATCATGGAGGCGGTTAATTTTTTCATATTCACCTTGGTAAAAAGTGTTGGTGTTTAAAGATGACACTCTCAAGAAACAAGGTTGCATCTTGATTTGTGTGAGTAATTATTTATCAATGTTATTGTTTAAAGCAAGAATGTTAACAAACTACCTGTTGCTGCGCTATTACCCAATTTTGGGATGGCTCTTTATGAATATTTTTGATTAATTGTAAAAATTTTAAGTTAACGCGATGCTCGACTTTAACATCCTATAACATTGGCTTGTTGAAGCCAGTCCCGTTGACTTTTACCTTGTTGAAAATTGGCAAAAATACCCAACGT
>NZ_MKGQ01000001.1:230129-284889 GCF_001908105.1 Xenorhabdus eapokensis
ATGATAAAATCTTGCTGTGACATAGCCTTTTGTTCCTTTATTTCTCTATTTTTGACGACTTAAAGTTATAAAGGAGCGGCTATGTCATTTCAACTCACCCTAAAAGTCGAGCATCGCGTTAAGTTATCATCTTTTCCATGCCAGAATGCATGTTGCCTGGATTAAAAAATAATCAAGCATTGTTCTGTTGGGGATGACAGGAAATAAAAACTCATGAGTCACATTGATCCTACTTTGTTTATTTTGCTCGTGCTTGCTGGGCTTGGCATCATCAGCCATAACATGACCGTAACGCTTGCCATGTTATTTCTATTGGTAGTTCGTATCACACCATTGAATCAGTTTTTCCCTTGGGTGGAAAAGTACGGCTTGACGATAGGTGTCCTGATCCTGACTGTGGGCGTCATGGCACCTATCGCAAGCGGGAAAATCTCCGCCCAGGAAATTTTTAGCTCGTTCTTAAATTGGAAATCACTGTTGGCTATTGTTGTTGGTGTCCTGGTGTCATGGCTGGGAAGCCGTGGTGTGACTTTAATGTCTGGCCAGCCTTCTACCGTGGCTGGATTATTGGTCGGCACTGTGTTGGGCGTGGCGCTATTTAAGGGCGTTCCGGTAGGCCCTCTGATTGCTGCTGGTATTTTATCGCTCATGATTGGTAAGTCGTGATGGTGCCTATCTCATGGGCAATGTTGCAGGCACAGATGCAACAGCAGGGACAACGCCGTTTAGTTGTTTTGAGTGGTGATCCGCAATGGAGTGAACTGATTGTTAATCAGCTAACAAAACAGTTTCAAGGGGATTGGTTAACGATTTCAGCCCATATATCCGGTGCTATTGATCCAACAAAAGCCGTCAGGTTGCTTGGTCGTGAATTCTTACATGGTGTTTTTGATGCCACACAAGGGCTTAATGCTGAGGCATTGGCGATACTGGTTGGTACATTAAAAGCGGGGAGCTGGCTGGTGATGCGTGTACCAGCCTGGTCACAATGGCCAGAACAGCCTGACGAAGATAGTTTGCGCTGGAATGAATCGGCAGGCATTATTGCAACGCCTAATTTTATTCGCCATATTCAGCAGCACATCCTTGCGTTTCCTGAAGTATTATTATGGCGTCAGGAAATACCTTTTCAGATATCTCAGATACCACCATTGCCTGCAACCGGAGCATGGCAGATGCCTGATGGTAACCCAACGGTAAGTCAGCAATCTATTCTTGAAGAATTGCTACAGGTTACGCGGGGCGTTTGGGTGATCACCGCACCACGGGGACGAGGAAAATCGGCTTTGGCAGGGATGTTGGTGCGATATTGGCGGGGAAAATGCTGGTTATGTGCCCCTGCAAAAATAACCACAGAAGTTATTCGGCGTTACTCCGGTATCTCAGATCCTGTTGAGCAGAAGCCTTTGGAACAAGAAACGCCTTTTTGGTCAGTAGACCATTTGTTGAAATATTGTCGAGCGAAAAAAGATAAGCAGGAAAATAAAAGCGATGCTGATTGGTTACTGATTGATGAAGCAGCCGCGATCCCAACACCACAATTAGCGGAATTGATCGGCTATTTTCCACGAGTATTGTTGACCTCAACAGTCCAGGGTTATGAGGGAACGGGACGCGGTTTTTTGTTGAAACTCTGTGCTGAATTGCCTGATTGCCATATTCGTGAGCTGAAAACTCCCATGCGCTGGGCTGAAAATGATCCATTGGAAACATGGCTGGATGGTGCCCTGTTATTCGACGATAAACCGCTCGTTGATGACACACGATTAAACACAGCAGAATTGCATTTTCATCCGATCTATCAGCCTGAATGGTTACAACACTCCTCATTATTGCGCCAATTTTATGGCTTATTAACCAGCGCGCATTACCGTACATCTCCCCTTGATCTGCGGCGATTAATGGATGGTAACGGAATGACATTTTTGTCTGCTATTTCCAGGTCTCCAGAGCGTAAACAACAATTAATTGGCGCGTTGTGGATGGTGAATGAAGGGGGGTTGTCACAAACATTAGCGCATGAGATCTGGGCAGGCCGTCGGCGGCCAAGAGGTAATTTGGTGGCTCAATCTCTGGCGGCACATGGCGGTTTTCCGCAAGCTGCCACTTTGCGATCACAGCGAATCAGCCGCATTGCTGTGCAAGCGCAATATCGCCGTCGGGGTATCGCACAACATTTGATCATTCAGCAATGTCGGCAGGCCAGTAAACAAAAGCTGGATTTCATCTCTGTCAGTTTTGGTTATACCGCTGAACTATGGGCTCTTTGGCAAAAATGTGGTTTTCGCCTGGTGAGAATGGGAACTCAGCGAGAAGCTAGTAGTGGTTGTTATACCGCGATGGCGATTTTGCCTTTGAGTGAGCAGGGCGAACGATTTGCCCAATCCGCACAACAGCGATTATCCAGAGATGCCAAAGGATTGGAATCGTTACTCGGCTTTGCCTTGCCCGTTGAGTATGATAGTGATGAACGGCTCAATAACAGTGATTGGCAGGAATTAGCGGGATTTGCATTTGCCCATCGTCCTCTGTCAGCATCTTATTTTGCATTACAGCGATTATTATTGAAGAGCAATCTGGCCTTGCCTGCATTGAGAAAACATCTTCAACAGCGGCTAAGTATCGAACGCTGTGTCAGTGATTTATCGCTGAATGGCCGTAAGGCTCTATTAACCTACTGGCGTGAAGAGGCTGCGGGGGCATTGGCAAGCATCGATAAAATACTTGCCAGGCACTGGAGAGATTGGGTTATTTCTTGCGATCCCGCTGTGGCCAATCATCCTCATCATCCCATTGATCATTAAGATCGCGGTGCGGGGGCAATTCGGGTTTGTTATCTAAGAAAGATTTTTTATCGACGCGACTGAGTGCTTTTACGGCATTAACAATAATGCCGATGAGCACTAACAGAACAACCCACCAATAATCTATCAACCAATTCATGGTATTTTCCTCAGAATGTTAAGAGCCTCTTCCATGAGGCTCGGAGCCTAATGTGTTATTTCCGCTGATCTGTATGTTTTTCTGATTTACCGTTTTCTTAATCCATTATCCTGATGTATTTTTCAAATATATAGGATAGATTGGTTTTTAACCAGTTTATGCCGGCAATATCACGATCTTCCCAGGCATTCAATAGCACTTGTTCATCGAATAAATTTTCAGCTTCATGGGATAATGGCCAATAGCTGATATGCCAGGGTTCATAAGCTACGCCAGCATCGTGGCGCGTGAAGGGACGGTAGAAATCATAGTGAGACATGTTTTCTGTCAGCCAGTGAGTTAATGGCTCAAAGTACCCGCCGTTTTCATACTCCCACGGCTCTAGTTGCAATTTCTTACCTGCTGGCAGCAAAAAGGGATCATAAATATCCAATTCGGTGCCCCAATGATGGCGACTTGCCCCCGGCAGAGTTGACCAGCGGAGAATAGCCTCACAAAGTTCAGCTTCACGCATTTTCGAGATGTCAAGAGGTTGGCTATGATCATCTAATACCGGACGTTGACCACGGAATTTCTCATTCCAGATAGTTTGTTGGCGTGTGAAATCGCGGAACGAACTGGCAGGTTGTAGCTTAAAACCTGCTTTGGCCGCCTCTTTCTGCATGGCAAGAAACGCTTTGGTGGCATTAAACTGCAAACGGTGACTGCCTGTAAGCGTGACCAGGTGATCCGTGGACAGGCCGCTCAGGGTTTCAGGTGTCATCATCGGATTAATTGCTCCATGGTACGTTGATAAATCAGGCTCAATGCTTGTAAATCAGACACCTTGACACATTCATTGATTTTATGGATTGTGGCATTGATTGGTCCCAATTCCACGATCTGCGCTCCCATTCTGGCAATAAAGCGTCCATCTGACGTACCACCACTGGTTGATAGCTCTGGCTTATACCCACAATAGTGCTCAATGGATTCAACCACTGCATCAACAAGCGCCCCCTTTTTGGTCAGGAAAGGTTGGCCTGATAGCCACCAGTCAATCTCATGTTTTAGATCATACTTTTTCAGCATATCTTCAACCCGTTGGCGAATTTCGGCATCAGTCAGTTCGGTACTGAAGCGGAAATTAAATTGAACCCACAGTTTACCAGGGATAACGTTATTGCTGCCGGTTCCCGCCTGAATATTGGCAATTTGCATCGTGGTGGCAGGGAAAAATTCATTACCATTATCCCATTGAGTATTAACGAGTTCTTGCAGAAAAGGGAGTGAATGATGAATAGGGTTGTCCGCTAACTGTGGGTAGGCAACATGCCCCTGGGTGCCAAAAATGGTCAAGCTGGCGGTCAGGGAACCCCGCCGTCCGTTTTTGATCATATCCCCAAGGCATTTCTGGCTGGATGGCTCTCCCACCAGGCAATAATCTAAACGTTCATGACGAGCCATTAACGTTTCAACAACCTTAACGGTGCCATTGATTGCATGAGCCTCTTCATCGGAAGTGATCAGAAAAGCCAGGCGGCCTTTGTGCTCAGGATTCTCTGCGACAAAACGTTCAGCCGCAACAACCATTGCCGCCAGAGAGCCTTTCATATCTGCGGCGCCGCGACCATATAGCATGCCATCACGAATAGCGGGTTCAAACGGAGGTGATTGCCACTGTGAGATATCACCGGCAGGAACGACATCGGTGTGTCCAGCAAGGGCAAAAGTGACGCCGGTTCCGCGATAAGCCCAAAAATTGAGGGTATCACCGAAAGGCATTCGCTCTATGGTAAAGCCAATGTTTTGCAGACGCTGGATAAGAAGTTCCTGACAACCTTGATCATCAGGGCTGACAGAAGGACGTTTGATTAATTGTTGGGCAAGATCAATGACTGGACAGGTCATAATTTTCTCTCCTTAGCGAGTTATACGAGAAAAACTGTTGATATTGTTCCGCGTTAAAACCAAGTAAATACTTCTCTGTTTCTGCCACTTTGTTGTTTGAATCTGCTGAGCGTGAGACTAACAGAGGGCGTTTTATGATTGAAGGATACTCCAGCATGAGAGCCATGGCAGTTTCTGCATTGTTAATGGTTGCTTTTTGCTCGTCGGGTAATTTGCGCCACGTTGTTCCACGGGTATTCAGGAGGGATTCCCAGCTAACATGCTCAATAAATGATTGGAGTAGCTCAGGGGATAGACCATCAACCCGATAATCATGAAATTGATAAGGTATTCCTTGATCTTCTAACCAACGACGTGCTTTTTTTATGGTATCGCAGTTTTTGATACCGTAAAGAGTGGATATTGTGTGAGAAGTCGTATCTGGGTAAAAAGTGGTATTTGACATGATGAGTGCCTTAGTTTTGTCTTATTCAACATATCCGACATAATGCGGGAAACTGGCTATTTTATCCAGATAACGCGTTCTTGCGCATATTTTCGGGCGACTTCTTCCTGACATTGATGTTGCAGGTGTTTAAATTATCAACAAAACAGATTGGCTGCATCTAAATAATTAGCTTATAAATAATATCATTATTTATTATGTGCGAAATTAATTTGTTCCTAATTAGTTTATAATTCTTGATAACTCACAATTTCCCCATCGGCAAAAATGAGGGAAATTGTGTTTCGTATTGGGGTGTTAAGCAACAATCCAATGTTAAATGAACTCTGTTTTTCTATGTTTTAGATAGATGATAGTGGCTTCGAGACGGGAACGTGATTTAAGTTTTTTCAATAAGTTACGAGTATGAACTTTCACGGTTTCTTCAGAAATAAAAAGGAAATCAGCAATTTCTTTATTTGTCATCCCTTCTGCAATTTCTTTTAAAACATCTAATTCACGTTTGGTTAATTTTGATAACGGATCAACATAAAGATGGCGAGTAGATAAATATTGGTGGACTTTTTCACTGAACACGGCATGACCATCTATGGCTTTTTTTATGTTATTTAGCAGGGAAGTGAGATCGATGTCTTTTAATAAATAACCATTTGCACCGGAGTCAACCGCATCATAAATATCACTTCTGTGATCTGAATCGGAAAGTACCAGGATGTAAGAATCAAGCCCTTTACGGCGGAGAGATTTAATCGTATCAATCCCTGAAAGGCCATGAATTTTCAAATCCATCAAAATAATGTCAGGCTTTATTTGGCAAGCGATATTAATTGCATCTTCACCATTGCCAGTTTCAGCAGTCACAATGAGTTCCCGTTCTAATTCAATCAACCCTTTTAAGCCGTGACGAATGATAGGATGATCATCAACTATCATAACTGAATGATTATGCATATTCTTTCTCCCATATAGAAATGCAGGTCTATGTTTAATAAAACATAAAAGACAGACTTCTGCTTTATGTTAAATTGCCGTGTGATTTTTATAGAATATATTGAATCATCGTTAATGAGATTCTGGAAATATATCCTGATATAAAAATAGAAATGTCGCAAACAGGTTTAACCACTCAGATTAAATTTACTTGCATAAGAAAGTGTGTTTCCTTAATTGTTAATAATTTTCCAAATAAATTTTGATGAATATTTTATAGATTAAGTTTTGTTTTTGTAAACTTATTTTAAAATTTAATTTAAAAATATATCTTTTATTAATTTATCAGGTTATTAATTAATGATGAAATACCTCCATATGGGTATCACCAGGAAATATCCATATAATATTCATTAACGTCAGTTTAATCGTCTGTTTGTTTTTTGTGCTTTTATTTTAAAGATTATGAACAAAATGCTGCTGACATCATGATTTAACCTTCCGTAACTATTATACTGAGACCATTTTTACTAAGACATGACGCGTAAAGGATCTGATGATGGATGAAAAATTAAAACAGAGTGCTCTTGATTTTCATGAGTTTCCCCAACCTGGAAAAATTACGGTTACACCAACCAAGCCACTAGCAACGCAACGTGATTTGGCGTTGGCATATTCACCGGGTGTTGCTGCGCCTTGTCTTGAAATAGCAGAAGATCCTTTGGCAGCTTACAAATATACAGCACGTGGTAACCTTGTTGCGGTTATCTCTAACGGCAGTGCTGTCTTAGGGTTGGGTAATATCGGTGCATTAGCCGGTAAACCTGTTATGGAAGGAAAGGGGGTTTTGTTCAAGAAATTCTCTGGTATTGATGTTTTTGACATCGAAGTGGAAGAATCTAATCCTGATAAATTAATCGATATTATCGCAGCTCTGGAGCCCACTTTTGGTGGTATTAACCTCGAAGATATTAAAGCGCCAGAGTGTTTCTACATTGAGCAAAAACTCCGTGAACGCATGAAAATTCCGGTATTTCACGATGATCAACATGGTACAGCAATTATTTGTACCGCAGCAGTGCTGAATGGATTGCGGGTTGTTAATAAAGACATTGGCAAGGTACGCATGGTTGTATCGGGGGCTGGTGCTGCCTCAATTGCTTGTATGAACCTGCTGGTAGCACTGGGTTTGCAACGTGAAAATATTGTCGTCTGTGACTCAAAAGGGGTTATCTATCGTGGCCGCGAAGAGAATATGGAAAAGACCAAGGCGGATTATGCCATTGAAGATAATGGCAGCCGTACATTGGCAGATGTGATCCCTGATGCTGATATTTTTCTCGGTTGTTCAGGGCCAGGGGTGCTGACCCAAGACATGGTGAAAACCATGGCAAAAAATCCGCTTATTATGGCGTTAGCCAATCCAGAGCCAGAAATTTTGCCGCCATTGGCAAAAGCAGTACGCCCTGATGCAATTATTTGTACTGGCCGTTCCGATTTCCCTAATCAGGTGAATAACGTTCTTTGCTTCCCGTTCATTTTCCGTGGCGCATTGGATGTTGGGGCGACAACCATTAATGAAGAAATGAAGCTTGCCTGTGTACACGCGATTGCTGATCTTGCATTGGCTGAACAAAGTCAGGAAGTTGCTTCCGCCTATGGCGATCAAGAGCTGTTCTTTGGCCCTGATTACATTATTCCAAAACCGTTTGATCCTCGCTTGATTGTAAAGATTGCGCCGGCGGTAGCGAAAGCCGCGATGGAATCAGGAGTGGCAACCCGTCCTATTACCGATTTCGGGGCATATATTGAGAAACTCAATGAGTTTGTCTATAAAACCAACTTATTCATGAAACCAATCTTTTCCCAAGCCAAAAAAGAGAAGAAACGGATTGTATTGGCAGAAGGGGAAGATGTTCGTGTACTGCATGCGACACAAGAGCTCGTCTCCCTTGGGCTGGCATTCCCTGTCCTGATTGGCCGCCCTAGCGTTATTGAAATGCGGATTAAAAAGCAGGGATTGCACATTGAAGCGGGTAAAGATTTTGAAGTGGTGAACAATGAAAATGATCCACGTTTCAAAGAATATTGGCAAGAATATTACCAAATGATGAAACGCCGTGGTGTCTCGCAAGAGCAAGCGCGTCGGGCAGTGATTGGTAATCCAACGCTGATAGGTGCAATCATGGTACACCGCGGTGAAGCGGATGGCCTGATTTGTGGTACTGTTGGCAGCTACAGTGAACATTATCAAGTTGTGAAAGATGTGTTTGGCTTCCGTCAGGGCGTGCATACCGCTGGTGCCATGAATGCTTTGATGTTACCGATGGGAAATACATTCATTGCCGATACTTATGTTAATGAAGATCCAAGCCCAGAAGAGTTGGCAGAAATCACACTGATGGCGGCTGAAACTGTTCGCCGCTTTGGCATTGAACCTAAAGTCGCTCTGTTATCATGCTCAAGTTTTGGCTCTTCTGATTGTGATTCTGCCCAAAAAATGCGTAAAACATTGGCATTGGTTCAGCAAATGGCACCATCACTTGAAATTGACGGTGAAATGCACGGTGATGCTGCGCTGGTGGAAAGTATCCGCCGCGATATCATGCCGGACAGCCCGTTGAAAGGTTCAGCAAATCTGTTAATTATGCCAAATATGGAAGCGGCTCGCATCAGCTATAACTTGCTGCGTGTCACCAGTTCAGAGGGGGTAACAGTTGGTCCAGTCTTGATGGGGGTTGCGAAGCCTGTTCATATCCTGACATCGATTGCTTCTGTACGTCGTATCGTGAATATGGTGGCGTTGGCGGCCGTTGAAGCACAAACAGATCCACTGTAAAAATCGAATTTATTTGTGTTCCCATTCCAACCATGAATGGGGGATAAAGGAGTGAACTACCCTGCTAGGCTTATGTTTAGCAGGGTATTTTTATTTGTAAATAATTCTCATTATCTATAGTATGCGGGCAATTTTTCTTTTTATAATTAATAATTATGCAAATATTTCCCCGTATAACATCCACTTTTCTAACCGGTTCTCTCCTGTTTGGCGGTTGTTTTCTCACCGGTTGTACCGCAACGCTGACCAGCCCCCAAAATAGCTCTCAGTCAGCGCTGCAAACTCTTCCTGGTGAGTTGATGAGAACGGGGGCAGTGCTGGATATGAAAACAGGCAAGGCGATCACACCAAATCAATTGCTGGAACAATTGGCGAATTACCCCCGTATTATTGTTGGTGAAAAACATGACAATCCTTACCATCACCAAATTGAGTTATGGTTAGTTCAGCAGCTTGCTCAGAAGCGTCCTCATGGTTCTGTATTACTGGAAATGATTAACCCAAACCAGCAAGAGAAAGTGAATAAGGTAAAAAGTTGGTTACAGGGCAATCCGATCGTCAGGGAAGAACGGATCCAGAATTTATTGGCCTGGCAACAGGGCTGGCCGTGGAAATGGTATGGCGACTTAGTTATGGCACTGATGAGGGCGCCTTATCCTCTGTTAGCAGCAAATCTGGATCGCAGTGAAATTGAACAATATAAGAATCAAAAAGTGGAAGATGAAAATTCACTTGTTTCTGAAGATGTCAAACAGCTTATTGAGATCACTATTAAAAACTCCCATGACGGAAATATAGAGCCACAACTTCTTTCTTATATGACCAGGATCCAGCAAATGCGGGATCAACGGATGGCAGAGCAGCTAATTAAGGCTCCACCGCCTGCTTTGCTATTTGCCGGAGGATATCACGCGGTAAAAACGATGGGGGTTCCTCAACATGTCAAAAAAATAGTGCCAAATGAAAAAGTAGTCGTCTTTGTTATTGCGGAAGAGGGGGTTTCGTTAAATAGCGAATATGCTGATTTTGTCTGGTTTACACCCAAGGTTAGCGAAGATATAACCAAATGATGGTAAGTATCACAAGGAAGTGATTAATTAACAAATAAAAATAGTTTTCATTTATATATTGAATTGATTATCATTCATCTCAATTTATCATTGACATAATGTGCTATAAGAGATGTTGACGTACACCACATATCAAAATGCTCACTCTGGTCATGTGACAAAATCCTTTCTCGCTGCGATCACACTTCATGCCTTGTTCGTAGGATGGCTGGTCTACAAACCAAAGGATGTGGATATTGAGGAGCTTCTTCCTCCACCAGCGGTGATGGTGGAACTGTCAACGCAGACAGAAGCGCTACAAAAAATACAAAAACAGCCAATTGGCATTGAGCAGCAACTATCTGTTGCCAGTCAGCAGCAGGAGAGCAAAGTTAACGAAATTAACATGCCAAAATTGGATGTAAATGAGAATGCCCTGCTTTTGGTGGATAAGCAGAAGAAAAAAAAGAAAGAACAAGATGCTCCGAAGAAAACTCAGCCTGTTAAGCGCGTGAAAGCAAAAGAGCAAGAAAGTGAAATATCCCAAAGTAGCGCCGCACCAACAACCAGTAATGCGATGGCCGATAATGTGACCGTTCGCACCGCTGCATCCTATGAAAGCAATTCTGATGTTATTGCCGATGCCAAAGCCGTTTGGCAGGCAGAGGTGGCCGGACATTTGAACCGCTATAAAAAATATCCAGAAGATGCCCAAAGAAGAAGGCGAACAGGGCGCCCGATGGTGAAATTTACGGTTAACCCATTGGGTGTCGTGATTAGCAGTGAACTAACTCGACGCTCAGGAACTCACTCACTAGACAGAGAAGCAAAAATGGTGTTGGAAAGGGCACAGCCTTTGCCTAAGCCACCTGAAGTTGTTTTAACTCATGGCAGTGTTACGGTTGAACTGCCGATAGATTTTTATTTATCACAATAAAAATACAGGATTGATGGCATGTCACAGCATAAGACAGCATTTTCATCAGAAACGAACAGGTTGAATAAACACAAGATCACTTGCAGTAAGGCCGTGTGCAGCAAAAGAGTAATGCTGGGTTTGTTGCTCAATGGTAGTTTATTGAGTCACAGTTTTGCTACTACTGCAATGGAGGAAAATATGATCCCACCTATGGCCGTAAAACAGCCGCATAAAATGGAACTCCACGGAGATGTGCGAGTTGATAATTATTATTGGCTGCGTGATGACAACCGTCAGGATAAAAACGTTCTTGATTACTTAAAGACTGAAAATCAATATACCGAGCAGATGCTGCAATCAGGTCAAGAATTGCGCGAAACCCTCTACCAAGAAATGGCTGATAGAATGAGCAAAGACGATCAGTCGGTTCCTTATACTTATAATGGGTATATTTATCGTACTGTTTATGAGGCAGGAAAAGATTTCCCGATCTATCAGCGCAAGCCAGTCGATAATTCAACCGATTGGCAGGTCATGGTTGATGGTAATGAGCGGGCAAAAGACCATAAGTTTTATCAACTTGGTGGCTTGGCAGTTTCATTGGATAATAAGCGCATCGCGGTGGCAGAGGATACCCAAGGGCGCCGGAACTACAAAATTTCATTTAAAAATTTCAGTGATGCCGATTGGCAGAATCATGCCATAGAAAATACTTCTGGTAACATTGTGTGGGCAAATGATGGCGAGACACTGTTTTATGTACGCAGGGATCCACAAACGCTGTTGCCTTATCAGTTATTCCGTCACCAATATGGTACTGATAGCCAGCAAGATCGAAAAATTTATCAAGAAGAAGATGAGCGCTTTTACCTGTCTATTTCGGAAAGTACTTCACTTGATTATATTTTGATTTCGAGTACCAGTTACACGAGTTCAGAATATCGACTGATTGATGCTAACAATCCACAATCAGAGCCGCAGGTTTTTTCTGCACGTCAAGCAGAGCGCGAATATGATCTAGACCATTTCCGTGGGCAATTTTATATCCGCTCTAATCATGAACACCCTCTGTTTGGCTTATACCGGACAGATGCTATCGATAAACCCTGGAAAACCGTCCTTGCTCCACAGGAAAATACCGATCTGGAAAATTTCGCCCTGTTTAACAATTGGTTGGTTGTACAGGAACGTACTAAAGGATTATCGTCGATCCGTCAGATTGATTGGCAAACTCAGCAGGAAAAACGAGTTCAATTCGATGATCCGGCATATATGGCATCGTTGGGTTATAACCCAGAACCCGATACGCATTTCTTGCGTTATAGCTATTCATCTATGACAACACCAAGTTCAGTATTCCAGTGGAATATGCAAACAGGTGAGAGTGAATTGTTGAAGCAACAGGCAGTTAAAGGGTTCAACAAAGAAAATTATGAAAGCCAGCGCATCTGGGTAAAAGCCCGTGATGGTGCGGAAGTGCCAGTTTCTCTGGTATATAACAAATCCTTGTTTAAAAAAGGTGAGAACCCGATCCTGATTTACGGTTATGGTTCTTACGGTATTAGCATGGATCCTTATTTTAGTTCTGCCTTGCTGAGTTTGCTGGATCGTGGCTTTGTCTATGCTTTGGTGCATGTCCGTGGTGGTGGCGATTTGGGCAAAAATTGGTACTTGCAAGGTAAACTCAAAAATAAGATAAACAGTTTCCACGATTTTATTGATGCGACCAAAATCTTGATTGCCGATGGATATGGTAATAGCAAGCGTGTTTATGCTGAAGGTGGCAGCGCGGGCGGTTTATTAATGGGCACGGTTATTAACCAAGCGCCGGAATTATATCGTGGTGTGATTGCTAAAGTGCCTTTTGTAGATGTTTTGACAACTATGCTTGATTCATCCATTCCGCTGACAACCGGTGAATATGAAGAGTGGGGTAATCCGAATAACAAAGAAGATTATTTGCGTATGAAATCTTATAGCCCTTATGACAATATTCAATATCAGCGCTATCCTCATTTGTTGGTCACGACAGGTTTACATGATTCCCAAGTGCAATATTGGGAGCCGGCAAAATGGGTAGCGAAATTAAGGGAAATGAAACAAGGTGACAGTCTGTTATTGTTAGAAACTAATATGGATACGGGGCATGGCGGAAAATCGGGGCGTTTTAATCGTCTGAATGATATTGCCTTCGATTATAGTTTTTTATTAATGTTAGATGACGCTAAAACCTATTTTCCAAAATTAGAAGATTAATAAAAAATATCTAATTTATTACTCAGGATGCTGATAATTTTATCAGTGTCTTGGGTATTTTATTGCACAAATTTGTGAAGCGATGTGAGCAGTAATAAATATACTTCAATTTAAGGTAATATATTAATGAAAACCGTGGCAAAAATAGCTGGAGCCAGCGCAATGCTGATTGGGCTTCAGGGTATCGCTTATGCTGAAAATGTCAATGAAGATAAAAAAGAGAAGATCATACGGTTCAGTAGCCTGAAAGTCTCAGGTTCTCAGGATAATCATAATTCTCCTCAGATTGAGGCCATGGAAAAACCGGGCGCTTATAGTTCTGTGGGGGAAGATCACAAATTAGAATCCGTAGATAGCGTGTTGCGTAGCTTACCAGGCACTTATACCCAGATGGATGCAAGCCAGGGGCAAGGGGTCGTCAGTGTTAATATCCGTGGCTTAAGTGGCTTCGGCCGCGTTAATATGATGGTGGATGGTATCAGCCAAACCTTCTATGGTACAGCGCCGAGTGAATTTGCACATGGAGGCCAACCTTACAATCAGTTTGGTGCCTTGGTTGATCCTAATTTCATTATTCGAGTTGACATTGCCCGAGGGCAAGCTGATGACGCTGATTCTATTAATGCCTTAGTTGGAAGTGCCAATTTCCGTACAATTGGTATTGATGATGTCATATTCGAAGGCAATAATCTGGGAGTCCGTACTAAGTGGACATATGGTAACAATGGTGTTGGTCGAAGTGGTATGATGGCTTTTGCAGGAAAGACACAGGCATTCACTCCAGAAGGCTCTTTAGGCGCCTTATTTGCTGTCAGTGGACACAGTATTGAAGCTCACTATCGAAATGCAGATGGTATGAGCAGTGAAGAATTTGGTACCAGCAACACATTTAAACAAAAGCCAAATTCTCAATTGATGAAAATCAATATTAAACCCAATGATTTTCATGATCTGGAATTAAGTGGTCGTTTCTACCATAATAAATTTAACAGTCGTCACGTTGATAATAATGATTATTATTTGAAATATCATTACACACCATTTAGTGAGTTGATTGATACCAGAATTTTTCTTAGTAAGACAAATGGAGAACAGCATTTCCAGGGTAATAACCTAAGTGGCTTGGGTAAAAGTGAATCGCATAATAAATCTAACTCTATTGATGTTAAAAATACGAGTAGGTTTAGTTATGCCGATACAGACTTTTCATTTACTCTTGGTAGTAAATTGATGCATACCAAATTTAATAAGAAAACAGGTATAGATTTATCTGAGGAATATCAATCTACAGAGGAAAGAAATCCCTTTGCTCCAAGTGGAGAGCAAGATATTTCCAGCATTTATAGTAGATTAAAAATAGAACGAGGAATTTATACCGCCAATCTGGGATTAAATTATTTGGATTATAGTGTCAAGGGACTAAAATCAGCCTGTGACGAACAAGTAAATTGTTTCCCACAGGGCGAGGCGCAACTAAACTTAGAAGAGCGTGGGTTTAATCCAAGTATCTTATTATCAGCAGAAATTATCCCTGAATTTGAACCATTTGTAAGCTATACGCATTCAATGCGAGCACCTAATACGCAGGAAATTTTTTATTCTAATGAAGGGGGAGCTTCTATTAATCCCTTCCTGAAAGGAGAAAAAGCAGATACCTATCAAATTGGATTTAATAGCTATCGTCCGAATCTCATCACGGAAGGAGATTCATTCCGCCTTAAGGCTACAATGTTTCATACTAAAATCAAAAATTATATCCTTAATGAATCTTATTTACTTTGTGCAGAAGGTAGAATTTGTAAAAATGATGGAACATTAACAGGTGAAGATTGGGCTGGAGTCAGTCCTGACTTTAATATGTATATCTATAGCAATAGCCTGACACCAGTAACTATGCGCGGTTATGAATTGTCGATGAATTATGATGCTGGCATATTCTATAGTGTACTGGCATATAGTCAGCAAAAAACACAGCAGCCAACTTCAATTTCATCAATTATTTTTGGTGCAAGCCCTGCGTCTCAATTACCGGAACGTTATGCTACGCTGGATATGGGAATACGCTTATTTGATGAAAAAATACGTATTGGCGCTATTGCAAAATATACAGGGAAATCTTATCGTCAGGAATCTTCAATGGAACTGAATGAAGACGGTGTTATGCTGGCACATATGATAAAAGATGATAAAATACCGACAATTATTGATTTGTATACCGATTATCAAATTAATAAAAATGTGTTAGTTAAATTTTCCGTTCAAAACTTAACTAACCGAAACTATTCTGATGCATTGAACCGTATGAATTCATCGGCGTTCTTAGGAGAGCAAGACACTAAAACACAAACTGCCCGTGGCAGAACCTACGTCATGGGAGCAGAAATTCGCTTCTAATTCCCTAATAGCGTTTAAATAACCATATAACAATAGCGGTGAAAATTCACCGCTATCTTATTAAATCTGTTTTAATTTTTTTCGTAGTTATTTTTTACCTGCGTTACCTGATTCTCAACCCAGCCATCCTGCAACTGTGTTTTCAGCATATCACCTGTTTTGAGTTTATTCATTGTTCAGACATTTCGTTGTGCAAATATTGGCGGAATAAGCTTAGTATTTTCGTTCCTTACCGAGCAAGGAGTGTGATTTCTTTCACGCTTTATGCTAGAACAAGGTAAAACTAGGAAATATTCTTGGTTCAACTAAGACCATAGCTCACGCCAACCTTCCTTTAGTTTTCTAAACTGACAAGATAATAATTATATCTGTGTAAATTATATTTACGAAAACTATAACTACGAAAACTTTTGCTTTCTTGTGATTTGCCTTTTTTATTTTCACCTGCTCAAAAAGGCGCTTTTTCTCGTGGTTATCTAAGGATTTCAAATGTTTAAAATTCTAGAACAAATTCGTAAGCCAACCCTGGATCTTCCAGTGGAAGTACGCCGTAGAATGTGGTTCAAACCCTTTATGCAGTCGTATTTGGTGGTTTTTATTGGCTATATGGCTATGTACTTGGTACGTAAAAACTTTAACATAGCCCAAAACGATATGATCTCGACTTATGGTCTGTCGATGACGCAGCTTGGGTTGATAGGGTTAGGTTTTTCTATTACTTATGGTATTGGTAAAACCGTTGTTGCTTATTATGCCGATGGCAAAAATACCAAACAATTCCTGCCATTTATGCTGATCCTATCTGGTATTGCCATGTTAGGGTTTAGCATGAGTATGGGGAATTCTGGCATCAGTATCTTCTTGATGGTGGCATTTTATGCGTTGAGTGGCTTTTTCCAGAGTATAGGTGGGCCTGCCAGCTATTCCACTATTACGAAATGGACTCCCCGTAACAAGCGCGGAACCTACCTGGGCTTGTGGAATATGTCACATAATGTAGGTGGTGCCGCTGCGGCTGGGGTGGCACTCTTTGGTGCCAATTATTTCTTTGATGGTCATGTAATAGGGATGTTTATTTTCCCGTCTATTATCGCCCTGATCATTGGTTTCATTGGATTGCGTTATGGTAGCGATTCCCCGGAAAGTTACGGTTTGGGTAAGGTAGAAGAGTTATTTAATGAGCCTGTCAGCGAAGAAGATATCGCAGCAGAAGAAAACCAGATGACCAAACGTGAGATCTTTGTTGAATATGTATTAAAAAACAAAGTGATCTGGCTGCTCTGTTTTGCCAACATCTTCCTTTACATCGTGCGTATTGGTATCGACCAATGGTCAACAGTGTATGCGTATCAGGAACTGGGACAATCAAAAGAAACCGCTATCACTGGTTTTACCCTATTTGAAATAGGGGCACTGGTGGGCACATTAATGTGGGGGTATTTGTCAGATTTGGCGAATGGCCGCCGTGCCCTGGTTGCCTGTGTCTCGTTAGGGTTGATTATTGTCTGCCTTGAATTTTATCAACATGCAACCAGTGAATACATGTACTTAGGCTCTCTGTTTGTGCTTGGTTTCCTGGTATTTGGCCCTCAATTGTTGATTGGTGTGGCTGCTGTTGGGTTTGTACCGAAAAAAGCGATCAGTGTGGCTGATGGTGTTAAAGGAACATTTGCTTATTTAATCGGTGATAGCTTTGCTAAGCTCGGTTTGGGAATGATTGCTGATGGTGTGCCGGTCTTTGGTTTGACGGGTTGGAAAGGGACATTTGTTGCTCTTGATGCCTCAGCATTCGTATGCCTCGGCTTACTTGCTTTAGTCGCTATTGCGGAAGAGAGAAAGATTCGAAAAGCGAAGAAAGTACATTAAGCTACACTAAAAATTTACTGATGCTGCTGTTATCCACAGTAGCATCTTTTCATCATTTTTTACCCTGATATCCCCTATTTTCTATCTATTACGTACTATTGCGAAACTATATCAATAAGAGTAGTTTAGCCCGATACTTAATTCGATAATAAATGATGATGATTAAAGTAGCATTGGTTGATGATCATGTTGTTGTGCGTTCAGGATTCGCTCAGTTGCTGAATTTAGAGTCTGATATTGAAGTTGTGGGGGAGTTCAGTTCATGTGCTGAAGCCCGACAAGGATTACCGGGATCGGGTGCAACGGTTTGTATTCTTGATATTTCAATGAAAGATGAAAGCGGGCTTTCACTACTGAAAGATCTTCCTTCAGGCATGACCTGTATTATGCTGAGTGTTCATGATTCTGCCACGATGGTGGAGAATGCCTTGAAAGCGGGTGCGCGCAGTTATCTCAGTAAACGTTGCAGTCCGGATGAGCTGATCCAGGCGGTGCGAACCACAGCCAATAATGGTTGTTATCTTACACCGGATATTGTACTTAATTTAACGTCATCAAAGAGCAATCCGTCTTCATTGGAATACCTGACTAAACGAGAACGACAAGTTGGAGAGATGTTGGCTAGTGGTATGGATGTAAAAGCTATAGCGGCTGAATTAGGATTAAGCCATAAAACCGTACATGTCCATCGAGCCAATGCGATGAGTAAATTAGGGGTAACCAATAACGTTGGTTTGGCGAATTATTTTGCCACTAGTGATCTTTAATGTGTATTGATAGGTTTGCTATTTATAAAAATCAATGGATTACAGTTTTCAGGGGGTGCTATTGGGGTGCCGTAATGCCAGCCTTCAGCTTCCGCCCTGGCTTTGTGGTACTTCTCTTGGCATATAGATACCATCTTTTGGGCGCCTGCGCTCTTCAAAATGGATAGCTAATGATAGGTAAATTATTGAGTTTCGAGCTAAGCCAATGAGTTGCATAATTCTTGATTCAAATTGGCTTATTGGTATTAAAAGAGAGTGAGAAGATAGTTTTTCTTTTTCACAGATCTTTGATTTTAGGTCTGTAAGTCTTGAGTTTAGCTTATTAATTTGTTCTTTAAGTTGCTTGGATAAATGAGAATCATTATCTTCCTTGGTTTTTTTAAGCGTTAATTCAATTTCTCTAATTTCATCTGGTATCGTATTAACCTCTTCTTGCAACTTTCTAAACTTTTCATCATTGTAAGTATTATGTGATGTTGCGAGTTCATAGCCAAAATCATCAACTATTTTTAATGAACGATGTTCCATCGCATTTCTAATTTCTGCAAATGCTACTGCATTTGGATCTAACCATTTTGATACTGAATCGGAGCTACCAACTTTGCGGATATCTTTTAATATATAGAATAAAGCATGAATAAAATGATTATCGCTATCCTTCAGTTTTTTATGGGGTTTCCATTCATTATTCTTACCTGTGAAATCACGAAATAAATTATCTATATTTATTTTCGTGTCATATTTTAGATCATTTAAATCAAAAAAATGACTAATTAAATATGCTATTTTATCAAAAAGTGAATATACTATTCTAAATGCTGATTTATACTGAGCAACCTTTAAATTATTAATTGAGTAAGTCATATCTTCAACGTGTTGATAGGTTGAATTGAACATATGAGGAGCATCATCCGGTATATCTTTTGAAGAATATATTAAATACCGAGCATAGCAGTAATCATTTTTTAATTCATCATAATTACCGTGATAGGATAGTTCTTCATGCATGGTAAGAGAACTATTAAGTGATTGAATGAATGATGGTAATGAAAAAACATCCTGATAAGTGATTTGGTACTCACAAGCATCATTCAAGTCATTAAGAAAGAGTCTGTTTTTGGCACACCATTCTAAATAGTTTTTCTGTTTTTTTGATGTGAACTTTTCAGTATGTTCTTTGAAGTAATCGAAAGCTGATGTTTCAAAATAACCCTCAAACCATTTTTTAAAATTTAATAATCGACCTCCTTCCTCAAGTGGCGTTCTTTGTTCAGGATATAGCCTCTTGATATTCTCAATTCCTTTTCTTACAAGTTCATAAGCAATAAAGTAATGATATTCTGAATGCCCGTTGTCATAAAGTGAATAACCAAGGAATAATTCATTATTAGCTTTTGATATAATAGCTACGGGATTATTATCTATAGAAATAGCTTTATCATAGTGCGGGATGCAACATAGTGCTCTTCCCTGTGATGAAAGGCGATTAGCTAAATTTGTCTCAATCATAGATCTAAGAACATTATATGCATGAATATTATTTTCGTGTTCTCTCCAATCTACTTTAGGGAGAGCATGTAAAGCTTTTCTGTAGAAGATGACAGATTTCATCAAATCATCTGAATACCACTCTGTTTTACAAGTTTCATAGAGTTCAGAATAGCAATTTCCTAAGCAGTAAAGATAATGTGCTTCGTATAAGGGGTGAGAAAAGGTGAAATCCCGTTCTGTAAAACTCTCGACTAACGTAGCTAAAGAAGCGTGATCACCCGTAATGATGTATTGATCCGCAAGTTTACTGAACTCGTCAAGTTCATCTTTTACCCTTAACAAGGGGACTCCTTAACTATTCATACTAACTGAATGACAAACTTCGATATCAGAAGTGAGTATACATTACACCATTTTATCAATTATTTGCTGCGCAAGATCTATGTTTTTTTAAACGATATTGCTAATCTAACATTTAAGTTAAGGATGATAAAAGGTGACTTATTCACATTAAATTAACATAGCATAATGCTATAATGTCCGTTTCTGGCACAGAGGTGATTGCTATATATGGACGTCCCATAATATGAGAGTTAACCCTTTGATTTCCTTAATTTCCGGCACAGTGACAGAAATAAGAAAAATCAACAAGCTACAATAAATATTTTATAACCAATTGATTTAATTGAATTCCTGTTCCATGCGGGAAATAAGTAAAAGCAACAGGTTAGATAAAGGTGAGATTTCCCGTCTTTTGGGCTTCTGCCGTTTCAAACAGAGGCATGAAATTAACTACAGGAATTCCTTTAGTTTAAGGAGTCCTGTTACAGTGGTCCTCACTTTGGTAATAGCTCTTAATGATAGGCACTATTTAATGGTATTGAATAAATGCAATATTAAAATTAAACGCAATATTTAGTGTAGAACTTTCTTACTTTGGGTTTCACATGAGGGGAAGTATTAAATCCGTTCAGTATTCTATCAAACACCTCATTACGGCAAGGTTCTGATACTCTGATATCACCAGCAATGACTTGACTTATCACTGTATCAACTCCCAGTATTTCAGCTTTTTTATACAGAATATAACTATCATGCTTTACAAAAGGATGATCGCCAACACTTAAAATACAGGTTTTGTCATATTCAATATCGGGATAAATGGTGGTTAAATTAACAGCAAGAAAACATTCTTTGGTAAGTTGAGGGTAAAGCACAGGATCGCTGCAAATAAAGAACAAATGTTCCTTCGCACCTGTAAATAACATTATGGTTCCCTTTTTAACAGGTGCAAAGTTAATTGTCATACTAATTCGCCAATAACTCGATCTAGTTCGTTTTGTTCTCGCATTCTGTTTGCAAGCTGTATCGCAACCTCATTTGATTTTCCAAGGGCAAGGAAAACGTTTTTTGGGTCGATCGGGTATGAACCACCGTGAGGATCGAACCACTCAGTGCAATGCGAATGTGTGTAGTCCCTTATCTGCCATTTTGTCATATAACCGTATTCTGAATAAACGCCATCCAGAACAGCAAGCTCAGCATCTGTTAACTCGTCATATTCATCGCGTTTAACTGATGGTAGCTTTGTCTCCAGTTCATAATCACTAGCGCCAGCAATCCACTTTCCCCAGCCCTCATCTGAACCTTGGCTAGAGCCATTCATTAAATCGAGTGAATATGAAAGTACAGGTCCGTGAGGCATAGATACCATACGGTCACCGCTGATTGACTCCCCGTATTTCCTCATATGCTCCCTGTCAGATAGATACATGAGCTTCATGAGTTTCAGGTATGCCATGCGCCCGCCACCTTTCGATAGCAGGTACGCAGCCATTTGGGCTACTTTTATTTCGCAAAACATAGAAACCTCCAATGAATCCGTGCTATCAAATTGCTAACTCTCACGGAGGAGTATATCTTAAGGCGTGAATATTCTCTATTATTTCTGTCTTTTTTTGAGACATTTCACAACTAATTTTCTTGACTAAAATGCATATAACAAATTGATTTGTAATGTAAAAATAAATATGTTGCAAATGTCATTTTTTTGTGATTTTTAGGGTGTTATTCACACCACATCCTAATCTACCCCTGCCACCCGGTATCATTTGCTCTGAGGCGATGATGCGTTCCCCAATTTCAACTCAGCCAAATTTTGACTGATTACGCTAATGGGATTTAACAGCCCATTTACGTAAGGGGCGGATTTCTCTGTAAATATATTTACCACCAGATTTAACACCAACGGTGCAACGATAGCGGGGGGGGGGCCGTCTGCGCGTGGGGGCGCTTTTCTATGCTATAGTAGGCCATCTTTGATACTTTCCTATTCAGGCTCCTATATTAGTGGGGTGCTAATAATCCAAAAATAGCCCAAAACAATCTGAAATACACGAAAATCAGCAAAAACAGAAATCCAAAAGATTCAGCATAATAGCAAGGAATGGCAGGGAGTTAGCGTGTTATCTGGTAAATCTTTCTTTATATTTAATCAATATCTGATCAATTCATTTTGCGGCGGGTTACTGTTTTCTTGTTGGTGGTTCTGCTTATGGGTCATCGCCTACTATTTCGTCAACGACTCTGAATTGGCTATCCTCTTTTTTCCTTTTGCTTTGCGCCTCGGCATTACTCTCCATACGCCCAAGCGTTATTGGGCGACTATTTACGGCGCAGAATGGGGGCTTACCATCTGTTTGACGCTCCTAATGGGGCAGTTACAATGGCTGACGGTATTAACTGCTAGCGTGACCAGTTTTCCTCTTGTTTGGTTTGCCAGTCGCTACTATTGTGGCAGCCAATGGCAGCGATTTGCCGTTATGGCGGGTGTCATTTTGGCAACTTCCATGATTAATGTGGCGGCGATCAGCAACCATAATTCTGCTCTGAGTATTGCTTTTTTGGTGAGTTTAACTGGTGGTGTCATGTTAGTTCCTTTGTGCTATTTGGTATGGCACTACCTGTTCCAAAATATTTGGTTTCCCCTGACGGCTAATCTTGTATCACATCATATTCAGTTTCACCTGAGACATATTATTTTTCATAGTTTATTGTTTATACTAAATATTTTCCTTCAAGTTGGTCTTCCGAATGAGTTGCGTTACTTTGCCCCATTTTGTCTGGCGATCCCTATTATCTTGTTGGCTTTTCGTTACGGCTGGCAAGGTGCTATAGTCGGCACTTTGCTAAACAGTATTGCTTTGATTGCCGCTCGCAATGGTGTCTCGAATAATAGTGTTTCAAATATGGAGATCACGGATCTCTTGCTATCACTGTTAACTCAAACGGTAACGGGGATCATGCTGGGAATGGCGGTGCAGCGTCAGCGTGACCTTAATGCGCAGTTAAAGCGTCAACTTCATTGTAATCACAGCTTGTCCCGTCAATTGGTGAAAGCCGAAGAGTCGGTAAGGCGAGAGATTGCACGTGAATTGCATGATGAAATTGGTCAGAACATTACCGCTATTCGTACGCAGGCTAATATTATCCAGCGGGTAGAAGTGGCACCGATTAGTGCAAATTGCGCTAAAACTATCGAATCGTTATCCCTAAATGTTTATGATACAACTAAAGCGTTACTTAGCCGACTGCGGCCTAAAATTCTTGATGATCTCGGTTTGAAAGAGGCGATTGAGCAATTATTGCGGGATATGGAGTTTGAATCTCATGGCATATTAGTAAAAATTCATTGGGCAACAGATTCAGTTATGGCAATTGAGCAATTAAGTGATACAACCAAAATCACGTTATACCGTCTTTGTCAGGAAGCGCTGAATAATGCCATGAAATATTCCCAGGCAGATCGTATTGAATTATATTTTTCCATCAACGGGATGATCCATTTATTGATCAGGGATAATGGTATTGGCTGTAAGTCTGAGGATCATATGAAAGGATTTGGCTTACGTGGTATGCGAGAGCGTGTGCAAGCTTTGGGTGGAACATTCTCAATTCACAGTGAAAAACGACAAGGTGATTCGACATATTCGGGAACGGATTTGTCTATTATCTTGCCTAAACTTTAAAATAGGTTCATGACAGCTTCTTCTCAATCTAAGCCAGTACATTACAAGCAGTTATCTGGTGAAGAAATCCGGCAACAATACCGCTACTGGCGCTTGCATATCATGCTGAGTCTCTATGTGGGATATGCGCTATTTTACTTTACCCGTAAAAGTTTTAACTATGCGATGCCCGCCATGATAATCGATCTGGGCCTTGATAAAGGAGACATTGGTCTTATTGGAACCCTGTTTTATATCACTTATGGTTGTTCCAAATTTCTTTCCGGTATTATCTCTGATCGCTCCAACCCGCGTTATTTCATGGGAATCGGATTAATTGCCACAGGCATCATCAATATCTTTTTTGGTTTGTCCAGCTCAATTGTGATGTTTACCTTTTTGTGGATATTAAACGCGTGGTTTCAGGGATGGGGGTCGCCGCCCTGTGCCAAATTGCTTACCAGTTGGTATTCTCGCTCAGAGCGTGGTTTTTGGTGGTCGCTATGGAATACGTCACACCATATAGGTAGTGCGTTGGTTGCATTGTTCGTCAGTTTTTTGACACTACATTTTAGCTGGCGAGAAGGATTTATTGTGCCGGGCTGTTTGGGTATTTTGGCCGGGATATTTTTATGTTGGCGATTACGTGATAAGCCTACCACAATGGGGTTACCGACCATTGGCCAATTTCGTAATGATCATTTAGAAAAGATACAAGAAAATCAAGGACAAGGGCTAACCACCAGAGAAATACTGAAAACCTATGTTTTTTGCAATAAATATATTTGGTTGCTTTCGTTGAGTTACGTTTTGGTTTATCTCGTTCGTACGGTGATTAACGATTGGGGAAACCTCTATCTGACAGAATATCATCATTATGATTTAGTGAGTGCGAACGCAGTATTATCACTTTTTGAAGTAGGTGGTTTTATAGGCTCGCTGGTGGCGGGCTGGGGATCGGATAGAGTATTTGGCGGTAATCGTGGGCCGATGAACTTGATATTTGCAATGGGTATTTTCTTATCTGTGGCTGCCTTATGGTTGATGCCTATGACTGGTGTCATTTTTCAGTCAATTGGTTTTTTTGTCATTGGTTTTTTTGTTTTTGGCCCACAATTATTGATTGGGATGGCGGCTGCGGAATGTTCCCATAAAGATTCTGCGGGGGCTGCAACGGGGTTTGTTGGCCTCTTTGCTTATACGGGAGCTGCACTTGCGGGTTATCCTTTTGCCATTATTTTAAAATGTTATCATTGGAAGGGATTATTTATTACCATTTCTGTCTGCGCAGTAATGATAGGCTTATTATTACTGCCATTCCTGCAAGCCCAGTTTCCCCGACAGAGAATGTAGGATTTAGCCTTTCCCCTTGAGTGTCAGGCTTAAATTTTAAAAAGATGGGGTTCAAAAACGTATACATCAAAAATATGGTATAGTACGCCCCTGATTTTTCCCTATCTGCCGGAATGTTATGTCTTATCAATGTCCTTTGTGTCACTCACCGCTACTGTTTGCTAACCACCAATGGCGTTGCGAAAGCAATCACCAGTTTGATTGTGCAAAAGAAGGGTACGTCAATTTACTGCCTGTTCAGCATAAACGCTCAAAAGAGCCTGGGGATAGCATAGAAATGATGCAAGCGAGAAGGGCGTTTTTGCATTCCGGCCATTATCAAGCTCTGCAACAAAAAACGATTGAATTGCTTGGCGAATATTTGCCAGAAGGCGCTGACACTGTGTTGGATATTGGTTGTGGTGAAGGTTATTACACAGCGGCGGTTCAGGAACAGCTTAATTTTCAGCGGAAATTAGCCGTGTATGGATTAGATGTGGCGAAAGTCGCAATTCGTTATGGTGCCAAACGTTATCCTGACGTTAATTTCTGTGTAGCCTCTAGCCATCGGTTGCCATTTGCGGACAGTTCGCTCGATGGTATTTTACGGATCTACGCCCCTTGCAAGGCAGCAGAATTGGCCAGAGTGGTGAAAACAGAGGGTATTGTCCTGACGGTAACGCCAGGGCCTCGTCACTTGTATCAATTGAAAGAGCTGATTTATCAGGAAGTACATTTACATCCTGAAAATCAGGAACAATGGGAAGGGTTTGAATTAATTTCAACTGAAACACTGGCTTATGCAATGTCATTAAATGGTGAACAAGCGCATCATTTATTGCAGATGACCCCTTTTGCCTGGCGGGCATCAGAAGAAATTAAAACGCATTTGATAGCGAGAGAGCAGTTTAATTGTGAAGCAGATTTCACATTAAAAGTATATCGACGTATTTGATATAACCCTATCCCGCATACCAAAATAATTTAAGGTGTTCGAATAATATATTGAAGCCAATGGCAATTAGGACTAATCCTCCAACTAACTCGGCTCTTTTACCCAATAGTGGACCAATATAACGACCAATTAACATGCCTAGCGTAGCCATCATCATGGTCATAAGGCCAATTGTCATGGCTGTGTGGAGGATATCAACTTGTAAGAAGGCAAGGCCGACACCAATTGCCATCGCGTCTAAACTGGTTGCAATTGCAGTGAGAACTAATGCCGCTGAACTATGGCGCTTAGGCGTGGTTTGGCAGGAAATTTCAGGTTCATGCTTGAAACTATCGACGATCATTCGGCAGCCAAGGATCAACAGCAAGAAAAAGGCAATCCAATGATCCCACTCCATAATATATTGGCTGGCATACAGACCCAATGACCAACCGATTAAAGGTGTACAGGCTTCAACCAGGCCGAAGATGATACCTGTGCGGATAGCTTCGCGAAAATGAGGTCGCTGGAGGGCGGCTCCTTTTCCTACGGCAGCGGCAAACGCATCCATGGAAAGGGCGAGGGCGAGAATAAGTGTTGCATAGAGATTCATTAAAATAGCCTCGGTTGGGTGATTCCATACACACACAACACACCCCCAACCCATGGTGTTGTTATGTGTCTATGGTCTTGCCAACCGATTGATCCCCGTAATCTTTCAAGTTACCACTTTGTTAATTGTCGCTTGAAATATAACGGAGCATAAAAACCCTGATGCTATTAGGTTCTTTAGGTATTCGTACCACGTTTTACTTTAAACGAGTATGTTGATACGAATTTTCCAGAGGTTTTCTGGAACAGGCTACTCCCCAATGACTGCGATGGACAATATCATATTAAGCATAAAAGGCAAAAAATATTTTGCCATATTTAAAATATGAAAATGATAATGCTTATCGTTATCCATTTTGGGAGGGGAATAAGATCAATATGAATTATTGATCTTATTTAATTTATCTGGAGCTAAATAAGTGGAATTATCTGTTATTGACAAGAAATTGATAAATTTTTTCTAAGTCATCCAGTTTCGTTACTGACAGGTAGATTTTATGCTGTCCCAAATCCATCATAAGAATGCCATCTTCAGATAAATTCATTGCGTTAATGCTTTCATAAGAAAAAAAACGGTTGGCATAATAAAAGCCCTGTTTTTTGAATATTAATTTTGGTGAGCGAATATAACCCAGATATAATGTCACCAGGATGATAAATAATAATAAATAGGTCGTGAACTGACTGCCATGTGATGTGACATTATTGTAAATAACAATGGCAATCAAAATGATAAATATTAGGGCATCAATTCGCTGTTTTCTTTTAAGTTTGATATTTAACAGCGTTTTTCCTTTGAGCTGATTGATAATAAATTCATCATAGATCGCAAAGGCGAGCATCAAGATAATTAAAACTATTAGAACAATATCATTCAGACTCATTGTTAATCCCTGGTTTCATATTACGTGGAAAATTTATAGTATATTTGCTGTTGAATAACGAAAGGGGGAGGTAAAACCTCCCCTAAACATTCCAATCAGGCAGGAATATCGGATCTAGCCAAGGAAACCAAAACGGAAACCGACGATCCCCAGCACGAAAAAGCCGATGATAATCCATAACGGATTGACTTTCTTCCGCAGTAGCCACATACAGCCAAATGTTAACAACAATGGCATCAGGCCGGGCATTAATTGGTCAAGGATAGTTTGAACCGTCGTCACTTTCATCTCACCTGTGACTGGATCAGGAACTTCAGAAACCACAAGCGGAATATTCACTTTGGTCCATTTATTGACCAGTGCGCCCATGACAAACAAGCCAAGAATTGACGCTCCTTCCGTCATTTTCTGCAAGAAGCCACCACCCATATCTTTAACGATATCCAATCCTTTTTTGTAGCCATAAGCCACACCCAAGTAACGGGTAAGTAATCGCACTAAATTAAACAGGAGGAAAAACAGAATAGGGCCTAACAGACTGCCACTCATGGCAATACCTGCACCCAGAGCAGCGAATACCGGACGAACAGTGCCCCAGAAAATAGGATCACCTACACCCGCCAAAGGTCCCATCAAACCCACTTTGATACCGTTGATAGCCCCGTCATCAATTTCAGCCCCATTGGCCCGTTGCTCCTCCATTGCCATGGTGACACCAAGAATAGGCGCTGCAACATAAGGATGGGTATTAAAAAATTCCATATGTCGTTTAAGCGCTTGCCTCCTTTCTTCGGTATTCTCCGGATACAGACGACGAATGGCAGGTATCATTGAGAAGCAGAAGCCGAGTGCCTGCATACGCTCAAAATTCCATGATCCTTGAAAGAGGTTAGAACGGAGGAATACACCACGAATATCGCTTTGTGTCAGCTTTTTCTGACCCATATTTGTTGCCTCTGACATGTTGTTTATCCTCTTAATCTAATTCGTTATCAAGGTCGTTTGGGGTATTACCAGCATGGGCGGCGGCCTGTGATTGATTGTATTTTGGACTAAGCTGGATATACAGGATTGCCATGACAATACCAATCACACCTAATGCAACAAGGTTGAAGTTAGTAAAGGCCGCCGTTACGAAACCAAGGTAGAAGAATGGCATCAGATAGCCTGCGCGCATCATGTTAATCACCATTGCATAACCGACAACCACGATCATACCGCCGGCGATATTCAGGCCACTGGTGACCACTTGTGGAATAGAATTCAACATATGCTGAACTTCAGAAGTCCCTACTGATAAAGCAACAACCAGGGCAGGGATGGCGATTCGCATAGCCTGAAGCAGCAACGCTAAAACGTGAAGGACACTAATTGCACGAAGATTGCCGTTTTCTGCGGCTTTGTCTGCTGCGTGTTGGAAACCAACAGTTAAAGTACGAACGATAATAGTCAGAACCTGGCCTGCTGCTGCCAGTGGAATAGCCAGTGCGATACCGGCACCGACATCTTGCCCACCTGCGATAACCAGGATGGTTGAAATGATGGAAGCCAATGCGGCATCGGGGGCGACTGCTGCACCGATATTCATCCAGCCAAGGGCAATCATTTCCAGTGTACCACCGATGATAATGCCGGTTTTCATATCGCCAAGCACTAAGCCGATTAATGTACAAGCAACTAATGGCCGGTGAAATTGAAATTCATCAAGAATTGAATCCATACCTGCGATACAGGCAACGATGAATATCAACCCAAGTTGAACAACGGTAATTTCCATTGTTTTTCTCCTGTAACCAAATGTAATTTGGTAAGAATTTTGTTATTGAGTAATGGTTAATAAAATGACATCGGTTTTTATGGTTAAGCTTTTTTCAGCAGATCCATCATGTTCAAACGGCTATCACTGGCAACCTTACGAGCTTCCAGCTCTATGCCACGAGAGTTCAGTTTTTCAAAGGCTTCAATGTCAGTTTTATCAACAGAAATTGCGTTGTTAATCTGGGTTTTTCCTTGACGGAAAGCCATACCACCGATATTTACGGATTCGATAGCGACACCACCTTCGACAATACGCAGGACATCTGTTGGGTTGGTGAAGAGCAACATGACGCGTTCGTTAGCGTATTTGGGGTTGTTATAAACCCGAACGCATTTAGCAACGTCTATGACATGAGCGCTAACGCCAGGAGGTGCGACTTGTTTCAACAAGGTAGAACGCACCGTATCCTGGGCAACTTCATCACTGACGACAATGATACGCTTGACGTTCGTTTCTTTCGTCCAGCGGGTCGCTACCTGGCCGTGGATAAGGCGGTCATCAATACGTGCGAGCGCTATTTTCATATGGCCGCCCGCAGACGTTGTTGAAGTTGCTGGAACAGGTATAGCGGTAGGGGCTGGTTTAACCGGTTCAGGTTTGGCAGGCTCTTCATCTTGTTTTGCTTTAAGGGCTCGAATGCCTTCTTTGCCGGTTTCCAGTGCGACAGCAACCAGCTCTTCCATGGTTGGATCATCATCCCGACACATGAAAGCTTCAACCAGCATCGGAACATTGACACCAGTGACGATTTCGTAGTTGTCTTTATCAACCACGATGCGGTTTGCAGCATTGAATGGACTACCACCCCAGGTATCGACAAAAAACAGCACGCCTTGTTCTGTATCAAGCGATTTCAGCTTTTGGTTGTATTTCTCGAATAACGTATCAGCATTTTCACCGGGCACAAAGTCGATATAAGAAACATTTTCCTGCTCCCCAATCAACATCTCTGTGGTATGAAGCAACTGTTCTGCCGCCGCCCCGTGTGTGCCAATCATAATGGCTATACTCACTTGTTTACCCCTTTCTATAACAATTGAATTCAGAACCACTGCAAGTTCACACTCAAGATTTCTAATGTATTGAATCTCCTATCAATCAATAGGATAGTCGTGAACATAAAACGGTCATGGTTTTATCTTCTGTTACATAAGAAAATATGTCATTAGATTATCATTAGCAGCCTTCAAGAAAATTGCTATCAGTCAGAAAAATTAAGACAGACTGTTTTGATAGGTTAAAACAATATTTTATTCCTAAAAATAAAAATAACTCATTTTAAAATTCTAATTATTTCTTATAATTTGGCGTTTATTTTTGTTTCCGGTAACATTTTCTTAATTTTCTTATAAAAAAATTGTGATGTTTTTACCGTAAAATGGGAAATAATGTGCTTTAGTCACTCGTTTCAGCCAAAAAAATATCCCTACCAAATGGCAGGGATACTATTTCAGCTAAAATTTAAATGTAGAAAAAACAGGCAGAACCATCGCTCACTGTATAATAAGTGAACAATTCATTGTGTTAGTCACATTGAACTTTTATCGCCAAACCACCGCGTGAAGTTTCACGGTATTTTGCGTTCATATCTTTGCCCGTTTCGTACATGGTCTCAATTACTTTATCGAGAGAAACACGAGGTTCACTGGTACGGCGGAGTGCCATACGGGCAGCATTGATCGCTTTAACTGATGCAATAGCATTACGTTCAATACAAGGAACTTGCACCTGGCCGGCTACAGGGTCACAAGTCAAGCCGAGGTTATGTTCCATGCCAATTTCTGCTGCGATACAAACCTGCTCAGGGCTTGCGCCGAGTAGCTCGGCAATGCCGGCTGCCGCCATAGAACAGGCAACCCCAACTTCCCCCTGACAACCAACTTCAGCACCCGAAATAGAGGCATTCATCTTATATAAGATGCCGATTGCACCGGAAGCCAGAAAATAACGGGTGTACAGTTCTGGTGTCACAGGTTCAATGCAATGGTTGTAATAAGCCAAAACGGCAGGGACGATACCACATGCGCCATTGGTTGGTGCTGTAACAACACGGCCACCGGCAGCATTTTCTTCATTGACGGCCAACGCAAACATATTGATTAAATCAACGACATTCATTGGGTCATTAGATAATTTGTTTGACGATGTCAGCATACGGTGTAACGCTGCTGCACGGCGAGGAACGCGTAGTGGGCCTGGTAAAACCCCTTCTGTGTTCAGGCCACGCTCAATGCAGGCTTGCATGGTTGCCCAGACATCTGCGAAATACTCAGCAATTTCTTCTTGGCTGTGTAAATCCAATTCATTTTTCATCATCAGGCCAGAAACCGATAAGCCTGTTTTATTACAGTTCATCAGCAGTTCAGCCGCAGAGCTGTAAGGATAAGAAACAGGTTTGGAATCCTGGGATGGCTTGCCAAAATGCTCTTCATCAACAATAAAACCACCACCGATAGAGTAGTAGGTTTTGCTGTAAACTTTTTCGTCACCGGCGAACGCATGAATTTGCATGCCATTTTCGTGCAGTGAGAGGTTATCGCTACGGAAGTTCATACCGCCATCGCGAGGAAAATCGACTTCGTGTAAACCATTTGCCAGCGGCAAACGCTCAGTTTGCTCAACATCACGAATAAAACCAGGGATTGAATCAATATCAACGGTTGCCGGCATATTACCTGCCAGCCCCATGATGATAGCAATATCCGTATGGTGACCTTTCCCGGTTAATGAAAGTGAGCCGTATACATCAACAGCTACACGCGTGATAGAGGACATTACCCCCTGGTTTACAAGATCATCGACAAATTGTTTGCCTGCTTTCATAGGACCAACAGTATGAGAGCTGGATGGGCCAATACCCACCTTAAACATGTCGAAAACGCTAATCACGCCAGACTCCTTTAAAGAAGAGAGATATAGTTATTTATATAAAGCGCGCTACTTTACTGTTATTTGGTAGTGTTGATAAAGGAGTTTACAGTTTTTTTTTAATTATAATAGCAATTGATATGATTATGGATAAGTAATGCACAGTTTTGTGGCGTTTTGTGTTCAATTTAGGGCGTTTTTTGCACTTGCTGTGCTAAACGATAAATAATGGCTGCGGTTAATCCCCAAATCATGTGCTCTTGGTGCCAATAAAAATAGACTCGGCGCGGTTGATTGCGGCGTTTTATATCCAGATACCGATAATGGGGGAGGGAAAGTGTATCAATCAGCGGAATTTCAAAAATGCTTGCTACTTCTGCTGGATTAGTTCGAAAGGAGACGGGGTTGGCAACTAACCCAATAACTGGAGTGACGCGGTAACCGCCAATGCTATCCAAGGGGGCTAATTGCCCCAGTATTTGCACTTTATCTTGCGGTAGGCTGACTTCTTCTTCTGCCTCCCGCAAGGCGGTGGCAATGAGAGAAGCGTCTTCAGGATCTGCCACTCCGCCCGGAAAAGCAATTTGCCCTGAGTGGGAACGGAGGCTTGCGGCGCGTTGGGTGAATAACAGCGTTGGTTCTGGCTTACATATAATCGGCAATAATACCGCCGCATTCCGTTGATTGCTGGCTAAATGTGCTGGTCGTGCAGGAAGCTGCAATTGAAACCGATGAATGAAGTCAGAGAGCGATGTCATGGTATAGATAGTTCCCCTAATTGAGGTAAGATCCGTCCGAGTTTATCAAATGTTTCCTGGTATTCTTTTTCAGCGATGCTATCTGCGACGATACCACCCCCTGCCCAACAGTAAATTTTTCCTTTTTCTGTCAGTAAGGTACGAATAGTAATATTGCTATCCATTGTACCGCAGAAACTAATATAGCCAACCGCACCACAATATCCATGCCTGCGATGAGGCTCTAATTCTTCAATGATTTCCATAGCCCGGATTTTAGGGGCACCTGTAATTGATCCACCTGGAAAACAGGCACGCAGTAAATCTGTGGCGTGATATGTGTCGGGCAAGGTTGCCGTGATGGTACTAACCAAATGGTGTACGGCCGGAAAAGGTTCAACAACAAATAACTCAGGTACTTTAACCGAGCCTGGTGTGGCCACTCGCCCAATGTCATTTCTCAGCAGGTCAACAATCATCAGGTTTTCCGCGCGATCTTTGCGTGAATTGGCTAATTTCTCTGCTTGCAATTGATCCTCTGCGGGATCTTGCAATCGGGGCAACGTTCCCTTTATTGGGCGCGTTTGAATGTGATGATCTTGCAAAAGAATAAAGCGTTCAGGTGAAACGCTGATAATACAGTGCTCAGGCAAGCGGATAAAAGCAGAAAAGGGAGCCTGGTTACTTTCATTGAGCTGGATAAATGCCTGCCATTCATCTCCTGCATAATTGGCATGGAACCGTTGTGATAAATTGACCTGATAGCAATCTCCTTCTCGTAGGTAGCGATGGATTTGAGCAATTTTTTCGTGATATTGCTGGGCTGTCATATTGGATTGCCACGGACTGGTCAGGGAAAAACCTTCTTTCCGGTTTGCTCGCTGAGACTCTAACCATGTCAGCCGTTCGTCAATATTGTGGTAGCTCAGTAACGTCGCTTTTTGTAGCTGGTGGTCAATAATCAATCCCCAATCGTAAATCCCCATAGCCATATCAGGAAAATTCAGTTCATTGGTGGCTAATTCAGGTAACTTTTCGATACGTCGTCCGAGATCGTATCCCCATATA
Source organism: Xenorhabdus eapokensis (assembly GCF_001908105.1). Next base: position 264,180 of record NZ_MKGQ01000001.1, read on the forward strand.
CCTAATGCTCCCCCTTGAAAAGGGAGATCTGGATCAAACTGAGCCTCAATACCGCTGGTGTGAAGGTGCTCTTTTAATAGCAGGAAGGGATCTTTCTGAGAAAGAGAAACCTTCCCATTACGATTAATTTTGGTAGATGCGCCTTGGGTAACAAGAGTGGTCACAGGTTCAGCGACGATAATATCAAATCGATTATGCGGATGTTTGGCGGTTCCAGAATGTAACAGCATGGCCCAAGGTAATGCTGAGAGGGGGGCGAAATAGTGAATGGCGAGATCAGGGGAATAGGGTAATTGTCGTTTTTGTAATGCAATTTTCATGACGGCATCAATATTGGTGTTTGGCAATCCACAAGGAATAACATATTAATCCACGGAGATTATCACACAATCTCGCTCCTGACTTGAGATAAAACAGGCTATAATCGCTGTTTGCCAATAATTGTTATGTTTTGTCTGAGGTTATAACGATGTTTTCAGGTATGCCAGTATTATCCCATGAAGAGCAGCAAGTTGCTGTAGAAAGGATCCATCAGCTCATTTCCGAAGGAATGGGCAGTGGAGAAGCCATTGCTATGGTTGCTCAGGAATTGCGTGAAAAGCACCAGAATAATGAGCAGATCCATGTTTTATTTGAAGATGGTGAAAATTAGTCGCAACGTATTTTTAACAAAACTCACATAATTACTTTCTACTACATGTTAATTTATCACAACTTTTAATCCATACTATTTGGATGGTAATAGGAGGTAATATGAAGGCAAGTCAGTTTATTCGTCGTATTGGTTTATTGAGTGCAGGTATCCTGTTTTCTGTTGCGTTTACTGCAAACGCTGCTGAGAACGAGCATGTGGCGAAGTTTATTTCTTGTAAAAATTTAACCAAAGATCAAGTAGCAGCACAGATTAAGCAAGATTTCTTACAAAATCGAATTAATCACTGGGATAAGGACAGAAAGCAATTAGGCACTGCAAAACCGATTGCGTGGGTAAATGTCAATGATATTACTGGGGATACGGACGCATTGCAGGTTCCACTTATCGTCCGAGGTACGAAAAAAGATAAAAGTTACAATGTAACAATTGATTGTCAAAAAGAGACCATTAGTTATAGTGAAGTAAAGTGAATAAAAGTAAATAATTTGTCACGCTATCTTTTCTTTAAATATGTACGGGATACTGGGAAAGTATCCCGTTTTGTTTAAACAGTGAGGGGGCTTTATGACGGAACAACGGAAACTCTATCCCGCCTATGATGCGTATCAAACAGGGTATCTGGATACGGGAGATGGGCATCAGGTTTATTGGGAATTGTGCGGCAACCCAAAGGGTAAACCCGCCGTATTCATTCATGGTGGCCCTGGCGGTGGGATAGCAAACTATCATCGTCAGTTATTTGATCCCGAACGTTATCATATTATGTTATTTGATCAGCGTGGCTGTGGGCGTTCTAAGCCCCATGCCAGTCTGGAAAATAATACAACATGGCATTTGATAGAAGATCTTGAACGGCTGCGTAATCTTATGGGTGTTGAGAAGTGGCTGGTTTTTGGTGGCTCATGGGGATCAACACTGTCTTTGGCTTATGCTGAAAAACATCCAAATAGTGTGTCAGAATTAGTGCTCAGAGGGATTTTCTTGCTCCGTCCACAAGAGTTGCATTGGTATTATCAAGAAGGCGCTTCCCGTTTTTTTCCAGAAAAATGGGCGCGTACATTATCTATCCTGTCGGAAGAAGAGCGCAAAGATGTCATAGCCGCCTATAACAAACGGCTGACCAGTGAAGATTTACAAGTACAGTTGGAAGCTGCACGTTTATGGAGTCTTTGGGAAGGAGAAACAGTCACATTGCTGCCTTCTGCAAACTCAGCCTCTTTTTCAGAAGATAATTTTGCCTTGGCGTTTGCACGTATTGAAAACCATTACTTTATCAATAATGGTTTTATGGATGAAACCCAGCAATTACTGGATCATATTGATGTGATTAGGCATATCCCCGCTGTGATTATACATGGCCGCTATGATATGGCATGTCAGATACAGAATGCGTGGGATTTGGCAAAAGTGTGGCCGGAAGCTGAATTGCACATTGTGGAAGGTGCTGGCCATTCTTTTGATGAAGCCGGCATTTTACACCAGCTTATCAAAGCCACTGATAAATTTGTTGGAAAATAGATTTATTGGAAATAGTTAAGATGTAACCACCCGCAAAGGGTGGTTATCCTTTTTTAGCATTCCTTCAACGACTTTTCGGTTCATAAGGCAGACGCGACAGTAATCTTGACTGCTGACGGTAGTGCTGTAAGCGTTGTTGGAAATAATCTCGCAAATGTGCAGGTTGTGATTGCTCAACAGTGTCAGGTATGACAGGCATGTTATAACGCTCTTTAAAAGCAACACCGGATGCTGCTAAATCAACATTGACCTTATCCATCTCATCTTTAGATAATTTGGCTAAGTTATATTCCATTTTGACCTCTCTGAAAGCGCATTTTTAATTTCTCTAAAAGAAAATTAATAGACTCTTTTTTGTTTAGCAAGTTGTTTTAAAAAGAGCAAAAATACATCTAATAAATATAAATAATATCAATTCTCATTTTTATTAAAAATGTTTTTTTGAATGCAATATTTAATTAAATAAAACTGATTCTTATTTTCTTGTAATTAATGAGATTTATTCTTGTTGAATATTGTAAATAAATCATTATTTATCAATAAATTATATATTTTTATTTTGTTTTTGTATTATGTGGTTTTAATTGGCATAATACGCAAAGTTTAATAATTTATTAGAAGGATTGGCCGATGTTAAAACAAGAAATGATCAAAAAATTAAATGAGCAATTAAATCTGGAATTTTATTCTGCGAATTTATACCTGCAAATGAGTGCATGGTGTAGTGATAAGGGATATGAAGGTGCAGCCGCGTTTTTAAAGACGCATTCACAGGAAGAAATGCAACATATGCAACGCTTGTTTGATTATTTGGGTGACACTGGTTCAATGCCTGTGTTGGGCGCTATTCAGGCTCCTCCTGTAGAATTCAAGTCTATCTCTGATGTGTTTAACCAGACTTATGAGCATGAAAAACTGATCACAGAAGAAATCAATAAACTTGCCCATGTAGCGATGACGACACAAGACTACTCCACTTTTAATTTCTTGCAGTGGTATGTTGCGGAGCAGCATGAAGAAGAAAAACTGTTCAAATCTATTTTGGACAAACTAGAGATGGTGGGTGAAAGTGGAAAAGCCCTGTTCTTGTTGGATAAAGATCTTAAGGGATTATCTGCGGCACCTGCACACGCCTGATACTTGCATTTTTCAACTTGAGCTTTGCCGGCTATTCGGCCAGTTAAAATCTACTGAGTAGAGAAAATAACCGGATAAATCAATTTGATCTGTTTTTCTATCGTAACTCCGTTTCTTTGTGTTTTTTCATACCTTGTGAAACTGGGGTTACGGTTCTCCCTCATTTATCCCCATTTTTGCGTAGTGCCTCACAGGTCAGGACATTACTCGTCTATTATCGCAGATTAAACAGATTTTTTAGTATAGAATCTCCCCTCAAGCATAAAAAATTCATCTACATATTAAAGGGTTATCTATATGTTTATTTTTAACATCCGTTCATTCTGGACCAAATTATCTGCTCTTGTGGTTCTGTTTGTCGGTATGTCTTGTCAGCAGGCTTTAGCCCATGCTCATTTGAAAGATCAGACTCCCGCAGAAAATACAACGGTTGAAGCAGCCCCACAAACTATCACCTTGAACTTTTCAGAACGTATTGAACTTGGATTCAGTAAGGTAAAATTGATTGGCCCTGAAAAGAGTGTCGTTAAAACAGGTAAATTAGAACTCGATTCTGAAACCAAAACCAGGTTAATCCTGCCAGTTGAAGGCAAACTTGCTACAGGAAAATACAGTGTTGATTGGAGTGTACTCTCTGTCGATGGTCATAAAACAAAAGGCGTTTATAGTTTTACCGTAAAATAATGATCTCTCTAGAGGCGCTATACGTATTCTGCCGTTTCTCTCATTTTGTGGTCGTCACATTAATGTTTGGCTTTAGCTTATTCACTGTAATGCTTGTTTCTGGTCATTTTTCACTCCTAATGAGAGAACGGTTAAAAGTTGGTGTTTTAATCTGCACTGTTCTGGCTTTGATAACCTCAATCATCTGGTTTTTTGTACAGGCTGGATTAATGGGGGATGGCTGGCACGATGTTTATGCTCTGGGTATCTGGCTAGCTGTTTTGGGAACCTCTTTTGGACAAGTATGGAAATGGCAGTTATTAGTTGCTGTACTTGCTGTTGGCGGACTGTTTCTTTCTAATATTAAGGTCAGAAATTTCCTGTTATTAGGTTGCTCGATCATTTTACTCTCAAGCCATGCTTTCATTGGGCATGCAGCCATGTATGAAGGCAGCATAGGGCTATTGCTCCAGGCCAATCAGATTATTCATTTACTTAGTGCAGGTTACTGGTTTGGTGGATTGTGGCCATTCTTACTGTGTCTGCAATTCTTGCGATTACGGCAATCAGCAGAAGCAAACTTATCGCCGAATGCGACTAACCTATATGCAGATAGCGTAACAGCCATGAGGAAATTCTCTCTTTATGGGCATTTTGCCGTGTTTCTGGTGATTGTGACTGGAATTATGAGTAGTGTGATTCTCATTCCAGGTTGGCCCATTTTCAGTCTGGCTCTGTCTGAATACCAATCCATGCTATGGTTAAAAATAGTTCTGGTTATAGGAATGGTTCTTTTGGCGTTGATTAACCGCTATATTTTAGTTCCCAAATTAAAGCAGAAAAGGTGCTATCAGCAATTGATAATCAATAGCTGGCTGGAAATTATTCTGGGTACAACCGCATTGTTATGTGTAGCAATTTTTGCAACGCAACCTCCTGCGTGATTATTGAATGGTTGGTGGAAATCTGGGTACATAAACAGGAAAATTAGCGATAAAATCACGGTATGTATCTATCAGGGGAAAGATAATGAAACGACTATTTTGGGCTTTGCCTCTTTTGCTTCTCTCTTTTCAAGGAGTTGCTGCACCAATAAAAACGATTAGTAAGTTACAGTTTGGCAAACAATGGGCATTTACTCGTGAAGAAGTTATGCTTGATTGTCGAGCAAATGGCGCGTTGTTTGTGATAAATCCCAGCACATTGATGCAGTATCCATTGAATGATCGAGCGACACAACTGATGCAAGCCAATAAAGTGATTGCATCATCATTAGATACAATCCTCTTAAATGATCCGGATCATCCTAATCAAAAAATGAGTATTAAGCCATTTCAGGAAGCGGCATTGGCTTTATGTGACTATTCATCCAACTGATAACGGTTAAAATTTGGTAAATAATTGTATATAAACTACGCTTTAGGCTGTAAGTTGTTCTACGTCTCAATGGCAACTTTTAGCGCAAGGCTCTTTGATAGAGCTATTTTCCCTGGGCCGAGTAGAGGAGTAAACTCGGCCTTTTTTTATTTCTTAGATGTATAATAAGTAAGTGAAAATAAAACAACCACTTAAAGTAACGATAAGGTGTTTTATCATAAAAATATGAACACAGGCACGTTTCTGGGTGTAAGTCAGGCGATCTTTTAAATAAGCTGTGATATATCCCTAAATTTTATAAGTGAATACTGGTAAAAATAATTAAAGAAAATTTAAATTCAGGCAGAGAGGCGGTATTCTGAAAGAAAATTTAAATCATAGTGACAGATTATGCTGAGAAATAGTCTGTTAAACATGGTAAGAATTTAGTGTAAAATCATTGTTTTTATTTTGTTAAATATTTGTCTATTGCGTAGGAGCTTATGGATAAGAATAAATTTTATCAAGAGTTAGCAGATGGTCTGATAGCACTGCTATCAGGGGAGTACGATCTTATCGCTTCTCTTGCTAATACAAGCGCATTGTTATATGAACGTTTGGAGCATGTTAATTGGGTTGGCTTTTATTTAGTCGATGCTGATACCCTGGTATTAGGGCCATTTCAGGGTAAGATCGCTTGCGTTCGTATTCCGGTAGGAAAAGGTGTATGTGGAACGGCTGTTGCAAATAAGTGTATACAGCGTATTTCTGATGTGCATGCTTTCCCTGGTCATATAGCCTGCGATGCCACCAGTAATGCTGAAATTGTACTTCCTTTAGAAATAAATGGGCAAGTTATTGGCGTTTTGGATATTGATAGCACGGTTTTTGATCGGTTTGACGAGAATGATGAAAATGGGCTGAAAGCGCTAGTTATCAGGCTTTGTAACCATTTAGAACAATGTGTTATGTCAAAATATCTACAACAGAACGTAACTTAACATACGTATAACGTGGCATTTATCAGCAACGCTATTATAATGTCGCCTGTTCATGCCTGCGCTGGTTGGCAAAACCGTTGTAATCAGGAAATTTCATGGAAAATCAACCTAAGTTGAACAGTAGTAAAGAAGTCATTGCTTTCTTGGCTGAGCGCTTCCCGCTTTGCTTTGTAGCAGAAGGTGAAGCACGTCCTTTGAAGATTGGGATCTTTCAGGACATCGTTGAACGTATTCAGGGCGAAGAGTGTTTGAGTAAAACACAGCTCCGTTCTGCTTTACGCTTGTATACCTCCAGTTGGCGCTATCTCTATGGTGTAAAAGAAGGAGCCCAGCGTGTCGACCTTGACGGGAACATGTGTGGTGAGCTGGAAATTGAACATATTGAACATGCGCGTCAGCAACTGGCAGAAGCGAAAGCGCGGGTACAGGCTCAACGATCTGAACAGAATGCTAAGAAACGTGAAACTGAAAACGTATCTGACAAGAAAAATGCACGCCCTGTGAATAAGAAACCGGTTCCTCGTCGTCAAAAGAGATCAGGTGATGGTGAAAAACGTCCAGTGCGTTCACAAAACCGCCCACAACAATCGCGTAAACCAGAAGATAAAACCATAAGAAAAATTGCACAACCTGAGTTAAACTCAGTCACTGACGTATCCTCTTTGAAAGTCGGTCAGACAATCAAAGTCAATGTAGGAAAAAGCTTAATGGATGCATCTGTGCTTGAAATTGCAAAAGATGGTGTCAGAGTGCAGTTACCTACTGGTTTAGCAATGATTGTACGCGCAGAACACTTAAAGTTCTGATACGGAGGCCAACTTGGGCATGAACAAACTCATTACATTGGCTTTCGTTTTAGGTCTATCATTTTCTAGTACAAGTTATGCTGATACTATTAATGGCAATGTTGCGAATGGTAGCCACGCTACTAACGCCAATGTTATTAATGGTCACAATACGGCTGTTATCAGCCTGAGCCAGTTACCAGATTTAAAACCGGAACCACAGCACCCCACAGTAAGTAAGCGGATTGTTTCCCGCTTTCTGCGTTCTCATTATCGCCAGTTTTATCTGGATGCCGATTTTTCAGGAAAAATTTTTGATCGTTACCTGAATCAACTGGATTATGGACACAATGTTTTTTTAGCATCTGATGTCGCGCAATTCGCGGTACAAAAGGGAAAATTAGGAAAAGAGCTTGAAAATGGCGATCTAAAACTTCCGTATGATCTATTTAATCTGATGCAAAAGCGTCGCTTTGAACGCTATCAATATGTGCTCACTCGCTTAGAGCAACCCGTTGATTTAAACGATCATGACACCATTGAAACCGACCGTATCAAAGCATCATGGCCAAAAAATGTTGAAGAGTTGAATAGGCTTTGGGATGCTAAAATCAAATTTGATTGGATAAGCCTCAAGTTATCCGGCAAAGACGATAAAGAAATCAAAGAAACTCTGACTAAACGCTATCGAACGTTATTAAAACGTCTCACACAAACCAAGAGTGAGGATGTTTTTCAAAGCATTATGATGGCTTTTGCCCGTGAAATAGATCCCCATACCAGTTATCTCTCACCTCGTGATACAGAACAGTTTAATTCAGAGATGAGCTTGTCTCTTGAAGGCATCGGTGCTGTTTTACAATATGATGATGAGTATGTTTCCATTCGTTCATTGCTTGCAGGTGGTCCAGCGGCTAAAAGCAACCTACTGAAAGTTGACGATAAAATTATTGGTGTTGGACAGGTAGGCAAGCCAATTGTTGATGTTGTTGGATGGCGTTTAGAAGATGTCGTGGCGCTTATCAAAGGGCCGAAGGGGAGTAAAGTCCGCCTTGAAATCATTCCAAGTACGAAAGGGGCAAAAAACCACATAGTTACCTTAACCCGTGAGAATATCCGCCTTGAAGATAACGCTGTTAAGATGTCGGTGAAAACGGTAGGGAAGGAGAAGGTCGGTGTCCTGGATATACCAAGTTTCTATGTCGGTTTGACTAACGATGTAAAAGTGCAGTTACAGAAACTCACTAAACAGGGGGTTGCCTCGGTTGTTATCGATTTGCGTGGCAATGGTGGTGGAGCACTAACAGAAGCTGTATCGTTATCTGGCTTATTTATTCCTACTGGTCCCATTGTTCAGGTTCGGGACAATACCGGCAGAGTGAAAGTGGAGGCCGATACAGATGAAGCAATATACTATAAAGGTCCTCTGGTTGTCCTGATTGACAATAGAAGTGCTTCTGCATCTGAAATCTTTGCGGCTGCGATGCAAGATTATGGTCGTGGATTAATTGTGGGAGAGCCTTCTTTCGGTAAAGGTACAGTTCAGCAATACCGCCCTTTGAATCGCATTTATGATCAAATGCTAGGACCTGAGTGGCCTGAAATTGGTTCTGTACAATACACGATCCAGAAATTCTATCGGATAAATGGTGGTAGTACCCAGCTTAAGGGGGTAACGCCTGATATAATAATGCCGACAGGGGAAGGGCCTTCTGAAATAGGGGAAAGCCAAGAGGATAATGCGTTACCTTGGGACAGCATTCAACCTGCACATTATACTTCTTCGAAAGTGATTTCAGAGTTAGCACCGCTACTGATTAAGCAGCATAATCAACGGATTGTTAATGATCCTGAGTTTAAATATATCAAGCAGGATATTGCTTACTATAAAGTCATCAAAGAACGTAAGGGTGTTTACTCCTTGAACTATGCTCAAAGAGAGAAAGAAAACAAGGAATACGAAACAATTAAATTGAATAGTCTTAATGAACGTTTTAAACGAGAAGGTAAAAAAACGCTCAAGTCGCTTGATGATTTGTCAAAAGATTATAAAGGGCCAGATCCTTACTTAGAGGAATCTGTAAAAATCGCTCTGGATTTGGCGCATCAGCCTGCTGAAATGGCTGTAACGAGATAGTCTTAAAATTCGTTATAGATAAAAGGCCGGCTTGGTAGTCGGCCTTTTTTGTATATTGTAAAGTTATGTTGTTTCTATCACTTAACGTCTTAAAAAACTTGAATAATATGGGAGTAGCCCCCATTTTATGGCTTAACTCTTAGTTGAACTGTTTGATAATTAAAGGAAGCAAATTTATATGATGAGAATCGCCTTATTCCTTCTCACAAACCTTGCTGTCATGGTGGTGTTTGGAATAATACTTTCACTTACAGGAGTTCAGCGGGGCAGTGTTGCTGGTCTCATGATTATGGCCGGTTTGTTTGGTTTTGGTGGTGCATTCATTTCTTTGTTAATGTCGAAATGGATGGCTTTGCGTTCTGTTGGTGGTCAGGTTATTGAAAAACCTGCCAATGAAACTGAAGCCTGGTTGATGGAAACTGTACGTCGTCAGGCGGATCAAGTTGGAATTACTATGCCACAAGTGGCTATCTATGATGCCTTGGATATTAACGCATTTGCTACCGGGGCACGCCGTAATGCGTCTCTGGTTGCTGTTAGTACAGGGCTACTGAATAATATGAGCCGTGATGAAGCTGAAGCCGTTATTGCCCATGAAATTAGCCATATTGCTAATGGTGATATGGTGACGATGACATTGTTACAGGGTATTGTGAATACATTCGTTATCTTTATTTCACGTATCATTGCACAGGCCGCTGCAAGTTTCCTATCCAGCAGCGATGATGAAAGTGAAAGCAGCAGCAATGGTAATCCAATCGTCTACATGGTGATTTCCATGGTGTTGGAGATCGTATTTGGTATTCTGGCAAGTATTATTACCATGTGGTTCTCCCGTTACCGTGAATTTCATGCAGATGCAGGATCAGCGAAATTAGTTGGCCGCGAAAAGATGATTGCAGCATTGCAACGTCTTAAGACCAGTTATGAACCTCAGGAAGAGGGGAGAATGATGGCATTCTGTATTAATGGCAAAGCTAAGAGTTTCAGTGAGTTGTTCTTATCTCATCCGCCATTGGATAAGCGTATTGAAGCCCTTCGTAGCGGTGAATATATAAAGTAATGCCATTAGTTTCTAATAACCAATACTAATAGATAAAAAGCCAAGATTCATTATGATTCTTGGCTTTATTTAATCTCCAGAGAAAATGCAGGTTAGTGGCAGTATGTTTTCTCTGGTTTATTTCGTCAGCTTTTGAATTAAGATTGGTTTAATACTACTTTTCGTCTTGTTCAAACACCTCTTTATTGGTTTTTTTCATCAATTGACTGGTGATTGTGCCTGCCGCCATAGCGCCATTAACATTTAATGCTGTACGTCCCATGTCGATCAAAGGCTCAACAGAAATAAGCAGTGCCACTAAGGTAACAGGTAAACCCATGGCAGGTAAAACAATCAATGCTGCAAATGTTGCGCCACCACCAACACCAGCCACCCCCGCAGAACTGATAGTCACAATTCCTATAAGGGTTGCAATCCATAAAGGATCAAAGGGGTTAATACCTACGGTTGGCGCCACCATCACTGCTAACATCGCGGGATAAATGCCAGCACAGCCATTTTGCCCTATAGTTGCGCCGAAAGAAGCGGAGAAACTGGCAATAGACTCAGGTACACCGAGGCGACGAGTTTGTGTTTCAACATTCAGGGGAATACTTGCAGCGCTTGAACGGCTGGTAAATGCAAATGTCAGTACGGGACCGGCTTTTTTAAAGAACTTCAGAGGATTGATACCCGTAAATGCCAGAAGAGCGCCATGTACTACAAACATCAGACCAAGGGCGATGTAGGAAGCAACAACAAAACTACCTAATTGAGTAATATCATTGATATTAGAACTGGCAACAACTTTGGTCATTAAAGCCATCACACCGTATGGAGTGAGACCCATAACTAACCTAACCAGCTTCATTGCCCATGCTTGCAGAGTATCAATAGCAACGAGCGCTCGTTTACCGTGCTCCTGATCATCTTTATTCATTTGTAGTGCAGCGATGCCTAAAAATGCTGCAAAAATTACCACACTAATAATGGAAGTAGGGCGTGCTCCTGTTAGGTCAGCAAAGGGATTTTTAGGGATAAAGGAAAGAATGATCTGAGGCACACTCATATCTGCAACTTTGCCAATATAGTTGCTTTCAATTGCTAATAAACGAGCAGTTTCTTGAGAGCCCTGAATAAGTCCTGCTGCACTTAGCCCAAACAAATTGGCGATTGCAATGCCGATTAAAGCGGAAATCGCGGTAGTAAACAGTAATGTACCAATGGTAAAAAAGCTAATCTTTCCTAAGGAAGAGGCTTTATGTAAACGGGCAACGGCACTTAGGATAGAAGCAAAAACCAACGGCATAATAACCATTTGTAGCAATTGTACATAACCATTACCGACAATATTGAACCATTTAATTGATTCTTTTACGGTAAGATTATCTGTTCCATAAATGACGTTTAATGCTAGTCCAAAAATGACACCTACGACTAGAGCCACAAGAACTTTTTTGGACAAGCTCCACTTATTTGAGCTCGTTTTTGCTAATAGAATAAGCAGTGCTACAAAAACCAGCACGTTGATGATGAGTGGTAAATTCATCCCCAGTCTCCCCAAATGATATACCCTTTATATTTCGAGTTGCGGTATGCAGCTTGGAATATATAGATACCAGTGTATTTATGTATGAAATATATTTTTTGCATGATATGCAATCGATCTCGGTGATGAAAAATATACTTTTTCTCTCAGTTTACTGATTTTAAAGTGTATTTAAATTTAAAATTGATCGAAGACATCCATGAAATGCTTAAGAGGGAATATTATCAGTATAAGAAGACTCTTTCTTATAATTAAAAGGAATTTAATATAATTATTTTTTACTAGCTAATTCAATTGGTTATATATTAATGCATTTGCGTTTGTTTTTTGTTCAGACACGGTTATTGATGTTATATATTGGCATGTTAAAAAGATTTTTTGAAGGCGGCGAGAAGTGACTAAAAATTGTTTATATTTTTCGGGTAACCCCATCTGCAAATGGGGTTACGATATTGGTTATATGTGAATTGAACAGCTATTTGTAGAAATTCTGTAGCTTATCAGCAAGTAATTTATCAAGCTGTATTTTGTCCAATTGTAATTTGTCGAACTGTAATTTGTCCAAATAGTCAGCAAATGAGAAATTTGAGAAATTAATGTGTTGTGGAAGAATAATAGCGATCACCACGATCAGTACGGCAATAAAACGTTCGGCTTTTTTACGTTCCTTACCTCTAAGAATAGGCAAACAAAAACGTATTCTTAGCGGCCATAATAGTGGAATACCGGCGGGAGTAAGCATGTCAGCAATAAGATGGCTGATATAACCGATAACCATTGCATGGACAAAATCAGTTGGAATGAGCCAATTGGCAGGTATTTCAGTCTGGAATAAAGTAACCCCCACGAGCAGAGCCAATAAACTATGTGTAAATCCACGATGTCCACACAATCGTGCGATGGGAATGGATATAAAGCGGAACAATCTGCCTAAGGTTGAACTTGGATGGTCGATATCTGGTAACAATGAAGCCAGAAGTACGCCGGGAAGCATATGTAACCAGTCTCCCTGTGCTATTTCTGGTGTGATTTCTAGCTGGTGAGCCAATACAAGGCTGGCAACGGAAAAAAGAAGATGCCCTTCTGCTGTCATAACGATTTATACTAATTATTTATGCTGATTGCTGTTTATACATACAGTGAGGCAGTATAGAGGGTTTTGCCTGAGGAAGATAGAGGTAACCAGGAAAATTTTTCAAACTGTGGTTTGATTGAAGGGGAAGGTTGATATTTGCGCTGCCATATACAGAAAAATAAGTATTAAAGAATGGCAGCGTGGGGACTATTAAGTAATATTTTCTGGTGTTAATTTTTCCAGAGAATTCAGTTTGATGTCAGCCAGTGACCAACGGGGATCATCGAAATGGTGAGCGGCAGGGACGACAATAGAGCGCATTCTTGCTGCCTTGGTTGCTATCATACCGTTAAATGAATCTTCCAACGTAAGACAGTTAATTGGATTGACTCCAAGTTGACTGGCTGCCAGCAAATAAACTTCGGGATGTGGTTTGCTGTAAGGTAAGTGTGCAGCAGAAACGACAACATCGAAGTAATGTCGTAAATTAAACAATTCGAGCACTTTTTCGATCATTTCATCGGGTGAGGCGGAGGCCAGACCGATTCTTAACCCACGTTCGCTACAGAGATTTAAAGCATGTTCCACTCCAGGTAGCAAAGGGCGGTTTTTTTCAACTGATTGAACGACATAATTGATGACACGTTGCTCAACTTCATGTTTGGAGGTGCCTTGCCAAGGTGATGCTTGATACCATAGTTCAACAACTTGATCGATTCGTAACCCCAATGTGTCAGGTAGGTTTTTTGCTAAATTTAAATCTAGCCCTAATTCACTGAATACACTTTTTTCTCCCTGTTTCCAATAAGGTTCAGAATCAATCAGTAAACCATCCATATCAAAAATGGCGGCTTCCATAGATAAACAAAATGACATCTCAAATCTCTCCGCGATGATAACAGTGATTAAAGGGGTTTAATTGTAACAATTCCAATAAATTAAATCTCGTTATGTTGGATAGCAAAGAAAGAGATAGTTTCATCGGTAACGTAAAATAATGACTCCGTAAATAGGATTAAAGTTGGTGCTTTATGAGCTATCATTGAGTAAAAATAAAATTATTTATGTCAATGGAGAATGTCATGACGTATCGACAAGCCAGATATGTAGCTATCGTTAAGCGAATCTTGGGCTGGATTATTTTTGTACCCTCCCTGTTGTCGACTTTTGTTTCAGTGATTAACTTAGCCGCATGGCAGCATGGTGCTAAAGATGGCATTAACGCGGTATTGAATGATTTTTTTCAGATGATGACAGAAGTGATTAAATTTAACACACCATTTTTAGATTTTTTCTGGAAGCATTCTCCAACGCCTGATCGTATTGCCGGAATTACTGGGGAAAATGTCAGTTTTCTCGTCATTTATATTCTGATGTTTGTGGGCTTGGCAATGAGTGCATCTGGCTTGAGAATATATCGTCAATTTAAATTCATCAAAGAACGTGTTGAAGATCAAATGATTTTTGAACACGCGAGGGAAAGTGGGATAACCAAGGAACAATTGGTGGCTAAAATTGAGTTCCCCCGCCATTCTTTATTTAGCCAGATTTTTATCCTTTACATATCACCAATTATTATCGGTGCAATTGCTTACTTCTTATTTAGATTTTTAGGGTGGTAATGTAACTAAATGATAGTTAATAACAGCGCAAGGATGCTCTATACAGTATTTGATCTAAAATAAATTTATATTTTTAATATAATGAATTTTGTTTTTGGGTGATTAGTTATCAATCATTAAATATGATACTAATCAGGTTTTTCCATACTTATTTAGATAAAAGCTTATCAATAATCTTTTGTATTAAAATGACATTCTCTCCGCCAAAAATGTTACATCTATTTAACAAATAGTAAAGTTGGTAAATAGGTTGACGCTCAAGGAAATCTTTAGGTAATGGCCAGACACTCTGGTATCCATCAAATATTTGTAAAGGAAGATCTGGGTAAAGTGGCAGCATCGCCAGATCACATTCACGATCCCCCCAATAGCAGGCAGGATCAAAAGTGACAGCACAATTATCATTCAACGATGCACAGTTCATAGGCCATAAATCGCCATGCAAGAGAGAGGGTTGGGGGTGATGATGGTGTAGTTTGTCACTGATTACTTGAACAATTTGGTTAATATTGCCAAATACCATTCCCTTATCAGCAGCAAGTTGCAACTGCCATCCGATGCGTTTTTCGGCATAGAAATGATCCCAGCGCTTTTGCCATCCGTTAGGTTGTATGGTGGTTGCTAGCATGTTATCAAAATCAAAACCAAATTTAGGTTGTTCACTCCATTGATGTAGCTTCGCAAGATGTTGACCAAAAAGATACGCACTGTGCGCGTTAAATGGTTTTACAGGCAGATGCTCCAGTAACAGGAAGCTATAGTTGCGGTCGTGGCCTACACCATAAACATCAGGAACACGGGTTGTTTTGCTACGAGCCAGTAATTCCAGTTGTTCTGCTTCTGCTTTAAAAATTGGCAGCATTTCTTTTACATTGGATTTGATAAAGATATGTTGTTCACCATATTTAATGTGCCAGGCACGGTGAATATCGCCTCCTGCCAGTTCCTCTTTATCGTGAATTTCAGCGTCACCAAAATGCTCACTTAATAGACGGATCACTGTTTGCCACATGCTTCACCTCATTAAGCTGACAGTTGCTTTGTTTATATTACAGACAGATGTAACATTTGAACAGGATAAAAGGAATTTTAATAGGAATTAATGAGGCCATATCTTAAATCTGATATGGCACTCTATTATTTTTTAATTTGATTTTTCTGGAATTGATGCCTCTTGGGAAGAGATTTTTTCAAATGTTTCTTTGTTTGCTTTCTTGTAAGCTAATTTTATTTGGTCATAAATAAGAGCAATAGTAAAGAAAATTGCCTGAATGATGACGATACAGGGGCCTGTTTCACCATCAATATGGAAGCTAATGATTGTGCCAAGTACGCTGGATGATATAGAAGCAACCATTGCCACAATCAGCATACGATCAAAGCTCCGGCAAAGCATAAAAGCGATAATACCGGGAGAGATTAACATCGCAATGACCAGGATAATACCGACGGCCTGCAACGATGCGACAATTGTTAGTGCCAACAGCGATAATAATCCGTAATGGAGCAGTTTTACGGGAAGACCAACCACTCGTGCCTGATTGGGGTCGAAGCAATAGAGCATAAAATCTTTTCTCTTTAGCAACATAATGGCCAGTGTGATCCCTGCAATACACAGTGTTTGGAGCAATTCATACCGGGTAATGCCGAGTATGCTGCCGAATAAAATGTGTGTCAGGTGTTGATCCGTATCTATACGAGTAAACAGGACTAACCCAAATGCAAACATACCTGAAAAAACAATCCCCATGACGGTATCTTCTTTGATTCGGCTATGTTCTTTTAGATATCCTGTAGCGAATGCACAAGATATACCAGAAAGGAAAGCACCTATTGCAAGTGGTATGCCCGCTACAAAAGCGAGCACGATACCTGGCAAAACAGCATGGGAAATAGCATCTCCCATCAATGACCAACCTTTTAAGACCAGATAACAAGAAAGTACAGCACAAACAGCGCCTACCATCATGGCAGCATAGATGGCTCGTCGCATAAACTCATGCATGAAAGGTTCAGTAATTAATTCAATAAATGTGTTCATGGGCGCTGTTCCTGAATCAATGCCAGAGATTCCTTTCTGGCGCGTCTGCGAGAGGCCAACATGCCATGTTTAGGGGCAAAAAAGAACGCAAGTAAGAAAATTACTGTTTGCATGGTGACAATGACTCCCCCAGTTGCACCATTGAGGAAATAGCTCACATATGCACCGATACCACTTGTGAGTGAACCGATGGCGACGGCAATAATCAACAAATGTTTAAATCTATCTGTTAATAAATAGGCAGTTGCACCAGGCGTTACAACCATTGCGATAACCAAGATAGCGCCTACTGTCTGTAATGCAGCAACAGTACAAGCACTTAATAAAGTGAAGAAAATGATTTTCAATCGTAACGGTGATAACCCAATAGAGCGAGCGTGGGTTTCATCAAAGAAGACAACCAATAGATCTTTCCAAAGTACCATTAAGGTAATGAAGGAAACTGCAATAATGATTTCAACTTGTAAAACATCTTCATCGGCAATTCCCAGAATATTGCCTAAAATAATGGTTTGTACATTCACGGATGTAGGGTTTAAAGAAACGATCAATAATCCGACAGCAAAAAAAGTGGAGAATATAAAACCGATCACCGCATCTTCACGTAGCCGAGTAATATGACGTACCAATGTCATTGATAATGCAGCGAGCATCCCTGTAAAAAAAGCACCACCAGCGTAAGGTAAACCGAGAGCATATGCACCTGCCACACCGGGCACAACAGAGTGGGAGAGGGCATCCCCCATCAGCGACCAACCTTTTAGCATCAAATAAGCAGATAAGAAAGCACACACAGCCCCAACAATGGTACTTACCCACATGGCTTTCACCATGTAGTTGTAACTGAATGGTTGTAAAAGCAGTTCCATCATGGTTGATTTTCCTTTTATTTGGGGTTTTGTCGCGGTGGAATATGATGATTATGCCCATAAAAGACGGCAGCACGCTCATCATCGGTGATGACTGTCAGCGAACGTGGATCATCATCTTTATGCAGTTCAGGAGCGGAAAGATTAATATGACGCAAGACGCCACCGAAGGTAAT
Organism: Xenorhabdus eapokensis; assembly: GCF_001908105.1. The sequence continues at coordinate 281,806 of NZ_MKGQ01000001.1, forward strand.
TTCCAGATTTTTTTGAGTAAATGTGTTTTCAGTTCGGCCACTTGCAAGCACTGTGCGGTTGATCAAAATAACGTGATCGCAAAATTCAGGTACACTGCCAAGGTTATGCGTTGATACTAAGACCAAATGCCCTTCGTCACGTAAATCACGCAGTAAGTCAATAATGGCATTTTCTGTTTTAACATCCACTCCGGTAAAAGGCTCATCCAGTAGCAAAACTTTCCCTTCCTGAGCTAATGCACGGGCTAAAAATGCGCGTTTTTTCTGACCACCGGAAAGCTCACCAATTTGCCGATCGCGTAACTCTGCCAGTCCGACACGTTCAAGGGCTTTATTGACAATTTCATGATCACGCTTGCTAGGGCGGCGTAAAAATCCCATTTTTCCATAGCGTCCCATCATTACAACATCGGAAACCAGAACCGGAAAATTCCAATCTACATCCTCAGTTTGAGGAACGTATGCGATGATATTTTGTTTTAATGCCGCTTTGATAGGTTGATCGTTGAGGGTAACCTTTCCTTGTGAAGGTGTTATTAATCCCATAATTGTTTTAAATAATGTGGATTTGCCGCTGCCATTCATGCCTACCAGCGCACAAATTGTGCCGCCGGTAATGTCAAAACTGGCATCATAGATAGCGGTATGCCCATTGTTGTAAGTGACAGTGGCGTTATCCACAATTAAATGAGGATGCTCAAATAACAGTTGGGGGTTTAATGATAAGCGATTCATTGATTAAATCCTTTTGCGATAGTGTCTACAGTCGTGTTAAGTAGATCAATATAAGTTGGAACCGGTCCTTTTTGAGTGGAAAGGGAATCTACATAAAGTACCCCGCCGTAATTTGCTCCTGTTTCTTTGCTGACCTGTCTTGCTGGTTTATCTGAAACAGTGCTTTCACTGAAGACAACTGGGATCTTATTGGCTCTGACTGTATCAATGACGCGGCGAACCTGTTGTGGGGAACCTTGTTCCTCAGCATTAATTGGCCATAAGTAGACTTCTTTGAAATCATAGTCTTGTGTGAGATAGCTGAAAGCTCCTTCACTGGTTACCAGCCAGCGTTGTTCTTCAGGAATACGAGAAAGACGCTCTCTAAGAGGTGCATCCAATAGAGCTATTTTTTCTGCATAAACTTTGGCATTACGATTATAAATTTCGGCATTCTCAGGATCGTATTTGACAAAAGCTTTGCGGATATTTTCGATATAGATCAGCGCATTCTTTGGTGACATCCAGGCATGAGGGTTAGGATTTTTATTGTAAGGACCTTCACGAATCGGTAAAGGAGTAATACCTTCGGTTATAACCGCAGCAGGTATGTCTTGCATGTTTTCAAAGAAGCGTTCGAACCAGCGTTCTAAATTTAAGCCATTCCAGAGGATAAGGTCTGCACGCTGTGCTTTGATGATATCTTTGGGGGTGGGCTGATAATCATGGATTTCTGCACCAGGTTTAGTGATTGACTCAACAATTGCTGCGTCTCCTGCGACATTTTGAGCCATATCTTGAATAATAGTAAATGTTGTAACCACCCTGAATTTTTTATCTGCATGAGCTTGCTGGCTGAATAGCACCGTTGTGAATAGAACAAGGATCAGATTAACTATCGGAAAAGCAGAGAGAGAACGCTTTTTATTCATTATGGTAAACCTTACTTGTTGTACATATAATTGTTGATAATGATTATCAGTATCGTTTGTGTAAAGTCAAGGTGATAGCGAACGAAATTGATGATAAATGCGATAAATACTCCTTAAATTTCTACTAATTGATATAGCAACGACGCATTTCATACGAACAAAAAAACAGTATGTTGTCTACAGTTAGGCGTGAGTATTAAAGGAATTCATTTTGATAAACGATAGAAAAATATTTTTGGTTTATCAGTAAAATTATATATGCTTTATAAGGCTAATTTTATTTGGGGGAAACAGCGTGAAATTAAAACTCCGTTACATTGCGGTGGCACTGTTATTGTCAGGATGTGCAAGCCAGCAAGTATACCAATCAGACAGTAATAAACAAACAACAGTAAAACGTATGCTTGATGGCAATAAGGCTGCGTTTGGTACTCGTAAATTGACAAATAGGTTTAAATCCACTCCATTTGATGGTTTTATTGCGCAAGCTGCAAAACGTTATAGTGTTGATGAAACGCTTATCAAGGCAATTATTCAGGTGGAATCAGATTTTCGCCCAGAGGTTGTTAGTAAATCGAATGCCGTTGGGCTAATGCAGATTAAGGCGTCTACGGCTGGGCGAGATGCTTACCGAGTGAAAGGAAAATCAGGGCAACCAACCATGCGTGAATTGAAAGATCCTGAAACTAACATCGACCTTGGTACAGCCTATATCAGCATCTTGAAAAAACAGCATTTGGACGGTATCTCCAATCCAGAAACACTGTACTATGCAACGATAGTTGCCTATGTAAATGGTGCAGGAGCATTGCTGCGAACGTTTGATGCAAACCGGACTTTGGCAATTAATAAAATTAATAGAATGACACCGAATGAGTTTTATCAATATATCCAAAATAATCACCCTGCACCACAGGCTCCACGTTATTTATGGAAAGTTAAAAATGCTTATCGTGCTTTAGGTGTAGCTTATTAATTGCAATCTGTAATTTTTCATTAGAAGAAACCTGATAGTCTATTTTTTGAATAAAATTGTCTGTTCAATAAAAATAATTATTAGACGATAAAAAAGTAAATTGAATTAATTGGATGTAAGAGGCATTTTATATGGTGGTTAACATTCAGGTATTATTCAAGAAATAAACATAAAAATGCTCTCCATGCTCCAGATAAACCAGAAGAAAGATTGCCAATGGTAATTATTAGAAAAATAAAATCATAAAAACTGATTGATATTTATAATTATATTAGGTTGTCTTTATATAAAAATATTTAGTAATAGGTAGATACGGATTTTACTTAATTAATTATTGCAATCTTAAATTTCTGTTAAGTAGTGTAAATAAGATTTCATAATAGCGCTACACTCCTTTTTTTCATGCCCGGTTTTTGATGTGATGAATATGATCCCAAAAATTCATCGACATCTTTGAGCAAC
>NZ_MKGQ01000001.1:284989-358772 GCF_001908105.1 Xenorhabdus eapokensis
TCGGTCCGTTGGGTGATTTGTGATTTTTCGCAATTGATCAGATCGCAAAAACCGGACTGAGTTCCCTCCAAGTGATCTATTATTTTGAAATCTTATTTACTTGCATGGAGATAGTTTAAATATATTCCACAGAGCTATTTTAACACCTACTCTGTATGCTAGTATGTCGGGCGAGTTAGGGCAAATGTACCAGATACATTTTGGAAATGTGACCTTAAATCTGTACACATCTTGCGGAGTGAAGCAAGGATTTGTTTCTAACGTACTGATTAATAATAAATTTGGTTTAATGCACGTGATCTTTCGTGTGGGTCACCACTGTATATAAGGATTTTAAATGCCTGTAATTACTCTTCCTGATGGTAGTCAACGTCAATTTGATCATGCTGTTTCCGTAATGGATGTGGCTCGTGATATCGGTGCTGGTTTGGCAAAAGCATGTATCGCTGGTCGTGTTAATGGTGAATTGGTTGATGCTTGTGAATTAATTGAGACTGATGCCAATCTTGCTATTATCACCAACAAGAATGAAGAAGGTTTGGAAATTATCCGCCATTCATGTGCACATTTGTTGGGCCATGCCATTCAGCAGTTGTGGCCTGATACGAAAATGGCTATCGGTCCTGTTATTGACAATGGTTTCTACTATGACGTTGATTTAGACCGCTCTTTGACGCAGGAAGATATCGAGCTGCTTGAAAAACGTATGCTGGAACTTGCTAAAAAAGACTACGATGTCATCAAGAAAAGGGTTGGCTGGCAAGAAGCGCGTGACACATTTGCGGCTCGTGGTGAAGAGTATAAAATTCAGATTTTGGATGAAAATATTAGTCGTGATGATCGTCCAGGTCTGTATCACCATGAAGAATACGTTGATATGTGCCGCGGGCCGCATGTTCCTAATATGCGTTTCTGCCATCACTTTAAACTGCAAAAAGTGGCAGGGGCATACTGGCGCGGCAATAGTGACAACAAAATGTTGCAGCGTATTTATGGTACAGCATGGGCGGATAAGAAACAGCTTAATGCCTATTTACAACGTTTGGAAGAAGCAGCAAAACGCGATCACCGTAAAATTGGTAAGCAGCTTGACCTGTATCATATGCAGGAAGAAGCACCAGGCATGGCGTTTTGGCATAATGATGGCTGGACAATTTTCCGTGAATTAGAAACTTTCGTCCGCATGAAGCTCAAAGAGTACCAGTACCAGGAAGTAAAAGGCCCGTTCATGATGGATCGTATTCTGTGGGAAAAAACAGGGCACTGGGAAAACTATAAAGAAAATATGTTCACAACTTCATCGGAAAACCGCGAGTATTGTGTAAAACCGATGAACTGCCCTGGTCATGTTCAGATTTTTAACCAAGGATTGAAATCCTATCGTGACTTGCCGTTGCGTATGGCTGAATTTGGTAGCTGTCATCGTAACGAACCATCGGGCGCGTTACATGGTTTGATGCGTGTACGTGGCTTTACTCAAGATGATGCCCATATCTTCTGTACTGAAGATCAAATCCTTCAAGAAGTCAGTAGCTGTATCAAAATGATTTACGATGTGTATAGCACATTTGGCTTTGAGAAGATTGTTGTTAAATTATCAACTCGCCCAGAAAAACGTATTGGTACGGAAAAACAATGGGATGAAGCAGAAGCTGATCTTGCTGAAGCATTAACCCGAAACGGTATTGAATTTGAATACCAGCCGGGCGAAGGGGCATTTTATGGCCCTAAAATTGAATTTACCCTATATGATTGTTTGGATCGTGCGTGGCAATGTGGTACTGTGCAACTCGATTTTTCACTACCAGCACGCTTGAACGCGTCATATGTAGGTGAAAATAACGAACGTAAGATTCCTGTCATGATTCACCGCGCGGTTCTGGGATCGCTAGAACGGTTTATCGGTATCCTGACAGAAGAGTATGCTGGGTTTTTCCCAACATGGTTGGCACCTCAGCAGGTCGTTGTTATGAATATTACTGATGGCCAGTCAGATTATGTACAGGAATTGGTTAAAAAATTGCAAGATGCAGGCATTCGTGCAAAAGCAGACTTGAGAAACGAGAAGATTGGTTTTAAAATCCGTGAACACACTCTGCGTCGTGTGCCTTACATGCTTGTTTGTGGTGATAAAGAAGTCGAATCAGGAAAAGTATCCGTTCGTACTCGCCGCGGCAAAGATTTAGGTAGCATTGTTGTCAGCGAGTTTACAGAAAAACTGCTGACAGAAATACGCAGTCGTAATCTTCGTCAATTGGAGGAATAAGGTATTAAAGGCGGAAAAAGAATTCAACCGGCGCGCCCAAATCGCATTAATGAAGAGATTCGCGCCTCTGAAGTTCGTTTAACTGGATTAGATGGCGAACAGATTGGTATTGTCAGTCTGAGAGAAGCTCTTGAGAAAGCTGAGGAAGCTGGTGTTGATTTAGTTGAAATCAGCCCAAATGCCGAACCGCCGGTTTGTCGTATTATGGATTACGGCAAGTTCCTCTATGAGAAGAGTAAATCAGTCAAAGAACAGAAAAAGAAACAAAAGGTTATTCAGGTTAAGGAAATTAAATTCCGTCCTGGTACAGATGAAGGCGACTATCAGGTCAAACTACGCAACCTGATTCGTTTTCTGGAAGATGGCGATAAAGCCAAAATCACCCTGCGTTTCCGTGGGCGTGAAATGGCACACCAGCAGATTGGTATGGAGATGCTTAACCGTATCCGTGACGATCTGAGTGAGCTGGCAGTGGTCGAATCCTTCCCAACGAAGGTTGAAGGCCGCCAGATGATCATGGTGCTCGCTCCTAAGAAGAAATAGTCAGGCAAACAAGTAATGGGTTCCGGTTAATTTTGGCTGGAATCTATTCGCCTTACTAGTTCGTTGTAATTAACAATGCGAAGTGGAAATTAAAATGCCAAAGATTAAAACAGTACGCGGCGCAGCTAAACGCTTCAAAAAAACCGCAAGCGGCGGTTTCAAGCGTAAGCACGCTAACCTTCGTCACATTCTGACTAAAAAATCAACTAAGCGTAAGCGTCATTTACGTCCAAAAGGCATGGTCTCCAAAGGGGATCTGGGCCTGGTTGTTGCTTGTCTGCCATACGCATAAGCAATTTTTTAGATTAGAACTCAGAGACGATAGGAGAAGTATATGGCTCGCGTAAAACGTGGTGTTATTGCCCGTGCACGTCACAAAAAAATTCTGAAACAAGCGAAAGGTTACTACGGTGCTCGTTCGCGCGTTTATCGTGTTGCTTTCCAGGCTGTTATCAAAGCTGGTCAGTACGCTTACCGTGACCGCCGTCAGCGTAAACGTCAATTCCGTCAATTGTGGATTGCACGTATCAACGCTGCTGCACGTCAGAACGGCATGTCTTACAGCCGTTTCATCAATGGCCTGAAAAAGGCTTCGATTGAAATCGACCGTAAGATCTTGGCTGACATCGCTGTATTCGACAAAGTAGCATTCGCTGCTTTGGTTGAAAAAGCGAAGGGCGCTCTGGCATAAGTCAGGTTAAAAGAGGGAGCTTGCTCCCTCTTTTACTTTTTTCCAAAATGTGGCTTACTGTTGATCAAATGATGATCAGCAAAAGGAATGCAGGAGAAAGAACACAAATGATAAAGTTAGTCTTTTTTCGTTTCTTTTTTTACTTTAACACCTGAGATCAGGGGGCTTCGCGCGTAAGAAAAGAAACGAAAAATAGCGCTTGAGCCTCCAGTGTGGAGGCTTTTTTATTTTTATGGCCTCGTTAGTCGAATAACATGAGGACATAGTCGATAACAACTAAAGGGCCGTCAGGCCAAAGGAAGAGGAAAACGATGTCACATCTCACTGAGCTGGTTGCAAAGGCAAAAGCAGCCGTGGAAGAAGCCCAGGATGTTGCCGCGTTGGATTTGGTGCGAGTTGAATACCTGGGAAAAAAAGGCCATTTAACCCTCCAGATGTCATCGCTGCGTGACTTACCCGCCGAAGAACGTCCAGCGGCAGGGGCTGTCATTAATCAGGCAAAACAAGAAGTTCAAGAAGCCTTGAATGCGCGTAAGGCAAAGCTGGAAGCTGAGATTTTGAATGCGCGCTTGGCGGCAGAAAAAATCGATGTTTCATTGCCTGGCCGTCGTATGGAAAATGGTGGCTTGCACCCTGTGACCCGCACGATTGAACGTATTGAAACTTTCTTTGGCGAGTTGGGCTTTTCTGTTGAGTCTGGCCCGGAAATCGAAGATGACTATCATAACTTTGATGCTCTGAATATTCCTGCACACCATCCTGCGCGTGCTGATCATGATACTTTTTGGTTTGATGCGACGCGTTTGCTGCGTACCCAGACTTCTGGAGTACAGATCCGCACGATGAAAGAACGTCAGCCACCAATCCGTATCATTGCGCCGGGGCGTGTGTACCGTAACGATTACGATCAGACACATACTCCAATGTTCCATCAGGTAGAAGGGTTGATTGTTGATAAAAATATCAGCTTTACCAACCTGAAAGGAACATTGCATGACTTTTTGAATAACTTCTTTGAAGAAGATATGCAGATACGTTTCCGTCCTTCTTATTTCCCATTTACAGAACCCTCCGCAGAAGTTGATGTGATGGGCAAAAATGGGAAATGGTTAGAAGTTTTGGGTTGCGGTATGGTGCACCCTAGCGTATTGCGCAATGTTGGTATTGATCCTGAAATTTATTCTGGTTTTGCTTTTGGCATGGGAATGGAGCGTCTGACCATGCTGCGTTATGGTGTGACAGATTTGCGGGCATTCTTCGAAAATGATTTGCGTTTCCTCAAACAATTTAAATAAGGCGGGTATATCACATGAAATTCAGTGAACTCTGGTTACGCGAGTGGGCAAACCCAGCCATTAATAGTGAAGCATTGTCTGATCAAATCACCATGGCTGGTTTGGAAGTTGATGGTGTTGAAAAAGTGGCAGGTCAATTCCACGGTGTATTTGTTGGTGAAGTTGTTGAATGTGGACAACATCCAAATGCAGATAAATTACGTGTCACAAAAGTTAATATCGGCGGCGAACGTCTGCTGGATATTGTTTGTGGCGCACCTAATTGTCGTCAAGGGCTTCGTGTTGCTGTCGCTACAATCGGCGCTGTGCTGCCGGGTGATTTTAAAATTAAACCGGCTAAATTGCGTGGTGAGTCGTCAGAAGGCATGTTGTGTTCGTTTTCTGAACTAGGTATTTCTGACGATCATGATGGCATTATTGAACTGCCAGCAGATGCGCCAATTGGTGTTGATCTGCGTGATTACATGAAATTAGATGATAACGCGATCGAAATCAGCATTACACCAAACCGTGCTGACTGCCTGAGTATCATGGGGGTTGCCCGTGACGTTGCGGTTATCAATAAATTGTCCATGACAGAACCGCAAATTGAAGCGGTTAAATCAACTACAGATGCAACATTCCCTATTCGTGTTGATGCTCCTGAAGCCTGCCCACGTTATATGGGGCGCGTGATCAAGAATGTGAACGTCAAGGCAACTACTCCATTGTGGATGCGCGAAAAATTGCGTCGGGGTGGAGTTCGTTCTATTGATCCGGTTGTTGATATCACCAATTATGTTTTACTCGAATTGGGCCAGCCATTGCATGCGTTCGATTTAGAACGTTTGCAGGGTTCAATTATTGTGCGTTTTGCTGAACAAGATGAAAAACTCACTCTGTTGGATGGCAATGAAGTAGAACTTTCTGCTGAGACACTGGTTATTTCTGATGAAAAGCAAACACTTGCTATAGCGGGTATTTTTGGCGGGGAATATTCTGGTGTTAATGCTGAAACTCAGCATATTATGCTAGAGTGCGCGTTTTTTGCACCACTGGCGATTACTGGCCGTGCTCGCCGTTATGGTCTGCATACCGATGCTTCTCACCGTTTTGAACGTGGTGTTGATCCACAGCTTCAGCACAAAGCGATGGAATATGCCACTCAGTTGTTGATCGACATTTGTGGGGGAGAAGCAGGAGAAATCGTTGATGTTGCTAGCGAATCTCACTTACCAAAGTCAGCAACGATTACGCTTAACCGCGATAAATTGGATCGTTTGATTGGTCATCATATTACTGATGAACAAGTAACAGATATCCTGACGCGTTTAGGCTGCCAGGTAACAGTTCAGGATGGTAGCTGGCAAGCTGTTGCACCTAGCTGGCGTTTTGATATGCAAATCGAGGAAGATCTTGTTGAAGAGGTCGCTCGTATTTACGGTTATAACAACATTCCTGACGTCCCAGTGCGTGCAGATCTGATTATGACTTCACATCGTGAAGCTGATTTGCCATTGAAACGGGTTAAAACAATGCTGGTGGACAGAGGTTATCAAGAAGCGATTACTTACAGCTTCGTTGATCCCAAAGTTCAGAAATATCTTCATCCACAGGAAGAAGCATTGATCTTGCCTAATCCGATATCGGCGGATATGTCTGCAATGCGTTTGTCCTTGTTGACAGGATTATTGACCACTGTTGCCTATAACCAAAACCGTCAACAAAACCGTGTTCGTTTATTCGAAACAGGGTTACGTTTTGTGCCGGATGCCAATGCGGAACATGGAATTCGTCAGGAATTAATGCTCGGCGGTGTTATTGCAGGAAATCGGTTCGAAGAGCACTGGTCGATTGAAAAACAAGCAGTTGATTTCTTTGATTTGAAGGGTGATTTAGAATCTGTTTTAGAACTGACAGGTAAACTATCTAACATTTCCTTTAAGGCAGAAGAACATCCTGCTTTACATCCTGGGCAAAGTGCTGGGATTTATCTGGAAAATAATTACATTGGTTATATCGGTGTTGTTCATCCAGAACTGGAGCGTAAACTTGACTTAAACGGCCGTACCGTGGTATTCGAGTTGTTATGGACTGGTCTGGTAAACTGCGTGATCCCTGAGATGAAAGAAGTTTCTCGCTTCCCATCTAACCGCCGCGATATCGCCATCGTTGTGCCTGAAAATGTAGCCGCAGAAGATGTTCTGGCTGAATGTAAGAAAGTTGGCGTAAATCATATAGTTGGCATAAACTTATTTGACGTGTATTGTGGTAAAGGTGTCGCGGAAGGCTACAAGAGCCTTGCTATTAGCTTAATCTTGCAGGATACCATTCGTACACTGGAAGAAGAAGAAATTGCTGTGGCTGTCAACAAATGCGTTGCTGCATTAGAACAGCGATTCCAAGCATCCTTGAGGGACTGAACTTATGGCGCTTACTAAAGCTGAAATGTCAGAAAATCTGTTTGAAAAACTGGGTATTAGCAAGCGTGATGCTAAAGATCTGGTAGAAATGTTCTTTGAAGAAGTTCGTCGTTCTTTGGAGAATGGGGAGCAAGTGAAATTATCTGGATTCGGCAACTTTGATTTGCGAGATAAAAATCAACGTCCAGGCCGTAATCCAAAAACAGGTGAAGATATTCCGATTACGGCTCGCCGTGTTGTCACTTTTCGCCCCGGCCAAAAACTGAAAAACCGAGTGGAAAAGGCGTTACCCAAAGAATAACTACATAAAAAGGCCGCATTTTGCGGTCTTTTTCTTATCTTTTATATTTATTTGCTCAGTGGAAAGAGCATTTATTTCCTAACATGGCCTCACACATGCGCTCTGTTTATGAGTTGATCACCTATCAGAGAAAACGTAACCATCGGGTGATGGCGGTTTTGTCTGTCCTGTTCGTTATTTTGTTCATGTTGTCATTATGTGCCGGTGAAATTTGGTTTTGGCCTGATCAATGGTTATCGGAGCCTGCCCAGTTGTTTATTTGGCAGTTGAGATTGCCCAGAGCGATTGCAGTGATAGTGGTTGGTGCGAGCTTAACGCTGTCAGGGGCAATTATGCAGGCTCTGTTTGAAAACCCGTTGGCAGAGCCAGGATTGCTTGGGATCAGTAATGGTGCTGGTGTTGTCGTGGTATGTTTAATACTTATCTTTCATGGCATTGCGCCATTGTGGTTATTAAGTGCTGGTGCGGTATTTGGGGCATTTTTCATGACTGCAATTTTGCTGGGGTTTTCCAGAAAACATCAAATGACTAACGCTCGTCTGTTATTGATTGGTGTTGCATTTGGTGTGATCTTTGGCGCCTTGATGACATGGATGGTCTATTTCAGTACCAGTTTAGATCTCCGTCAATTGATGTATTGGATGATGGGAAGTTTCAGTGGTGTTGATTGGCGCCAAAAATGGCTGATTGTTGTATTGTTCCCCGCTATTTTATGGTTAAGCAGCAAAGGCAACATTTTGAATTATCTCTCTCTTGGGGAATTACAGGCTCGGCAATTAGGTGTGTCTCACCATAAATGGCGTAATGTGTTTGTATTGGTAATCGGATTATTAGTTGGTTTGAGTGTTGCCCTTGCGGGAGCGATCAGTTTTATCGGTTTGGTTATTCCCCATATCTTAAGATTGATTGGCTTGACTGATTATAAAGCATTACTTCCGGCCAGTGCATTGGCTGGAGGCAGTGGTTTACTGTTGGCAGATTTAGTTTCCCGTTTGTCATTATCTCATGCAGAAGTGCCAATCGGGGTTGTCACGGTAACCTTAGGTTCACCAATTTTTATATGGCTTTTATTAAGAACACGTCATTATTAAGAAATACCGTTTTGCTTGTTAATGCAGATAAGGAGATGGGGGCAAAACATGATCGGTCAGCCGATTTTGGAACTGGATAATGTGAATGTAAACAATAGATTAATTTCACTGTCTGAATCTGTTACGGCAGGAAAACAAATTCATCTGGTGGGGCTCAATGGTTCAGGGAAAAGTACACTGCTTGCCGCAATTGCGGGTGTTTTATCCTATAGCGGTACTATTTGCTTGCATGGTCGGAACTTGCAGGATTACCGCCAGCACGAATTGGCAAAGCGCCGAGCCTGGTTCTCCCAATCTTCTTCTGTTCCTGTCATGCCGGTTTTTCAATACTTAGATATGTTCCGCCCTGAATGTGCGCCTTTAGCTCAAAGTGAACATGTGTTGTATGAACTTTGCCAGCAAATGAAACTTCTGCCATTGCTTTCTTCGTCAATTGGTCAACTCTCCGGCGGAGAGTGGCAGCGGGTCAGATTGGCAGGCACGTTTTTTCAGATATGGCCGGAGCTGAATCCTGATGGGAGTTTACTCTTACTTGATGAGCCGACAAATAATTTAGATATCACCCAACAAGCTATTTTAGATAAGTTAACAAAAAGATTTTGTGCATTGGGGGGAACCGTATTATTGAGTAGTCATGATCTTAACCATACATATGAACAAGCGACAGAAGTATGGTTGCTCTTGCATGGAAGATTGTTAGTATCAGGTCTGCCACAGAATGTAATGACAGAACGAAATTTGTCAGAAGTTTTTGAGGCCAATATTGGACATATCAGAAATGCCAGCTATAAATTATGGAGGGTCAGCCACGTGTAGTTCTCGTAAGCAAATCCACCATAATCATTGCTTGCTATCTACTTTTGGTGTTTGGTTGACCATAATTTGTTTTACGTTGATGTTTTGTTAAAGAACCATCATCTAAAATTGATCAATTATAACACAATTAGGATATACAAGGCATAAGGCGGTTATGGATAGTTTTTTGCCATTTTCTCGTCCTGCAATTGGCAGTGAAGAGATTGAAGCGATAGAGAAAGTTCTACACTCAGGTTGGATTACGACAGGCCCACAAAACCATCAGTTAGAGCAAGATTTTTCTCTTATGTTTGGATGCAAACATGCTATTGCTCTATGTTCTGCTACGGCGGGAATGCATTTGGCTTTGTTGGCGTTAGGCATAGGCCCAGGTGATGAAGTTGTTACGCCTTCCCAAACTTGGGTTTCCACTATCAATATGATTTGTTTGTTAGGCGCTGAACCTGTCATGGTTGATGTTGACCGTGATACGTTGATGGTCAGTGCAGAAACAATCAAAAAAGCGATTACTCCCAAAACCAAAGCAATTATTCCCGTCCATTATGCGGGAGCGCCTTGTGACCTTGACGCTCTTCGCGCTGTCGCTCAAAAAGCCAATATTCCCTTGATTGAAGATGCAGCCCATGCTGTCGGCACCCGTTATAAGAATGAATGGGTCGGAGAGCGAGGTACTGCAATCTTTTCTTTTCATGCCATTAAAAACATGACCTGTGCAGAAGGTGGCATGTTCGTTACCGATGATGATGAGCTTGCCCAACGGGTTCGTTGTTTAAAATTTCATGGTTTAGCTGTCGATGCTTTTGATAGACAAATTCAGGGTAGGAAACCCCAAGCGGAAGTGATTGAGCCGGGTTTTAAATACAACCTATCAGACATTCATGCAGCAATGGCAGTTGTGCAACTAGGCAAACTGGCATCAATGAATGAACGTCGTCGGGAGTTGGTGGCTCGCTATGCTGATGCTTTTATTGATTCACCATTGCAAATGCTGAAAGTTCCCGAATATGCGCATTTGCATTCCCATCACCTTTTTATGGTACGTGTTGACAAAAATCTCTGTGGTATTGACCGCGATACTTTTATGGCACGCTTAAAGGACAGAAATATTGGCACAGGTTTGCATTTTAGAGCCGCGCACACACAAAAATATTATCGTGAGCGTTATCCACAACTTTCCCTGCCTGTATCTGAGTGGAATTCGTCAACGCTTTGTTCATTACCGCTTTTTCCAGATATGAGCAATGACGATGTAGATCGTGTCGTAAATGTGATAACTGAAATTCTTTCGGAGCGTAAGTAAGTGACATTTGAGAAGATCAAAAAAGTTTCAGTCGTTATTCCTGTTTACAACGAAGAAGAAAGTTTACCCCAGTTACTGGAAAGAACTCTCGCAGCGTGCCAAAAATTAGAACAGAAATACGAATTAATCTTGGTCGATGATGGCAGCCATGATAGTTCTGCCGAGATCTTAACTCAGGCGGCTGAATCTCCAAAAAATCATGTGATTGCGATTTTACTTAACCGTAATTATGGACAACATTCAGCAATTATGGCTGGTTTCCATCAAGCTGATGGTGATCTGGTTATTACACTGGATGCTGATTTACAAAACCCACCAGAAGAGATCCCCCGTTTGGTTAAAACGGCAGAAGAAGGATATGACGTTGTGGGTACACGTCGTATTCATCGTCAGGATTCTTGGTTCCGTAAAACTGCGTCTAAGATAATCAATGCGATGATAACCAAGGCGACGGGACGTTCAATGGGCGATTATGGTTGTATGTTGCGCGCCTATCGACGTCACATTGTATGCGCGATGCTGCAATGCCATGAACGCAGTACGTTTATTCCCATCCTTGCCAACACCTTTGCACGTAAAACAATAGAAATTGATGTAGCCCATGCCGAGCGTGAGTTTGGCGACTCCAAATACAGTTTTATGAAACTGATAAACCTGATGTATGACCTTCTGACGTGCTTAACAACTGCACCATTGCGGTTATTAAGTGTCGCGGGAAGTATCATTGCCATAGCAGGTTTTTTATTGGCGGTGTTATTGATTGTTCTACGCCTTATATTTGGTTCAATGTGGGCTGCTGAAGGGGTGTTTACCCTGTTTGCTATTCTTTTCATGTTCATCGGAGCACAGTTTGTCGCCATGGGGCTGTTGGGTGAATACATTGGTCGAATATATAACGATGTCCGTGCTCGTCCGCGCTATTTTATTCAAAAAGTGGTCGGAGTTAAGAAGACTAACGATAATCAGGAAGAAAGCTAATGAAAGCAGTTATTTTTGCCTATCACGATATTGGTTGTGTCGGACTTAATGCATTAGTCAAAGCGGGTTTTGATGTTCAGGCTGTATTTACTCATACCGATGATCCCAATGAAAATCATTTTTTCTCTTCTGTTGCACGTATTGGTGCTGATTTGGGTTTACCCGTGTTTGCGCCAGAAAATGTGAATCACCCGCTTTGGGTTGAGCGCATTCGTGAGATGAAGCCCGATGTCATTTTCTCTTTTTACTATCGCAATATGCTTAGTCAGGAAATTCTGTCACTGGCTGAAAAAGGGGCATTTAACCTTCATGGCTCTTTGCTACCGAAATATCGTGGTCGTGCTCCGGTTAACTGGGCAATACTCAATGGAGAGAGCGAAACCGGTGTAACATTACATAAAATGCTGGAAAAGCCGGATGCGGGAGACATTATCGCGCAACAGTCTGTTCAGATAGCTGAAAATGATACTTCCTTAATAGTTCATGGAAAAATAGGCGAAGCGGCAGTTGAGCTATTGGATCATATTCTGCCGCAAATAAAATCAGGCCATTATCCATCAGTTCCACAGAATGAAAGTCAGGCAACTTATTTTGGCCGCCGCACCGCCGAAGAGGGTGAAATAGTGTGGAATAGGTCTGCCAAAGAGATTAATAACCTAGTCAGGGCAGTGACAGAGCCATATCCAGGAGCGTTTACTTTTCTTGGTGAGCGTAAGATTACAATTTGGCGTTCACGGCCACTAAATCAATCCCACGGAAAACGCCCTGGAACCGTAATTTCGGCTGATCCATTTGTGATTGCTTGTGGTGATGGTGCACTGGAAATTATCAGCGGACAAGGGGAGTCAGGGCTTTATGTACAAGGTAATCGATTAGCTCTTGAGATAGGCATTGTAGCTGGGGCTTATGTTGGCCCCAAAGCGACAACCCAAGTCAGTCGTCGTAAGCGTGTACTCATTTTGGGCGTCAATGGGTTCATTGGTAATCACCTGACTGAACGATTGTTGAGTGATGGCAATTATGACATTTACGGGATGGACATTGGCTCTTCCGCCATTGAACGATTTATTGGCAATCCTCGCTTTCACTTCATCGAAGGTGATATCAGCATTCATACCGAATGGATTGAATATCACATCAAAAAATGTGATGTCATCCTGCCATTAGTGGCAATTGCAACTCCGATTGAATATACCCGTAATCCTTTGCGAGTATTTGAACTGGATTTTGAAGAGAATCTTAAAATTGTCCGTTATTGTGTTAAGTACAATAAACGGATTATTTTCCCATCCACATCCGAGGTTTACGGTATGTGTGATGATACAGAATTTGATGAAGATACTTCGCGTCTGATTGTGGGACCTATTAATAAACAGCGGTGGATCTATTCAGTTTCAAAACAATTACTTGATCGAGTCATTTGGGCATATGGCTCGCAAGAAAGTCTGAAATTTACCTTATTCCGCCCATTTAACTGGATGGGTCCAAGGCTGGATAACCTAAATTCAGCGCGTATTGGGAGTTCAAGAGCCATTACCCAATTAATTTTGAACTTGGTGGAAGGTTCTCCGATTAAACTGGTGGATGGAGGAGAGCAAAAACGCTGTTTTACGGATATCCATGATGGTATTGAAGCACTGTTCAGGATCATCGAAAACCGGAATGGGTTATGCGATAACCAAATAATCAACATCGGTAATCCAACAAATGAAGCGAGCATTCGCCAGTTGGCTGAAATGCTATTAGCTAGCTTTGAGAAACATACATTGCGAGGGCATTTCCCCCCATTTGCTGGGTTCAAGAAAATTGAAAGCAGTAGTTATTACGGGCAAGGCTATCAGGATGTTGCCCACCGCAAACCCAGCATTAAAAACGCAGAGCGTCTGTTAGGTTGGAAACCCACTATTGATATGAAGCAAACCATTGATGAAACATTGGATTTTTTTCTGCGTGGAGCAGTTGAAGAATCCAAAGGAAAAAACTAAAAAGTCAATTGGAAAACGAGGAAGAGAGCGGGAAGGGCGTAATGAAAAAAGTTGGTTTGAGAATTGATGTGGACACTTATCAAGGCACTAAGGAAGGTGTACCACGGTTGCTTGAAGTGTTACAAAAGCACCATATTCAAGCCAGCTTTTTCTTCAGTGTTGGTCCAGACAATATGGGGCGTCATTTATGGCGCCTGTTGCGTCCGAAGTTTCTCTGGAAGATGCTGAGATCAAATGCGGTGTCTCTCTATGGTCTGGATATTTTGTTGGCTGGTACAGCTTGGCCAGGGAAAAAAATCGCAAAAGATTTAGGGCATTTGATGAAACAAACAATGGATGCAGGCCATGAAGTGGGTTTACATGCATGGGATCACCAAGGTTGGCAGGCAAAAGCCGGGCGTTGGTCGGAGAAGGAATTAACAGAACAGGTGAAGTTAGGGGTTGACGCTTTGGCAAAGGCAACAGGGAAAGCCGTCACATGCTCAGCCGTTGCGGGTTGGCGAGCCGATGAACGTGTTCTGGCTGTTAAACAGCGTTTTGGTTTTGATTACAACAGCGATTGCCGCGGAACACATCCATTCAGGCCACTTTTACCTGATGGACAAGTGGGAACTGTACAAATTCCTGTCACATTACCTACCTATGATGAAGTTGTTGGAACACAAGTCAGCGATGCAGATTTTAATCGCTTTATTCTTGAAGCGATTAAAAGTGATCATGGAGTTCCTGTTTATACGATCCATACCGAAGTCGAAGGGATGTCGAAATCTGAACAGTTTGCGACATTGCTGGATATGCTCCATCAACAAGATATTCAGTTCTGTAAATTAAGCCATTTGTTACCAGAAAATAGGGATACGCTCCCTGTTGGGAAAATTGTTCGTGCGGATTTTCCTGGTCGTGAAGGCTGGTTAGGTTGCCAACAAGAGGTATAACGCAGATGTTGAATACTCGGACGAGTAAAGCAGGAGCCGCTCTGATGGCTCTTTTTTTTGTTCTTACTTACTTATTGCCTCTGAATAGTCGTCTATTATGGCAACCGGATGAGACTCGGTATGCTGAAATTAGTCGGGAAATGTTGCAACGTGGGGATTGGATCGTCCCTTACTTCTTGGATATTCGCTATTTTGAAAAACCAGTAGCAGGATATTGGATCAACAATATTAGCCAGTGGATTTTTGGAGACAGTAATTTTGCTGTTCGTTTTGGCTCTGTGTTCAGTATCCTAATCAGCACATTTCTTCTTTATCGTTTGGCAATAATGATGTGGCAATGTCGCCAGACGGCTTTCGTTTCCAGCCTGATTTATATTTCCATGTTTATTGTTTTTTCCATTGGCACTTACAGTGTCCTCGATCCTATGTTTTCTTTATGGATCACAGCAGGAATTGTGAGCTGTTATTGGGTGCTTAAGGCGGTGGCGATCCAAGAACGAATTTTGGCATGGTCTGTTTTGGGATTGGCCTGTGGGATGGCTTTTATGACAAAAGGGTTTCTGGCATTGGCGTTACCCGTGATTGCCATGCTGCCCATAACGATATACCAGAGACGCTTTTGGGAAATGGTTCGTTTTGGGCCTCTTGCCGTGATTTTTGCTATTTTAATCAGCCTGCCGTGGGTGATTGCAATTGCTGCGCGTGAGCCGGATTACTGGCATTATTTCTTTTGGGTAGAGCATATACAGCGTTTTGCTTCTGAGAAAGCGCAGCATATTGCACCTATTTGGTATTATTTACCCATATTGATCTTAGGCGTGATCCCGTGGTTAGGATTACTACCAGGTGCTTTAATCAAAAGCTGGCAAGAGAAAAAAAGTCATCCGGAAATGTTTTTCTTGTTTTGCTGGTTTGTTGTTCCATTGATATTTTTTAGCATCGCAAAAGGAAAATTGCCGACTTACGTTTTACCCTTTATCGGCCCTTTAGCATTGATGATGGCAAAATATGGTGTCGATTGTGTCAAAAATGGCAATATGAATGCGTTGAAAATAAATGGATTAATGAATGTTTTTATCGGATTAATCGCCATTTTAGCCCTTTTTGCTATGGAAACCTTAAAATCTCCTCCACTTTATCAACCTGATGAATGGTTGAAATGGATTATGGGAATTATTGCCTTTGGTGTTTGGGGGGGGATTGGTTTTCTTTGTTTTATTCACGATGGTAAATATTGGCTATGGGCTGCCGCTTGTTCAATTATGCTCAGTTTATCTATAGGTAGCGCATTACCTGACAAGACAATCAATTCCAAACTTCCTCAGCATTTTATTCAACAAAACAAAAAAGAGTTAGCTGATAGTCAATATATTTTGACCCAATCGGTTGGCGTTGGTTCGGCGATTGCGTGGGAATTAAAACGCAGTGATATTTATCTACTCGATCGTCCAGGGGAATTAAAATATGGGCTTGATTATCCTGACAGCCGATACCGATATATCACGGAGAAAGCATTTCCTGCGTGGCTGGCGAAAGCACGTAAAAAAGGTCAAGTTGCTGTTGTTTTCCTATTACCCTCAGGAGGTGAATTGTCTGAATTACCAGAACCCGATTTTGTGCGGCGTAATCATAGATTCGTGCTTGTGATTTATAAGAAACAGCCATGAGCAGCAATATAATATTATTGATTTTGGTTAGCTTGCTGACTTGTGCGGGGCAATTATGCCAGAAGCAGGCGGTTAGTTGTTGGCAGGAAAAAGATACCCCGCATAAAGTGGTATTGATGGTGATATGGCTGTCCAGTGCTATTCTTCTGTTAAGTATAGGAATGATATTTTGGTTGCGATTATTGCAATTTTTTCCACTGAGCATTGCTTATCCTATGCTTAGTATAAATTTTGTTATAGTGACTTTGATTGGGCAATTTTTATATCAGGAAAAGGTGGGGTTAAAGCACTGGATGGGGGTTTTTGCCATTATGTTTGGCATCTTATTGATGAGCTTAAGTTAATGAAAGGTTATCTTTGGGGAATTGCGAATGTTCTGCTGATCACTGTAGCGCAATTGTTACTGAAATGGGGAGTTGCCCGTCTGCCAGAACTTACGTTATCAATGCATTGGCTGGATATCAACTGGCTTTGGGCGAATCATAATCCTTTGCTGATGGTTATGGCTGGATTGGCGGGTTATGCACTATCCATGTTATGTTGGTTTTTTACATTGCAATATTTGGCGTTAAATAAAGCGTACCCTCTTATTAGTTTGAGTTATGTCTTTGTTTATTTAATGGCGGTTTTACTACCTTGGTTTAATGAAACTATTTCGCTGTTAAAAACGTTGGGATTTTTTTTCATCTTATTGGGCGTTTGGTTAATCAGCAAACCAGAAGCAAAATAGTAAAAGTTTGTTGTTTCTATGTGGTGATTGAGGAAAAAGTGATGACTGAGGGAAAGCGGATAGTAATAAGTATAAAGCATTTATGCTTATTATTGAGTTTCGTTCTTATTGGATGTAGCAATCCTGTTTCCAGGCCTGACTCGTCTCCACTGAAGGTGGCTCTCTCTGATCCGATAAGAGTTATTGCTCAGTTAAAAGATCAACTTGAACGATGGCAGAATACGCCCTATCGCTATGGTGGCATGGATAGACGTGGTATCGATTGTTCCGGTTTTGTGTACCGAACTTTTTCTGATCGCTTTGGTATCCAGCTTCCTCGCACGACCAGTGAACAAACACAAATAGGCACGCGGATAAGTAAAGATGATCTGAGGCCAGGGGATTTGGTTTTTTTCAAAACCGGCAGTGGAAAAAGTGGATTGCATGTGGGTATTTACGAGATTAATAATCAGTTTATTCACGCATCCACAAGTAAGGGCGTAATACGTTCATCTCTTGATAATGTGTATTGGCATCGTGTTTTTTGGCAAGCCCGTAGGATTTAACGTCACTGCCATCTTATTGTTTTATTATAAATAGGATTCCGAAATATTGGTGTTATTTTGGATTACGTGCTTATTCTTCACAATGTAGGAACGTCTTGAGCTCAGGCAAGTGTCCATTTTCCCGGAATTTAGCGGGCGTAGTATTAAAATGTTTTTTAAATATTCGGGTAAATGTAGCTTGAGAGCTAAAACCATATTGAAGAGCAATATCAAGAATGGGTAAGTTGCCTTCACGTAAAGATCTGGCCGCTTCATGAAGACGACGACGGCGCACATATTGACCTAACGTACAGCCTTTCAATTCCTTAAAAATTCGTTGTAAGTGCCATTTTGAGTAACCACTTTTGTGGGCTATAGCATCTATTTTGATGCCTTCAGTCCGTTGAAGTTGGCTTTCTAACCATCTTACAATATCGTTGATAATATTTTCTAACATGTTTACCTTCCACATGGGCGAGGGTTTGCTAAAAATACACAGACTAATAATTAGTAAAGTTATGTGTGAGCCATTTTAAGAATTTCTTTTTTATCGTATACGCAAAATGTGCGGTCGAGGATGTCATGCAGTCGGATATTATCTATTTAACCAGAAAGCTGACTTTTTTTATTTTCTACGCATTAGTGATAGCAGGAGTTACAGGTTTACTCTTTTTGGATGTTAATTACCTGAAAAATGGTGTTCGGGAAGATTCACTGACTGAGATTTTTCAGGAGTTAACGTTGCTGATTATTGCTGTTTTGTTGTTTTATGAAGTAAAGAAAAATGTAAAACTGCGCCCGTCATTGGTATTAATGGCTGGTTTTTTCAGTTGTCTTCTGATTAGAGAATTAGATATCTATTTTGATAATCTCTTTTTTCATGGTGCATGGTCATGGTTTGCCATTCCGCTCGCTTTAGTCTGTATTGGTTACGCCTGTAAAAATGGGCAGCAAACTTTTGCCGGACTCGTCCATTTCACACGTCACCAAAGCTATCCGATGATGGCTTGTGGCCTGTTGTGTGTACTGGTGTTTTCCCGTTTATTTGGCATGGGGGCGCTATGGCAGGGACTGATGGATGAACATTTTAACCGGACGGTTAAAAATATGGTGGAAGAAGGCTGTGAAATGTTGGGTTATGCTCTGTGTTTTATTGCTACACTTTGGTATCTTCCTTCAGCCCGCAAACAGCGTATTTCTAAAAATATTCATTAATTTCAAACCATTTTGAACCCAATTTTTACTTATTCAAGGCAAAATTTGCCGATCACAACAAAATTTGCCTTTTTTATCTGCATCTCACTATAAAAAGGGAATAAATGCTAACCTTTTATTGCCGGAGATAGATTTGTGGCTGATGAGTTTCAGGATGCTGCATAACACCCAAATCGGCTTGATACCATTGCTTAAGAATATCGTCACGCAGTACATCTTGTGGAGTACCGGAGGCGACTAATCGGCCTTTATGCAATAAGATAATCTTATCGGCGTAAAGTGATGCCAGATTCAAATCATGCAGTACACAACAGGCAGCAATCGGCTGCTGTCGTGTCAGGCGGTGAACCAATCGTAATGTATGTTGCTGGTGATAAAGATCCAATGCTGACGTGGGTTCATCCAAAAACAGACAAGATTCGGTAGGTTCAGGGTGCCAAAGTTGAGCTAAAACTCTTGCCAGTTGAACCCGTTGTTGTTCTCCCCCAGATAATTGCTGATAATTCCTGTTTCTCAGCGCTTCACACTCTGTCAGTGCAATCGCTTCATCAATGGCAGTTTTTTTGTGGGCATTTTCATGGGGAACACGTCCCATAGCGATGACTTCCTCTACGCTAAAGGGAAAGGTGAGGGCGCTATATTGCCGCATGACGGCACGAATACGAGCTAACTGCTGAGTTGGCCAGCGGGAAATGGGAATTCCTTTTAACAGACAATCTCCTGAACTGGGTAGGACATAGCCAGTCAATAGACGCAATAGTGTTGATTTTCCCGCTCCGTTTGGGCCAATAATTGCTACAACTTCCCCTTGACGCAGGGAAAGGGAAACCTCCTTGATTATCTGACGCTGCCCGATGAAATAATTTAAATTTTGCGCTTCAAGTAAATTATTTGACATGATCGGTTCCATTATGAACGGTTTCTTGATGGCTTAAGAATGAGCCATAAAAAATAGGGGGCACCGATCAAACCAGTGATGAGGCCTACTGGCATTTCAGCAGGAGAAACTAATGTTCTGGCTAATGTGTCGGCTTTTAACAGAAGACAGGCACCACCTAGGGCAGATATCGGCAGTAACCAGGTATGATCGCCCCCAAACCGTTGTCTGGCAAGATGCGGGATAACTAACCCAATGAAACCAATGACACCGGTCAAGGCAACCGCACATCCAACTAATAAGGCGCTTAACAGCAATAATTGATATTTGGTGCGTTGGACATTAACACCTAAATAGTGCGCTTCTTCATCACCCAGTTGCAGCAAATTGAGTTTACGTGACTGACTGATTGTCAGTATACAAACAGGAATAATGAGTGATGCCGCAATAGCTAGTGTTGGCCACTCGATTTGACTGAGTGAACCCATCATCCAAATGGAAAATTGGCGTAATTGCTGGTCGTTACTGATATAACTCAATACACCAATAAATGATGAACATAGTGCATTAATGGCAATGCCGGCAAGGAGTAGCTTTGACAGGTTGCCGTGGTTATATTTATTGAGGGTGAATATCAGGGATGATACCAATAAACTGCCGATAAACGCGGCAATAATATGTCCGTACAATGCAATGCTGGCAGGTAAAGCGAAAGGCAACACAATAAACATTGCGACGGTAAGTGCTGCACCACTACTAATCCCTAATAATCCAGGATCGGCCAGAGGATTACGGAATAACCCTTGCATGACCGCACCAGATATAGCCAGCGCTCCTCCAATGAGGATCGCCAGCAAAATACGTGGTAACCGAATATTTAACCAAATTTGCCACTGTGGATCATCCAAAGAGGATTGCCACAGTGTTTTAAAAGAGAGTGGCAATGCCCCCATATTTGCTGAACTAATTGCCAGAAAAAACAACAATAAGCTCAGTACTATCACACCGAGACTGGGGGAGCGGGAATGACTCATTGCACTTTCTCCGCGGCATCACGGACTTGTTTCATCACAGCAGGTGTTTGCAGACCAAATCCAAGCAGGCCCATTTCATCAATAATCACGACCTGTTTTTTCTTTCCTGCGGGTGTGAAATTTAACCCAGGAAGTTGCCAGACTTTATCCATTCCACCCAATGTTTTTAGCCCTTCGGTGCTGACGAGTAGTAAGTCCGGCTTGCTGGCAATAACACCTTCTTGAGATAAAGGACGATACCCTTGGAAGCCTTGCATCGCATTTTTTGCACCAATAGCACGAATAATTTGATCGGCTGCGGTTTTTTGACCTGCGGCCATTGGCATGATACCACCATGACTCATGACAAAGATGACTTTGGTGGAAATATCTGACGTAGCGATATTTGCGAGTTGTTGCCGATATTGGGCAACCAATGCTTCGCCACGTTTTTCCTGGTTGACCGCCTTAGCGACGGTCATGATTTTTGCAGGAACGGCTTCTAACGAGGTTTCGCTGGTTACTTTAATGACTTTTACACCGGAATCTTCGACTTGCTTGAGTGTCAGGGAAGGTTGAGCCGACTCACTTGCAATCACGAGTGATGGGCGCATGGATAGGATCCCTTCTGAATTCAGCATCCTCATATACCCGATATCGGGTAAGGAGAGTAGTTCCTTGGGATTTTGGCTGGTACTGTCCCTTGCGACAACGTGCTGTCCTTCGCCAAGTGCAAAAACAATTTCAGACACATCGCCACCAATGGTAACAATGCGTTCAGCAGAGAACACATTGCAAGAGATGGCAAGCATAAATGTTAGAAGCCATTTTTTCATGCTACACAAGTTTCCTGTTCTGATTGCAGTTTAGGTAAAGCAGCAATTTGTTCACGCCATTGAGCTTGTTCAGGAGTGCCTTCAGTGCGTTGGCCGTACAACTGTGCGATTTGGTTGCCACTGGCATCAAACAATTCAAGACTGGTGACGAAGCCACAATCGGTTGGCTTGCGGGTCACCCAACTTTCCGCGATGGCACTTTCAATCAGGTGCAGCGTGAAATTGCGGTTGAAAATGTTGAGCCATTTCTGGGGAGAATTTTCTTCCTGATAAGGCATCAGACGTTCCAATTTACCCGTGAAAATCTGGACACAACCACGATTTCCGACAAAGATCATGATCTCGTTTTGATCTTTATAGGCAACGTCAATAAGTTGAGTGAGCGCTGAATTATCCACACGATAAGCCAAATCATCTTTAACCGCATTGAAAATCTGCTGGCGGTTAAGATTGTGGCGTTTCATCATGATGAAGAATTGATGAACGTCAGTCATGGCGCGCCATTCCTCATCTAACTGTGCTTTCAGTTGTTCTGTGACTTTTGCATGTTCAGCTATTTCTTCCGGTTGGATTTCCAGCGCGGGGTTTTCACCAGTCTGATATTTTTCGATCAGTGCATCCCATGCAGCCATATCGGTGTTGCTGGTGGCATAGACTTTATGCAACGCATCGCCTTGGCGGTCAAAGAATTGAATGCTGTGACGCACTCCATTCTTGGCGGGTTCAATCAAGGAGAACACGCTGCTCCAGTGATCGAAGAATAGACGCAGGTCAAGCTCACGCGGATTAAGGATCAAACCAACATGTGGGCTAAATTTGGTATTTTCGTAGCGGCCAATATGTTCATGAACGGCGAAGTCATTACGGGTAATTGCCTTGGTTTCACCAACTGTAGCCAGTTCCTGAAGCAGAGTCGGCGCGTCAATATTCAAACGTTTTGCGTCGATACCGACACGGCTATGCAATAACTCTCCTTCGCTGACGTTAAGGTAAGCTGCCAGATCGCGGGCATACTTAGCTTTGTTTTCTGCCTTGGCTTGTAAATAACGTTCATAAAGTGATTGATTCACAGTTGCTAGCTCCTTAAAAAACGGGGTTTAAAAACAATTTTTTTCTAAAATTGAGATAATAGTTTGTTTGTTCTTTTACCACTGGTAGCTCACAAACAGTTTGGCATTACGGCCATGCTGTGGTGCTCCCAGCGATGAGTAGTAGGTTTTATCAAAAGCGTTACCCAGTACAACGGAGGTAGTTAGACCTTTTAATGTTCCAGTGCCATGGTAGCTGACGTAGAAGTCATTGACGCCATAACCAGCGTATTGGAGGATTTTCTGGCCACGTTCATTCCTATCACCGTTTACTCCTCTGAGGTTAGTCTGTTGGGTAAATTTACCAATCCATCCGATAGAGAAATCCGTGTTAGATAATGGAATATCCAATGTGCTGGTTAGGATGTCAGGGGTCAGTGCTCCTATAGAGGCTCCAGTTTGTTCGTTCTTACCCGTTGTACGGTTATAAGCGAGATCCCATGAGAACCAATCAGAGTCATACGTCATAGAAATATCCCAGCCCCAAATTTTAGCCTTTGGAATATTAAAGGATGTCGTAAACCTCATATCAGATGTCACAGTAGAAGATATGTAATCTTTTGCTTGAGTATCAAAATAGCTGGCTTTAAATTTCAAACCATCATTGTTGGCTAAAACATCATCGAAACGTAGTCCGAAGCCATATTCCTGAGTTTCATTGCTTTCAGGGCGTAGGTTTGGATTGGGTTTCCAGTAGTTTCCAGGAAAATGTCTGGAATCGTTATACATTTCGCCCATAGTCGGGGCACGGAATGCCTGGGAATAAGAAGCAAATAGCATTGACCAATCTGTGGGGGTAATACTAATGGCACCTTTTGATGACCACTTATCGGCACTGATATCATCATATTTGCTATTTGTGGCTTTGTAATTGTCGTAACGTGTACCCACAATAAATGAAACAGGTAAATCACGCAGGGTCATTTCGTCTTGGATCCAGCCAGATGCGAAATGAATATTTGCGTTAGGAAAACCTTCTACAATGCTGCTACTTGGCTTTTGTTTTTGTTTATAGGTTTCACCACCATAGGTCAATTGGTGTGCTGCAAAGGTCGTGGTGCCAAAATGGGAGCGGTTTTCAAGCTTTATACCATAAGTTTCTTGTTTACGGCCTTCAAAGCCCTTGTCTTTGCTTCTGTTATTAATATTGATATCGGAATAATAAATATCTGCTTTGGCATTTAACCAGCCATATTTTGCTGGATTTAATTGATAAGACAGTTGAGCATCACGTTGTACAGTGGTGCGATCTATCCGTTGACTGTTATCTTTGTCTAGAAGTTGTGGATTTTTAGGTTCATGTGCTTCATTACGGTAATAGCGCAGGTTACCGCTGAGCTTTTGGTTGTCGTCTATTTTCCAAGAACCTTTTGCCAATAGGTTACCAATGGTTTCGTCATTATGATCTTTGACGCCATTCCCGAAACGGATATTGCCTACATCACGGGTACCAAATGCAACTACCCCATCAAGCTGTTCTGTTTTACCGAATGCGGCTCCCCCAAATCCCAGACTGTGGTCACCGCTCCCTGCGCGACTAAAGATCCGAAAACCCGTATTTTTGCCTTCTTCCAATAAATCTGTAGCATCGACGGTTTGATAGGCAATAACGCCACCCAAAGCACCACTGCCATATAGTAGTGCTGATGGGCCACGGACAACTTCAACCTGTTTGATCAATGCAGGATCGAGGAATATGCCATTGAGGTGTCCGGTATCGGTTCCTTGCCGAATACCATCAACAAGAGTCAAAACCCCTTTTTGGGTATAACCCCGAATGCTGATATCTTGTCCATTGGCACGACCAATGCCAGCGACATCAATTCCCGGAATATTGTGCAGTAAATCATTTGCGTTGCCTGCAACCTGATTGCTGGCAGAATTGCTTTCAATGACTGTAACCATCATAGGGGCTTCAAAACTGTCACGTTGGTTGCCAGTGGCATAGACAGTTACAGTGTCTTTGGAAGATTTCTCTTTCTTGGAATGTATTGTATCCGAAGGTACTGTGGTGGCATTCGCAGAAGATAAACTTGCGAAGATGAGTACACTTAATGTAGCCAGTTTCAGGTTTGGTGATTTAATTAAAGTCATGCAAGTCAATTTCCATGGTGAAATAGCGTGTTCCTATGAACACAATCAACGGATATATCACTGTTATTCAGCAGTGATTTTGTTGGATGTTTTATTTCATTGAACAATAATTATTCTGATATTGAGAATAATTATCGTTTCAACTGTGGTTAACTTCAAGCTCTTTTTTCTTCACTTGAAATGGTGTTTTAATATTTTGATTTTAAATGATTTACTTCTTTAGATGATTGGCTCCGACGGTCGGCAGGAGCCAAAATAAGGAAAGGATTCAGGAACGATTTCTCATGGCTTGGTCAAGAATATTGATAAATTCTTCCGTATCCTGCCAACCAAGGCATGGATCGGTAATAGATTGGCCATATGTCAAAGCTCCTTCTTTGGTAACTTTTTGAGTTCCTTCGACTAAAAAACTTTCAGCCATAACACCAGCAATAGCGGTTGAGCCAGATTGGATTTGTTCGCCAATATTTTTTGCTATATCCAATTGACGATGATGGACTTTCTGGCAATTAGCGTGGCTGCAATCCACAATTAAACGTTCAGGTAAGTGAAATTCACGTAATTTCTGGCAGGTTACCGTAATATCTTCAGCACTGTAATTCGGTTTTTTCCCACCACGCATAATAATATGTCCATAGGGATTTCCACTGGTTTGATAAATAGTCATCTGACCATTTTTATCTGGGGACAAAAACATGTGCTTGGCTCGCGCTGCACGCATTGCATCAATAGCGATAAGTGTATTGCCATCCGTTCCGTTTTTAAAACCAATTGGACATGACAAAGCAGAGGCCATTTCTCGGTGAATTTGGCTTTCCGTTGTTCTGGCGCCGATTGCTCCCCAACTAATTAAATCGGCAATATATTGACCCGTGACCATATCCAGAAATTCTGTAGCAGTCGGGACGCCTAATTCATTGATATCAATTAGTAGCTTACGAGCCAGGGTGATCCCTTTATTAACCCGGCAAGAGCCGTCCAACATAGGATCTGAAATTAAGCCTTTCCAGCCAACAACGGTTCTCGGTTTCTCGAAATAGGTTCGCATTACAATTTCCAGATTTTGCTGGTATTTTTTGCGCAGGGTGTGTAAGCGAGAGGCATAATCAAGGGCGGCATCAACATCATGAATGGAGCAGGGACCAATAATGACCAATAGACGTTGATCCTCCCCTGTTAGGATAGATTGAATACGCTTTCGTGACAATGTCACATTTTGTAATATTTTGTCTGATATAGGATATTGTTCTGCAAGCGTTTTAGGTGTGATTAGGCTATCAATGCGGAGGGTTCTTAACTCATCTGTTTTGTACATATACTTTCTTTCTCGGATTCTACTTCTTATTGAGACAGAGTCTGAAATGACTGGGGAATTACAATAACTCAACCCCCAGTAAATTCAACAGACAATCATAATATTTGCGCGAGAAAGTGTTGTGAATAAATATTGTTAAATATGTTTTGAAATTAGAACATACGGCGTTTTAATCCCATGCTGTCAATAATTTTGGTCGAAATCTCTTCGACAGAATAATTAGTTGTATTCAGGTAATTGATCTTATTTTTTCGGAATAAAGCCTCAACTTCAGCGATTTCAACCCGACATTGTCGCAATGAAGCGTAACGGCTATTTTCACGCCGCTCTTCACGGATAGCAGCAAGCCTTTCTGGGCTAATCGTCAGGCCGAATAATTTATGCTGAAAGGGTTTTAAAGCGGCGGGTAACTGCAAATTATCCATATCATCTGCGGTAAAAGGATAGTTTGCAGCCTGAATACCAAATTGCATGGCAAGATAGAGGCTGGTTGGTGTTTTCCCGCACCGAGATACACCAAGAATAATGACTTGCGCCTGATCAAGATTACGTAATGAAATACCATCATCATGGGCGAGAGTGTAATCAATAGCCGCAATGCGTGCATCATATTGCCCCAAATTTTTTCTAGATAAACCGTGGGTTCGGTGTAATTCTGGTTTGGGTTCGATGCCAATTTCTTGCTGCAATGGTGCAACTAATGTTTGCACAATATCCTGACAAAATCCGTTGCTGAGGGTAATAATACTTTTAACTTCATCCGAAATGATGGAATAAAAAACTAATGGCTTAATTTGGGTTTGCTGGTATATCGCATTGATTTGATCTCTGACTTTCTCAGCTCTGGTTTTGCTCGTCACGAAAGGTAAGGTATAGGAAGTAATAGCAATTGGAAATTGGGATAACACGGCATGGCCTAATACTTCCGCCGTGATTGCTGTTCCATCAGAAATAAAAAATACACTGCGTTTCGGTGTTTCATTTTCCGCAGTTTGGGGAGGATGGGTGTCTATCATGATCTCTCTTCTTTTATCGTTATGCCCTTAGGATTTTTTCCGAATTATACCCGTAAAAAAATAATATTGTTGGGTTGATCGATTCACCTTTCTATATCTGGCAAGACAATGTGCTAGGCTATTTCCTGCTGTGAAGTGCAGCTTTAATTTTCCGATTTGTACCTCCGAATGTAAAAAAGGATAGTTTCTAATGTCCAATAGTGGCCTCACCCCAAACAATGTGCTCTGGTATAACCAATTAGGCATGAATGATGTTAATCGGGTTGGTGGTAAAAACGCCTCGCTTGGCGAGATGATCACCAATCTGGCTGAACTGGGCGTGTCTGTTCCTAATGGTTTTGCGACAACGGCACAGGCATTTAATGATTTTCTGGAACAAAGTGGTGTGAACCAGCGTATTTATCAATTGCTGGATGAAACCAATGTTGATGATGTTAATCAATTGGCTAAAGCTGGTGCGCAGATCCGTCAGTGGGTGATTGATACGCCATTGACAGTCCAGCTTGAAAAAGATATTCGTGATGCCTATCTGCAATTGTCTGAAGGCGAGCCTGATGCCTCTTTCGCCGTGCGCTCTTCTGCAACAGCGGAAGATATGCCAGATGCTTCTTTTGCTGGACAGCAAGAAACTTTCTTGAATGTGCAAGGCATTGACGCGGTGATGGTGGCTATCAAGCATGTCTTTGCATCCCTTTTTAATGATCGTGCCATTTCTTACCGCGTCCATCAGGGTTATGACCACCGTGGTGTTGCACTTTCTGCCGGTATACAACGCATGGTGCGTTCTGATTTGGCTTCGTCTGGGGTGATGTTTACGATTGATACTGAATCAGGTTTTGATCAGGTTGTGTTCATTACATCTGCTTATGGTTTGGGGGAGATGGTTGTGCAGGGGGCGGTAAACCCTGATGAATTTTATGTCCACAAACCGACGTTGAAGAACAATCGGCCTGCAATAGTGCGCCGTAATCTTGGCTCTAAAAAAATCCGCATGGTTTATGCAGAGAGTAAAGAGCATGGGAAGCAAGTGCGAACAGAAGCTGTCTCAGAGGAATTGCGCAATCGTTTCTCTTTGGCCGATAGTGAAGTGGAAGAGTTGGCCAGACAGGCTTTGCTGATAGAGAAACATTATGGCCGTCCGATGGATATCGAGTGGGCGAAAGATGGACACAATGGCAAGTTATATATTGTTCAGGCTCGTCCGGAAACGGTTCGATCAAATCAGCAAGTCATGGAACGTTACCAACTCAATGAGCAAGGCAATGTCTTGATAGAAGGTCGGGCAATTGGGCATCGTATTGGTGTTGGAACAGTCAAGGTTATCCACAATCTTAGTGAGATGGATCGCATTCAAGTGGGAGATGTCTTAGTCACCGATATGACTGATCCGGATTGGGAACCGATCATGAAAAGAGCAGCCGCTATTGTCACCAATCGTGGTGGACGGACTTGCCATGCCGCTATTATTGCTCGTGAACTGGGTATTCCTGCTGTTGTTGGTTGTGGCGATGCGACTGAACGTTTGCAAGAAGGCCTACAGGTAACGGTTTCTTGTTCAGAAGGTGATACGGGGTACGTTTATCAGAATAAATTAGACTTTAGTGTTCAGAGTTCCCAAATTGATAAACTGCCGGAATTGGATGTGAAGATCATGATGAATGTGGGTAATCCTGATCGCGCATTTGATTTCGCTTGCTTGCCAAATGAGGGGGTTGGTTTGGCTCGACTGGAGTTTATCATTAACCGAATGATCGGTGTGCACCCTCGCGCACTGCTTGAATATTCCAAACAACCTCTTGAGCTGCAAGAGCAAATTAACTCGTTGATGGTTGGTTATGATAATCCGATTGAGTTTTATGTAGGGAAATTGACGGAAGGGATTGCAACGCTCGCAGCGGCATTCTGGCCTAAGCGTGTGATTGTTCGCTTATCAGATTTCAAATCCAATGAATACGCGAACTTAGTGGGTGGAGACAGGTATGAGCCACATGAAGAAAACCCAATGCTGGGTTTCCGTGGGGCAGGGCGTTACGTTTCTGACAATTTCCGTCAATGTTTTGCTTTGGAGTGTGAGGCGATCAAGCGGGTACGCAATGTGATGGGGTTGTCTAACGTTGAAGTGATGATCCCGTTTGTGCGTACCGTTGCTCAGGCGGAAGCGGTGATAGCGGAATTGGCATCTCAAGGTTTGAAGCGCGGTGAGAATGGCTTGAAAGTCATCATGATGTGTGAAATTCCATCGAATGCGTTGTTAGCAGATCAATTTCTTGAATATTTTGACGGCTTCTCAATTGGCTCAAATGATATGACGCAATTGGCTTTGGGATTAGATCGCGATTCTGGTGTGGTATCCGAATTATTCGATGAACGTAATGAAGCGGTGAAACAATTGCTTTCTATGGCAATTCGAGCAGCTAAACGGCAGGGGAAATATGTTGGTATCTGTGGGCAAGGACCTTCGGATCATGAAGATTTTGCTCAATGGCTAATGAAGGAAGGAATTGACAGTTTATCATTGAATCCTGATACAGTCGTGAAAACGTGGATTGCGTTAGCTGAAAATAATTAGCTGGAAATAACTCATCGCATTTAATTCAAATATAAAAGCCTGTTAAGATACTTTCAGGCTTTTATATTTTATGTCACATGATTTTTGAATGCAAAAAAAAAGCCTATCATGGGCTGACAGGCAAAGACTACACACAGCAATATATATTACTTTATGGAACCTAGCCTATGGCGTTATAGGCCTAGGTAGCAATACTCTGGGAAACATTTGTTTCGATGAAATGAATACTAATTTAATAAGTTGGCTTATTCATTAAGAATCCTCTTAATAAATAGAGATTAGAAAAGAAATTTTGTGAAAATAACTTTTTTGCAACAATTTTTTGCAGTAGGTTTTATTTTTTTCGAAAAATAACTTTGTATTTTGGATAGAATCTTGATGATATATTTACTAGTTTTATAATTGCGCGAAAATATTATTTTTTTCGCGCAATCATTTGGTTATTTTATGTGCTTTTTCCCGAAATGTTTTTTTATGTCTGTCATTTTTTCTTCGGGCTTAGGAACTTCATTCATCCACGCCAATAGTAAGCTGTAAGAAACAGCCAATACAACAGGCCCAATAAATAGCCCGATGACACCCAATGAAAGTATCCCGCCGATGACACCAGTAAGAATTAACACCATAGGTAAATCAGCCCCAAGACGGATCAGGAAAGGGCGCAGGACACCATCCATTGTGGTTAATATCAGGCTCCAGATAATTAAAATGGTTCCCCAGGTTGTTTCTCCCGTCCAATAAAGCCATGCAATAGATGGAACGAGAACAAGCAGAGGCCCAAGCTGGGCAACACAGCATACAAACATCAGTACTGTCAATATCATTGGATACGGAATGCCGACAATGGCCAGTCCAATTCCGCCTGCAATGGCTTGAACCAATGCCGTTACCACCACGCCAAGAGCGACGGCTCGGATGGATTGGGCAGCCAGCAACACGACGGCATCCCCTCGTTTATCTGCCAGCCGGATAGCAAAATGGCGGATACTCAGCATCACCTGATCACCTTTCCAATAAAGTAATACACTAAACATGACCATCAGTGCCAGATGGAAAAGAAAGCGCCCTGCATTAGCCGCTTGGGTGAAAAACCAGGTTGCTGCTTTACCGATGTAAGGGGGAATTTTGTTGAGAAGCATGTTACTGCCATCAGCAATCAAATCCTGCCATTTAAGATATAAATCTTTACCAATGACAGGTATCCGATTAAGCCACTCCAACTGTGGAAGTTGGAAAGAGGAAGGCGATTTTGCCCATTCAATCAATGGCGCACTGTTTTCTACCAGGCTGCTGACAAGTAATGCAATAGGGATAACAAACAACAAAACTAATAGCAACGTCATGATAGAAACTGCAATCCAGCGTTTTCCCCATAATCGTTGTTGTAATTTCTCCAATAATGGCCAGGTTGCGATAACTACCATTCCTGACCAAATAAATCCTAAAATAAAGGGACTTAAGACCCAAAAGCTGGTGGTAATGAGCAATAAAATGAAGAATAGAGCAAATAATAGTT
Source organism: Xenorhabdus eapokensis (assembly GCF_001908105.1). The sequence continues at coordinate 316,053 of NZ_MKGQ01000001.1, forward strand.
TAGGTAAATCTGGGTGTGATTGTGATTTTTCCATGAAATCATTTCTCAAGTAATTAAAAGTGGTATTGGCAGTAACAACGGTAATTAAATATAACGTTATTTCACTGGTTGCTCAAAATCGATAAATATTGTGATATGGTTGAAAGCCTGCCTACTCAGAAACCAGAAAATTATCTTAGTTACGTTATCCAAGATAGTATACAGATAAAGCAATGTGGATATTTATTAGAATAAGGGGCAATTAGCCAATGATCCCACGTATATCACAAGCCCCCCATGTCAGTGAACTGGCACAGGACTATTTGACTGCACTGAAAGAAGTTGGTTTTACTGGAGATACCGCCAGTAGCTATGCCGACAGGCTGACTATGGCGACAGATAATAGTATTTATCAACTATTACCACAAGCCGTTGTATTTCCTCGTTCCAGTGCCGATGTTGTATTGCTGACAAGAATAGCAGAAGAGAAGCGTTTTAAGACTCTGACCTTTACCCCACGCGGCGGGGGAACGGGCACGAATGGGCAATCACTTAACAATGGCATTGTGGTGGATATGTCCCGTTATATGAACCGCATTCTGGAAATCAATCCAGAGCAAGGATGGGTAAGGGTAGAAGCCGGTGTTATCAAAGATCAGCTTAATCAATATCTAAAACCTTTCGGTTATTTTTTCTCCCCAGAACTTTCAACCAGTAATCGTGCCACGTTGGGCGGTATGATCAATACCGATGCTTCCGGTCAGGGATCGTTGGTTTATGGCAAAACCTCGGATCATGTATTGGGTGTACGCGCTGTTCTACTGGGAGGGGAAATGTTAGATACCCGTCCTATGAGCACAGCATTGGCGGAATCGATTGCCCAAGAAGAGAGCATCGTTGGTTGTATTTATAAAACGGTATTGGAGCGTTGCCGCGAACAACGGCAATTAATCATTGAGAAATTCCCTAAACTCAATCGATTTCTGACGGGATACGATTTACGCCATGTATTCAGCGACGATATGCAGTCTTTTGATCTTACCCGTATTTTGACGGGTTCTGAAGGTACGCTGGCCTTCATTACTGAGGCGACACTGGATATCACGCCGTTACCTAAAGTCAGACGACTGGTAAATGTCAAATATAACTCCTTTGATTCTGCCCTGCGTAATGCCCCCTTTATGGTCGAAGCCAAGGCGCTCTCAGTTGAGACGGTAGATTCGAAGGTACTCAATCTGGCGCGTGAAGATATCATCTGGCATTCAGTGAAAGAACTGATTACTGATGTGCCTGATAAGGATCTGCAAGGCCTGAATATTGTCGAATTCAGTGGTGATGATGAACAGAAAATTGATCAGCAGTTGCAGGCGCTTTGCTTACGCCTTGATGAATTGATAGAAAAAAATCAGGCGGGCATTATTGGCTATCAGACGTGCCATGAGTTAGTGGATATTGAGCGCATTTATGCCATGCGAAAAAAATCCGTTGGATTGTTAGGCAACAGTAAAGGCCCAGCTAAACCTATTCCGTTTGTCGAAGATACCTGTGTTCCTCCTCAACATCTTGCCGATTATATCGCTGAATTTCGCCAGCTTTTGGATAATCACAACTTGAATTACGGCATGTTTGGACATGTAGATGCAGGTGTTTTGCACGTGCGTCCTGCGTTGGATATGTGTGATCCTCAACAAGAAATTTTGATGCAACAAATTTCTGATGAAGTTGTTCATTTGACGGCCAAATATGGTGGTTTGTTATGGGGAGAACATGGGAAGGGTTTTCGGGCAGAATATAGCTCTGCCTTTTTTGGTGAGGTCTTGTATAACGAACTGCGCCGAATAAAAGCGGCGTTTGATCCTCTCAATCGACTGAATCCGGGGAAAATTTGTCCACCCATTGGAGTCGATGCCCCAATGATGAAAGTCGATGCAGCCAAGCGTGGAACTTACGACCGTACCATCCCGATCAATGTCAGGGAGGCATTCCGCGGAGCGATGGAATGTAATGGTAATGGATTATGCTTCAATTTCGATGTCAGAAGCCCAATGTGTCCATCAATGAAAATCAGTCAGCACCGCATACACTCCCCCAAAGGCAGGGCGACCTTGGTAAGAGAGTGGTTGCGGCTTTTGACAGAACAAGGGATTGAACCCAAATTGTTGGAGTATGGGCTGGATCAAGCGAGTCCCAGTTTACGCGGGCTGATTGAAAAGACACGGCATAGTTGGCGGGCGTGGCGAGGTGAATATGATTTTTCACATGAAGTTAAAGAGGCAATGTCAGGTTGTTTAGCCTGTAAAGCGTGTTCAACACAATGCCCGATCAAGATCGATGTTCCTTCATTTCGTTCACGTTTCTTAGCGTTGTACCACAGCCGTTACTTGCGTCCATTGCGTGATCATATTGTTGCTAATGTTGAACACAGTACGCCATTAATGGCAAAGGCCCCGCGAGTATTTAATTTTTTTCTGAAGCAACCGTGGGTACAAAAAATTAGCCGGCATACCATTGGCATGGCTGATCTACCGTTACTCTCCTATCCGACATTGCAGCAACAACTTGCCGGTCATTATGCTGCAAGGACAACTCTGGAACAGTTGGAAGGCTTATCGTCACTACAGCGTGACCAACATGTGCTTATTGTCCAAGACCCTTTTACAAGTTATTACGATGCGAAAGTGGTCACCGATTTTGTCTTGCTGGCAGAAAAGTTGGGGTATAAACCGGTCTTATTGCCCTTTTCACCCAATGGAAAAGCCCAGCATATTAAGGGGTTCTTGAATCGATTTGCCAAAACCGCGGAAAAAACGGCTGACTTCCTTAATCGGATAGCGCATCTGAATATTCCTATGGTAGGTGTCGATCCTGCTTTAGTTCTGTGTTACCGAGATGAATACAACGCTATTCTCGGTGAACGGAGAGGGAGTTTTAACGTTCAGTTAGTACATGAATGGCTGACCAGCATTCTACCGGAAACAATGTCACAAGAAAAAAACGATAATTCAATATCCAGACATGACTGGTATCTCTTTGGCCACTGCACCGAAGTGACAGCATTGCCTAATAGCGGTAAACAGTGGGCTGATATCTTCTGCCATTTTGGTCATCAATTGAATCAAGTCAGTGTCGGCTGTTGCGGCATGGCGGGTACATATGGTCATGAAAAGAAAAATCTGGAGAAATCCATTGGCATCTACAAACTTTCATGGGCTCCGGCACTGAAAAATTTGTCCTTAGAACATTGCCTGAGTACAGGGTATTCATGTCGCAGCCAGGTGAAGCGCATAGAAGGAAAATTACTTAAACATCCATTACAAGCCTTATTGGAGATAATGCCGTGATTTGGAAACGTAATATAGATGTAAATACACTTAATCAATTTAATGGTGAGTGTATGGTAAAACATGTAGGGATCGAATTTACCCAACTTGGCGAGGATTTTATCGAAGGAACAATGCCAGTCGACCAACGAACTAAACAGCCATTCGGGATCTTGCATGGCGGAGCATCTGTGGTATTGGCTGAAACACTCGGTTCGATTGCTGGTTATCTTTGTTCGGAAGGCGAACAGAAAGTGGTGGGGGTAGAAATTAATGCTAACCACCTTAAATCAGTTCGTGAAGGTGTGGTTAAAGGGGTTTGCAAACCTGTCCATCTTGGCCGTTCACATCAGGTCTGGCAGATTGATATCTACAATGATCAGCAACAATTATGTTGCACATCTCGCCTGACAACGGCCATTTTATCTTAGCTATTTTGTTTTTTTATTCCTGTCAGTATTTCACTGGCAGGAACAGCCGAATATATACACCTCTCTTTAATAACTACGAATGAGATAGAATAGTTTTGTAAAATAGACTATTAATTAACCACAAACATTCAATATCATTTTCAGGAAGCACGTATGAAGCGATCTTTAACTGTTATCGGCATGTTCTTGATTGGCATGTTGTCGTTAAGCGGATTGACTAATATCGCCCATGCTATCGAGTATCCATTGCCTCCTGCTAATAGCCGTCTGATTGGCGAAAATTCTACCTATACTGTGCCCGATGACGGGCGCCCGTTAGAATCCATTGCAGCCAAATACCAAATAGGATTATTGGCGATGTTGGAAGCAAATCCTGGGGTTGATCCCTATTTACCTAAACCTGGCACTGAGTTAATTATTCCATCACGGATGCTGCTTCCAGACACGCCTCGTCAAGGAATTATTATCAATCTGGCTGAACTTAGGCTCTATTATTTCCCTGAGGAAAAAAATTATGTTGTTGTGTACCCTATTGGAATAGGGCAACTTGGGCGTAACACGCCGACTATGACAACATCAGTCAGCCAATTGATTAAGAACCCGACATGGACACCCACCGTTAATATTCGCAAGGATTATGCTAGTCGGGGAATTATTTTACCTGCCGTAATACCCGCAGGTCCAGATAATCCAATGGGGGATTTTGCCTTACGTTTAGCCGCTGGGCGTGGTGAATACCTGATCCATGGAACAAATGCGAATTTTGGCATTGGTATGCGTGTCAGCTCAGGATGTATTCGTTTGCGGCCTGATGATATCGAAGCCCTGTTTCAGACTGTTCCGCGAGGAACGCGTGTCCAGGTCATTAATGAACCGGTGAAATATGCCATAGAGCCAGATGGTAAGCGCTATGTGGAAGTTCATCAGCCACTTTCTAATAAAGAGACAGATGATCCACAAACAATGCCTATTCCACGTTCTGAAGGCTTAGTGAAGTTTATTAATAATCGTGCAACAGATGAATTCCGTGTTGATCAAGCTATTATTCGCCGTTCAGGAATGCCAGTACAGGTGAATAATGGGCAAGTGGAAAAGGCGATTTTAGATCCAATTGAAGATACGGAAGAAACGGTTACCTCAGGAATTAAACCGGCCAAGATACCGCTATTACATCAGCCAGGGCCGATTTATCAACCTGAAACGTAAGGAATAGGAATGGCGTACAGAGGTACGCCATTTTTTAGCAACAATTTCTACCTACTGTAAAGATTATTTCTTGTATGAACGAACTTGGTTATCAAGGCGCTGGTTCGCGCGAGCAGCTTCATCTCTGGCTGATTGTACATCAGAACGGATAGAACTGAGATCACTGCTCAATTGGTCAACTTTAGAACCGAGAGTTTGAACCTGAGAGGCGAGTTGCTCAACTTTAGTCGCGCTTGAGCAACCCGCTAACAGAGTAGAAGCCAGAATTACTGCACCAAATACAACTTTAGTACGATTCATCACATTACCCTCTAGATTAAGTTAATCTCCAAGTAGCTATCTAAGTATTACACAAACTATTTTAGAAAGAGAATAAATTTTTGCTATGAAAAAATTTTTACCATTTTTTATTTCAAAATAAATCAGTAATTTTTTGATATCGACAATAAAGGGTTACCGAATAAATGATTTAACCAGAATAATCTTAACTGTTGCGTGATGTCTATTCCATTTTTGTCTTTTCATCATAATAAACATAGTGCTACTTATCTGTTTAATTAATTTAATGATAAAAGGATAATTGAATCAATATTGTTAAATTAACATGAATTATTGTTATATAAAAAATCCGCAGAGATAAACATAATTGAATGAAAATAGTAAAATATTCTTGTATTTAGCAGTAACTTGAAATAAGAATATTAGTTTATAACGTTCACTACGACGATTGTGCACCATAGAAATATAAAAAGCCCAATTTGCATAAATATGGGCTTCTTTATGATTCCAGTACTGTCCAAATTTAGACAGCACTGTTGTTTAATTTATATAGTCTTATAGCACGTGAACGGAGGAAGTGTTTGTGGTGCCACTAGGTACTAATGCACCAGATACCATGACAACGATATCGCCTTTGTGTGCCATACCACTTGCTAATGCCGCTTCTTTACCAATACGGTAAAAATCATCGGTAGAGGCGATTTCTTTGACAACCTGAGTGGAAACACCTTTGATCAACAGCAATTGGCGGGCAGTGATTTCATTGGTTGTTAACGCAAGGATTGACGCATTAGGGAAATATTTGCGGATAGATCGTGCAGACTTACCACCATATGTTGCCACAACAATTAATGGAGATTCCAATTTCTCTGCGATTTCAACCGCACCACGGCACACGGCTTCGGTAACGCGCAGTTTCTGAGTTCTGGTATGTTCAATTCGGCTGCCCATAACGCGATCTGTGCGTTCACAGATTGTTGCCATGATAGAAACGGCTTCAACAGGATATTTTCCTTTCGCACTTTCGCCAGAAAGCATCACAGCATCTGTGCCATCTAAAATAGCGTTAGCAACATCGCCAGCTTCAGCACGGGTAGGACGTGGGTTTTTGATCATTGAATCCAGCATTTGGGTTGCAGTGATAACAACCTTACGCGCTGAATTACATTTTTCGATCATCATTTTTTGTGCGAAGATAACTTCTTCAACTGGGATTTCAACACCCAGATCACCACGGGCAACCATGATACCGTCAGATGCTTCGAGAATTTCATCGAAGTTATTCAGACCTTCCTGATTTTCGATTTTAGAAATGATTTGGATGTGTTCGCCGCCATGCGCTTTCAGGTGTTCACGGATTTCCAGAACATCGGAACGTTTACGGATAAAAGACGCCGCAACAAAATCTACGCCTTGCTCACAACCGAAGATCAAGTCTTGTTTATCTTTTTCTGCTAGTGCTGGCAGGTTGATGGAAACATTTGGCAGGTTAACGCCTTTGTTTTCACCCAAGTCGCCGTTGTTCAATACTTCACAGATGACTTCGGTCGCGGTAGTTTCTTTAACTGTCATGGCAATCAAACCATCATCAACCAATACGGTGTTTCCTGGTTTTAGATCTTCTGGCAGTCCTGCATAAGTCACGGCGACACGATCTCGATTGCCGATAACAGATTTATCTGTTGTAAAAGTGAAGGTTTGACCCGCAGTAAGGGAGACGTCATTGCCATCTTCCAGTTTTATGGTACGGATTTCAGGACCCTTAGTATCCAGTAAGATTGCTGCTTTTTTGCCAGTTTTTGCTGCGACCGCGCGAATGTTTTTAATGCGTTGACCATGTTCTTCGTAATCACCGTGAGAAAAGTTCAGGCGCATCACATTCATACCCGCATTAAGCAGTTCGGTCAATTTCTCTTCGGATTCTGTTTTTGGCCCGATAGTACAAACAATTTTGGTTTTTTTCATGACAATCTATCTACTGATTTAATGGATTAAAAGAGTGAATCACTAGCCATTAACATTTATGCCTGCATCATCTGCTGTTTTCAGTTGCGCAACATAGTGGAATGGATAGCAATGGAAAATGGATAGCAGTAAGCGTCAAATGGTTTTTCAGCGTGAAGTTAGGTATGTGTAGATATGTGGATTTAGTTCGACTAATCATCTGTAATTTTTTCTGGATTCGGTAAATTAATTGGCTGAAACCATTCAACTTATGACATAAGCGTATTATAGAGACTAATTTCTGTGAAATGAATCAAAAAATGGCTCTGGCAAGGATTTCCATACAGAAAAGAGAAGATAGTTATGGTTCATGATTAAAGAAATCAGAGAGTTGTTGCGCAAACAAGATATGATTGAATTTTTGAGTACACAGGTAGATTGGGTTGCTATTTAGTTCATGAACCAAGAAGGTATAGAATGAAAAAACTGGAAAAAGTTAAAAAGAGTATAAGGAAAGTATGAGGTGATAAATTAGATATGGTGCGTCCGAGTGGACTCGAACCACCGCCCCCCACCATGTCAAGGTGGTGCTCTAACCAACTGAGCTACGGACGCACATTAAGATTCTTTTTTGTCAACCAGATATTTGGTGCGTCCGAGTGGACTCGAACCACCGACCCCCACCATGTCAAGGTGGTGCTCTAACCAACTGAGCTACGGACGCAATCTAAATTTTCGTGGCTGACAACGGGGACGAATATTAGCGGGCACTGAGCTTTCTGGCAAGGGGAAAAATGCAAATTCTTGTTCAATTGCTCGCATTTACATCTTTTAGCATGAATTCGCAGCTTTTTCCCCTTGTATTGGTAAATCAGGACACTGAAATGTGCTGAATTAACGGGTAGAACGTTTCAGAACATAATGGGCGGGCTGTTTTTGTGTCCACAGAATACGGTAACCCATCATAAATGCTGATGCGGTTAAACCGATAATAAACCCAATCCAGAAACCCTGAGGTCCCATCGGCTTAGTGACATAATCAGTCAATGCCAGAATATAACCACTGGGCAGCCCTAAGATCCAATAAGCAATAAAAGTGATAAAGAAAATAGAACGTGTATCTTTGTATCCGCGCAATACCCCTGATCCAATGACTTGAACTGCATCGGAAAGCTGGTAAATAGCAGCAAACAGCATCAAGTGGGAGGCGAGAAGAACAACCTCAGGGTTATCGTTGTACATAAACGCAATGTGTTCACTAAACAGTATCGTGAAAGTTGCTGTCACACAGGCAATAATCAAGCCAACAATAATACTCGTATATGCAGATATCTTAGCACCTTCTGTTGATTGTTGGCCCAGGTTGTAGCCAACGCGAATGGTTACCGCTATCCCCAATGACAGCGGGAACATAAACATCATGGAGCTGAAATTGAGAGATATTTGATGCCCTGCAACGGCCACGACCCCAAGTGGAGAAACCAACAGTGAAACGATAGCAAACAGAGTAACCTCAAAGAACATCGCCAAAGCGATGGGCAGGCCAAGCAGTACAATACGTTTCTGTGTATGCCATTCAGGGCTTGCAAATTTGTGGAATGTTTGGATATCTTTTTGGGAAGGCGAGTACTTCACATAGACAAGCAACAACAGGAACATCACCCAGTAAACAGTCGCCGTTGCAACACCACAACCTACACCACCCAATGCAGGCGCACCAAATTTACCATAAATAAAAATATAGTTAACGGGAATATTGACCAGTAATCCGGCAAGGCCAATGACCATTGCTGGTTTGGTTTTCGATAATCCTTCACATTGACCACGCAAAACTTGATAAAACAAATAACCTGGCGCTCCCCACATGATGGCATGGATAAATTCCGTGGCTTTTTGTGCCAATGCAGGATCAATATTATGTTGTGCTTCTATAATAAATCGGCTGTTATACAGTATTGCGATGGTCAAGATAGCGAGGAAGGTTGCAAGCCAAAACCCTTGCTGGATCTGGCCTGCAACATTTTTTCTCTGGCCTGAGCCATTCATGTGTGCCACGATTGGTGTCAAGGCGTATAATAAGCCTTGGCTAAACAGAATGGTTGGTAGCCAGATTGATGTACCAACAGCAACCGCTGACATTTCAACAGCACCAGCTTTACCAGCCATGACGGTATCGACGAAACCCATCGCAGTTTGTGAAAACTGTGCGATGACAATAGGGATCCCTAAAGCGAGCAAACTACGCGCTTCATTTAAATATTTCTGCACGTACTACACCTTTTTTGATTGAAAATTAACGAGAAAAACAAGAAATATTTTGCGAGCAAACGATGTTAATGGAAAATATATCGCTTATAAGCTGCCATATTGTATAGGACTCATTTTATTAATCCAATCATTGCACGATATTTATACTCAACGTGATTGAAGCAACACTCAACTGAAACTAAACTCAACCAAAATAATGTGTTAAATAAAATGATATTTAAACAAAATGCTGTTTAAACAGCATTTTGTTTAAAAATGGTGAGTGGGTTAAACTAATCCACCAGATAAAATTATGAAAGAGGTTCCCATGTTTACAGGTATCGTTCAGGGAAAAGCACCAATAGTTGCCATTGATGAAAAAATGCATTTTCGAACTCATATTGTTAAATTTCCGGCTGAATTATTACCTGGAATTGAAACGGGCGCTTCTGTTTCCCACAACGGTTGCTGCCTGACTGTAACTAAGATCGATGGTGATTTAGTCAGTTTTGATTTAATGAAAGAAACATTGCGCCTGACCAACCTTGGTGAACTGAGGGTAGGTGATTTAGTCAATCTGGAAAGGGCGGCTAAATTTGGTGATGAAATTGGTGGACATTTGATGTCCGGTCATGTTATTACGACAGCAGAAATTGCCAAGATCTTCACTTCTGAAAATAACCATGAAATATGGTTTCGAATTCACGATAAACAATTAATGAAATATATTCTGCATAAAGGATTTGTTGGTATTGACGGAATTAGCCTAACAATTGGAGATGTGGTCAATAATCGTTTCTGTGTTCATTTAATTCCAGAAACATTGGAGCGTACAACTTTGGGTAAAAAACGTTTGGGTGAAAAGGTTAATATTGAAATTGATCCACAAACTCAAGCGGTTGTAGATACCGTTGAACGGGTTGTGGCTCAGCAAGCACAAGAAAAACAATGGCTACAGACGGAAGAATAATAAAGAAATATTTCTATATTCGATAAAACGCGAAAGCTACAGAAATGGTGTTTCTGTAGCTTGGGGAAATTTCGTTATGGGAGCTATCTAGGTACTCTTAATCCTTTTTCGATACCTCGTGGACTGAACACTATCTGCCATAACTGTATATCTCTTGCACGGAATGCACCAGCACAGGCATTCAGATAATAACTAAACATTCGCTTGAAGCGTGGGCTGTAGTTATGCTCTATTTCATGCCAACTGGCAGTAAACCGCTCATACCATGCCATTAATGTCCGGTCATAATCGGCCCCAAAGTTGTGCCAATCTTCCATGACAAACTTTCCGGCAGTTGCTTTAGCAATTTTGGCGATTGAGGGTAAGCAGCCGTTGGGGAAAATATATTTGCTGATCCATGCATCGGAACCTAATTTATCAATATTGGAACCGATGGAGTGGAGCAGGAACAAACCATCCGGTTTCAAATTCTTTTTCACTATATTGAAATAATTATCATAATTTTTAGGGCCAACGTGCTCAAACATGCCGACGGATACAACGCGATCAAACTGAAGGTTAAGGTTGCGGTAATCTTCAAGGATAATTTTTACATTCAGATCCTTACAGCGTTCTTGTGCATATTTCTGTTGTTCGGCTGAAATCGTTACCCCTGTGACAGATACACCGTAATTTTCTGCCGCATAGGCAGCCAAACCTCCCCATCCACAACCAATATCCAATAAAGTCATGCCTGGAGACAGTTGTAGTTTTTCGCAAACCAGGCGCAGCTTATGAGATTGTGCTTCTTCCAGTGTGTTGGCATCTTTCCAATAACCACAAGAATATTGCATGTTAGGATCAAGCATACGAGTAAACAGATCATTACCTAAATTATAATGTTCCTCACCTACAATCCAGGCGCGTTTGGGAGATTGTAAATTAAATATACGAGAGGTAATTATCTTGAAGATGTCTTTGGTATTTTTGGGAATACAATGCTCTAAGCCGACCCGTAATATTTTATGAAAGAAAATATCAAGGCGATCACATTCCCACCAGCCATCCATATAACTCTCACCCAGACCCAAGGAACCCTCTTTCAATACGCGTTTATAGAAGTCAGGGTTTTTAACACGTATGTCGAAAGGGCGCTTGCCATTGATATCAATATCAGCTTCCTGGAGCAATTCGTGGGCAATCCTATGCCAAGGATTAGTGATTGTTTTTTTACCTTCAACGAAAGATGAACTCATATACTCTCCAACATTTGTGTGATGGAATTTTAAGGTGTCACTTTGTAGCTGATTTTTATTATATAAAACCTCGAAGGTTTATTGGAAAATAATATAGAATTTGCATTGAAAAGCACATATTGCCTATTCATCCTGAAATTAAGTAGAGCGTCAATGCCCTAAAAGACCTCAAATTCCGAATTTTTAGAATAATGAATCCGTATGAGTATATGAGCGAAATGATATTTAAACAATCATCTAAAGGTCACATAATGGCGTAACCCTTAGATAATAATGTTCTTACCTATTATTTTTTGGAAAATTATTATATTTATGCTTGGTGGTTTTTTTTAATACCTTGTTTTTGCAACCAATAACCGACAGCCATTGGAATAACCGTAAGCGCCATTATTGTTGTCGTTGATAAAAGAGGATACTCCATAAATACAGAGACGATCATACTTGCGACAAAACAGAGTCCCAATTGCAGGGCATTTTGTAATGCAGCCGCTTTACCACTATGCTGAGGATAAACAGACAGAGCATTTGCTACTGCAATTGGATAGGATGCACCATTCATTGCCGCCATCACACAAAAAGGAATAAGAATGGCGATAAATGAAGGCTCACTTAATATGGAAATCAAATAAATAGTGATCATACTTACAGCATAACCCATCAGCAAAAATGGGAATACTGTTTCACTTTTCACTTTCTCCAATAAGATACGGCAACCATACCCGCCAATCATAAATGCCAGAGTTTGGGGAATATAACTTAACCCAATATCAGTAGGATCATAACCCATATCTTTCAAAATTGTTGGTGAACCTGTTAGCCAGGCAAAAAAACCTGCGCTGCAAGATGCATAAATCAATACATTTCCGTTAAAAATTGGGGAAGTTAATAATGTAAAGAAAGAAACTGCCTTTTTATCGGCGTGAGTTTCGATATTAGTACGCTTATTGTCCAGAAAAAAGGTGGGTATTAACAGCAATATCGTTACGATCATTAAAACAAGGAAAATGATTCTCCAACCATTATGCGTTAATAACCATGCGCCTAACAAAGGAGCAAGAGCAGGGGAAAGAGCAACCAAAGGCATGATCATAGCAAAAACACGTTTGGTTCGTTCTGCATCATACCTATCAACGACTAAAGCCTGCCAGGTCACCGCAGCGGAACAAATACCAACCGCTTGCATAAATCTCAATATCAGTAACTGGATAGGATCTGTTATCCAAAGCATACCTAAACAACTAATGGAAAACAGGGATAGACCGATAATAAGAACAGGTTTTCTACCTAAACGGTCAGATAATTGACCCCATAAAAGTTGGGCAAAAGCAAATCCGGCAAGAAAAATGCTGAGGCTCGCACTGATAGCATTAGTTGATGTACCTAGTTCTGCTTTCATTGCATCAAAAGCGGGCAGATACATATCGATGGCTAAATAGCCTAACATGCTTAAGCCCGCGAGATAAGACATAAATGGAATGGAGTTTTTATTTGTTGTCATTGTGTTAATAACTTAGTTTGGTAATGGATAAGGAAATATTGGGCTTATTTTATATAGCATGATTTTTACTTGTGAAACGGTAATATTTGCACCATGTTGTGAAAAAAATTGAAAGGAAGATATATGTGGTCTGAATACTCTCTGGAAGTCATTGATGCAGTTGCCAGAACAGGAAGTTTCAGTGCGGCTGCGTCAGAACTTCATCGTGTGCCTTCTGCTGTCAGCTATACGGTAAAACAGCTTGAAGAATGGCTGGCTGTATCTCTATTTGAACGTCGTCATCGTGATGTCGATTTAACAGAAGCAGGGGCAATTTTTGTTAAAGAAGCGCGTTCTGTTATCAAAAAAATGAATCACACTCGGCACCAATGCCAACAGGTTGCCAATGGTTGGCGGGGGCAATTTAGTATTGCGGTTGATCAGGTCGTGAAACCAGAGCGAACGCTTCGGCTAATTTTGGATTTTTATCGCCATTTTCCAGATATTGAGTTACTTATCTATCCTGAAGTTTTCAATGGCGTATGGGATGCTCTGGTGGATGGTCGAGTGGATGTTGCCATCGGTGCGACACGTGCTTCTCCTGTTGGTGAGCGATATAGCTTCAGGGATATGGGGTTCATGCCTTGGTTGTGTGTAGCCAGTCCTGAACACGAACTGGCAGTCATATCGGAAAAATTGAATGATGACCAAATGCGGCCTTATCCCAGTTTATGTCTCGAAGACACTTCGCGCAGCTTACCTAAGCGCGATACATGGGCCTTGAATAATCAACGGCGATTGATTGTTCCTGATTGGAATGTTGGATTAAGTTGCTTGATGGATGGATTGTGTGTAGGCATGGTGCCCAAACATCGTGCACTGCCGCTGATCCGTAAAGGCAAGCTGATTACACTTGAGCTTGAACAACCATTGCCTGATAGCCCATGCTGTTTGACATGGTCGCAAAAAAGCCACTCGCCGGCATTAAGCTGGTTACTTGATTATCTGGGGGATAGCGAAACGCTTAATGCCGAATGGCTGCAAGAAAGTTAACCGTCAGCGGCGATAATCGATAAAAGGTCCATCTGCAACAGAGCGCCGCTCAACAAGGCGTGGATGGACTTCAATAGTTTGTGCATCCTCACGTTTATTGATGATCCTGTCCAGTAACATTGAAAAGGCCATTTGCCCTAAACGCTCTTTGGGTTGGTGGATGGTTGTCAATGCAGGTGTAAAATAGCGGGCATTGCGAATATTATCATAACCGATGATTGAAATATCTTGTGGAACACGCAATCCCAACTCGTCAGCGGCACAAATCGCACCCATAGCCATGACATCTCCACCACAAAAAACAGCGGTTGGGCGATGTTTTTGATTCAGGATTTTGTACATAGCTTGATAACCGGATTCAGGTTCAAAATCACCTTGTACAATCCACTCATCCCGAATGGCGATATTGGCTTCTTTTAGTGCCTTGAGGAAACCTTGGTGGCGCCCCCCCCCAGTATTTCTTGCCAATGGTCCAGGGATGGAGGCAATATCACGATGACCGCGTTCAATGAGATAACGGCCAGCCAGGTAACCACCGTGAAAGGCATTATCAATAATTGCATCGGTAAAATCGCCTCTGGATTCCCCCCAATCCATAACCACCATAGGAATATTGCGATAGCCTTCTAACATGCTCAAAAGTTGCTCTGGATATTCTGAACACATTACCAGCAAACCATCTACGCGTTTTTGTGCCAGCATTGCGAGATAAGCTTTCTGTTTATCGAGGTTGTTATGAGAGTTACATAAAATCAGAGTATAGCCTTTGCTATAGCAGCTATTTTCAACAGATTCTATAATCTCAGCAAAGTAGGGTGCTTCACTTGATGTTGCCAGCAATCCAATGGATTTGGTGTGGTTCACTTTCAAGCTGCGGGCAACGGCACTGGGGGAATAATTCAATTCTTTAATAGCAGCCCAAACTGCGGCCTTGGTATCTTCGGCGACGAAACGGGTTTTATTGATAACATGGGATACGGTTGTGGTTGAAACACCAGCGTGTTTAGCCACATCTTTAATCGTTGCCATGAAAAAAGGACTCCTGACCTTCTGGTCTAATTTATATACCCTTTATCTTTCTAATCGGGTATAGCTATTTGTTAATCGTTTGCCAATATATTTATATACGGGGTGATGGTTGGCAATAATTTAGCGGTAAACTTTGGATTTTGTCTGATCTAACTCAAAAGTGAAAGTAATAATCGATGCTATAAAGAGTATGGATTAGATATTGCGGTACGATTTTTCGATAATATGACAAATAATCGCCTAAAATTTATGGTGTTGAGGTGTTTTAATTTTCACATTGAGGATGTTCTATGGATACAGATCTGAAATTGGGATTATTGGCCGCCAGTAGTGCATTAATCATGATTGTTTTTCTGGGGAGCCTCTGTCTGAGTTGACCAAGATCTAAAAGAAGAATTTATAGCCCACTTACTTTAAGGGCGGGTTCTCCAGCATACGAAATTGTGCAAATGAAGGAAAACCTGCCCTTATTATTTCAAGTCAGTATAAGAATTAATCTTATTAAGCTAGGTTTTCTTCAACAAATTTCCAGTTGACCAGAGCCCAGAAGTGCTCCAAATATTGAGGGCGTGCATTGCGATAATCGATGTAATATGCGTGCTCCCAAACATCAACGGTCAGTACTGGCTTATCTTCACCAGTCAATGGGGTTGCTGCATTAGACGTGTTAACGATAGCCAGAGTGCCATCGGCTTTCTTGACTAACCAAGTCCAACCAGAACCAAAGTTTTTCAAGGCTGCATCTGTGAACTGCTGTTTAAACTCAGCAAAAGAGCCGAAGGCAGTGTTGATAGCGTCTGCTACTTTCCCGGTTGGTTCGCCACCACCATTTGGTGACAGGCTATGCCAGTAGAAAGTATGGTTCCAGACTTGTGCGGCGTTATTGAAGATACCACCTTCAGATGTTTTGATAATTTCTTCCAGAGATTTTCCGGCAAAATCAGTCTCTTTGGTCAGATTATTCAGGTTTACAACATAAGCATTGTGATGTTTGCCGTAGTGGTATTCCAGGGTTTCTGCAGAAATGTGTGGTTCCAGGGCATCTTTGGCATAAGGTAATGCTGGTAATTCAAAAGACATTGCATGCTCCTTTTTAATATCGGGTTTTTGGCTCCGCAAACCATGGCTTAGACACTAACCATGGGCAGGGCAAATTTAAGCTTATTATCGTGTTACTATTTTGATAATTATCTTAACAACTTTTCTGCTAAATAACAGGGAAAAAGATGCTATCACGCTGCGAACTGGTGCAGAACTAAACTTAACATGGATTGAATACAGTCAGTTGGGGGAGAAATATCTAATGATCATTTGCTGCAAGTCATGGCAAAAATTTGCCATGTAAAGTTCACGGTAGAAAAATTAGCATAGAAAGTGGTATTCTGAATCAATCTTTATCTTATGTTAATAAATAACGCTTGCAGTTTTTAAGGAAGCAAAAATGACTAATACAAACACTAACACGGTTACTGATACGACGGTTGATGCAGTCATTGAAAAAATCGAACGCCAGATCAGAGAAAATCCCATTCTGTTGTACATGAAAGGCTCACCAAAATTGCCAAGCTGTGGTTTCTCTGCACAGGCAGTTCAGGCCTTATCAGCTTGTGGTGAACGTTTTGCTTATGTGGATATCCTGCAAAATCCAGATATCCGTGCTCAATTACCTAAGTATGCCAATTGGCCGACTTTCCCTCAGCTTTGGGTTGATGGTGAGTTGGTAGGAGGTTGTGACATCCTTGTTGAGATGTATCAACGTGGTGAACTACAAACATTGATCAAAGAGACTGCCGACAAGTATCGTGATCAGGAATAAGGTCAGTCATTCATCTGAATAATGGCTACTTTTTATAGCCCCATATTTTGACAGGTATGGGGCTTGCTTTTTTAGGATTCGCAGTTAGCGCTATCAATAGATGGTAGTGGCCAACCACCTAGTCGTTTCCAGCGATTAACCAGTTCACAGAAAAGTAGAGCCGTTCGGTCAGTATCATAAAGAGCGCTGTGAGCCTGATTACTGTCAAACGGAATTTCCGCTGTGATGCAGGCTTTGGCAAGAATTGTCTGGCCGAGAACCAAGCCACTGAGTGCAGCGGTATCAAAAGTAGCGAATGGATGGAATGGATTGCGTTTCAAACCAGCACGTTCAGCAGCAGCCATAACAAAACTGTGATCAAAATTGGCATTATGAGCGACTATAATCGCACGGTTACACTTCGTATCTTTCATTCCCTTACGGATCATTTTAAAAATTGCATGCAAGGCAGTGTATTCACTGACAGCGCCTCGCAAGGGGTTCGTAGGATCAATGCCAGTGAAAGCGAGAGCGGCAGGATCAAGATTGGCCCCTTCAAAAGGCTCGATATGAAAATGCAGTGTATCGGCAGGCGTTAGCCAGCCATTTTCATCCATTTTTAAAGTAATTGCAGCAATTTCAAGTAAAGCGTCTGCGCGCGCATTAAAACCAGCGGTTTCGACATCAATGACAACGGGATAGTAGCCACGAAAGCGTCCACTTAATATATTTTGATCATTTTGATTAGACATCTGATTTTCAGTTCTTAGTTTCAGGATTCTGTTTTTGATTCTGTAATAGCGGATATTATGACAAAATTTGGTGTGTCTTGCAGGAGTAATGCTTATCCGAAGAGGAATTAAAGGGCAATATGCCCTTATTTAAGTATGTAATTAATTTCTAACTATAACTCGATAGCTATTGATAGAGTTAGTTACCTAATGCATTGCTGGCACTTGAATTTTCGATGAGTTCAATCTTATAGCCATCAGGATCTTCAACAAATGCAATAACGGTTGTTCCACCTTTAACAGGTCCTGCTTCACGAACAACTTTCCCCCCAGCAAGTTTGATGCGTTCACAGGTTGCTGCAACATCATCAACGCCCAAAGCGATATGTCCAAATGCAGTTCCCATTTCGTAGTTTTCAACACCCCAATTATAGGTTAGCTCAACAACAGCGCCTTGACTTTCGTCGGTGTAACCAACAAACGCGAGAGAATACTTATACTCTGAATTTTCGCTGGTGCGAAGTAAACGCATACCCATGACCTGAGTATAGAAATCAATTGAGCGCTGCATGTTGCCAACACGGATCATAGTGTGGAGTAAACGCATGATTACCTCTTGATCTTTATAATTTTATTGCGAAACATAAGCTTATTACAAAACTGTGCTCACATATTTGCATGTGTTGGTTAACTATAGCGTGTATAGATCAAATAATTCAAATTATCCGGTTTATTTAGCTTTAGCATTTTATTTTGAAATGTCATAGCTGAAGTTTATACTGGTCAATAAATAGCCTTGATTATAGGGGTGTTTGATAAACTTATAGATATAGGGGAGGATGAGATGACTGAACAATTAGAATTCTTTGCTATTCCCAATCCTTGCCGAGGCGTTTGCGAATCAGATCCTCGTGGTTTTTGCCAAGGATGTTATCGTAGTAGGGAAGAACGGTTTATATGGATGAAATTATCGGATAGTGAAAAAAGAGAAATATTGCGGTTATGTCATCAGAGAAAACTAAGGGGGCTGAGAAAGAAGGAAGATGAAAAAAATATTATTCTGATACAACCTGATTTATTTTAACTCTACTCTAAATTGATTAAGAAATATCATTTATATGAATAATAGTTTAGGATGATCACAAAAAATTAAGAAGTATTATTAGTTACAAATGATATATTATGTATATTACATTTCTTTTATTTGAGATAAGTCACTTCAAAATATCACTTCTATTGCCTATCGTAATCGTTACAGTAAAATTTCTTATTAAAGAATTATTTATTGAACATAAAATGATCTATTTTGTTATCTTATTGTTTTTTATATTATTTATTTCAATATTATCAATCATTGTAAGAGAAAAATAATATTAATGTAAAAATATATAGATTAGTATTTGGATGGCGGTTATTCTTATAGAACTTTAACTGAGTGGAAACGTATATATTTTGGGGGGTTGTATTTTTTTTGTTGATATTTAAACTTAAACTAGTTTAGTTGGAAGATTATTTTATACAGTTTATATCGTTGGTGGATTAATGCGCGATTTTATTCGGTGTGCCGTACAATTTCGCTCTTTAGGGCGACGAAGATGTCAACTTTGAGTAACAAGCCAACACGATACTAATTAGGTAATTAGCGAAATTGCTGACTCTGCTAATGTAAGCATGATATAGAGTACGTATCTATTATTCAGATGAATAAACTGATTGGATAATTCATTGATGTTATATGAGTCTCTAATTATAAGGAGGAGTAATTGGAATTGACATTGGGATCAGATCTTGCACGTTTAGTCCGTATTTGGCGCGCTTTAATTGATCATCGTTTGAAACCGTTGAAATTAACTCAGACGCATTGGGTTACTCTATACAATATTAGTCAACTACCACCTGAGCAGTCACAGATACAGCTCGCAAAAGCTATTGGTATTGAGCAACCATCTTTGGTAAGAACACTTGATCAATTAGAAGAAAAGAAATTGATTACACGCCATACATGTGCCAATGATCGACGTGCAAAAAGAATCAAATTAACCAAAGAATCAGAAAATTTTATTAGAGAAGTGGATAGTGTTATTGATTCGACAAGAAAAGAAATTTTGGAGGGAATTACTCATGATGAGTTAATTCTGCTTGCTTCTGTAATAAAGAAAATTGAAAAAAATATTAACCAATTGCACAAACAGGTAATTTAAAAATTAAGCGATAATAAAATCGCGGCCCAGATCTTGTTACTGGTAAACCGCGATTTTTTGTCTTGCGTTATTTGCACATTTTAGAGAGGTGATACAGTCAAAGAATCTCCGCTATTTGCGATCCTGACACGTTGTCCTCTGTTGAACACGATGCTGTCTAACTTCTGTACTATGATGATGCTTTTTCCGCTGTCCATACGAATTTCTAGCTCAACACCTTTCGTTTGGTCTAAAGCACCTTCGATTTTTTGACCCGCCAGACCACCAGCAATAGCCCCCGCAGCGGTGGCAAGCCTTTGACCAGAACCATCACCAACTGTATTACCTAGTAATCCACCCAAAACAGCACCACCAATGAAACCTAACATATTAGGATCACCAGTTTGTTTGCCTTTAATTGTGACGGGGCGTATAGACAGAATGGTACCATAGGTCACAGTTTGAGCTTGTTTGGCTTGACCAACAGAGTAAGTATCACTAGAAAGTGCTCCCATGTCTGCACAGCCAGACAACGAGGTTACTATAACTGCGCCAACCAGGAAACGTTTTAACATAATCACTCCTAATTTTAATGCCCGATTAGGGAAGCTTGATAATAAACTGATCACCAAGTGTTCGGCTACTCTATCTAGTAATGGATACTATTGTTAGCAGCAGAACCAATAAATTTGCATGCTACTAATAATGCACAATTACATATAATAAGTATTCACGATGAACTCTGAAAGGAATAATTCCTGACCAAAAGCTTAGCATGTTTTGTGAAGGGCTTTCCAAAACTCAGATTTTATCTCTGATAATAATCATTAAGTATATATAGTCCAAATAGATGTGCTTTATAGTTTATGCGAGATTAAAGGTAATGCACATGTTAAATGTAATCCATAATAGGGGAGTGTTTATGAAATCAGGACGTTATATTGGTGTGATGTCTGGCACCAGTATGGATGGGGTTGATGTTATTTTGGCAGAGATTAGTGATAAAATTGTTATTCAACAAGTGAGTTATAGCCATCCTTTTCCGCAAGAGCTTAAACAAAAATTACTTTCCATTTGTCAAGGACAGCAGACAACTTTATCCATGGTTGGGAGATTTGACTATGAGCTTGGTACCCTCTTTGCGCAAGCTGTTCAAGGATTACTGAATAAAGCAGAACTGACTGCAAATGATATTATAGCAATCGGGTGTCATGGGCAGACCGTATGGCATGAGCCGGACGGTGAAAAACCTTTTACCATGCAAATCGGTGACAATAACCGTGTAGCAGCACTGACCAATATTACAACGGTCGGTGATTTCAGACGGCGTGACATGGCTTATGGTGGTCAGGGAGCCCCTTTAGTGCCAGCTTTCCATATGGCGGTATTGGGTCATCCGACAGAAAGACGTATTATTTTAAATATTGGTGGAATAGCAAATATTTCAGCACTTCTGCCTAACTCAGCCGTTAAGGGATATGATACCGGACCGGGTAATATGTTGATGGATGCCTGGACATGGCGACATAAGCAGTTACCTTACGACAAAGATGCACAGTGGGCTAGTGAAGGTTCTGTTGATGAATCCTTGCTCCAAAAGATGCTTTCTGATCCCTATTTCGCACGTACTGCACCGAAAAGTACAGGGCGTGAATACTTTAATATGGCATGGTTAGAAAAACAGTTGGCTGATCTTCCTGATGTTGCACCAGTGGATGTTCAAGCCACATTGGCTGAACTAACGGCTGTAAGCATTGCCCAGCAAGTTATGTTGAGTGGTGGATGTGACCGTCTTCTGGTATGTGGCGGCGGGGCGCGTAATCCTCTCGTAATGAACCGTTTATCGGCTTTGTTGCCAGGTACTGAAGTAACTACGACAGACAAATATGGCTTAAGCGGTGACGATATGGAAGCACTGGCATTTGCCTGGCTGGCATTCCGAACAATGTCTGGATTGTCTGGTAACCTGCCATCAGTCACAGGTGCGGATAGAGAAACGATTTTAGGTGCAATTTATCCGGTTGTCAGATAATTGGTTGGATAATGGTCAGTTAACAGATGATCATTATTAGAAGACAGTTAGCTAACAGATAACAATGATATGCTAATACGCATTAATAAATCGAGAGTTAGAAATGTCAGAAAATAATGAAACAGATATCGCAGAACTGCGCCGTGAATATATACGTGGTGGCTTAAGGCGAAAAAATCTTACTGAAGAACCGATTGAACTCTTTGAATGTTGGTTAAAGCAGGCTTGTGAAGCGAAGCTCATCGATCCGACGGCAATGTGTATTGCCACAGTAGATGAACATGGGCAACCTTATCAACGTATTGTTCTATTAAAACATTTTGATGCTAATAACCTGATATTCTATACCAATCTTGGCAGCCGTAAGGCAAAACATCTGGCCCAGAATAACCGGATCAGTCTCCATTTTCCTTGGCATCAATTGGAACGACAGGTCAGTTTTCTCGGCAGAGCTGAGCGTTTATCTCCGGTTGAGGTTGTAAAATATTTTCATAGCCGTCCCAAGGATAGCCAAATTGCAGCTTGGGCTTCCCAGCAATCCTCAAAGATTTCAACCAGAAGCATTTTGGAAGGGAAATTTTTGGAGTTGAAACAGAAATTCCAAAATGGTGAAGTACCTCTTCCAGGTTTTTGGGGGGGATTCAAGGTCAAATTTGACTCAGTCGAATTCTGGCAGGGCGGTGCCCATCGTCTTCATGATCGTTTCCTGTATCAGCGTGAAGGTGATAAGTGGAATGTTGAACGTTTGGCGCCTTAACAACAGTCTTTACGTAAACTCCTAAACTAATAAAGTCTAATAAATTGCAAATTACAGCCTATCAAGCAGTGATTTGCAAAGTAGGGGGTAATTACTGTTTTTAATACTGGCACTTATAGGACTGGCGTTTTATTCTATAGCACTTGATTTATCACAAGATGCTTATATATATCCGACAGGCTTCACGTTGTCGCGTAGTTAACAAGGCGGCAACGTGGAGAAGAGTATAGAGATATAAGCAAAGTATACAAACCGATGGAGTCATTAATGTCTAGCAATAACCTGATTAAACAACTGCAAGAGCGGGGCCTTGTTGCCCAGGTAACGGATGAAGAGGCGTTAGCTGAGAGACTGGCGCAAGGTCCGGTTTCTCTCTATTGTGGCTTCGATCCTACCGCTGACAGCTTGCATTTGGGCCATCTGGTTCCCTTGCTGTGTTTAAAACGATTCCAACTTGCTGGTCACAAACCTATTGCGTTGGTTGGTGGGGCGACAGGTTTGATTGGTGATCCAAGCTTTAAAGCAACGGAACGCAAATTGAACACAGAAGAAACGGTCGGAGAATGGGTTGAAAAAATTCGTAACCAGGTTTCCCCGTTCCTTAGTTTTGAGGGTGCAAATGGTGCAGAATTAGCCAATAACTACGATTGGTTTGGTCAAATGGATGTGTTGACTTTCCTGCGTGATATCGGTAAGCACTTCTCCGTCAATCAGATGATCAACAAAGAAGCAGTAAAACAACGCCTTAACCGTGATGATGTTGGTATTTCGTACACTGAGTTTTCTTATAACCTATTGCAGTCTTATGACTTTGCAAATTTGAATAGAAAATATGGTGTTGAATTACAAATTGGTGGTTCAGACCAATGGGGTAATATTACTTCAGGTATCGATTTGACTCGTCGCTTGAACCAGAAACAAGTGTTTGGCATGACCGTACCGCTGATCACCAAATCAGACGGAACTAAATTTGGTAAAACAGAAGGTGGTGCAGTTTGGTTGGATCCGAAGAGAACCAGCCCATACAAATTTTACCAGTTCTGGATTAACACAGCAGATGCAGATGTTTACCGTTTCCTGAAATTCTTTACTTTCATGAGCAGTGAAGAAATTAATGCACTGGAAGAAGAAGATAAAAACAGTGGTAAAGCTCCACGTGCTCAATATGTATTAGCAGAACAAGTTACGGGTCTGGTGCATGGCGAAAAAGGTCTTGCGGCGGCGAAGCGTATTACTGAGAGTTTATTCTCAGGCGCTATTGCTGATTTAACCGAAGAAGATTTCGCTCAACTGGCACAAGATGGCATGCCAGCCATTGAACTTGAAAAAGGTACTGATCTGCAACAAGCATTGGTCACAGCTGAATTTGTTCCTTCCCGTGGGCAGGCGCGTACTATGATTAGCTCTAATGCGGTTTCCATCAACGGTGAAAAACAGTCCGAACCTATGTATGTATTTACGGATAGTGATTGTTTATTTGGGCGTTATAGCTTATTACGCCGTGGTAAAAAACATTATTGCCTTATCAATTGGAAGTAATTAATTAATATCATTAAGGGCAACGATAATGTTGCCCTTAATGTATCTGGTGTCTTGATAAATATTATCTATTCATAAATTAAAAATAATAAACTAGGCCTTATCATGAATAATGTTCTTTCAATTCAGTCTCATGTTGTCTTTGGTCATGCAGGAAACAGTGCGGCTGTTTTTCCGATGCGTCGTATGGGGGTGAACGTATGGGCATTAAATACGGTTCAATTTTCAAACCATACCCAATATCCTCAATGGCGTGGTTGTGTAATGCCGCCGGAACATTTGACTGAAATTGTGCGGGGAATTGGTGACATTAATAAACTCGCATCCTGTAATGCAATCCTGAGTGGTTATATTGGTTCTGCGGAGCAGGGAAATTATATCCTTGATATCGTGAAGCAGGTTAAAAAAGCTAACCCTGATGCCTGGTATTTCTGTGACCCTGTAATGGGACATCCAGAAAAAGGATGTATAGTTGCGCCAGGGGTTGCTGAATTTTTGTGCGATAATGCACTACCTGCCAGTGATATTATTGCACCTAATTTGTTGGAACTTGAAACATTAACTATGCGGAAAATTGGCAGTGTAGAACAAGCTATATCCGCCGCGCGTGAGTTATGTGAAAAAGGTCCCAAGATTGTCTTGGTCAAACATTTGAGCCGTGCAGGTTATCAGGCCGATTGTTTTGAAATGCTTTTGGTAACGAAAGAACATAGTTGGCATGTTAGCCGCCCACTAATTGATACAGGATCGCGTCAACCTGTTGGTGTTGGAGATTTAACGAGTGGTTTGTTTCTCGCCAATCTATTGAAAAACCCATCTTTGGCAAATGAAACATTGCAAGCTGCTTTAGAACATGTTGTGGCTGCGGTCTACTAAGTCATGTTGGCGACCCAACAGAGTGAGGAATATGAATTACAGATTGTTGCCGCACAAGATAAGATAGTCGCTCCAGACCATCAATTTCATGCTGTCAGAATAGACTAATAACAAAAAACAGTCCCACCCATAATGTTATGGACGGGACTGTTTTTAATATACTGACGAGCTTATGGTTTTAACTCTAACTCATTCATGGCAGCGATGCTGAAACCACCATCAACATGCAAGATCTCACCGCTAATACCACCAGCCAGATCTGAGCACAAGAAGGCAGCCGCATTACCGACATCTTCTGTTGTCACAGTGCGGCGAATAGGTGTAACCGCTTCACAGTGTGCCAGCATCTTACGGAAGTCTTTGATACCAGAAGCAGCCAGAGTACGGATTGGGCCCGCAGAGATACCATTAACACGAACACCTTCAGCGCCCATCGCATTTGCCATATAACGCACGTTTGCTTCCAGAGATGCTTTCGCCAGACCCATGACGTTATAGTTAGGAATTGCACGCTCTGCACCCAAATAACTCAAGGTGAGCAGGGCAGAACCCGGATTCAACATATTACGGCAGACTTTTGCCATTGCGACAAAGCTGTATGCACTGATGTCGTGCGCAATTTTGAAGCCTTCACGGTTAACAGCATTAACATAATCACCATCAAGCTGGTCAGCCGGTGCGTAACCGATAGAGTGAACAAAACCATCGAATTTAGGCCATACTTTACCTAATTCAACGAACAATGCGTCAATACTTTCATCTTCAGCCACGTCACATGGCAGAACGATATCTGAATTCAGTGATGCGGCGAATTCTTCGACACGAGGTTTCAGCTTGTCATTTTGGTAAGTGAAAGCCAGCTCTGCTCCTTGATCGTGCATTGCCTTGGCAATTCCATAAGCAATAGACAGTTTGCTGGCGACGCCAGTAATGAGAATGCGCTTGCCGGTCATGAAACCCATAGCAGTATCCTTATTGTTCTTTATGATCAAAATTGTTCTTTGTGATCAAACACCAAAAGTCATGGCAAAACAGAAATAATTAATAGTTAACCATAACTACGGTATTTATGGTGAATAAACGGGGATGATTCTACCATGCCGGAGGAAAATGTGGTGAGTTTCCCATTCTGTTCCGATCAGTGATTAAAATACATCCAAGAAAAACATTAGGTGATATCTTGTCGCCATGCTTCAGCAGACAGGGCTTCACCAAAATGGCTGGCTATCAATTTGCGGGTAATATCATGCAGCGGGGAAGCCAGAACCTCCGCTGTATTACCACGCTCGACAACCTCCCCTTGATGCATGACCAGTACTTGATCACTGATATGTTTCATCATACCGAGATGCTGAGTGACATAGATATATGAAATACCCTGTTTTTCCTGTAATTCCAGCATCAAGTTGATGATTTGGGAACGCATCGACATATCAAGGGATGCCAGGGCTTCATCGGCAACAATGATTTGTGGTTGCAATATTAAAGCCCGAGCCAAAGCCACCCGCTGTTTCTGTCCTGATGCCAGCATGTGTGGATAATAATTGGCATGATCTGGCAGTAAACCAACTTGACGTAATGTCTGGTTGATCCGTTTTTCCCGTTCGGAGGGAGATAACTCTGTATTCAAAATTAACGGCATATCCATAATCTGACCAATACGTTGGCGGGGATTCAGTGATGTGCTGGGATCTTGAAAAATCATGCGAATGCGCTGGCTGCGATAGCTGTAGTCTCCGTAAGACAGCTTATGCCCGTTAATCAGAATTTCACCTGAAGTCGGTTCAATAACTCCTGATAACATTCTGGCTAGTGTTGATTTACCGGAACCATTTGCACCAAGGATAGCGAGGGTTTTTTTCGGTTGCAGGGTAAAGCTCACGGGTTTTACGGCATCAAGTTGATGATGGCGAAATAGTCCAGTTTGATGGCGAAATGTTTTAGTCAAATTTTTAACTTCCAGCAATGTCTCAACCATTTACGGTTCCTCCATATTCAAAGGGAAATGGCAGGCGAAGGCATGACTCTTAACCACCCGTAACCGTGGCGTTGCTATACAGGTTTTTTGTGCATAAGGGCAACGTGGCCCCAAACGGCAACCTACCGGCAGATGTTCCAGTGATGGAATAGCACCAGACA
Source organism: Xenorhabdus eapokensis (assembly GCF_001908105.1). The sequence continues at coordinate 343,272 of NZ_MKGQ01000001.1, forward strand.
GCGTATTTAATCGACTTTTGTGTGGCAACGGGCTGCCAAAATCAGGAATTGAACGGATCAGCGCTTGCGTATAGGGATGGTAAGGTTTCACCAGCAATTCATCCGGTGTGGCGCTTTCCACTGTTTGACCGCAATACAGTACATTGATGCGTTTGACCAGTTTACTCATCATTTGCAGGTCATGGCTGATTAGCAGGATAGTCATGTTGTTGTTTTGATTGAGGCTCGACAGCAAACGGAATATTTGTGCCTGTGTGGTAGGTTCCATGGCATTGGTCGGTTCGTCGGCAATCAGCAATCGAGGCTGATTGGCAAGCGCAATGGCAATCATCACTTTTTGACACTCACCTTCTGTTAATTCGTAAGGGTAGCTGTGCATGATGTCATAGTGATCTTTAATACCAACACGGTGTAATAACTCAATTGCACGACGTTTTCGCCAATTAAATCTCTGCCACCAGCGGCCTTTATATGTCCACCCAGGAATAGATTGAATAATCTGTTTACCAATATTTTCTGATGGATCGAGACATGACTGTGGCTCCTGAAAAATCATTGAAATATTGTGACCAATCACCTTACGGCGCTGCCGTGGCGTTAGGCGTAATAAATCAATATCGTTAAAACGGAAACGATCCGCGGTGACTGTGAGGTTATCTTTTGTGACACCACAAATCGCTTTGGCAATCAGGCTTTTGCCTGAGCCTGATTCGCCAGCCAAACCCAATATTTCACCTTCTGTTAGTGAAATACTCATTCGGTCAACGGCTTTGACGGGACCTTCTGCCGTCATAAATTCAATCGTAAGATTTCGAATATCAAGCAATGGCATCATTCGACTCCTGCGTTAATAGCGCGGTGCAGGCCATCGCCCAGTAAGTTAACCAACAGGACACTGAGCATGATCGCTGCTCCGGGTAACATCACAGTCCACGGTGCCGCATAGATCAATTCTAATGAATCTCCCAGCATCGCTCCCCATTCGGGGGAGGGCAGCTGTGCACCAAGATTGAGAAATCCCAACGCGGCAATATCAAGAATAGCGATGGAAAGAGCACGGGTTAACTCACTGACTATCACCGCAGTGATATTGGGGAGAACGGCATAACGTAAAATATGGTAGTTTGAAGCGCCATCCAGACGTGCTGCAATAATGTACTCTTTATCCAGTTCATCATGCACCGCAGTATAAACGGTTCGTACTATTCTTGGTAGCAGTGCCAGCGAAACGGCAATCATAGCGTGCTGCAAGCTAGCGCCAACAAAAGCAACGACAATGATAGCCAGTAGCAAGGAAGGAATTGAGAGCAAGGTATCAAGAATATGGTTCAGAACCGCCGATCTCAAGCCATGAGTCATTCCGGCAAGGCTACCGATGATTAACCCTACAATGGCCGTGACCGCAGTGACAACCAATGCCCCGCCAAATGTGGAAGACGTGCCAATCAATAGACGGCTGAAAATATCACGGCCAAGATCATCGGTTCCAAGGAAAAAGGCGACATTACCGTGATGCGACCATGAAGGAGGCATAAGCTGCGCCATAAATTGTTGATCAAGCCGATATGGGGCGAGAAGAGCTCCCAACAGGCACAGTGCAATTAAAATTAACACGCCATAAAAACCGGTCATTGCTAATATATCAGCATAGAAAAATCGCCAGATAACCCTCAATGGTGACGGCATTTTCTTTTCGCGGTAAAAATTATCTAACGGCATATCGTTCCTTATGTTTCAGGGGATTAGCCATCGCACCAATAATATCTGTCAGAATATTAACGGAAATAACCAGCGTTCCTATCACCATGACGCCCGCCGAAATTGCGGAATAATCCTGTTGGCGGATAGCGCTAATAAGCCAACGCCCTAAACCCGGCCAGTTAAAGACTTGCTCTGTCACCATCGCTAATGTGAGCATGGTTGAAAATTGTAATCCTAACTTAGGAATGATGGGTGGCAAGGCATTATGCAATAAATGGCGACGAATGATAGTTAGCCGAGATAAACCACGCGTTGCTGCCGATTTGATGTAATTTTCACCTGAAACTTCCTCTGCACTATTGCGCATCAAACGGATAACTTCAGTAGTCGGCGCAACGGCCAGCGTGATAACGGGCAGAACCATATGCAGAATAACGCTCATGATCATTTCATTGCGATAAGGCGCCTTTGACAACCAGGCATCAATCAGTGCAGAACCCGTGACAGGCTCCATCCGATAGAGTAAATCAACCCGCCCTGAGACAGGCAGCCAGCCCAAATACAGTGAAAAAAGCAAGGTCAGCAATAACGCCAGCCAGAAAACCGGAATGGAAAAACCACAGAGGGCAAATGTACTGATAATGATATCGGCTTTTTTATTGCGCCAGACACCAGCAATAATCCCAAGAGGGATGCCGATTAACAATGCCATGGAAAAAGAGAGGACACACAGCTCCATCGTGGCAGGGAGAACATTATACAGTTGTTCGATAACTCGTTCCCCATTAATTCTGGAAATACCAAAATCCCATTGGAGCAAGCTACGGAAATAGTAGAGATAAGCGTCTGACAATGATGCGCCACTTAAGGCACCATGAGGTGTGAAATACATCAGGCTGAAGCTGATTAATGAAAGAAAAAACAACGTCACAATCAGAAGTAACAAACGACGCAGAATATAAATAATCATTTGCTTCCCTTTTTATTTTTATCAGGAACGGTGGCTTCCTGTTTGCGGTAGACTTTGTCAAAGGAACTATTGCCAAACGGGCTGAGTACCAATCCTTGGATGTTATAGCGAGAGATTTGTAAACGCATCGAATAAGCCAGTGGCAATACGGGTAATTGTTGCGCGAGGATTTCTTGGGCAACATGATAATTTTTGATGCGTGAAGCAAGTTGTTGATTTAATAAGGCTTCATGAAGAGCATCATCAAAAGCTGAGTTACACCAACGGCTCAGATTTGTTTGGGATGCAATGGCGGCACAACTCAACAATGGGCGGAAAAAACTATCAGGATCGTTGCTATCAGTAGACCAGCCTGCCAGCGTCATATCGTGGGTTTTATCCATGAGTTGGTTTTCCTGAAAACGGCCTTCGACGGGGCGGATAGACATCTTAACACCAACCTGTGCCAAATCTGCCTGAATCAGCTCCGCCATTTTCAGAGGGCTTGGGTTATAGGATTGTGAAGCCGTTGGAACCCATAAAGTTAATTCCAATCCGCTTATTCCCAGTTCATTTAACATTTTGCGGGATTTTTCAGGGTTGTATTCAGTGATTTCAGCCCGATTATCATACGCCCATGATGCACGAGGCAAAATAGAAGCTGCCGTCTCTGCCGTACCATAGTAAATGGATTTCATCAGGCGTTGGTTATTGATGGCGTAAGCAATGGCTTGACGAACGGCTAACTGATCCAATGGTGGTTTACTGGTATTAAAAGCAAGATAAGCAATATTCATACCTGAACGTAATGTCTGACGCAGATTTGGATCATCATGCAGAATATTCCACTGGTTAGCATCGGGATAAGCCAATACATCGCATTCACCTGTAAGCAATTTTGAGATCCTGCCTGTACTTCCCGCGCCAGTGTCTATAACAATCTGTTCCATGCGCGGTTTACCTTTCCAATAGTTATCATGGCGAACAAGGCGGATAAATTGGTCCATCTGATAATCTTCCAGCATGAAGGGGCCGGTTCCGACAGGTTTCCAGTCTATTTGTCCCTGCCGATTCATTTGCTGCAATTTTTCAGCATATTCCTGGGACAGTATAGGGGCATAGTAGGTTGCCAGATGCCAAAGAAAAGAAGCATCGGGGGCATTAAGGCGAAATTCGACAGTATATTGATTGATTTTCCGAATATTCTTGACTGAATCACCAAATTGTAAGCTGTCAAAATAGGGATAGCGACCACCATTAACATCATGATAATCATGTGTATTATCGAAGACACGGCGGAAACTGAAAACGACATCATCCGCGTTCATTGTGCGGGTTGGTGTAAACCAATCGGTTGATTGGAAAGCAACATTATGACGCAAATAAAGGCGATAAGTTGCCCCATTGTCCCGCACTTCCCAATCAGTAGCCAGTTCAGGAACCAGACGATAAGTGAGAGGATCAACACCCAGCAGGCGATTGTAAATCTGTGCAGCCAGCGTATCCACAGTCAAGCCGCTGATAGCCATTTGGGGATTAAATGTATTCAAATTGCCATTAACGCAATAAATAAAACCGTTCTGCCGTATGGAAGTCGAAATATGAGGCAGACTTTCCGAGGTGGTGTTTGGCTTCGATGCTGGAATCGTTTTAGTAGGCTCTGGAATGGATTCCGCAGCAGTTTCTGGAGTAGCATCTTTGGCTGCCAGAGTCGGAGCGGAAATCAATAATATAATCCAGTAAATCAAATAACGCATATAAAATGTCAGTCATAAAAAAGAGTTTAGCCATTGTAACTTAATTAACGCTTTTTGCTCAAAAACAACGAACAGATCACGATAACGAGAGAAATTCTCAATAAAATGCTTTACAAGTGTAATTGATAAGTATTATCATTCGCATGTGCTCTCAGAGGGACACCTTGCAGTAGCAAGTAGGTATCTCAGATAAGGCACGACATTGCTCACATTGCTTCCAGTATTTTTATTAGCCGGCTCGGGTGCCGGCTACTTTTTTATCTATCGTTTTTTATCTGTCTACTCTATCTTGCCATTAACATCAATACGGTATTTTTTGATTAACCCGCGGAACTGGTGGTAAGTCAAATTAAGTTTGTCAGCGGCCTTTTTCTGATTAAATTGGCTTTCTGTCAAAGCCTGTATGAGTAAACTCTTTTCGCTGTCGTTTTGCCACTGCCTTAAATCAACAGGTAATTTGGGAAGGACGTTATTGCTCATCTCGCTCTCTGTGGATGAAGGAGCAGATTGCTGTGAGAGTGAAAAGGGGTTGATGATGATCGTATTTAATTCATTTTCGCTATTACCATTTTTACTATTACTATGCCGGTAAATAGAGCGTTCGATAACATTTTTGAGTTCGCGAACATTTCCGGGCCAGTGATAGGAAAGCAACTGTTGTTTGGCTTCGTCAGTAAATCCGGGGAAAAATGGCAGAGCCAACTCACGGCACATCTGAATCGCAAAATTCTGTGCCAGTAACATAATATCCTGTTGTCGCTGGCGTAATGGTGGGATATGAACCACGTCAAACGCGAGCCTGTCGAGCAAATCAGCCCTGAATTTCCCGCAGGCAGCCATGACAGGTAAATCTTCGTTGGTGGCACAGATCAAACGTACATCAACTTGTAATGACTGAGTGCCGCCTACACGCTCCAGGTGACCATATTCAATAACACGCAGTAATTTCTCCTGTACCTGCATAGGGGCAGTGGCGAGTTCGTCAAGAAATAAGGTTCCGCCATCAGCCCGTTCAAAGCGCCCCTGGTGTTTTGAACGGGCACCCGTGAACGCCCCAGCTTCATGACCAAATAATTCTGAGTCAAGCAGATTTTCATTGAGTGCTGCACAGTTCAGGGAAATGAAAGGGCCTTGCCAACGTGGAGAAAGATAGTGTAAACGTCGGGCAATTAACTCCTTACCGGTTCCTCGTTCTCCCAGAACTAAAACCGGTTTATTCAATTTCGCTAATGCGGAGACTTGTTCCAAAATTTCAATAAAACAGTTTGCTTCACCTAATAGGTTGTCAATAAACTGGGACATGGTATTTTTCGCCAAAAATTGGTTAATTTGACTAAATTAGCTCATTGCAATAAAAAAGCAAATAAAAAATTATATTAATAATTTCAATTGGATAAGAAAAATAAGAAAGTTGGCATATATCTTGTATTTAGTTAAGTGCCTTACCGTGTATCTTGTTTCCGTTTTAACAGTACACAGGCATAACATATATATATTCTAATGAAAGAGGTGTATGACTATGGGTATTTTTTCTCGTTTTGCTGATATCGTGAATGCCAATATTTCTTCTCTGTTAGATAAAGCAGAAGATCCACAGAAAATGATCCGCTTGATGATTCAGGAAATGGAAGACACGCTGGTGGAAATCCGCTCAACCTCTGCCCGTACACTGGCCGAGAAAAAACAGCTTTTGCGCCGCATCAACATGGGTGAAAGCCAAATCGATGGCTGGCAAGAAAAAGCTGAATTAGCACTGAGCAAGGATAAAGAAGATTTAGCGCGTGCTGCGTTGATTGAAAAACAGAAAGTCAGTAGCTTAGTTGAAACGCTAACACACGAATTATCCATTCTGGATGAGACGCTGGAACGCATTAAAGGCGAAGTGAGTGAGCTGGAAAATAAATTGACAGAAGCACGTGCGAGACAACAATCGTTGGCACTGCGTCATCAGGCTGCGGCATCTTCGCGCCAGGTACGCCGTCAGTTGGATAGCGGTAAAATCGATGAGGCAATGGCGCGCTTCGAACAGTTTGAACGCCGGATAGACCACATGGAAGCGGAAGCAGAAGCTTTTGGATTAGGCAAACAGAAATCACTCGATCAACAATTTGCAGAATTGCAGGCAGATGATGAAATCAGTGCACAATTAGCAGCCTTGAAAGCTAAAATGAATACCAAAGATTCTCAATGATGACATCTGTCATACATAACTAAGGAAAGATAATGGGCTATATATTTCTTGGGATCCCGCTGATTATTTTTGTGCTTTTTGTTTTACCCATCTGGTTGTGGCTGCATTACAGCAACCGGAGCAGCAATCGTGATCAGTTAGGGAACAGTGAAATTCAGCGTTTGGAACAGTTGACGGAGAACGCCAGGCGTATGCAAGAACGGATCAAAACGTTAGAAGATATCCTTGACGCAGAACATCCAAATTGGAGACAGTCATAATGTCAAATCAATACCCCCGAAAATTTTATCGCCTGCCAGAGCAGGGGATGGTTAAAGGCGTTTGTGCCGGGCTGGCAGACTATTTTGACGTACCTGCTCCGCTTATTCGTACCATCGCAGTATTATCGCTGTTCTTTGGTCTATTTGGCATCACGGTATTGGCTTATATTATCTTGACTTTTGTCATGGAACCTGCACCTGCGGGATATTCAGCAGAGGAAAAGTATAGAAGGCCATCAGCACAGAAGATGTTGGACGAAATAGATTACCAATTGAAGACAAGCGAAGCACGTTTGCGGCAAATGGAACGCTATGTAACTTCTGATACTTACAATGTGCGCAGCCGTTTCCGCCAGCTCTGAGCGCAGTGGATAGCATGGGATCTGGTCTGTAATAGCGAAAATAATATCAAATTTTGCGGATGCTACAGGCCGGATGAGACTGAATCACGGTATTCCCATTTAGGAGAAACATGAAACGGTTGCAAAACGAATTGACAGCACTCGTTAATCGTGGAATGGATCGTCATTTGCGGCTGGCGGTAACCGGATTAAGTCGCAGCGGAAAAACCGCCTTTATTACTTCTTTGGTAAACCAACTTCTGCATGTTCACAGCGGAGCCAGATTGCCGCTGTTTTCTGCTGTGCGCGATGGACGCTTACTCGGTGTGAAACGGGTGCCCCAGCGAGATTTTGGGGTGCCTCGGTTTACCTATGATGAGAACGTCACCGAATTATATGACACTCCCCCTCACTGGCCAACGCCAACGCGTGGTGTGAGTGAAATACGTTTAGCATTGCGTTATCGTTCTGAAGATTCCCTGTTTCGTTACCTCAAGGAAACGTCTACCCTTTATCTGGAAATTGTCGATTATCCGGGCGAATGGTTATTGGATTTACCCATGCTGGAACAAAGTTATCTGGCGTGGTCACGGCATATGCACGGATTACTGAAAGGGGAAAGAGCAAATTGGGCGAAGTCATGGTTAGCGTTATGCCAGCAATGTGATCCATTGGCACCTGTTGATGAAAATTTACTTGCCAGAATCTCTCAGGCTTATACGGATTACCTGCATCAATGTAAACAGCAGGGTTTGCATTTTATCCAACCTGGCCGTTTTATCTTACCGGGTGATCTGGCGGGAGCACCCGCGCTGCAATTTTTCCCGTGGCCAGATATTGACAGCATCGGGGAAGCGCAACTCGCAAAGGCGGATAAACAGACCAATATAGGCATGTTGCGTGAACGTTTTGCTTATTACTGCGATCATATCGTTAAGGCATTCTATAAAGAGCATTTTCTGCGTTTTGATCGGCAAATTGTTCTGGTGGATTGCTTGCAATCATTGAACAGTGGTCCGCAAGCGTTCAATGATATGCGGCTTGCATTGACGCAACTGATGCAGAGTTTTCATTATGGTAAGCGGACACTATTTCGTCGCTTATTCTCGCCTTGCATCGATAAGTTGATGTTTGCTGCCAGCAAAGCTGATCACATTACGCCAGATCAACATGCCAATCTTGTTTCACTTTTACAGCACTTGGTACAGGAAGCGTGGCAAAATGCAGCGTTTGAAGGGATCAGCATGGATTGTGTCGGGCTTGCATCTGTTCAGGCAACAGAGAGCGGCGTTGTTATGCATAAAGGTGAAAAAATCCCTGCCATCAAGGGTAATCGCTTGTCAGATGATAAGTTATTGACATTTTTTCCGGGAGAAGTGCCACCGCGTTTGCCGAATAATGAATTCTGGCAAAAACAAGGATTTCATTTCGAATCATTCCGGCCAAAACCCGTCGATGTCAGCACACCGTTACCCCATATTCGCATGGATAGCGTGATGGAATTTTTATTGGGAGACAAATTAACATGACCGAACCTTTGAAACCGCGAATGGATTTTGATGATCTTGTACAAACATCATCCGAACCACCACTAAAATCAAAAAAAGAATTTTCTGGACAGGAAGCAGAGTTCTATCCGCTGATGTCAGAGTTGGAAGCAGAAGAGAAGGAAAGTGAATTTGAAGGTGCGGTGAATGCAGCACTGAAACCGAAACGCAGTTTTTGGCGAAAAGTTTTTTCCAGCGCTGTATTGTTGTTGGGGACGAGTGTTGTCGCACAATGTGTCCAGTGGATATACCAGGCCTGGCAGCAACATGATTGGATTGCCCTGGGGATCGCAGCGGCAGGTAGCATGATTGTGTTTGCGGGTATAGGTAGTGTGATCAAGGAATGGCGACGCCTTTACCATTTGCGGCAGCGTACAGAAGAGCGAGATACTGCAAAAGCGCTATTGCAAAGTCACGGCATCGGCAAGGGAAAGCAATTTTGTGAAAAATTAGCAAAACAAGCTGGAATTGGGCAACAACATCCGGCATTACAGCGTTGGCAGGCTGCCGTGCATGAAACCCATAATGATCGTGAAATTGTCATGTTATACAGTAAATTAGTTCAGCCTGTTCTGGATGCACAAGCCAAGAAAGAGATCAGTCGCTCGGCTGCGGAATCGGCTTTGATGATCGCGGTCAGTCCATTGGCTATTGTGGATATGGCTTTTATTGCGTGGAGAAACATTCGGCTTATTAATCGTATTGCAGCGCTTTATGGCATTGAGTTAGGTTATTTCAGTCGTATCCGCTTATTTCGGTTGGTATTACTGAATATTGCTTTTGCAGGAGCATCTGAATTAGTCAGGGAAGTGGGTATGGATTGGTTGTCACAGGACATTGCGGCTCGTCTTTCTGCTCGTGCTGCACAAGGGATCGGCGCAGGATTACTCACAGCCCGTTTGGGCATCAAGGCAATGGAATTATGTCGGCCTTTGCCGTGGATTGATGGAGATAAACCGAAGTTAAGTGATTTTCGCCACCAATTACTTGCCCAGCTTAAAGTACGCTACCAATGAAAAACAAAGTACAGAAAAGATATAGAAACAGTAAAATAACCAATTAATAGCGTCTGTCATACCAGCTTGACATCTTATTCTTGTAAACTTTTACTGACAAGGGCTTCATCTATTGGATAGTAACGGGTAACATTCAGGCAGTTAAGAACATCGTGTAAATAAGGTCAGAAAAATGCGATTGGAAGTGACTTGTCAGGATCGAATTGGGTTAACCCGCGAATTACTTGATTTACTGGTTTTACGAAATATTGACCTGAAAGGAATTGAAATTTCTCCTGCAAGTCGTATTTACCTTAATTTTACTCAAATTGATTTCAATATCTTCCGTGAATTGATGGCAGAAATTCGTCGTATCAATGGCGTCATTGATGTCAGAACTATTGCCTTTATGCCATCAGAGAAAGAGCATCGGGCGATGTGGGCGCTGTTGGAATCGTTTCCTGCCCCTATTTTTTCCATTGACATGAAAGGCAATGTTGAACTGGTTAACTCCGCTGCTTTGGCATTGTTTGGTGTCAGTAAGGAAAAAATTAGCCAAAAAAATATTGGTCATCTGATTAGCAATTACAATTTCCTTCGCTGGCTTGAAAGTGAGCATCATCAACCACATTCAGCACAACTATCCATTAAAGGGCAAGATTATGGAATGAATATTATTCCCATGCAATTAACGGATGAAAATCAATCGATTAGATGCGTAGGGGCTGTAATTATGTTGAGTTCTGGTGAACACCATCCAGCGGCGCATATTGAGTCACTACGCAAAAAATCAACTACAAATAATGATGGCGCGTTTGAACAGATTATTGCTGTCAGTCCTAAAATGGTTCATATCGTTGAGCAGGCTCGCAAAATGGCAATTCTTGATATGCCCTTGTTGCTTGTCGGTGAGACAGGAACGGGAAAAGATGAATTTGCTAAAGCCTGTCATTTACGTAGTGCAAGGGGAAAACAGCCTTTTCTTGGGTTAAATTGTGCTTCCATGCCAGATGATGTGGTAGAAAGCGAGCTATTTGGTTATGCGGCGGGAGCCTATCCCAATGCATTGGAAGGCAAAAAAGGTTTCTTTGAACAGGCTAATGGCGGGACGGTTTTATTAGATGAAATTGGCGAAATGTCGCCGCAGATGCAGATTAAATTACTTCGTTTCTTGAATGATGGAACTTTCCGTCGTGTCGGTGAAGAAAATGAAGTGAAGGTGAATGTCCGAATCATTTGTGCCACTCAGAAAAACTTAATTGAATTGGTACAAAAAGGGGAATTTCGTGAAGACCTCTATTATCGGCTGAATGTCTTAACCATTACATTACCTCCTTTGCGGGAACGTCAGGCGGATATCATGCCATTGACGGACTATTTTGTAACACGTTTTGCGCAAGAACAGGGCTTGCATAAACCTAAGTTCTCTGCTGAATTAGAACCATTTTTGTGTGGTTATCATTGGCCAGGTAATGTCAGACAGCTCCGCAACGCAATATACCAGGCATTGACCCAGCTTGAGGGTAACAAACTCAGCCCGCAGGATATCCGGCTACCGGAACTAGAAGCTGAGGTGACATTTAATGAAGATATTCTGGTTGGCTCTTTGGATGAGATCAGCAAGCGTTTTGAACGCTCCGTACTGACACGTCTTTATCGCCATTATCCCAGTACGCGTAAGCTGGCAAAACGGCTTGGGGTTTCTCACACGGCAATAGCCAATAAATTACGCGAATATGGTCTGAGTGGTAAAAAACACTTAGCTGAACATGAAGATGATGAATAATAACTGAGATATTACTGCTTTTAACCATATTCAATATATAAAATAAGCTGGCGACGATAAAATAACTAATTGTGATTTTATCATCGCCAGGAAATACGCTTTAAAGACTAAGTCTTAGAAAATGCGTTGCTGTGTTAAAAAACCAAAGCAATAATAAAACAATTATTTCAATGCGGCTAATGCACTGTCATAGTCAGGTTCATTGGTGATTTCATCGACCAACTGGCTATAAATAACCTGATTATTTTCATCCAGGACAACAACGGCACGTGCAGTCAGTCCACCTAATGGGCCTTTGCTTATTGCAACACCATAATCTTCCTGAAATTCCCCGCCACGTAGTGTAGAAAGAGTGACAACATTAGACAGACCTTCAGAACCACAGAAACGAGACTGAGCAAAAGGCAAGTCTGCTGAAATGCACAATACGACAGTATTGTCTAATTCGCTGGCAAGTTGGTTGAATTTACGGACAGATGTGGCACAAACACCGGTGTCAATGCTTGGGAAAATATTAAGCACTTTGCGTTTACTTGCGTAGTGGCTCAATGTTACATCAGCAAGATCTTTAGCGACTAGCGTGAACTCTTTTGCTGTCTGACCTACTTGTGGAAAATCTCCGTTAACGGTGATATCACCACCTTGAAATTTGACTGTTTGTGTCATGATTTAATCCCTCTATAAAGTAAACTACGCCGTCAGTGTAAAGGAATAGTGCGATCTTGCCCACAAAAATAGATGCAATGTTCAGAAATACGCTCCCTTCTTTTAATTAACAATGTCTTATAATTTATTTTTAGGACGATTATTAGACAAGCAAGGCAAAAATATCATCAAAATATACAATTAAGCATGAAAAATCAGCACGAAATTTAAGTACAAACAAGGAGCAGATGTGGAAACGATCTATGGCTCGGTATTTAAAGGTTCAAATCCGATTTACGCCTGTCAATTAAATGGCAAGGGCGGTATTACGGCATTTGGGGAAGATTCACCCGTAACAGCAGCGCAGCCAGTTTGGCAACATCTTGATTATAAAAATCCGGACAGTCATCAGTGGATCATGAATACAACCTTGCTACCATTTCCGGTAAAGGAGGGGTTAGTGAGTGATAATATTCGTCCAAAGGTACTGCGTACAGGTGAAGGCACTTTGATTACCTTGAGATCGGTGAATCGCAATAATAATGCGCGCCCCGATCATCTGGTTTCGTTTCGCATCTATATTACTGACAAAGTGATTATCTCCAGCCGCCATCGAAAAATTCATTCCATCGATCAAATCTTGGATGATCTGCACAACGGTGTTGGGGCAAAAAGTACCGGAAATTGGCTGGTAGAAATAGCCGGTGCCATTACTGATGAAGCCAATGACTTTATTGAAGAGTTACATGACAACCTGATTGAATTTGAAGATGATATTTTGGAACAGAAAGTTCCTGGTCGTGGAGAGTTGGTATTACTGCGTAAACAGTTAATCGTTCTGCGCCGATATATGGCACCACAGCGGGATATTTTTATCCGTTTGGCCAGTGAGAAACTCTCCTGGATGAACGATGAAGAGCGCCGCTTAATGCAGGAAATTGCTGATCGATTGAGCAGGGGAATAGATGATCTTGATGGTTGTATTGCCCGAACCGCTGTTCTTGCCGATGAAATCACTTCTATGATGGCAGATGCCATGAACCGCCGTACTTACATGATGTCCCTATTGGCGATGGTATTCTTGCCTACCACCTTTTTGACGGGATTATTTGGTGTCAACTTGGGGGGAATACCAGGCAATGAGTATCGCTTTGGATTCGGTTTATTCACTCTTTTATTGTCATTCTTGATGGTGGCTTTTGCATGGTGGTTAAGGCGAAGTAAATGGCTATAGGATTGAGATAAATCAATAATCGATACCTATAGTTAGGGCATTATAAGTTCCGCAGGTGAATACAACGTTGAACGTTGTGCTCCATAATTGTAGCTTTTCTCATATTGAGTTTTACACAGAATAATTGCTCATTATGCCGATACTTGTTTTAGTATCGGCTATTTTTTTACCGGAGTTTGAGCAAGCTGTGACAAAGACCGCTTATTTTTAAACGTTTGTCACATTGATAAACATTGATTCATCAATATTCGTTGACGATACCACGGCTTCGTTAAAAGCATACTCTTCCCTTTCCCCCTCACGATGCAATGGCAAGTTGACAAAGTCGAAAATAGTTTTGTCTGCCAATTGGCTTGGGCTCACATTTTGGATAGATTTAAAAATATTCTCTACCCGGCCTGGTGTTTTCTTATCCCATTCTACCAACATTGCTTTGATCGCCTGCCGCTGTAGGTTTTCCTGAGAACCACATAAATTGCAAGGAATGATTGGAAATTTTTTGTTTTCCGCGTATTGAATCAGGTCTGTTTCCCGACAATAGGCCAGCGGCCTGATGACGACATTACGGCCATCATCAGAGCGTAATTTGGGCGGCATCGCTTTCATACGCGCGCCGTGGAACATATTCAGGAACAGCGTTTCAACGATGTCATCAAGATGATGCCCAAGTGCAATTTTTGTTGCCCCGATTTTTTCTGCAAAAGAATAGAGCGTGCCGCGACGTAGTCTTGAACACAATCCACAGGTAGTTTTGCCTTCAGGGATTTTTTCTCTAACCACTGAGTAGGTATCTTTATCGACAATGTAGTAGGGAATATCCAGGCTTTCAAAATATTGGGGCAAAATATGCTCAGGAAAACCAGGTTGTTTCTGGTCAAGATTCACTGCAACGACTTTGAATTTTATCGGTGCCGCTTTTTGTAGATTCAACAGAATATCTAACATCGCGAATGAATCCTTGCCACCACTGATACATGCCATTACAACATCATTGTCTTCAATCATATTGTAATCAATGATGGCATTACCAACGTTCCTCCTCAGGCGTTTCTGGAGTTTGTTGAATTCAAGTGTTTCTTTTCTCGTATCTTTTTGATTCATTGCGACTTCTCACATTGCCGATTATATCGGCTGTAGATTTCCTATACGGTTCCTTTGCAGGGGCTGGATTATACGGATTTTTCTTTTTGTTTGAAACCAGAGTTAATCAGTCATCTATTCAATTTATGGTAAATTGGGCAGTTTTGGGAAAATGTGGTCTACCTTATAATTTGCTTTCTAAAAGTGCAGGGCATTGATCTATGCCCAAATATATGAATCCGATAATTAAACTGGAGAAAATATGTTGTTAAAGCGGGGAATTACCCTTATCAAATTATTGCTGGTGGCAACGCTATTGGCGGGTTGCAGTGGTCATCAAGCCGAAACTTCATCAAGCCGTTACAAACATTATCAATATTCAGATTTGGGTATTTATCTGAGTAAAGATGCCAGTGAAAGCTGCTCTGATGCAGGGGGAATTCCGACACTAACCAAGCAATTGAATGGGCATCAAGTACCTGTTTGCCAATTGGCGAATGGTCGTCGTTGTAATGAACAGGCTTTGTTGGATGGTGGCTGTACATCCTTTTAATTTAACGCGATGCTCGACTTTAACATCCTATAACATTGGCTTGTTGAAGCCAGTCCCGTTGACTTTTACCTTGTTGAAAATTGGCAAAAATACCCAACGTGTGAGAAAGCAGTTTTCTGGCAATTCGATTACTCAAATGCCACAAATCCCGTGCCCAGCACTTCTCGATAGCAAATTGTCCGGCGAGTTGACCAATCACGGTTTCAATTAAACGGCGTTTGGCGTTAATGACCCTTCTCATTTTTCTGGGGAGGGGATCATCCATATTGGCCCGCACCGGGGTAATCATTTCAATACCCTCTACCTTCATTTCCTGTTTAAATTCAACGCCTAAATACCCTTTATCACCCAGCAAACAGCCTTTTATCGAGCCGATCACATCCCAGGCTGCTTCACGCTCACTGACATTGGCGGGCGTCAGTGTAAACCCGGTTACTACGCCGATTTCGTCTATCATGAGAT
>NZ_MKGQ01000010.1:0-17465 GCF_001908105.1 Xenorhabdus eapokensis
ATGATAAAATCTTGCTGTGACATAGCCTTTTGTTCCTTTATTTCTCTATTTTTGACGACTTAAAGTTATAAAGGAGCGGCTATGTCATTTCAACTCACCCTAAAAGTCGAGCATCGCGTTAATTTAGGGAAAACCAGATATTACTCTGGTTTTCCCCTGCTGTATTATGATTACCTATACCAATAAATGTTTAGTCTTTTTTGTCAGCATAAGGACGAACATATTTCATAATACACTCCAGTTTTTCACAGGTTTCCTGCCATTCTCTTTCTGGCCTTGAATCTCTGACCAAGCCGGCACCCGCCTGAAGCCAACAACGTTCTTGATGCTGATAGAAAGAGCGTAATACCAGCGCGGCATCCAGTTTACCTGTGCTATCCAGCAGCATGACACAACCACTGTAAAGCCGACGTGGTTCACCTTCATAACGAGAAATCGCTTGTAAAGCAGGTTTTTTCGGTATCCCTGACGCGGTGACGGCCGGGAATAAGGCAATAAAGGCATCCCAACGATTTTTGCCTGTCTGTAGTAACCCTTTTACTCGTGATGCTAAATGTTGTACCGAACCACGTTCACGAATAGCCATAAATTCTGATGCACAAAGCGTGTCTGGCTGGCAAATCGGCGCTAATTCTTCTAATGCCAGTTTGACCGAAACCGCGTGTTCGGAAATTTCTTTTGGATCAGAAAGTAAATCGGCTCGCAATTTTTGATCTTGCTCCTTGTTATGTGTCAATGCTCTGGTGCCTGCCAACGGCTGGGTATTAACCCAACCCGAACCTTCTGCCTCAACGACGGTTTCTGGACTGAAACCATAAGCAGAGAAATCGCCATCACGTAAGAAGAAAGAGCGGGCAGGTGTGTTAGCCTGACGTCCCAGCCAGTAACTGTGTGTTATATCAACATTTGAACCAAGCTCAACTTTGCGTGACAGGATCACTTTTTGGTAGTGACCGGCGGTAATATCTTGAACCGCATTTGCAACGTTGTTTTGATAATTTTTTGCCGCATCTGCTGGGGTGATAATTTCCATCTCTTTTGTATAGGGGAAAGTCGGTGTGCCTAATTGATCAGCTTGCTTGATTTTCTCGCCCAATATGGAGACTTGCGCTTCTTCCAGTGTCCGTATCAGCACCTGTCCTTGAGTTATGCGTAATTCATGCTGTGGAATAGTGATTTTCATTAGCGCTTCATTTTGTTGTTCTAATGATGGCTCTAACGGTATCCCATACGTCATATGGGAAAACTCGAATAATGTTTTGCCATAAGCACGCCAGTCTTTAATCGGAACAGCATTGAGCGTTTGCTCAAGTTTTTGGCTGAGTGTATTGATATCGTATGGTTGGCGATAGCCCTGTGAATCAATCAATTGTCCCGATGCATCTGCGCTGATAGTTGCAGCACAGCCTATACCCATTGACCATTCACCTTTTATTTCGTAGAGCATACAAGGTTGTGCATCATTATCGGCAAGTAAGCGGGTAACCAGATCTAACGGATTGCTGGTAATCGCGATCGTCTGTTCATGGTATTGCTGCATTGGGCGGTTGTTTTCTGCTTGTGCCATCTGTACTAACTGGCGTTTATCGATTTTTCCTACTGCGGTTAATGGCCAATACGCCACAAATAACCATTGGTCAGGGATTTTATGACGCTGAACGCCTTTCTGATGCAAAAATGCTTGCATCTGTGCGGGATCGGGTTGGTTGATGCTTTTTGGCAGGCAAGCACAAATGCATTCCCCCAAAAGTTCATCAGGAACCGCGATGACAACGGCGTCATCAATATCTGGATGTTGCAGCAGCAAAGTTTCAACTTCTAGTGTTGAAATTTTTTCACCGCTGCGGTTAATTTGCTCTTTAATCCGTCCCTCAACGATCAGGTTGCCATCAGGTCTGATGCGAACCAAATCGCCTGTGCGGTAGAATCCATCGGTGGTGAAAGCGACGGTATTGTGCTGTTCAGCACGGTAATATCCGGTAATGGTGTAGGGACCTCGTGTAATCAGTTCGCCTACCTCGCCGGATGCGACGGGTTGCAGATTAGTATCAACAATTTTGATCTCATCTTCTTCTGATAGTGGGCGCCCTTGGGTGTTAATAACGACTTCATCAGGATCATCCAGTCGGGTATAGCAAAGCAATCCTTCCGCTGTACCAAATACCTGTTGTAAAGGACCAAGGCGTGCCATGATCTGTTCTGCCAGTTCTGGTGTTAGTCTGCCACCACCGACTTGTAAGCAACGTAAGGACGAAAGGTCACTTTGTTCCCAATCGCGCGCCTGTTCCCAGAGTCGGGCAAGAGCCGGTACGAGTGCTACATGAGTCACCTTATGCTGCTCGATCAATGGCATAGCTTCATCACAACTGGCGGTATCACTGAGAAGTACACATCCTCCCTGAGAAAGTGTGCCCAGAATACCGGGGCTGCCTAAAGTGAAATTATGGGCAACAGGCAATACGGCTAAATAAACACTTTCAGTGTCGATTGCGCACAGGCGGGCTGAAAGCACAAAATCATAGGTATAAGCATCGTGGGTACGCGGGATTAATTTGGGTGTGCCCGTTGTTCCTCCGGAAAGCAAAAGTACGGCAATATCGCCATAACCTGGACCAGGAATATTGAGTGGTTCCTCCTCAATGGAGGCGAATGGGGTAAATTCTTCAGCCTCTCCATCCACGATAATATGTTTAAGTTCGTCACAAGATGCTGCAACTTCCCGCGCCATTTCTCGATAATCAAAACCGTGGATACAATCAGGAATAATATAAGCTACCGGACGTGCAATCTGGCAAAGCGCATGAACATCATGTGCCCGTTGGGTAGGCATTAATAATACGGGGTGAGCACCTAGTCTGAACAAGGCAAAACAGGTGACAACAAAGGAGATACGGTTAGGGAGCTGTACCATAACATTATCACCACGGCGTATTCCACGATGAGACAATCCGCTAGCTAACCTTTCCGCAGATTGATGGAGTTCATGGTAAGTTAGCCGTTGTTCTTGATCAATCAACGCGGTTTTATCTCCCCAGATACTGGACCATCCGGCAAGCTGCTGATCCAGCGTTTTGCCATTCCAAAGATAATTGGGTGTCATAGTCAGTGTTTTTCCTAGGATAGAAAAAGGTGCCATTATGCGAACTCCTTTGAATAAACATATTGCATAAATTGGGTAATGTGATGAATAAAGCTTTGTGGCTTTTGCGTAATGTAAAAATGATCGCCGGCCATCTCCTGGCAGCAATACGTAAGGTTTTGCTTGTCACTTGCCAGCCAATGATGCCATTGCTGAACTTCCAAAGCGGAAGCCTCTTTATCTTCGTTGCCATAAAGCAACAACGTGGGTGTTTGTAGTTTTACTGGATCAGGTTGAATAGCGTGGTAATAGTGTTCTGTAGCAAAAAAATCAGCCCGTAACATAGGTAAAAACAGGGCAAGTAATTCGGGATCTGCCTGTAAAATCGGGCTGCAACCACCGATATCAATCAGTTGCTCAATGAATTCATGATCAGGCAATCCACTCAGTTGGCGGCGGGATTGAAGATGGGGAGCATGACATCCCGAAAGTACCAATGCCTTGGGGGCACAGTTATATTGTTCAAGGCATCGGCAGGTTTCAAAAGCGACCTGAGCCCCCATACTGTGGCCGGCCAGTATCAGCTTCTCTCTCTGTGCGGGAGTCAATGATCGGATCACATCAGCAAGTGACTGAGCCAATGGCGTAATGCGGGTAACCGCATGTTCATTCATACGGCTGTCACGTCCGGGGTAAATCACCAGTGAAACAGCGATATCTGGATTTTCCAGTACAGACCATTGACGGAATGCGCTGCTGCTGCCCCCAGCAAAGGGGCAGATTAATAGCGTGTATTTGGGTTCGCCACGAGGTGTCAGACACGGGCGGATCATCGGATGTGCGGGGAGTGCCCAATTCATAGCAGCATTCTTCC
This sequence comes from Xenorhabdus eapokensis, assembly GCF_001908105.1. The sequence goes on from NZ_MKGQ01000010.1 coordinate 3,954, forward strand.
TTAATGATTATCAACAGGTAGCATCAATTGAACAGGATCAATCCAGACCGGTGGCTGTAAATCCTGAGTAACTGGCTCTCCCATCATGCGTAAAATTTGTTGCCACAAGTCGGCCAACCGCAATTGGTAGTCGTAGCTAAAAGCAGGGGGGCAGAGTGCGCCATTCAATACTGAACCTAAGGTATTTAGTAGCAATGCCACACCTTCGGCACCATCACATTCAAATGCTGTCATCCAATTTGGCGTTGCCGGACAAAGAACTTGTGATGTTGTTTGGTGCAGATAGGCACCATCCGGCTGACTGGCCGTCAGATAGAGACTCTGACCATTATTCAGATGATTCGGGGCATGAAGAACCGGTGTCCAGATCACCGGCCCATAACTGGCTTCCTGCGTAAGATAACCGGCCGGCCAAATCAGCGTCATTTTATGCATAGCAAGGTTGTGCATATCGGGATCTCTGGGATCCAGATAAGATTGAACGTCTAGCGCTATGGTCGTTCCTGCAAAGCGCAGTTCAAAGCCATGAAACACATTATTCCGTTGCCCCATATAGGCAACCTCGATCTGTTCCGGGCAATGATTGGCCTGTAACAACAGATCAAGTGCGGAAAACAGTAACTGGCGGCTGGTTGTCAGATAGCCACTTACCGGACGTTGCTGTGATAAGTGACTGATTTGATGAGCAGCATGTAACCAACTTCTGCCGGCATGGCATTGGCTGTAAAAGCTGTTTACCCAAAACATAACATTATGCTTGTTAGCGGCTGACTGGTGTCTTTTGATCGCTTCTGCACCAAGAGGGTGCTCCTGAATGACAGAAATACCACGTGCCAATAATGCCTGGGTTAATTGATCACCTGTACCGCCGATCACTTCTGCGCGTATGACCACACAGGCAATATCGATCTCATCCGGCAATTCATCCAATGAGCGGAATAGGGGCACATTGAAATCGTGGGCAAGCTGCTGCGAACGAGGGCTTCCTTGCGCCAGAATACCGACCAGTTCCAGATCTGACTGAGGCTGTAGAAACGCATTAAGATACAGTTCACCAAATTTCGAACCGACAATCAGAACCCGCCGTGGCTTTATCATATGTTCTCCTTAACGGGCTTAACAGTTGGGACTGAATTCAGGATGTTTTTCAGACACGCAACCAGAGAGCCGACATGTGTGTGTTGGAATAGGCTGTAATGATCACCATCAAGTTGTGTCACATTGACTGGCCCGAAAGCCTGCCAACCAAGATCAGTTGAGGTGATGGTGGTTGGATCGAGGTAAGCCATAAAATCAGGCAATGCCTGTTTTGCCCGAATAAGGCAGAAAGGTTGTGGAGTTTGTGGTGGACAATAGTCAAGCAATGCCCGCAGATTATGCTGCCATACGGCATAAAGCTCAGTCAGTGAGCTATCGATTTGTGCAGATTGCGGTAAGGCTTTGTGCAGAGCTTGCAGGAAGGTTTCCGTGTTTGCTGCGATAACACTGTTATCCAGTTCCAGCCCAGGGAATTGTCCCTGTAAATCGAGCAGGAAATGATGATGACAGAATGCATTATCCAGCGTCAGATCCGGGCGCACATTCGGAGCGAAACTATCAATCAGAATGCAATGGGAAACACTTTCACCGGCAGCACGTAATTGGTGAGCCATTTCATAGGCGACTAATCCACCAAAAGACCAGCCCGCCAGCGCGTAAGGTCCTTTAGGTTGGAAATGACGGATCTGGCTGATGTAATCAGCAGCCAGCGCATCGACAGAAGGTTTGTCGGTGTTCATGCTCTCAGGCGCAAATGCCAGACCAATTATGGGTTGGGCACCAAAATTGGCTGCTAAATGACGATATCCTAACAAATGTCCACCAATGGGATGGACGATAAACAAGGTTGCTTGTTCTAAGGTAGATCGTTCTAAGGTAGATCGTTCTAAGGTAGATCGTTCAATGTTTCCCTTGTTCAGTATCACGCCTTGGCAAGCATTTTTGGGTTGATGCTCAATAAATTCTGCCAATGAATGTACGGTATCGTAAGTTTGCAACAGGCTGAGTGGGTATTGGCGATTAAATGTCTGATTAATTTGCACCATTAATCGCACCGCTGCCAGAGAATCCCCCCCAAGGGTAAAGAAACTTTCATGCACGTTAATATTTTGCTGCTCTAATACTGATTGCCAAAGGTTTAATACTGTCTGTCCTGTCGCGCTGAGTGTCACTGATGGGATTGAATCACCTTCTTGCGTTTTTTCAGCCAGAGTAATCAATGTACGCCTGTCGATTTTACCGTTATCAGATACGGGTATGGTATCGAGCATGATAAATCGTTGTGGGCACATCCAAATTGGCAATGTTTGCTGCAACCAGTGCGGTAATATCGGTAACAGTTCGGTAGATACTGGCGCAGTATCGGTCAAACGTAAACCTGCGACGAGTTGCAATGCCCCGTTTGACGTCGTATGTGCAAATACTATCGCTTGTTGTATATCAGGGTGTTCATATAAGCGATGCTCGATTTCGCCCAATTCAATCCGGTAGCCCCGAATTTTAATCTGGTGATCATTGCGCCCCAAAAATTCGATATTACCGTCTGGTCGCCAGCGACCTAAATCCCCTGTGCGGTAAAGCCGCTCGCCTGTTTGAGGATGCGTGATAAATGCTTGTTGCGTTTTTTCTGCATCCGCCCAATAACCCAATGCGAGTCCTTGCCCACCAATATAAAGCTCGCCAGTTACCCAGACCGGACAAGGTGACAGTGTTGAATTAAGCACATAGAACGTCTGATTAGCCAAAGGCTTGCCATAGGGAATGCTGCGCCAATTAGGATCGATGTGGGCGATAGGATAAGCAATAGACCATATTGAGGCTTCAGTTGCACCACCCAAACTGAGCAAGTTAAGCGCAGGGTGAAGGGCAGACAATTTTGCGGGCAAATGGGTGGGTATCCAATCCCCACTCATTAATATCCAGCGCAGGCTATTCAGGGAATGAGGATAACTACGGGCATACTCCTCAAGCAGTTGCACAAATGCTGGTACGGAGTTCCAGACAGTAACCGATTCTTGCTGTAACCATGTCAGTAGTTTGTCAGGCTGCCGAGTGTCACCAGGGGCAGGAATAACCAGTTTTGCCCCACAGCTCAACGTGCCGAACAGGTCATAAACGGAAAGATCGAATGTTAACTCTGATATTGCCAGCACGCTATCGTGCTCATTGAGTGCAATGCGTTGGTTAATATCCAGAATAGTGTTGACTGCGCCCTGATGGTCTATCATTACGCCTTTTGGTTTTCCGGTGGAGCCGGAGGTGAAGATAACATAGGCTAAATCGTCTGGACGTACAGATAAATGTGGCTCTGCGGTTACGGTTAAGCTATTGAGCAATGTCTCATCCAGAGAGATGAGATGGATATGTTCAGGCCAACTTATCTGTTGAGCAAACTTAGGCTGCGTCAGTACGGTATTCACTTCCCCTGATGCCAATAGCTGATGGATCCGCGGTTGCGGATAACTGGCATCAATAGGCAGATAAGCCCGTCCTGCTAATAAAATCGCCAGCACTGCGACAACCTGTTCCCAGCCTTTTTCCATTACCACCCCGATCAGGGATGAAGCCTGATTTTCCTGTGCTTGCAGATGCGCTGCCAGCCTCAGGCTGTGTGACCACAAAGTACGATAGTCAATCTGACGAGAGGGATCAACCACAGCGGTACGTTGGGGATAACGATTTACCGCCTGTTCAATCAGCGAGCAAAGCGTGTGTGGAGGAAAAACATTTTTTGTCGCATTACTGTTCTGACATAAAGCGAGATCATTTGTTGGCAGCCAGTCAGGAAGCGGCGTGCTCCATTGGTAGTCCGGTTCAAGCAAGGCAATGACACAAGCCTGATAATGGGCGAACATATTTTTTGCAACCTGAGGTTGGAACAGTTGTGGCAGGATAGCCCATTGTATGGTGACACCACCTTCTGCACCGGAAATTAACATACAGTCGAGATAAACATGGGGAGTTTGCGCGCCAAAGAGATTCAGTGTGCCTAACCCTGACGGTCCTTTGCCCGCTGTACCGGTTGTATCGTTGAATACGATTGGCATACCGGCGTTCAGGTTGTGGCGGTGTTGGTTTTTCTCCCTGAGTACTAATTGCCCGTCAAACAGCGCATGTTGGAGATCGGCCAGCCATTGCCGTTGTATCCGGCTGACAGCATCACTGAAACCGCTGATGTTGCGTAGATCCACTTCCAGCAATGAAGTGGTAGACAGATTGCCGACTAACATATCGCAATACTGTGGCATTAACAGACGGTTACCATGCAGAACATTGATGGTAAAATGCTCGTTATTGCTCCACCTTGACAAAACATGGGCGAATAACGTTAACATCACTTGCGAAGGCGATACTCGGTATTCGGCGGCACGTTGTTGTAAGCGCTGCCATTGTTGTGGACTGATATATCCGGTCAGGCACTGTTGATCGAGTTGCTGTGACTGGTGATCTTGCAGTGGTAACACCGGAGCATCAGGCAACGAAGGTAAGCGATCAAGCCAGTATTGCCGGCTTTGTTGCCAGGTTTCTCCAGTTTTCTCATTCTCTAATGCCTGAATATAGTCGCCAATCGTTGCTGCCGGTGGCTCTGGCTGCCAGTCAGGTTCCTGATACCAATGGTGTAAATCACGCAAGATTAACGTCAGGCTTTTACCATCCGCAACCAGCAGGTCGATGGTTAAATGCAATACATGCGCCTGATCATCGGTGTGGTACAGGGTTAAATCAAACAGCGGCCAGTTATCGCTGGGAACGCCTTGAGTACGTAGTGTGTCGCGGGCATGATTCAGTTGTGCTTCGCGTTCATTTGGCATCATGCTACGGCAATCAATGATTGTTGGTGTATAGCAGGGAACCTCCGGCAAAATACGATATTGCCCATCCTTCACATAACCGCGTAATTGCGCATGATGGTTTATTACACGGTTCCAGGCGGCGGTAAAACGAGGCAGATCAAGTCCGTTGATAGCCAGTTCAGCATAGAAATGAGCGATACCGTTACCAAATTGGAACAGTTGGCTTTCTCCCAACCAATAAGCGTGTTGCAATGCTGTAAGTGGCAAAATTTGTTCGGATGCCGCTTCAGTTTGATGTGCTATCGCAACTGTCGTTGAACGGGTCTCAGCAACTCGCAAGGTACGGCAAAATTCACTCAATTTAGGGTGTTCGAAGAGCTGTTGCAGATTGGCGTGTTCGTAACCCTGGCGACGTAGCTGCACTACCATGCGGGTGGCAATCAGGCTGTCACCGCCACTTTGGAAAAAGTCACTGTGGCGCTGTATTGACTGAGGCAGCAGTGAACGCCAGAGAGTAATGACTTGTTGTTCAATCTCATAAAGTTGGTCATTTTCTGTTTCTGGTTGTTTGGTCTCTGTGGTGAATGCTTGAGCCGTCCTCTCTTTGACTGTCATTATCAGCGGCAACTGCTCTTGCTGTTGAATATGCAATGAGTAAGGCAAGGTAGAAAATTGGGCGGCTATTTCACTGATATTAAGCCGCGTTTGTTGTTCAGCCCGTGCCAGGATCAGTTGTTGATGCAGCTCTGACCCGTTTTGTCCCGGCCATTCCAATGAAACCCGATAACCGGATTGCGTCAGACACTTCCGCCAGTCCGCCAGTTCCATCAATGCACTATTACTGTCACCGCGATCATCAACCCAGGCGTTAATACCTTCAATAAACCCGACGCTGGCGAGTTGCATGGCACTTTCGCGTTTGGTTGATTCAATAATCAGCAACCATCCACCGGTTTTCAGTAACCGAGACAAGCGTCGCAGGGTGTTTCTCAGATGGGTGGCATCATGTAATACGTTAACCGCCAGAATCAGGTCATAACCGGATTCTGGATGCTGGCTAAAATCAATCTGCTGGTTAATATCGAACAGGGCAAATTTTACGGTTTCGCCGTGTTGGTTGAGTAACTGGCGGGCATCATCCAAAAATAGCGGAGAAATATCGGTAAAGTGGTAGCTTTGAATGGCGTGGGCATTGTGTGCCAGTACTTTCTCTGAGGTTGCGCCGGTTCCTGCCCCGACTTCCAGTACAGCGAAATGTTCGGATGTCTGGCTCAATTGTCGGACAATTTCAGCGGCTGCCTGATTCAGGCAACGTAATGCGGGGTTCTCACTGTAAAGGCTGGCTGTGACTTGTTTATCGGCGAACAGCAGTTCCAATGCATTGCCACGTCCGGCAAGCAGGGTGTCGTGTTGTTCGATACAGGTTGTGACATAACGACTAATAGTCTGGCACCACTCTGCATCATCCAGTTTTGCTGTCGGGATCGGAACATGACTAAGCGGTTGCAGACAACGGTATCCGCCAACGGTTTGTTCAATAAATCCCTGCTTATTGAACAAAGTCAGCCATTGGGTAAGCAGGCGTTGATACTGTGGTGCCAGTTGTAAGCGTTGTTCAATCTCTTCACGAGAGTGAGATTGTTGTACCGCAGTGAATAAGTTATGGCGCAGTAAAGTCTGGCTCAGGCCAAATAATGCCTGTTGCTCAATATGTTGCCAAGAGCGCTCAAACACTTGTTGTTCTGCCAAGGTTGGTAGCGGTAAGGTATCCGTGTTGATAACCTGTGGTTCTGGTAGTGATAATGACAAATTATCTTCTGCAACCCACCATAGGTTGTAACCTTGTACATCATCCTGACGTGGCTGAATTTCTGCCATCCGTATTTCAGGTTTAGCACGCAGATATTGTTCGGCTTGACGCAATTCAGGGTGTTGCGGCCAGAAGTCATAACGCGTATGACCAGACGGTGGCGTATGAAGGTCATAATCCTCCATGCGTTCAGGCTGGTGACAAATGTGTGCTAACAGCGCGTTATAAGCGGCAAACAGTGACTCAATGACACCTGCCTCCAGCACATCATCCATACAATACCAGTTGAACAGCAGATCACCATCGACTTCCATAACCTGATGATCTAACCAGACTTGCGGTGTCTGACTCAGAACAAAGACCGGATCGCCCAGTAATTGGGTGATGGATTGTTTGATAGCGACACCTTCTTGTGCCATGCCTAACATACTGGTGAAAACAACCGGTGTCAGTGGCTGCCTGTTTTGGCTTTCGCCCTGTTGTTGGCGGCCAAGCTCTCGTAATACCTCGACACCATTAACATGACTATGGCTCAACCGTTGCCAGAGCAAAGCCTGCGTTTTTTCCATGCTGGCGCGCAGGGACGTTGTCTTGCGTAAATCAAAATCCATCAGCATAACTGAGGTAAAATCCCCAATGAGTTCTTGCACCTCTGGATGGAAAGGTTGCCGGTTGAAGAAGGTCAGGTTGAGAGTAAATAACGGATGACGGCTGTACCATTCAAGGGTATGGGCAAACAGCGTCAACAGGCCAGCGGAAGGTGTGACTCCCCATTTTTTCCAGCCTTGTTTAAGACGTTGCCAGTCAGATCGTGTCAATCGACCTTCATAAGTCGTGAATTGTGGCTGGTGACGTTGAGACAATAGTGGATCCAACGGTAATCTTGGCGCCGGAGGTAATGAAAGGAGTTGCTCCTGCCAGTATGCCCATGATGCCCGCCACGCTTTACTTTCACGCTGCGCTTGTTCTGCCATCACATAATCGCGGAAAGTAAATGCTTGTGGAGCCAGAGGTTGTTGATGATAAGCGAGTTGTAGATCGTCCATCATGATGCGGAAGCTTTGCACATCAAACTGCAACAGATCCAGATTCATATGTAAGCGGCAGCGTTCATTTGGTAGCAGTGATACAGAGACTTCAAACAACGGCCACTGTTCGGCAGGCGGTACTTGGTAGGAGAGGGTATGACGACGCTGAGCCAAAGCCTGTTCGCAGGCCGTATTATTCAGTGTCCGCAAATCATCCTGAGACAGAACATACCACGGCGTTTCCGGCAAAATCCTTTGTTGCCCGTCTTCATCGACTATCATGCGCAACATGCCATGACGTTGAATCAACGCATTCCATGCCTGTTCAAAATGTGGGATATCAAAACTCTCCAGAGCCAGATCCCATTCAAATAAGACGTGACAAGCGACACCACCAAAATCAATGGCCTGTGTACGACCAATCCAGTAAGCGTGCTGAATGGGGGTCAGAGGAAATGGTGCGTGACGCTGGGAACGGTCAATAATCACCTCTGGTTGGGAAGAGACGACAGGTTGTTCAGGCAGGGCATCCCCAATGAGTGTATTAAGCCCCTCTAGCGTCATATTCTGATAAGCCAATTCAGCGGTTAATCTTAAGCCAAATTGCTGGTGGATCACCGCATTCAGTTCCAGAAACAGCAGGGAATCCAAACCGAATTGCAATAAATCCTGTTGTGATGCTAAACGTTCAGGTTGTTCTAAGCGTAATAATGTTGCGACCCGTTGACGCAGCCAATAGAGTCGTTGCTCACTATCCTGATACAGCGTGTTATCGGCAGGGTGTGAAGAGGCCGATGTGGTAACTGGATGGATAACATCAGCCTGTAAGCGGCGCAAAATATCAGGATGATGCTCATCTAACCGCATTGCCAGATGGCAAGGTGATGTGGTGTACAGCGATTGATTGAGATGCCAGATACCTTCATTTGTGCTGAAGGGTAACATGCCATCTTGCGCCAGTTTTTCCACTAATCGTCGGTCGCTGGCCATACCAATGCCACCCCAAACTCCCCACACCAATGTCTTAACCATCAATTGATTTGGTGCTGTCAGCGCTAAAGATTCCAGACAAGCGTTGGCGATGGCATAAGCACCTTGCCCTTGGGCGCCTAACATGGAGGCGGCAGAAGCGTGAAGCAGCAAATATTGTGCATTATGCTGTTGGAGCGCAGCTTGCAATGCCAATGCACTGTGCGCTTTGACGGATAATACCTGTGACAAGTGTTGACGCTCAAGTTTTGCCAGTGGGGTATGGTCAGCAATGCCTGCGGCATGGATCGCGCCAGCGATACCCTCCCCTTGTGCCAGATCTTGCACGGCATTTAACAAGGCTTGCGTATCAGTGACATCAAGGTTAATCCAGCGTATTTCACATTCGCTACTCAGGGACAATGCTTGTACAAACGTATCCCAATCTGCCTTTTTGCGGCGGGCAAATACGGCAATCTTACGGGCACCTTGGGCTAGCAACCAACGAATGGAGATCTGACCAATACCGCCCATGCCGCCAGTAACAATATGCCAACCCTGGTGGGAAATGGATATTGCCTGCGGTGATAGGTGTTGCGATGATAATAATTGGCGTTCCAAAACCGGAGCAGCGACCTGCTTGCCGCGCACTCTCAGCCAGCGATGCTGTTCATTCAGATAACCAAGCGCTAATGACAAAGCATCAGCATCATTGATATCAGCGATATCAATCGCCCGGATGCGACGATGGGGGTACTCTTCAACCGCGACACGCAGCAACGCCCAGATAGCGTATTGAGCAGGGTTGATATCCTCTTTTAATAAGGTGGATTCTGGTTGGGCGCAGCAGGTGACAACGGTTAAAGGTGCTGTTTCATCGCGTTTTAGCTCACTAATAACTTGATCACATAATGCAGTAATATCATTGCCTTCAAGCAGTAATAACGTGTTTCCGCTTTCAGGTTGTAAATGAATGCCTGCCTGACGCCAATGATTAATGATCTCGCCATTTTCTATTGAGGTGCGAAGAGTATAGGTTGTTGAAGATTCCGGTGTATCCGCGGTGTTTATTGTGCGCCAATGCAAGACATAATGAGTATCAGGGCATGGTTGTGGTGCAGGAAGCCATGCTGTTGTCATAGATTGGGATATCACCGATTGACGAGGCAGATCAGCACGATCACTCAACAGAGCGAATAAACGCTCGCCAGCATAGATCAGTGCCGGAAAAGCCGCGAATAAACTCGCCTCCAATAACCGACGCTTAACATAAGGCAAGGCACGGTAAGGACGATATATTTTGCTTACCGTTGGGCTGGAAACCGCCTGATAATAACCTTGCTGAACACAGTGAGTTAATAACTGTTCCAGCAAAGGACGCCAGCAGGGTTGTAGTCGGCCAGCCCGGATCGTGTCGATGGCACTGAAACCTTGTTCAGCATCACGTCCGTGACACTGATATACCAATGCGTCGGTATACAATGCCCGCAGTATTAGCGCGTCGGGGTTTTGTTCAATGGCAGGGTCGAGCAGGGCATTGACATTAAGTTCAGCATGGGTATTGGCGAAGGGTTGCTCGGTTTTATGTGTCGGTAATCCGGTTGCAGAGAAGCGGTAATGCTGCTCATCAAATGGATAGAGTGGCGCATGGCATTTTACTCCGGTAAACGGGAAAAGCGGCTGCCAATCAAGATGTGCACCAGCACAGTAAAGTTGCAGAAGAGCTGTTTGCTGAGCTGTCTCTGGGGAGCCTTGACGATTTGCACTCGCCATCCAGGTTTCCTGCGGCAGACTGATACGTCGTCCGATCCCTGTTAGCTGGGCATCAGCCCCAAATTCCATGAACAAGGTCACACCTTGCTGGCGGGCAAATTCAATGGCTTGATAATAACGAACCGTGTGGCGCATATGGTGACACCAGTAATCTGGTGAACCTAATTGTTCATAATCTGCAAGATTGGCTGTTAAGGTGGAAATTAGTGGAATTTCTCCTGATGCAGGGTGTAACCGACGGCAATGCTGGGAAAATGTTTCCAGAACAGGATCAAGCATGGCTGAATGTGCCGCACAGGCAACATTAAGGCGCTGGCAACGAATCTGCTGCTGTTCCAGACGTTGTACCAGGATATCAATTTCTGCCTCTGTACCGGCCCAAACCCAGTGCTGCGGGCCATTGCAAACCGCCAGATCCAATGCCAGTGAATGGGTAAAAGGCAGAATATCGTCTTCGTTGGCAAAGACCGCCAGCATTGCTCCGCCTTGGGAACAGTTTTGCATGAGCTTGCCTCGTACCGCGACCAGCGGCATGACCTGTTCAGGTGTGAAGATGCCGGCCACAACGGCAGCCGCAAATTCACCGACGGAATGCCCCAGTACATAATCAGGTTTTAGCCCAAGTGCCCGCCAATGCGCAGCCAACGCAATTTGATGTGCCACAATGGCCGGTTGTGCATATTCGGTGGTCGCTAATGCGCCATCCTGTTCGCCGAACATCACGGTTTTTAACGGCAATGCTAATTCAGAGGCGCAGGCAGCAGCGCAACGATCTAACATGGCGGAGAAAACCGGAGAGCTGGCATACAGGGCTTTTCCCATGCCAGACCATTGACAACCCTGACCACTGAATTGCCACAGTTGCTTGTTTTCGCTCTTGGCTTGTCCGCTAAACATGTTTGGTGTTGGCATATTGTTCGCAAAAGCGGATAGGCTGGCAGTATTTTCCTCAAGATTTTGTGGTGATATTGTCAGCGCTAAGCGCCAGGGCAGGGAAAGATCACGTCCCTGTAATGCAGTCCAGGCCAGATCGGCATAATGTTCTGGGGCATTATTGAGCGCAGTCGCGTAGCGTTGTGCCAATTGACGCAATGAAGATTCAGAAGCGGCAGAAAGCAGCAATGGCGCTGTTGGTGAATGGTTAACATGGCGACGTTGTAATTCTGTTGGCAACGATTGCACCACAATATGACAGTTGGTGCCGCCAATACCGAATGAAGAAACACCGGCGGTACGCAATTCTTGCGTCCATTGTTGCCCTTGTGTTGCCAGCCTGAATGGGCTTTCTTGCAGTCGTAATGCCGGATTGGGTTGCTGTACATTGATCGTTGGAGGAATGTAACCATGCCAAACGGACAAAACCGTTTTGATCAAACTGGCAATGCCTGCGGCAGTATCGAGATGGCCGATGTTGCTTTTCACTGAGCCAAGGTAACAAGGCGCGGCTCCGGCATGGCGGTCAGAGAATATGCTGCGTAATGCGTCAACTTCTATCGGGTCGCCAAGGGGTGTTCCTGTGCCATGTGCTTCAATCATACCGACATCATCAATGCTGACATCTGCCAGTTGTAATGCTTCGCTAATCACACGGCGCTGACCATTCACCGACGGTGCAGTAAAGCCCACTTTTTCGTTGCCATCGTTATTGATGGCACTGCCACGCAACACGGCCATGATGGGATCGCCATCGCGTAAGGCATCACTCAGACGTTTCAGCGCGACAACACCAACACCATTGCCGCCATAGGTGCCATTTGCCTGACTGTCAAAGGGGCGACAATGTCCGTCAGGTGAAAAGATCATCCCAGGCTGATACGCATAACCGCTTTCTTGTGGGAAAGAAACCGCCACACCACCGGCCAAGGCCATGTCACACTCACCGGAACGCAGGTTCTCGCAAGCCATATGTACGGCAACCAGTGAACTTGAACAGGCCGTTTGGACAGTGAGTGCAGGACCTTTCAGATTTAATTTATAGGCAGTACGAGTCGCAAGATAATCTTTATCGTTACTCATTAACGCCTGTAACCCTTTCACTTTGCCGACATCGGTCATGGCAAACTGTGACCATGAAGGCCAGGTACTGATCCGACTGCTACCAAAGACACCGGTTTTCAGGGGAACATGACGCGGTGCATAACCGGCATGTTCAAGCGCATGCCAGGCGGTTTGCAGGAATAGACGTTGCTGAGGATCGAGCATTTCTGCTTCCTGACGCGAATAGCCAAACAGCGTGGCGTCAAATTGTTCTGCGTTCTCCAGTATCGCCGCCTGATTGACAAAGTTTTCACTGTTGATGATTTCAGGAGGAAGACCTGCATCCAATAATGTTTGACGGGAGAGTGTCGTTGTACACTCAACCCCATGTTGCAGGTTATGCCAAAAAGTATCGCTATCGGGTGCCTGTGGAAAACGGCAGGCAAGGCCAATCACTGCGATGGGATCACAATTATCGTAGTGAGGCGTTAAGTTAGTCATTGTGCAGCTCCTTTATGACGTTTTTCCCGTTGTTGCAGACGCTTTTGTTGTTGACGTTGACGAAGGGTAATTGACGGGCTATTGCCGTTTTGAACCTCTTTTCGGCAACGTAAACTGAGCGTCTCTGGTGTTGGATAAGCGAATAAATCAGTCACAGCAAGATGCTGGAAACCCGCATGTTGTAATTTGTTATGCAGTTGGATTAGCTGTAGCGAGCTGGCTCCTGCCTCAAAAAAGTTTTGTTGTGCATGTATCGGATGATGGGTGACAGATAAAAACAGGCGTTGAATTTCATTGCATGTTTCACTGCATACTTGTGGTTCGAATTCTTCTAAGCGCGGTGATGATGCAATAGCCGCAGCAGGACGATCTGCATCTCTCACGCTTTGCTGACGTGGCACCAGTTGCTCCAACGCTGAATGCCAGCTTTCCGGTTGTGCAGCGAGGGTACGCAGTAGCGTCAGATAGCTGTTGAACATGTTTTGTAACTGGGGCGTGTTGATGTTTTGTGAGGGATTATTAAACAGCATGATGATTTGGTATAATTACTTTCGCCAAAAAACAACCAGACCTCACCATCATGCCGCGAACTATGTTAACAGATCTCCAATGGAATAAGCTA
>NZ_MKGQ01000010.1:17565-108735 GCF_001908105.1 Xenorhabdus eapokensis
AACATTTTCGTGCAATAGCAACAAGATACGATAAGCTTGAACGGAATTACGCCAGTATGTTGGCTCTGGCGTTTATCATTGTCTGGTTGCCCATGTGGGTTGAATGAATTATGACCTTAAAACATCAACAGACCCTGGTGTGGCGCAAATAATTCTTCGACTGCGTCCCAATTCAGGCAAAGCTCATTGTCTGATTCGTAAACCTGATGATCCAGCCAGATTTGTGGGGTTTGCGAGATACCCCAAACCGGTTTCATCCATGATGAATGTGAAAGGAACTGCCCCTCATGGGTTCCCAACGCACTGGTGAAAACGACTGGCATAACGGCAGCATCAGGGCCACGGTGCTGCGCCAGTTCACGCATCACTCTGATCGCTGAAATATGACGGTGATCCAGATCTTGCCATAGCTGTTGTTGCAGCCGACGTGCACTTGATAACCAATTTTTCTCCGGATGCCAGGCCAGCAGTGACAGTGAAGTGAAATCACCCAGAATATGTTTAATGTCCTCATGCCCGTGTGGGCGGTCGAACAGAGTAAGATTAAGGGTTAACTCCGGTCTGGTACTGAATGCGGACAGAACGGCGGCATAAGCGGCAAGCAAGAGCGCAGAAGGCGTGATTTGCTGGGAAGCTGCCTGTTGTTTTAACTGCGCCCATTCCTGTGCAGATAACCGATCGCTATAGCGCACAAAATGCGGGGATTGAACACTTTCTGGTGCAATACGCAATGGTAATTGCGGAGCCTGTGGCAATGTTTTCACTTGCTCTTGCCAGTATTGTAATGACTTCTGGTGTACCGGCATGTGTTGCTGGCGTAACACACAATCGCGGAATGTAACATTGAGTGGCGGTAATGCGTGCTGTTCGTTGAGATATAGCTGCTCTAACTCAGCCAGCAATATCTGCATACTTAACCCGTCTAATAGCAGGTTATCCAGGCTAACAAATAGTCGGGAGACAAGGCTGTTGTCTTGTGCAAGTTGGAAATCGAACACCGGCCAGCGACTGACATCTAATACTTGGTGTGACAGACGTTCGCGTAAGGTATCTGCCTCAGTAATATCAGTAAATTGGTGTTGTTTAACGGAGAAGACTGGAACATCTTGCAATATCTGTTGTTGTCCATTAATCACAACCGTCCTCAACATAGGATGACGTTGGATCAGGCGATTTAACACTCGATTTAGGCGCTGAACATCTAACTGTTCTATCCGGTATTCAATAAAGAAATGGGCACCAATGCCACTCAATGCGAAACCAGTATGGCGTCCGACCAGATAAGCTTGCTGAACTTCGGTTAATGGGAAAGGCTGATATTCATCTTGCTCTTCCGGTATGGAATAGGCTTCTGATGAAGTTGCAGACAAAGACGTCAATGTTGAAGCAAATGCCGCCAATTGCGGGTTACGGAACAGGTGCCCCAGTTCGCCTTTGAAGCCTTGTTGTGTGAGTTCACCAATCAAACGGGTAGCTAAAAGACTGTCACCACCAAGCTGGAAGAAGTCGCTGTCACGCCCCAATTGCTCGGTATTGAGCAGGCGTTGCCAAATATCGGCAACGGTTTGTTCCACCGTATTTGACAAGGTCATTTCAGGCTGAGGTGTTGCTGTGTCTGTTTTTGTGGCGGATATTGCGGCGGACTGAAGAGATTGTGACAGCGCCTTGCGGTCAATTTTACCGTTTGGTGTCAGGGGCAAGTGAGGAATAACATGCAAGCGCTGTGGGATCATATACCCTGGCAAGTGTTGTGCCAGAGCGGATTTGATTTTTTCCCGATCAGGTATGGTGACGTTGTCACTTGTTTGCATCAACAACACATTCAGATTGCCGATGGTAACCGGTGTTTCCGCTTGCAATGGAAGAAGAGATAACCACTCTGACGCAGAACGTAGCTGAATACCTTGAGGTGAGAGCAGCTCAGTCGTAATCAGGGAGATAGAGGATGCTTGTTGCAGCTCCATTGCCAATACTAAAGCGCCCGGTTGTGCCAGTGGAAGCAATACGTTAATGCAATTTGTTGGGTCTTCCTCGCGGTGTAATACATTGTTTAGCAGGATGATATCGGCCTGATACTGTAATGATTCAGGAACTTGCTCAGACCAGCGTTTTACTGACGCATGATTGTGGCTATTTAACCGAGCTTGCATCTGGTTAAGCAGAGCCTGAGAACGCTCAAAGCCGACATAAGACAAATGTTGGTCAGTAATATGTTCTGTCAGCCATTGAGCACAGAGACCACTGCGGGCATCGAATTCCATCAAAGTCACAGGGCGTTGTAACCGCTGGGAAAGGGCAACGATAACCTGTTTCAGTCCTGCCAACCATTGTTGGGTTTCTGGTTGGACAAAGAGCTGTTGCTCCGGTGCAAATTGCGGATCATCAAGTAATGTGACGGCTGCCTGTTGTCCGGTAAGAATATTACGCAGCGTAGAATGCCAGCGTGCGGGAATACATTTTGCTTCGTTTTTGTATGTGGTGGATGGCAATACAGCCTGATAGACATGATGCGCAGGTTCAGTCAGTACATTGCTTTGGCAAAGATACGCCAGCATGCGGACAAACCAGTGATGGTATTCCGGCTGGGGTTGATAATGTTTCAGGCAATCGGTGAGCGATTGCGGTGAAGCAAATGCAATACCGTGACGAGACAGATGTTCTAGCAGGAACAGCGCAACTTGAGGTTCACTGCCATCATGAGTGCTGGTCGGCATGGCAGGAAACAGATCATGGTAGTTTGCTGGTAATTGTGGTGCACGATTGATGCGTCGGCACAACGTATCGTCTTCCAATTCAAGGAATGCCACCAGGGATTTCTCTTTTTCACCACGGGTTAAGGCAACGCCTTTACGGATACCGGTGACTTGATTGAGGGCAGCATCAATTTCCCCTAATTCAATTCGGTAGCCCCCAATTTTTACCTGACTATCACGGCGCCCCATAAATTCGAGCCAGCCTCCAGGGTGATAACAACCCAGATCACCGGTACGATACCAACGTTCCCCTTGATCAATGACAAATTGGGCTGCTGTACGCGCTTCATCATTGAAATACCCCAGCGCTACACCGACACCACCAATCCAAAGTTCACCGACAACCCAATCTGGGCAATCACGACCATCTTCACCGACTACCCGGTAACGCTGGTTCGCGAGAGGATAACCATAAGGGATAGAGCGCCACTGCGCGTCAACTTCCTTAACGATATATTCATTTGACCAGATAGCCGCTTCCGTAGCACCTCCCATTGCACTGAGTACACCATCAGGATTGAACGCACGATAACGTTCAGGCAGCGACAAACCGATCCAATCCCCGGACAGCATCACGGTACGCAGCGTTCTCGGCGCATCAACTTCCATGCCTTCGCAATAGGTCAGTAACATATCGAACAGTGCCGGTACGCTGTTCCACATCGTAACGTGATGGCGTTCGATCAGCATTTCCCAGATTGAAGGATCGCGGCGTTGTGCTTCGCCAACAAGCACCAGCGCGCCTCCTGCACTGAGGATGCCAAAAATATCATAAACGGAGAGGTCGAAATGCAGGGCAGAGAGTGCCAACAACCGGTCACTGCTTTGAACTTGATGACGGCGATTGATATCCAGACAGGTATTCAGTGCGCTCTGGTGGCTAATCACCACACCTTTTGGCGTACCGGTTGAACCAGAGGTATAGATGATATAAGCCGGATCAGTCACCGTACGTTTAGCCATGTCCGTTAAGGGCAGTAACTGCTCATCCTGATGCCAGGAAATGCAATGTATATCCTGTGACCAAGTATTCTGCTGCTTAAGATCAATGATCACGATATTGATTCCAGCACTTTCACAGATAGCCCGACGTCGGTTGAGTGGCTGATCTGCGGGAATCGGAACATAAACACCGCCAGCATAAAGCACCGCTAAGACAGCAACAATTTGTCCGATACCTTTTTCCATGCTGATGGCAACGCGATCTTCCGGTATAACCGCCATTTTTTGCAGGACAGCGGCTAATCGACGGGCTGCCAGACTGAGTTCGCCATAACTTATTTCTTCATCAGGAGTAATTAAAGCGACGGCATTTGGGGTACGTTCTGCTTGTGTAAACACGGCTTCATGTAACAAAGCATTGGGCAATGGTTCGACCGTGTTATTAATTTGATGTCGCAGATGGTATTGCGACTCAGGCATCAGGTCTGGTAACTTTTCGCACCATTGTGTCGCGTTTTCCGTCAGGTTCTTAATCAGTTTCTGATAGGTAGTGAATAGAGTATCCATCAAACCGTCAGGGAAAAGTTCATCGTTGCTGTCCCACTGAATATTCAGGGCATTTTCATGTTCAAAAGCAACAAAATCCAGCCATACCTGAGGAGTTTGTGATATGCCCCAACTGGGTTTTCCCAGAACATCACGGGTATTCTCACCATATAAAGGCCGGCCTAGATTGCTGGTAAACACAATTGGCGCGCCATGTGGGTGGTTGCCCCGTTTTCTGAGTTCACGTAGCAGTTCGACACCAGACCAATGGCGATGTTCGTAGGCTTCAGTAAATGTTGCTTGTGCATCCTGCGCCAGTTGGCAGAACGGTAAATTATCACCAGGAATATCTAACAGCAGAATATTGGTAAAATCAGCCAGAATATTGTCAATTGCGTTGTGCAGCGGCGCTCTGTCAAATAGTGTCAGGTTGAACAGCAAGCGTGCTGAATTGCTCCAGCGACACAATAAAGCGGCAAACGCTGTCGCTAATGCCATTGTTGGCGTAACGCCATTTTGCTGCGCGAGTTGCTTAAAACGTTCCCAATGTTCAGGCGATAAGCGAAAATCTCTGCGCTGGATGCGGACATTTTTTATCAGCGAAGGCTCTCTGGCCAAAGGAAGCTGGGGGGCAGGGGGCAAAGTATCTAAGCGGTTACGCCAGAATACCTCGGCTTCTTGTCGGGATTGCTTAAATTGAGCCTGATATTGTGTGAGATAACTGCAAAAATCATAGTCAGAAGCAAGAGCAGGCAGGCTGCGTTTGGCAATTAATGCCGCCAGTTCGGTAAAGAACAGGCTAAAACTGGCGGCATCCATGATCAGCAGGTCGATATTGGCATGTAGCCGATGTTGATTATCGCCAAACAGGCTAAGTTGAATATCAAACGTTTCTCCTTCTTCAACCCGTAATACGCGATGGCTTAATTGTTCACGGATGTTATTCAGCGCTTGGTGCTGTTCATCCACTGCCTGATGACGGAGATCGTGAACTGTCAATTTTTTCCAGTAAGCGTTGGGCATGCCTTGCTGACGACCATCCGGCAAAAAACGGACACGCAACATCGGATGGCGCTGGATCAGGGTATGAATAGCGGTTTCTAATCGTTCTGGATCCAGCCCAATACCATCAAACTCCTGGTACAGATGGCAACCGACTCCCCCCAACGTTTGTTCCGGTGAACGTCCAACAAAATAAGCATGTTGTACTGCCGTCAATGGGAATGGACGAGCATCTGCAATCCGTGGCTGTGGCGTTATATCTTTGGATACGGCGGGATGAGCGACAGGCATATGGCGTTGCAGAAGCTGGCTCCAGGCATGCAGCGTTGGTTTTTGGTAAAGTTCGCGCAGAGTGACACGATGTCCCTGACGTCTAAACTGGTTCAGCAATGCCATAATTTGCATTGAATCCAGCCCATAGCGAATTAAATCGTCATGATCGCCCACCAAAATATTTTTTTGATTAAACAGGCCAGCAATAAGCTGGCGCAGTGAATCAGGAGAGAGAAGGTCCGTGTGCATGAATAAATCCTATAAAATGGCAGTCCTAACAAATCAGATAATGGCGGGTTACACCTTATTTGAATGAATACTTAAGGGAATATTGGGATCTAAGTGCCAATGCGCTTCTGAGCCAAGGTGATTTTTCCAAAGGGATTGGTAAAGCGGGCAACGCTTCAGTAATTCATCATGTGTACCGCTATCGCAAAGGGTTCCATGATCCATTACCAATATTTGATCAGCACGGGTTATCGTACTTAGCCGATGAGCAATCACAAAAACGGTTTTATCCTGAGTGAGAGAATCAAATGCTTCTTGTATCAATTGCTCATTTTCGGGATCCAGCGACGCCGTTGCTTCGTCCAGGAATAAAATTGGCGACTGTTTGAGAATAGCGCGAGCAATGGCAAGCCGTTGGCGCTCCCCGCCAGACAACGTACCGCCATCCACACCTAAAGGTGTATCGTACCCTTGCGGTAGTGCCATAATCGTATCGTGAATGTTGGCGAGATGGGCTGCCTGTTCCAGCTCTGACTGGGTTGCATTCGGATCACCCAAACGGAGATTATTGGCGACGGTATCCTGAAATAGTGCGGTTTCCTGGAACACCATTGTGACGGTGTCGTACAGTGCCTGAGTCTGGTAATGATGAATAGGGTTTCCACCCAGACGGATTTCACCTTTATCCAGTTGATAGAAAGAGAGTAATAAGTAAGCCAGCGTGGATTTACCACTGCCACTTGGCCCCACAATGGCGGTCATACTGCCTTGTGGCGCAGAAAATGAAACATTTTGGATAGCGGGCTGGCGCGTACCTGGGTAGCTAAATGAGATGTTGTTAACCTCAACATCATATTTATCGGGTGCTGCTAATGATCCGGAAACCTGGGTGGCAATTGCTTCTATCTCTGCAATATGTGTTTCGCCGACTTGTGTTAATGCAGTCACATTGAGCAGGGGAATGATCCCGCGCAAAGGGGTAATAGTGGCAAACAACAGCAGAATAGTGATCAGCATCTCTGGGAGGGTAAATGCTGCCGGTACAGCAGCATTAAAGCGTAGGGCAGCGGCCAGAATGCCAACCACTACGCTGGTATCAATGATGATATAGAACAGACTCAACAACGGTATGCTTTTGAATACGCCACGGCGGAATGCAACCCGTAATTGTTCAATTTCCTGGTCAAAACGTTGTTCTACCGTTGTGGTAGCAGCCGCTGCGCGAATAAAAGCCATGCCTTGGGCATACTCTACGATTGCTTCGGATACATCAGCCATCATCGCTGCCCGACGACGCAATATTTCATTAAGCTTTTGCCGGATACCACCCAGAATGAGCAAGCCAACCATCAATACCAATAGGGCACAGCCAGCAACAACCCAATCGAACCAGAATAAAGCCAGATAGATAAGCGACAGCATCATAATCTGACAGGTGATTTGTGGAGTGGTATAGGCCGATTGGTTTTCCTGCCATTGCACATCTTCGGATAACGTCAGGGCTATTTTTCCGGCACTTAATCCGCGAATTGTTGCTATGGACATACTGACAAGCCGTTGTAGCAAAGCGCGACGGATTTCTATCCCTAAGTCATAAGCAGCAATGGTGAGTTTACGCAGTGCGCGAGACATAAAAGCGAACCGCAGCAACAATAAAATAACCAATAATGTCAGAGTAATAAGCGGCAGCATATTGTTGCCGTTTTCTTTCAGATGAGCGTCTTCCAGATGAGTGATAGCCCAAGCGGCGATAGCCAGTTGAGCAATAATTGCAATGGTATCAAGTTGCTTATATAACAACCCCGCAAACCAAACCCGCTGTAATTTTGCAGACAGATGTTGTTGGAGACGATTAAATAATCCCATGATTAATTTACTCCTGTTCCGGTATTTTCTCCCCGCCAGGCTGCCCACTGTCTGGCATACGCACCTTGCTGCGCGACCAGTTCATCATGGGTTCCTTGCTCAATGACTTGTCCTTTATCTAAAACCAGTATTTGATCAAGGTGACGGATAGTTGGCAGGCGATGGGCGATAACAATCACGGTCTTATTACGGCCTGTCTTGGTGCGGCATAGTGCATTGAGTGCTTGTTGCATCTCTTTTTCACATTCTGGATCGGCATAGGCCGTGGCTTCATCCAATACAAGAATGGGGGCGTTTTTCAGAATGGCGGCGGCAACGGCGATACGCTGCTTTTCGCCTACAGACAAGCTGATACCGTTGTTAATTACGGTGTTATAGCCTTGGGGTAACTGTTGAATAAATTGGTGGGCTTGTGCTGCGATGGCCGCTGCTTCAACTTCAGCTTGTGAAGCATCAGGGCGAGCCAAGCGGATATTATTGGCTATCGTATCGTTGAACAGAAATACTCGCTGGAATACAAAAGAGATGTTATTACGCAGAGTAGGTTCATCCATGTCGCGGATATCCACATCACCAACCGTAATTTTGCCTTGTTGAGGATCCCAAAGACGTGCGATCAGGCTGGCTATCGTGGATTTACCAGAGCCGCTGGCTCCGACCAGCGCGAGTGAACTGCCGGCAGGGACGGAAAACGAGATGTTATTTAAGACATTATTTTGCTTATTTTGATCCTGTTTATCTTGATAAGAAAAGCTGACATTATGCAAAGTCACCGTGTGTTCGATAGGAACCTGACTTTGGGTACACGGCGCTAATTCAGGCTGGTTCATTAGCCAACGATAACGAGTGACTAACGCCTCTTGCTGCTGCAAGCGTGTCATCACAGAGAACATAGATGAAGCAATATTGCCGAATGCCATCGCAGCCAGAATAAAGAAAGTAAATTCAAATAAAGTGATCTCTTGTCGGTTGAATAACCAGACCGCCAAAGGGAGGACAAACAGCAGATTAGCGCTGGATAGCACGAAAAATCGGCTGGATTTAACCTGCACTTTCTCAACCCAAACATCGATAACACGTGTCAGGGCGGTAAATGCTTCTTCCGCTCGCTGTAGGGCAATCTTGCCACCTGAATAGGTTTTTACTACAGGAATGGCGTTGATAACTTCACCCATTGTTGAAGCAATACGATTTTGGGCGGCGTAAAAACGTTGAGTCGTGGTTTGAACTTTCATCTGAATATAGATGAATAATAAACAGGCACCCAAAGTTGGGGCAAAAGCTGCCAATGCTAATCGCCAGTCAATGGCTAACATCACACTTAATGCGATCAATGGACCAAATAAGGTTGCTGACATCTCTGGAATAATGTGGGCAATACCATCCTCAAGCTGTTCGACGTCATCTAACATCATCTTCTTGATTTCGGTGCTGTCAGTCTGCATAAAGAAGCCTAAGGGAACAGATTTCAGCTTATTGCTGATATGACGACGAACATCAGCCTGAACATCGGCTGCGATCAAATGAGCAACAAACGTTGAACCACTGAAAGTCAACATAGCGGCAAAGGTAAAGCTTAATAACATGATGCCGTAATTCAGCAAGGTGTCATATTGCCCGTCATAGAGAGATTGGGTAATAAGACCCGCAATCGCGGCCGGCAGTATTTGCAAGCCGGCAGAAACAATAGCAAGTGCAATGGCAACGTAACTCAGCGTGCGGTATGGACGCATCATATTCCACAGTGTCTTAAGGACACCGGCGTCAGCAGCACGTTGTTCGGGAGAATTCTGAACAGAAGGATCATGACTGGGCATAGGTGTTTTCCTTTTGGGAATTGTGGTGCATACGTAATGTCCAGAACAAGCCAGCGAGGGTGAAGAGTGATGCAAGAGCGAAAAGGGATGCGTAGCTTGCTTGGGTTACAATCAATCCACCCAGCATTGAACAGATGATCGCAATGCTCATATCTGCGGATTGCATTAACGCAAAATCCACACCAGATTGTATGCCAGCCGCCAAAGACATCATTTGGGTATACAGGGCAACAAATTTGGCTGCGGTGATTAACGTAATAAAGACGTATGCCGCTGAAAGCAGGGATAATGGCGTTTCCGGTTGTCGGGCAAGCCAGAAAATACTCACTAATACCAGACATTCAAGCAGCATTATCCCTAATAATGTCTGGACGGCACCTAACTTACGTACAACGATGCCGCCAAACAGAACGCCAGATAATCCGGCCAAGGCACCACCACTGGCGGCAATAATGCCTAATTGGGTTAAGTCTACGCCGCGATCGACTAAAAATGGGGAGAGCATACCGAGTGACAGACGTGTGCCAATCATACATAGCAGTATTAAAATCAGTGCCTGTTTAACCGGAGTACGGCGTAATGCACTCTTTAGGGAGGGTCTTGGAGAAGGTGTACCCGATGTTTTTGACGCATTCGATTGTTCCTGTGTTTTCTGAATGAACAAAATAGGCAGCGACATGAATAGGATCACTATAACTAACATGCCGGCACCAATGTGCCAGCCATACAGTGAAATAAGATATAAAAACAGGCCGCTGCCAATAATGGCTCCCAGATAACTGCCTCCAACTTGCATGACATTGCTCCAGGGGCGATGCTGTGGTGATAACCGATCGATAGCATGGCCGTCTGTGGTGGTATCTACCACGGTCAGACAAAGCGTAATAAGAAACAGAGCCGCTATGATAAGCGGCATATGTTCGGCAGGTTTTGCTAAGGAAATTAAACCAAAAAGCAGCGCAATTAACAGATTGCCGCAGAGCATGATGCGGCGGGGGGTAGTATCCCCCGAACCTGATTTGCGATAGCGTTCTACAACGGGAGCCCAGAGAAATTTTAATGCCCAGGGTAACATTAATAGATAGAGTAAACCTATCTTATCTGGAGTAACGCCGTGGTTGCGTAGAAATGCCGGCATGCTTTGTAACGTTAACATACCAATGGTACTTTGGATGGTGTAAACACCCGCCAAAGTCAAAAGTAGCAACGAGATGTGACGGCGATGTGAGGTATTATTGTGCATCACAGTATTGTGCGTCATAGTGCAACGCTCACATCCAGCCCAACATTCAGGCCCTTACTTATCATGCTGTACGTATTTCCCATCTGGAAACTAGAAACACGGTACTGTTTGTTACCTAAATTTTCGCCATAAAGTTTGACATTGATGCCATGATCCATTTCTAAACTGAATGATGCGTCATAAAGCGTATAACCCCCTTGTTCAAGGGTATTCGCTTCATCAAAGTAGCTTTTTGAATAGTAGCGAGTACCGGCATTGAAATAGAGGTTACCGGGTAACAATGTTTGATCAATCAGATAGTCGAAACTTGCATTAAGCATGACATCGGGTGCATAAGGCAGGCGTTTGCCTTTATAATTTACGCCACTTGTTGTATCAGTGAAATTTGACTTACCTACGCTACCACCAAGAGAAAGTCTAAGCCCTTGCATTGGTTTAATCTGGCTGCTCAGCTCGATACCTTTACTTTCTGCTTTTCCGGCGTTACGAATAAATTGCCCACCCATAGGTCCGACATAGATCTGTTTATCTTTGGAACGAATGTAATAAACTGCGCTGTTTAATGTCATTGCGTCATCAAAGAATGCGGTATGCCAACCAAACTCATAATTGTCTGAGGTTTCGGTATCGTAAGGTTTTTTATCATTGGCGGAGGAAACAATGTTATTGAATCCGCCCGGTTTGTATCCTTTGGTGGCAGAGAGATAGAAACGGGTATCCGGCGTCAATTGCCAGCCCAGAGCTGCCTTAGGTATAAACTCATTGTTGGAAACCTGGTTATCAAAAGCGTCAATCTTCATGATGTCAGATCCTGAATAATTGATCTGAGATTTTTCATGTGACAGACGACCGCCAAGGGTAAGATCCCATTGAGACGCAATGGGTAATTTAACCTCGCCGAACAGGGCTAGCGATTTTCCTTTGATTTTGTTATGTGCATCATTATAGCTAGTATAATGTCTGCTAGTTTCATCTGAGAACCAGCCACCGAGAACACTGCTAATCCCATTTGAGTAGCTGGAATTTAAACGTAACTCTTGGGTTGTGGCGTGGTGTTTTTCTTTCCATTTACCCCCGATAAAATCACGGGAAATAGCGCGATCCTGATAGGCGGTGACACTGGTTAATATGTGATTGCCAAAATCATATTCCGCTTTGAGTGCATAGCTGTTGACGCGTCGTGTTAAATCCGGAATAGGGCCATCATATTCTTTCCGGCGGAACTGTTCATCGGTTAAATACAGCTCTTCATGTGAATTGAGATCTTCATGAGCAAAGCTAAGTTCAGCGCTGAAAGGGGAGTTTTCTGGTGCAAACACCAGTTTTCCTTTACCGAGCCAGGTTTTGCTGGAGTCAATATTTTGATCACCACGATTTGGCGCATCAATTTGCCCAGGCTCTTTTACCCAGCGCAGGCTCATGCTGCCATAAAGCATGTCTTCAATAAGCGGCATTGATCCACTGAAGGAACCCCCTTGTTTCAACTTAGAATAATTGCCAGAAAGGTTAAGCCAAGGGCCTTCTTTTGGCGAACGGGTAATAATATTGATAACACCCGCTTGGGCGTTCCCGCCATATAAAGTGCCTTGGGGACCGCGTAATAATTCTACGCGTTCTACATTGATTAACTCTTGTGTTAAAAACTGGTGATCCTGAGGAACACCATCAACATAAATGCGAATGGAAGGTGAATAGTAATCGGGTGAACTGATCCCCCGAATGGTGGTTGCCGAGTAGGTTCGGTTACCGCGGGAGCGGATTTGTAAACCAGGGAAAGCACGCTCAAGATCCTGTACCTGAGTGATACCCGCTTGCTCAAGTTCCTCGCCAGTTTTAACTAAAATGCTGCCATTAACTTTATTTAATGCTTCTGCCCGTTTGTTAGCTGTCACAATCAAAACATCTTCTGTGGTTTCAGGTGAATGCTCCGCCCAAGCCACAACAGGTGAAATCAGACAACATAAGACAGACGCTTTAGCATATTTTTTTTTCATAAGTGCTCTTTATGCCTTTTCAAATCATGTTTTAAAAAGATCAAATGTGGTAAACCAAGCAAGCGTGGTAAACCCGAAAACATATTTGGTGAAATTAACTGGAATAAAAAAGAAGAGCTAACGGGATAGGGACAAAAGTAGCGCGATACGTACTATTGATAATGATTATCATTAATGATAAATTGCGTGATATTCACATTTGTATATAAATATATAAAATAAAAGAATAATATCTTAGGTGCGCACAACATGCTGTTTTTATTGTGGAAAGCGTTTTTTTGAAATGGTTGGTGTCTGATGCTAATTTTACAGGGGATTTCATGAAGACGATCTATAGCGAGACATTGGGGATTTTCGCTGCAAGCCATTGCAATAACATGCATTCATCAGTAGAGGAAAAGAATATAACGCCTTCATTGCTAACAGAGGAGCTATCTGATGGAATTCACATCAACCGTATCCATCTTGAGTTAAGTCAAGATGTTACCGAATATTGTGAAGGGCCACCAACAGTGTCAATAGCCTTTGTTCTCAGCGGGAAGGGGAAAATGGCAATTGAAAATGGCGAGATTTTAGATATTAATCCGGGGACGATGGTATTTTTCTATTCGCCTACGATAACGCGGGGTATGAATTTCTTTGGTTGCGGAACCTGGCGTATTCTCGATATCCGTTTTTCTTTGAACGAAATTGAAGCTCAGGAGTTGCCATCTTTTACCAGGTTAACGGCTGGTTTTGAAAAAAATGCGAGTTATAGTGATGCCTTGATGATGGCTTGCCCTATCTATCCACCTTTTATGCAGATAGTAAATCAAATAGAAGAATGTCAATTACATGGTAGTGTCAGAAAGGTCTATTTAAAGGCCAAGGCGTTAGAAATACTCGCTTGTGTGACCGCTCAAATTTATGATTGCCAATATAATGTTATTAGCGGATTGCAACGTCGTGCTGTTTACAATGCGATAAAAATAATTAATAACGATTATCATTACCCCTGGACAATAAAATCGTTATCAAGAGCAGTGGGGTTGAATGAGCGGAAATTAAAAGAAGGATTCCGTGCGGTTGTTTTCCGTACTTTCCATCAATATCTGGAAAATGTGCGTATGACCACAGCGGAAGACTTATTGAAGAAAGGGATGAGTGTTATTGAGGTTGCTACCGCAGTGGGTTATTCCAGCCCAAGCCATTTTTCGAAACGTTTCCGGCAACACTATTTAATCAACCCTAAAGCATGGCAGGCAAAATATGCCGTGAATCACATATTACTGAAAGAAAATATCACCGCAGAAAGTCAGTAGAAATTTCGTATGTGGCATAACGATTTCATTGAGGTACAGTAAAATGTTTCAAACTCACGCAGAGCAATGGGCTTATTAATCCAGTGTTTAAATATCTATATTTTTATCATGCCGCATAACGAATTTTAGGATGGTGGAAAAAATGGGTAACATGCGCCTTTCTTCTCTGGCGCTTCCTAAAACACCACAATCCGGATCTGATGCTTTTTCTAACCAACTCATCACTGTTTCGGCATGATGCACCCGTAAGTTATCTGGAAATTTGATAACAACGCTCATCCTTAATCACAAACAAGGGATTTTATATCAAATACATATAATGTAAGTACCGGAATTGGCATTAATATCGGATTTTTCTCCCGTTTTTCCGGCTTTAAACAGTAAAGAAAAACTGATAACTTGTTTGGTCAAAAGTTAAAAACAAGGAAAGAGAAATGGCAAGTTATTTGATTCGTGTAGAGCTTTATGGCACGGGTATTGAGGGTTATGAAAAATTACATAAAAGGATGACGGCGAATCAATTCAGCCAATCTATCCGTTTTCCTAATGGAAAATGGCATCGCTTGCCTGGTGGAACTTATATTGGTAATTCGACGATGGAGTCCATGCAGTTGGCGGAAAAAATCAAATCTATGGCTACGCCATTTTCAAACAAAGATCCTTCGATATTTGTTTGTACTTACAGTAACTGGAGTGCATCGTTATATCCCGAAAAACCACATACTGAATCCGGTTCAGGTGAATAATTTATTAAGAAATCTCGCGTTGTGATTTTTTATAAGTTAACTCTCTTATTCTGGTCAGTTTTATTACCTAAGCATTGTCTTATTACTATAACAATCTGTCTAATTTAATACCCATTGTAATAAATATTAGAATGGAACTTATGCTGCATACCAAATATATATTAAATGCTGTTTATATTTTTTTATGTCAGGACAGTCAGAGCCACTACCGTGCAGCTATGGATGTTTGTTTGGTAATGAAGGAAAGTAAAATGAAGAACAGATTGATGAGCTATGTAACGTTTGTAGGGGTTTGGGTTACCGTAACCTTGACGATTGGTATTATATTATCATAAGAACATAAGAGAAATTAACTATAAACCTCGCCTTGGCCTGTCTCTTGATCATATTTCATAGGTCAAAAGACCTGGACAGTAAATAACCTTCAAGGATGGTTTGTAATTCCTAAGTAGTGTTATTTGTTTGATAAATTATCTTCAACATAAAAGATTTTAGAAAAAGTTTGATGTTGTCATAATGTTGAAAAGATCCCAGCTAAAGTGCTGGGATCTCCTTAACAAGACCCCTTTGGATCAATTGTTTACTCTTAAAATCTACCCTGAGTCCGAAAAAACTGACTCACAAGTACCAATATACTCACCAACAGATAAGCGGCAAAAATACCAATCAGCCATTGCGGCATATCCAGGGTTAAAAATTCCCACTGTTTCATTGAACAATCTCCAAGCGCTTGAAATACCGAAGGTAACCAATCATTCAATGGTAACCAAGCAGGAAATTGAACAAAAAATTCACAAGTATTAAATGGAGAAGGGTATAACTGCATCATGGTGTGATCCCATGCCAGTTGTAATCCTTGCCATGCGCTATAAATCCACAGCAATATAGCTAACCAGCGCAAAGGCGTTTTAGGTGCGATTGCACCAAGCAGCGCCGCCCCTAAAATACCAAGCAACGCAACACGCTCATAAATGCACATTACGCAGGGCTGTAACTGCATCACATGTTGAAAATAGAGTGCTACGGCTTCCAGGATAAGAGCGGTTAACGCCATCAATAACCATGCACCTCGCCCTTGGGAACTCTGTTTTAAAAATTGAAACATTTTCTTTTCTTCCCACCTTTTCAATATAAATAATTAGGCTATTGTGCCGTTTCATCAGCCATAAAAAAATAAAATTAAAATCAACTGAGCCAGTTTTTCAGGCAAGTGATTAACAAAAAAACCGGAGAGTGTGCAAAATCACACTTTCCGGCAGGATATAACGATAAATTCGGTCTCCAATTATAGTGGAGTGATCAAACCAAGTTTGAGGAGATATTCAGTGGCAGGCACTAACCAGAATTCAACACACAACAGACCTACTAGCGTCATCACAATGGTATAAGGCAAGGCCATTATTACCATGCGACCATAAGAGAGACGGATTAACGGAGACAAGGCCGAAGTCAGCAGGAACAGAAAAGCGGCTTGACCATTGGGAGTTGCTACGGATGGTAAGTTAGTTCCGGTATTGATGGCAACGGCCAGATACTCATATTGTTGTTGTGAAATCAGGCCGCTCTTCAGGGCGATCAGTGCTTCATTAATGTAAACTGTGCCGACGAAAACGTTATCAGAAACCGTGGAGAGTAATCCGTTAAACAAATAGAATAAGGAAAGCTGTGAAGCCGGTGAAGACTGCAAAACAAATTGAATAAATGGCGTAAACAGTTG
Organism: Xenorhabdus eapokensis; assembly: GCF_001908105.1. The sequence continues at coordinate 33,994 of NZ_MKGQ01000010.1, forward strand.
TTGGTCAACAATAACGGCAACCACAGAGAAGAATACGGTTAACAGGGCAGTAAATGGTAAGGCTTCCTCAAAGGCTTTACCTAACGCGTGTTCTTCGGTAATACCACAGAATGCAGTCGTTAAGATAATGACGGATAGGCCAATCAAACCGACTTCTGCCAAATGAAAAGCCAATGCTACAATCAGCCAGATGCCGATCAATGCCTGAACAACAAGCTGGGCTTTTTCTTGGCGGGTGCGCTTTTCACTGTTTTTTTGGTCATAATCTTCCAGGACAGAGCGGACACGCTCTGGCAGCTCTGCTCCGTAACCGAACAATTTAAAATGTTCAACCAGTAAGCAGATCAACAAACCACAAATAAACACAGGAATGGTGACTGGCGACATACGAATAAAGAATGTGGCAAAATCCCAACCAACATGTTTGGCAATAATCAGGTTTTGGGGTTCACCGACCATAGTCATCACACCGCCCAGTGCCGTACCAATTCCTGCATGCATCACCAGACTGCGCAGAAATGCCCGGAACTGTTCCAACGTCTGTCTTTTATCCTCATTGTCAATGTATTTATCATCACTGAGTTCTGAATTGCCACTATGGGAAAGGAATTGGTGATAGATGGCGTAAAACCCGATTGAAACACTGATGACAACGGCAATGACGGTCAGGGCATCAAGGAAAGCGGATAAGAAAGCACTCGCCAGACAGAATGCCAGTGCCAGCATTTTCTTGGAGCGGATACTTAACAGCAACTTTGTGAAAACAAACAGTAGCAATTGTTTCATGAAATAAATGCCCGCAACCATGAAAATCAGCAATAAAATGACTTCCAGATTGTTGGCTATCTCATGACCTATTTGTTTTGGTGAAGTCATCCCAATGATGATGGCTTCAATGGTGAGTAATCCTCCTGGTTGCAGGGGATAACATTTTAATGCCATTGCCAGCGTGAAGATAAACTCAGCAACGAGCATCCAGCCAGCAACAAAGGGGCTGATAAAGAAATAGACCAGTGGGTTGATAACCAGAAAAACAATGATAACTAGTTTGTACCAATCCGGCGAATTGCCGAGAAAGTTTTTCACCACTGCACGTTGGATACTGATTTCCATTATTATTAACATTCCTCTTTTGTGGATACGTGGAAAAATCTAAGTGGCTATAAATCAAACGACCACGATAGAAACATATCGAATCGGTATAGTATGCCCAATGCGATAGCAATTTAAGGGCATTTCCACATAATTAATCCATGAATGATTGCATTTTTTATGAACCCTTTCACTCTTTCACTGTTTCTTTACCAGGTAACTATGTCGATCAAGCACATTCTGGTATGATCAACCGCTATTATTAGCCAAGAAAACTGCTTTGGAATAATTAAAATTATGGTAATTAAGGCTCAAAGTCCTGCGAGTTTCGCGGAAGAGTATATCATTGAAAGTATTTGGAATAATCGCTTCCCACCCGGTTCCATACTGCCAGCAGAACGTGAATTATCTGAATTGATCGGTGTCACCCGCACAACCTTGCGTGAAGTGTTGCAGCGCCTTGCCCGTGATGGTTGGTTGACTATTCAGCATGGAAAACCAACTAAGGTTAATAATTTTTGGGAAACATCCGGTCTTAATATTCTGGAAACTTTGGCGCGTCTTGATCATGACCGTGTTCCCCAGTTGATTGATAACTTATTGGCAGTGAGAACCAATATTGCCGCCATTTTTATCCGTACTGCATTTAGGAACAATCCTGAAAAATCATTGGAAGTTTTGGCGGAAAAAGAAAGCGTGGAAGATACCGCTGAAGCTTTCAGCTCTGTGGATTATGATATTTTTCGTGGTCTGGCTTTTGCATCAGGAAACCCAATTTATGGTTTGATTATTAATGGACTGAAAGGGTTGTATACCCGTGTTGGTCGTTATTATTTTTCCAGTCCTGAAGCACGTAATTTGGCGTTGAATTTCTACCAGCAATTAAGTTCACTATGTCGGGAAAAAGCCTACGACAAGATCATGGATTGTGTGCGTAATTATGGTAAAGAGAGTGGTGTTATCTGGCATAGTATGCAGAGTATTATGATCAATGAATTGACGGAAAGATCAACGCATTAATAGAAGCACATCTTAAGTTGGTTAAATTCTTCGTTTTTTGTTTGCCTCTCTATTGGTTACATTTATTTACCCCAGTGATGTAGTTATATCATAGGTCATATAATGCGCAATTGTATGATGCCGAATGACCTATGTTTCTGGGGCATTTCTCTGGTCATCACTTAACACATGTACGCTATTTAAAAACACGCCCAACTGTGTAGTGCAATTTTTTAACTTATTATTCTACTTAATCAATAATGAGATTATATAAAATTCTTAAAATTTACATTTGTATAGCATTTTTTAAAAATTACCATTGTGAATGTAGTGTTTCTTTTTTGCCATAAAAATCACTTTAATAAGTAGAAATTAGAGAAGAAAACAGTATTTTTATCTTAATTAACCATTTGATTTAAATTCATTTATTTTTAATCTCTATGTTTTTTGAAGGCGTGGTTTTTTCTATTTTGTAATGAAAATGTGACTTGAATCCTAAAAGTTAATTAATTGTTTTATAGTCTATTATTCTGTATTGGCTTTTTGTATTTAGCATATTATGCTTGCAAATATCACTTGCCAGTAGGGGGTAAAATGAAGGTACTTATTTTGGGCAGCGGTGTTATTGGCGTAACCAGCGCATGGTATCTTGCACAAGCAGGCCATGAAGTTACCGTAATTGATCGCCAGAATAGTGTTGCGGAAGAAACTAGTGCCGCTAATGCCGGTCAAATCTCACCAGGGTATGCAACCCCTTGGGGAGCCCCAGGGATCCCACTAAAAGCAATAAAGTGGATGTTTCAACGTCACGCACCTTTAGCTATTCGCCCTGATGGCTCTTTGTTTCAGTTACGCTGGATGTGGCAGATGCTGCGTAATTGTGATGCCAGTCATTACGCGATGAATAAAAGCAGAATGGTGCGTTTGGCAGAATATAGTCGGGACTGTATTAAACAATTAAGAGCCGATACGGGTATCCAATATGAAGGGCGTCAGGGGGGAACCCTGCAATTGTTCAGAACCACCAAGCAATTTGATAATGCTGCTAATGATATCGAAGTGTTAGAACAAGAAGGGGTATCTTATCGGTTATTGACTGCTGAGCAATTGGCCGCTGTAGAGCCAGCGCTTGCTAATATTTCTCATAAACTGACAGGCGGATTGCAATTACCGAATGATGAAACAGGTGATTGTCAGCTTTTTACCAAAGCTCTGGCTAAAATGGCAGAAGAGATTGGTGTGCAGTTTGTATTCAATAAGCATGTCAAACGGATCTTGGTGGATGGTAATAGAGTCACGGGTATTCAATGTGATGATGGCATCATGACGGCGGATCACTATGTGGTAGCGATGGGGTCTTATTCCACTGAAATCTTAAAAGAACGGGTTAAAATTCCGGTTTATCCAATGAAAGGCTATTCATTGACGATGCCGATTGTGGATGAATCAAAAGCACCTGTCTCAACGGTGCTGGATGAAACCTATAAGATTGCTATTACGCGTTTTGATAATCGTATTCGCGTTGGTGGAATGGCGGAAGTAGTCGGATTTAATTTGAATGTGCTTCAGAATCGTTGTGAAACGTTAAAAATGGTTGTACAGGATCTATATCACAATGGTGGCAATATCGCGGAGGCTTCATTCTGGACAGGTTTGCGTCCTATGACTCCGGATGGTACTCCTATCGTGGGGGCAACCAAATATACCAATCTTTATTTGAATACTGGACATGGAACACTAGGTTGGACGATGGCCTGTGGTTCAGGGAAATTATTGGCTGATTTAATTTCTGGTAAAGAGCCTGATATTGCGGCAGATGATCTCTCTGTATTTAGATACATCGATGGTTTTAATCTAAAAGTGTTTCCAATAAAGCCTCATTTACATACGGCATAAACAATAAACAATAAACAAATAAGAAGGAGTCGTCATGCCACGTCCTATTTTGGCAACGATCCATCTCGATGCATTTCGCCATAATCTGTCGGTTATTCGTCAAGTAGTGGGTAACAGTAAAATTTGGTCGGTAGTAAAAGCGAATGCGTATGGGCATGGATTGGACAGAATATGGCAATCACTCATGCAGACAGATGGATTTGCCCTGCTTGACATGAATGAAGCTATTTATTTAAGGGAGCAGGGATGGCAAGGGCCAATCTTGCTATTGGAAGGTTTTTTCAAGCCTGTGGATTTACAGATTATCAATAAATATCGTCTGACAACCGTTGTACATAGTTATTGGCAGCTTGATGAGATAGAAAAAACCAAATTAGATACTCCCATTGATATTTATTTGAAACTTAATAGTGGTATGAATCGATTGGGATTCACCCCAAAAGAGTATCCACAGATAGTTTCAATAGTGAGCAGAGTTAAAAATATTAAGTCAGTAACTTTGATGACCCATTTTGCTAATTCGGATAATGAAATTGGTATTGATGAACAATTCGCGGTGGTTGAACGTTTACAAATGAATTCACTTTCTCAGTGCCTGGCGAATTCTGGTGCCGTGTTGTGGCATCCGAAAACACATAAAGATTGGGTACGGCCTGGTATTATTCTTTATGGCGCGTCTCCGAGTGGGAAGTGGCAGGATATTGCGGATATTGGGTTGAAACCCGCCATGACGCTACAAAGTGAAATTATTGCAGTACATGAACTTCCCAAGGGGGCAAAAATTGGCTATAGCAGCCGCTATACAACCCAGAAACCCATGCGTGTCGGTACAGTTGCTTGTGGTTATGCGGATGGATATCCGCGGCATGCTCCAACGGGGACTCCTGTTATGGTCGATGGTGTTCGCACCCAGTTATTGGGTTCTATATCCATGGACATGATGACCGTTGATTTGACTCCGTGCCCTCAGGCAAATATAGGCAGTATTGCCGAATTGTGGGGAGAAAATCTACCCGTAGATGAAGTCGCAAAATCGGCAGGAACCATTGGTTACGAGCTTTTGTGTGCTTTAGCGAAGCGTGTTCCTGTCATGGTGGTTTAATCCTTTCTATCGTTAAGAATTCAGGCATTTCTCTCCTTGGTTTTGGAATAAATGCCTGTTCTATGTTCCACTTGGTTAATTGTTCTCTGAGAACTTACGACAACGGATAGTAATAGAAAGTCTGTCAGGGTTGCCATTCTTAGGCCGCAATGGATTATTGATACGTGCAGTTTCGATACAAGCCATATTCTTATAACCTTCTTTACTCATATCTTTCATACTACTGGAAAGTGCCGCACCAGGGTTCCAACATACTACATCGCTATGATGATAATGATGTATTTCAATTGTTCGTTTCCATAGTGGATCTCTGAGCAGGCTAAAATCGTCTGGCTCTGTATAAATGCGGTCAGTTCTCCCGTGGAAGACCAAATCTTCATCAATAGACTGTTCGCTATCGGTGAGGGTATCAATAAAATGAGAACCTAGCCCACTAACCCGAATTTGATTGATGTCACTAACATTGAAGTAAGAGTGAAGGGCGCAAGTGGCTTGATATTCACCGTGGGATTCTAACTCTATTTCGCAAGTTTCCCCTAATTTAAAGCGGGCAATCAGTGTGAATTCATGTGGCCATAACTTACGGGTATATGCGTTATCCTGTAATGTGAATGTCAAAATAACGCCATTTTCATTCTCATCATGAGCTTTGAGTTCCCAGGGGAGTATCCGTGCAAATCCATGGCTGGGAGTTGCAAACGAACCAAACCAAGGCCAACAGATGGGAATACCACCACGAATAGCAGTGCCTGCACTGAAAAGAGTGTTATCACTTACCCATAATACGGGTTTTTCGTTATTGGGTTGCCAGGTAATCAGGTGTGCGCCTTGAATACTGATCACTCCGCAAGCTTTAGGATGGGAAACAACAATTAACGGAAAACCATCAATGTTTCGCTGGCTGATATAAGGGGAGAGCTGTTCTACAATCGGTAATGAAAAAATTTTATCAAGCATCTGTCATGACCTTATGTAAACTCAAATTAGTCGCTGAACCAAGGGACAAGAATATCTCAATATTTTAGTTATATAAATATAAAAGCCACCTGTAAACAGATGGCTTTTAAAAGTGGATAAAAAAGCTCGATTATTTGGAAATATGAGCAATCAGATCCAGGACTTTATTGGAATAACCCGTTTCGTTGTCATACCAGGAAACCAGTTTTACAAAGTTGTCGTTCAGCGCAATACCTGCTTTTGCATCAAATACAGAAGTCAGTTTTTCGCCGTTGAAATCAGTGGAAACCACGTCATCTTCGGTGTAGCCCAGAATGCCTTTCAGCTCGCCTTCTGCTGCTGCTTTAATTGCATCACAAATTTCTGCATAAGTTGCTGGTTTAGCCAGACGCGCAGTCAAATCAACAACAGATACGTTAGGAGTAGGCACACGGAAAGACATACCAGTCAGTTTGCCGTTCAGTTCTGGGATAACTTTGCCTACTGCTTTTGCTGCACCAGTGGAAGATGGGATGATGTTCTGTGCTGCACCACGGCCACCACGCCAGTCTTTGGCAGAAGGACCATCAACAGTTTTCTGAGTAGCGGTTGTTGCGTGAACGGTAGTCATCAGACCTTCAATGATACCGAATTTATCATTGATAACTTTAGCCAGTGGAGCCAGACAGTTAGTGGTACAGGATGCGTTGGAAACGATATCCTGGCCTGCATAGGCATTGTGGTTGACACCCATCACGAACATTGGCGTATCGTCTTTGGATGGACCAGTCAGAACAACTTTTTTCGCGCCAGCAGCGATGTGCTTACGTGCAGTTTCGTCGGTCAGGAAAATACCTGTTGCTTCTGCAACAACATCAACACCCACTTCGTTCCATTTCAGGTTAGCTGGGGCTCTTTCTGATGTTACACGGATGGTTTTGCCGTTAACAACCAACTGACCGTCTTTAACTTCAACAGTGCCATTGAAGCGGCCGTGGGTTGAATCGTATTTCAGCATGTACGCCATGTATTCTGCATCTAACAGATCATTGATAGCAACGATTTCAATGTCTGAGCGTTCCTGAGCAGCACGGAAAACAATACGGCCAATACGACCAAAACCGTTAATACCTACTTTGATAGTCATAGTATTCCACCAGCTATTTTTTAGTGAATTAAAAGTTGTTTCTAAAGTTACCAAAATCTTGCCAGCCGTCAAGCGGAATCGTGTCAACAATTGAAAAATATCAATTTAATAACCATTATCCAGAGATTGTTATACAGCTGGAACAAGCTCTACGCACACCATTATCGGGGTATAAGAAGATATTTAAAGTTACCATTGGTTAGTTATGTGAGACTTATCACAATTAGTAAAGTAAATTGCTATGTTAGATGGGTTAGAATGCGTTTTGACGTTTTGTTGTTAATTTTGGGTTGTTTCCGATGGTTTTTTATTGAAAATATTGACCTTAAAAGGTGGTCATTATGACTAAAAGTCAGAATATTTCCTTTTTTATAGAACAGCTTAGTGAAACACAGCGCTATGTTACGCAAGAAGCAGGGACTGAGCCGCCATTTTCAGGAAAACTATTGCATAACAAAAAAAATGGCATTTATTATTGCTTATGTTGCCGCCAGCCACTATTTGTTTCTGAGACGAAATTTGATTCGGGATGTGGATGGCCGAGTTTCTACCAGCCGATTAATGATAGTTCCATCACATATCTTGATGATCATTCTTATAATATGCATCGAATAGAGGTGCGTTGTAGCCAATGTCAGGCACATTTGGGGCATGTCTTTCCTGATGGCCCTCAACCAACAGGAGAGCGTTTTTGTATTAACTCAGCAGCGCTACGTTTTGTTGATAAAGAAACAGACGAAGAAACAGAAGGTTAAGGTTATGTCTGAATACTCTGAATTTAAATGAAATGCTATTTTGATGAGTTGAATAAAGAAACGATTCAGCTTATTTTTTGACTGAGTATTCTTAACTGTTATTAAGGAAATTGCGATGAAGTTGGATGATTTACTTTCCGCCATGACTCCTGAAATTTATCAGCGATTAGTTCAGGCTGTTGAACTGGGAAAATGGCAGGATGGCGTGCCACTTACGCCAGAACAGAAAGAATACAGTTTACAGGCAGTGATGCTCTGGCAAGCGAAATATAATCATAACCCTGAACATATGACGATTGGCACCGACGGCCAAATTGCGATAAAAAGTAAACAAGAGTTAAAGGCGATATTCCAGTCCAAAATGGTCGCAAAATTAAGACCCCAATCGGAAGATTGAAATGGCATGAATTGGTAACCTCGTCCTATTTCTGAAGGACGAGGCTATCTTTAATTACATTAATTTGATCTGCCAATTAATTTTATAAATGGTTAGGACTATTGCATTGATAATTTGGATCGGGTCATCAAATGGATATTATTTCACTTTGTGAGATTAACTTAGCACCTTTTCTGGCCATTTCTTCAAGTGCTTGTTGGCTATCATCGTTCTGGATATTAACACCGCGGCAGCCATCAATAATGACATAGGTTTCATAACCTAACGCCAGGGCATCAAGTACAGTAAATTTTACGCAATAATCCGTGGCGATGCCCATGACAAACAGGCGTTGTATATTCTGCTCTGTTAACCATGCATCCAGGCGAGTTTTACTTTTATGGTCATTATCAAAGAATGCGCTATAGCTATCTATTTGAGGATTTTCACCTTTTCGAAAAATTTCTTGAATGGCAGATTGATTTAACAAAGGATGAAACTCTGCACCAAACTCCCCTTGTATACAATGGTTCGGCCACCACACTTGAGGAATGCCATTGAGTTCTCCTAATTCACCTACTTTTTGTCCTGAGTTTTCTGCAAAGCTCATATGGTTGGCTGGATGCCAATCCTGAGTGGCGATAACCGTGATATTGTTTTCCTGACATCGTGCAATAACGTTATTTGCTACCTCAATCACTGCATCACTCTCTTTGACAGCCAGTGCTCCCCCAGTACAAAAGTCATTTTGTAGATCAATAAGTAATAATGCTGTTTTCATCATATTCTCGACTCACCTATTTATTATTCATCGGAATAGCTCAATTCTCCCCGTAGATTTTGTTGCATCAGGTAGCGGATCTCTTCTGGTGTATATGATTGGCTCAATAAATAGTGCAATTTCGTTAAAGTTGCTTCGAAAGTCATGTCATAACCACTGATAACACCTGATGCCGCCAGAGAATGACCAGTCGCATAGCCTTCCATATTGACTCGGCCAGAAATACATTGTGTTAAATTGATCACAATAATACCTCGCTCAGTTGCTTTTTTTAACGTTTGTAACAAATCCGCACGTTGCGGAGCATTACCAACACCATATGAGCGCAAAATTAACGCCTTGACGGGTTGCATCAGGATATTTTCTACCACCTGATCGGATAATCCCGGATAAATAGTCACAACACCAATTGGTTGTGATGTGATTGAGTTCACAGCAAATTCGCCGTGACTAACAGGTATGGGGGTTGTTTTGAAGGTACGAATATTTATTCCGGCTTCCATCAGTGGCGGGCAATTAGGGGATGAAAAAGCATCAAAGCCATCTGCATGAGCTTTAATTGTTCTATTGCCACGAAATAACTTATTGTTAAAAAACAAGCTGACTTCATTAATAGGGTAATTCGCTGCGAGATACAACGCATTAAGGAGATTGGTTTGTCCATCGGAACGCAATGCTTCCAGAGGAATTTGTGACCCTGTCACAATAATCGGTTTATTAAGGTTTTCGAACATGAAGGCGAGTGCTGACGCAGTGAAAGCCATGGTATCTGTACCGTGCAGAATCACAAAACCATCATAGTCATGATAATTCTGATAGATATCATTTGCGATAATGCTCCAGTCGTCAGGACTCATATCAGAAGAATCAATCAGGGGTTGGTGTTCGCGGATTGTGAATGTCGGCATTTCTGGACGGTGAAATTCTGGCATTTTGGCGAGTTGTTGTTGTAAATGACCGGAAACGGGAATGTATCCATTGGGAGAATGTTGCATCCCTATAGTCCCGCCAGTGTAAACAACGTAGATCGATTTCTTCTGCATGGTAACGCCTCAATAAAAATATTTAGCCGGATTATAGGGAGTATCAAGAATAAAAAAAGCCTGATGGTGAAATCAGGCTTTAAATTTGTTGTAAACTTAATCAGTTATTTTAACGAATATCGACACAATTCAAGCAGTATGTGTAGATATTCTGCGGATCTTTCATATTGTTATAAAATGCAGCTTGTTTTTTCATATCTTGAGCGACTTCAGCAAGTGGAGCCGGCAACATTGACTGCAAAGTATTTGGCAGTAGTGCTTGTGCTGATGAGGTCAGTCCCGACATGAATTTTTCTGAGAATGAAAGTTCAGGTTGCATCCAATCCAATGAGATATTTTTGACCTTTGCCAGTTCAGCGGCTTTTTTAACGGCATCATCAAAATCACCCAATTGGTCGACTAGACCATGTTTTTTGGCATCAATGCCACTCCAAACACGCCCCTGAGCGATATTATCGACTTCATCCAACGATTTGTTACGGGTAACTGCAACCAGCTTGATAAACTTATTATAGCCACTCTCAATAGCTAACTGTGCTACATCTGAGAATGTCGGGTTGATGCCTTTGGTGGCAGAAATATCGGCTAATGGGGTTGTTGAAATACCGTCGGTGTTTATGCCAACATAATTGAGGCTCTTTTCAAAAGTATTAATGACACCAAAAACACCAATCGAGCCTGTTAATGTACTAGGATCAGCAATAATGTAGTTAGCTGGGGTGGATATCCAGTAACCTCCTGAAGCGGTCAATCCACTCATTGAAACTACGATGGGTTTCGCATTTCCTGTTTTATCATCTCGGATAGCGACCAACTCATTGCGAATAATTTCAGACGCACTGATACTGCCACCTGGGCTATTTACTCGTAAAACGATCGCTTTTATGTTGGAATTATGATGTGCCGCACGTAGTTGCTCAACAATGGTGTCACTTCCAGCAATACCAGATGATTGTTTGCCTTCTAAGATTGCCCCTTCAGCAACAATGACAGCAATGTTACCTTTATTATTCGTATCTTGTATTGGTTTTTGACCGATGTAGTCATAGATACTGATGTAGTTGAAATGTTTTTGTTCTTTATTCCAACCGAATTTCTCCTGCATTTTCTTTTCAACGGCACTGCGTGGCTCGATATAGTCCACCAATTTGTTTTGGTATGCATACAGCGAAGCGTCTCCGCCAGCTTTACGGAATTTCTCAATGAAATTTGCTTCGCCAGGGGAGATCTGATCGGCAGGGATATGGCGGTTAACTGCAATGGTATTTAAATAATCGTCCCACAATTCGTTGAGCCAGAGACTGTCAGCTTCACGAGCCTCTTTTGACATATCATTACGTAACATGGGTTCAACGGCTGATTTATAAGTCCCTACACGGAAAATATGGGTAGATATTTTCAACGTATCTAACAATGATTTGTAGTATAAATGGTTAGTGGATAAACCATGGATATCAACCGAGCCGAGTGGAGATAAATAGATTTTATCGGCATAGCTGGCTAAAAGATATTGTGATTGGCTGTAAGAGTCACCAATCGCAAAAACAGGTTTGCCTGTTGCTTTAAATTCGTTGATAGCCTTGCCAATATACCTCATAGAAGTCTGGTCGGCGCCGATGAAATCGTTTAGCTTTAATACCATGCCTGTAATTTTGGGATCGTTTTTTGCGCGGCGAATGTTGTCAACAACGTCAAATACGGAGGTTTCTTTGTTATTGCTATTGGATGGCCCCAAAAGATCTTTTGCGAATTGTTCAAGTGGACTGCGATCGGTTACGCGATCAAGAACAATACCAGATAGGTTGACATACAATGCTCCGTGAAAATTATCGTTAAGTTTGGATTGTTGTTGGTAAACGATGACGCCAGCAACGACAACAACAATCAACAGAATAAAAATAAGATTGAAAATAAATTGGCGAGCAAAATTTAGGAGCTTCCAACTCCATTTAAATAATGCTGCTGTGAAATGCCATAATTTGCGCATATTGTCTCCGGTGATGGTATCAAATGGAGTTATCCTAATCAGCCTGTGGGGAAATGTCAGCTGAAAATCATGTTATTGACTGAAAAAACAGTTTATGTACTTTCATTCATTCATGAATAAACAGAGAATGTTGGTTTGTGGCAGATTATCTTATTTAGGAGAAAGTAATGAATGCTTTGGAACTTTTGTTAAATCGTCGTTCAGTTTCACGTTTAACAACCCCAGCCCCAGAAGAAAATAAATTACAACATATTTTAGCCGCAGGGATGAGAGCGCCTGACCATGGGGCTTTGCGTCCTTGGCATTTTATTGTGATGCAGGGAGAAGGCATGAATAAATTTAGTAACCTGCTTAAAAAAGCAGCAATTGAGGGTGGGCTGGGAAAGGAAGTTGAGGAGAAAGCAAGAAATGCTCCTTACCGAGCACCAATGATTATTACCGTTATCGCCAAGGTAGTTGAACATGCAAAAGTTCCGGCATGGGAACAAGTCGTTGCTGCGGGATGTGCTGTTCACGCGATGCAGATGGCCGCAGTCGCACAAGGTTTTGGCGGTATATGGCGTTCAGGCTCATGGACAGAAGATCCCATTGTCAGGGCGGGTTTGGGATGTGAAGAAAATGACAAGATTGTTGGATTCCTTTACTTAGGAACCCCTGAACTCAGGGCTCCTGCAAAAGTTGCAACACCAGATTTAACGAATTTTGTCAGTTACTTTTAATTTGTCAGTAACTTCTTAATTGGAGAGACTAATGTCAACTGAAATCCGTCTGATTCAATACAGCCATGGTGCCGGATGTGACTGCAAAATTTTGCCTAAAGTCTCCAATCTGGACACCAAGGTATTGCGAAAGAAACTATGTGCCAGTTAAATAAAGCGGGGACAGGTTTTGCAGAAATTGATGGTGTTACCGCGATGACGGATGTAACAGGCTTCGATTTGTTAGGGCATTTGAGTGAAATTTGTGAAGGTTCTGGCGTTCAGGCGAAGGTCAAATTTTCACAAATTCCGAGATTGCCAGATGTTGATATCGAAAAAGGTTGCGTACCTGGAGACACAGGACGCAACTTTGACAGCTATGGGCACTTAGTTGGAAAGATGGCGCCTCATCAATGCCATCTTCTGTGTGACCCACAAACTTCGGGTGGTTTATTGCTGGCGATTTTGCCAGATGCGGTGGAAGAGGCGAAAGCCGTCGCACGAAGCCACGACATTGATTTTTTTGCTATTGGTGAACTGACTGAGCCAAGCTCAGACAGAGCACTAATTGAAGTTTTTGAATAATTCCATGCGTCTTTTTATTGCAGAAAAACCCAGCCTAGCGAGAGCTATCGCAGATGTTTTACCGAAGCCCCATCGACGTGGGGATGGGTTTATTGAATGCGGTAATAACCAGTTTGTGACTTGGTGTGTTGGTCATCTATTGGAACAGGCTGAACCCGATGCCTACGATAGTCGTTACGCGCGTTGGGTCTTGGCCGATTTACCGATCATTCCTGAAAAATGGCAGTTAAAGCCACGGACAGCCGTGGCCAAACAGCTCAATATAATTAAATCCCTGTTGGAAAGAGCGAACGAAATAGTTCATGCAGGTGACCCTGATCGTGAAGGTCAGTTGCTAGTGGATGAAGTGCTGGATTTTTTAGATCTGGATACGGATAAAAAACATAATGTCCAGCGATGCCTAATCAATGACCTAAATCCCCAGGCGGTCGCAAAAGCGATCGAACGGCTAAGGAACAATCGGGAGTTTATTCCCTTGTGTGTTTCTGCGCTCGCCAGAGCCAGAGCGGACTGGCTTTATGGTATCAATATGACCCGTGCTTATACCTTATTGGGCAAAAATGCAGGTTATCAGGGAGTCTTATCGGTTGGGCGTGTCCAAACTCCTCTTTTAGGTTTGGTTGTACGCCGCGATGAGGAGATAGAAAATTTTGTGCCGAAAGACTTCTTTGAAGTCAAAGCACATGTTGTTACCCCCAATGAAGAGCGGTTTACGGCTTTATGGCAACCAAGTGAATCTTGCATTGATTTTCAGGATGAAGAAGGGAGAATTATCCATCGGCCGTTAGCTGAGCATGTTGTTGCGCGTATTACTGGACAACCCGCTTATGTCACTGCCTATCAGGATAAGCGTGAATCAGAAACAGCACCATTGCCTTTTTCCCTTTCATCTTTGCAGATTGAAGCGGCCAAGCGTTTTGGCTTAAGCGCTCAGGATGTACTTGATATTTGTCAGCGGCTTTATGAAACCCATAAATTGATCACTTATCCACGCTCTGACTGCCGTTACCTGCCGGAAGAACATTTTGTTGGGCGTCATGCGGTTCTGAATGCCATTTCGGTTCATGCCGCCCATTTGCTTCCGCAAGATGCTTTAGATATAGAGCAAAAAAACCGTTGTTGGGATGATAAGAAGGTTGATGCTCACCATGCCATTATTCCTACTGCACGTAGTAGCCAGATCCATTTAACCGAAAATGAAAGCCATATTTATAGCTTGATTGCCCGACAATACCTGATGCAATTTTTTCCTGATGCGGTATTTCGAAAATGTACGATTGAACTTGATATCGCAGGTGGGAAATTTATCGCTAAGGCGCGTTTTCTGGCAGAAGCGGGTTGGCGGACTCTGCTTGGCAACAAGGAACGGGATGAAGAGAATGAAGGCACGCCATTACCTGTTGTTGCTAAAGGAGATAAGTTATTGTGTGAGAAAGGTGAGGTGGTGGAAAGGCAGACACAACCTCCGCGATCTTTTACTGATGCAACATTATTGTCTGCAATGACGGGTATAGCTCGATTTGTGCAGGATAAGGCGTTGAAAAAAGTGCTCCGTGCAACTGATGGCTTGGGTACGGAAGCGACCAGAGCGGGGATCATTGAGCTGCTATTCAAACGGGATTTCCTGTACAAAAAAGGGCGCTATATTCACGCGACTCCGGCTGGCAGGGCTTTAATTCATGTATTGCCGGATATGGCGGTATTGCCGGATATGACTGCACATTGGGAATCTTGTCTGACACAAATCAGCGAAAAGCAATTTCGTTATCAGGATTTTATGTTACCCCTTCAGGAAACATTGCAGCAACTGATCTGGCAGGCAAAACAGCACCGTAATTTGAAGGCTTTCAGAGACTTGCCTCCTGTTCCTGTTAATAGCAAAAAAGGGGAAAGAAAGCAGGCAAAATCGAGTAAGAGCAGGGCAAAGAAAGACCAAGCGAATCAGGGATAATCCGTAGTGATGACACAGCACCGTAATGGGTGGTGCTGTGTTTCATGAGCGCTGTTTATATTTTAAACTCTGTCCAAACAGGGGCATGATCGGATGGTTTTTCCATGCTGCGAATAGCGTAATCAATACCAGAAGAGATACACCTTTCTGCCAACGGATGGCTGGCAAGCAGCAAATCAATGCGCAGCCCACGATTATCATCAAAGCCTTTTGAACGGTAGTCGAACCAAGAAAATTGGTCATTAACTTCAGGATGTTGTGCCCGAAATGTATCGATGAATCCCCAATTTTTCAAGCGTGCCATCCACTCTCGCTCTTCTGGTAAGAAAGAACATTTTCCTGTTTTTAACCAGCGTTTCTGGTTGTTTTCTCCGATGCCAATATCGAAATCTGTTGGACTGATATTCATGTCTCCCATAATCAGAATGTGTGATTGCGGCGAATGGTGAGTTTCCAGATAAGACAGCAGATCCTGATAAAATTTTTCTTTTGCAGGAAATTTAATCGGATGATCACGGCTCTCTCCTTGAGGAAAATAGCCATTGATTACAGTTAATAAACCAAGAGGTGTCTCGATATCGGCCATAATAATGCGGCGCTGTGCATCATCACCATCATTAGGAAAGCCTTTACGGATATTCACGGGTTGTTGGCGAGTCAGCAGGGCGACACCATAGTGTGATTTTTGACCATGATAAAAGACGTGATAACCCAGCTTACCTACTTCTTCTAGAGGAAACATTTCATCATGGACTTTTATTTCTTGTAATCCGATAACATCAGGTTGATGTTGTTCAACAATGGCAGAGAGTTGATGATGGCGTGCTCTTAACCCATTAATATTGAATGATATAAATTTCATGTTGTTATAATCACCTATAGAATATGCCTATTTTTAATATTAACAGATACAAATAAGTATGTAACCATATATTAAATAATAAATTTGACCTAACTACCTTGATAATTCGCTATTTTACTCATAAATGTAATGTTATACTGAATATAATGTTC
This sequence comes from Xenorhabdus eapokensis, assembly GCF_001908105.1. Next base: position 50,356 of record NZ_MKGQ01000010.1, read on the forward strand.
TCATTACCTGGAATTTAAAGTGTCGAATCGATTTTTAAATAACAAAAAGACATCAAATCAATAAATAATAAATCAATGGATATATAATAATTCATTAATTGTTATATGTTATATTTAATGGCCGATATTATATATTGTAGTGAGGGTTTTTATTCTTGAAATTTATTTTATGTTGTGTGTTACAAAAATTAATTAATGAAAAAGTAGAAGAGTTAATCAATCTCTGATAGAAATTTGAACTTGTAGGCCATGGTTATATTTATTAATGGCTTACAATCACGGTGGAATATTCATCATGATATAGATGGATAATATAGTCCATCTAAACCGCATTATTGCATCAGGGACTGGCATTTTATATAAATGCCATTTGAAAAATATTTATTTTTATTGTACAAAATTATACCTTCATAATATCAAGTTTGATTTAGCGGTTACCTGATGAGAAGGCCATTTCAAGGAAATTATTTTAGCCACAAGTTACATAGGAACGGTGAATTATGTTTTTTTCTCGTAAATTAGAAGCATTCATGGCGGTGGTGGAAATGGGTTCTTTAAGCAAGGCGGCAAGAGTGATGAACCGTACGACTCCCCCAGTCGCTAAATCAATTAAAGACTTTGAAGCGACGTTAGGAAAGCGCTTATTCAAAAGGGAGAAGTTTGGGATGATTCTGACCAAAGACGGAGTGGAGCTATATAATGACTTAAAAGAACTTTATTTGAAAGAGAAAGAAATTACAAAGAAACACATTAGCGGGAGTATTTGTAATGTTGTCAATATATACCATGATTGGGGTAAGAAAAAACATCTGATTTCGCTTTATAAAGCAGCGGACAGAAATAATGCTCAAGTTAATATATTACGCTTCAGTTATGATAACATTGATGAAATAGTCGACTATGAGGGCAATACAATAATTTTAAGTTCAGAAAAAATACTTAGTGATCGATTTAGCCTGGTACGGAAAATTGATGGACCAAATTTGGGGATCTGCTGCCGTAAAGAGTTATTAGATGAAGTAAATGGGGACTTTACTCAATTGCTGAAAAAGAGAACGTGGTTATGTGATCCAGTGCTCTATAAAGGTAATTTGATAAAGAATTTGGAAGAGGAAATGATAAAAAATGGAGAAAAAGTTAATATTAGACAGATGGATAATATAGAATGCTGTCTCAATTTTATTCAGTCAACCGATTATATTTTTATTACAGATTCCCATTCCGGTGCATTGGAAGAGGGAGAAAGCCTTGGCTTCATTCCTATATCACGGCCTGATGCAGTTAATCAGTGTTATGTCTACAAATCAAAATCTCATTCAAGCGTGTTAAATCGTTTTATCGACTCCGTCAGTGATATGGAGTAACTGACTGCATGAGCGGAGCGAACTATCAGATTTCTCAGCTCCGCTATGGGTGTTTGCCTAAATGCATTAATTTTGAACATGTTGTTTTGGTCGTCAATCTAATGTGCTCTGTTGATTCGTTTTACTGCGACCTAGTTTTTTAACAGATTTTTGATAGTGGTTATGTTTTTTGACTTTTATGTGATGAAAAATGAGATCTTGATGGTGGTGGGGGAAGGATTCGAACCTTCGAAGTCTGTGACGGCAGATTTACAGTCTGCTCCCTTTGGCCGCTCGGGAACCCCACCAAGTTTTTGAATTGTATGCTGTCGTTAGCAGCGAACGGCATAATATCAGATAAACCGCCGCTGTAAAGTAGATAATTGAAAATAAAGTATCGTACGCTTACTTTTTCCCCAAACAGCTATAGGTACAATACTTTATTGTTTATCAAAAAATAATATTGTTTATTAAAGAATAACGGTACGGTTACCATAAACAAAAACGCGTTGGGAAAATACCCAGTGTAATGCTTGGCTTAATACATTTTTTTCAACATCCCGTCCTGCCCGCATCATCTCCTCTGCTGTATAGGTATGATCCACATTTATCACATCTTGGGTGATAATCGGCCCTTCATCCAAATTGTCATTTACATAATGAGCTGTTGCGCCAATAATTTTCACGCCACGTTCATAAGCTTGATGATAGGGGCGAGCACCGATAAATGCGGGTAAGAATGAATGGTGAATGTTGATTATTTGATTTGGGTAATGCTGAACAAATGCCGGTGTTAAGACTCGCATATATTTGGCAAGCACGACATAATCCGGCTTATATTGATCAATCTGCCCCATTAATGCGTTGTCATGTTGTTCGCGGGTTAACCCCTCATGACTGATGTAATGGAATGGGATATCAAATTGTTCAACCAATTTTTGCAAAGTAGTATGGTTACCGATGACAGCAGCAATTTCGACATCCAATCCACCATAAACGCTTTTGACTAAAATATCGCCAATGCAATGCGCTTCTTTTGTCACCATGATAACGATACGACGCCGGCCTGCCGTATTTAACTCACGGTTTGAACCCGCAGGTAGGGCGTCATCCAAATCAGCCAGAAGAGTTTCATCATTAAAAATACCTTCCAGCTCGGTACGCATAAAAAATCGTCCAGTACGATGATCAACAAACTCATTGTTTTGAACAATGTTTAATTGATGTTTGTAACAAATGTTTGTGATTTTTGCGATCAATCCTTTGGAATCAGGACAAATCGTACGCAAGATTTTTTTTTGTATGTTTGCGTTTTGCATGAATTACAAGAACCTCAAATATTCTTCACTGGGTGTGAGTTGTTATGTTTGATATTTAGATACTGATTTAACCACAGCATTTCTTATATTTTTTGCCTGAACTACAGGGGCAAGGGCTATTTCGGCCTATTTCAGGGCGAATACCATCTATATAAAACCAACGTTGCTCGATGCGCAAAAAACGTGAGCGCTCATGAATCAATTGCTTATCTTGCTTTCCTTGTTCAATAAAGCAAGCTGAAAATTCAACATAAGCTTCGTTATTATGTTTCCCCTGATGAGTTTCGAGGATATTTAATCCCTGCCATTGTACACCCGTAAAACTTTGCTCTATTTCTGTTCGCCAATTTTCAGCCTGGCAATCTGGGTGCCAAGTGGCGATAAGATAGTCTGCATTTTGGGTAACATAAGCACTATATCTGGAACGCATCAGGGATTCAGCATTTGGGGCGGGGTGATGGCTTTCAAGATAAGGGCTACAGCAAAGGCCGAAAGATGAGCCACTGCTGCAGGGGCACATTTTTGTCAAAATAACTCCAGTTATTTAAAGTGGTTGCTGTTAATAACACCGATTGATGATACTCGAAGATGGGCAAAGGTCGCAATGTTTGACAAGCCAACATCATCATTGAAATGTGATTAAAAGCTAGCGTACTGTATATCTGGTCGAATTAACTGGTGTATACTCAGGCGCGTTATTTTTTGCGAGTGCAATTTTCTTCACACATACAATTTTTTTGAGAGTTAATGCTATTGTTTAAGCTGTAAAGGAGTTTTTCGGTGAAAACATAGCAGTAGGAGATGATGTAATGTCAGTAATAAATAAAAAGGTCAAAAAAGCTGTTATACCTGTTGCTGGTTTGGGAACCAGGATGTTACCAGCCACCAAAGCCATCCCGAAAGAAATGCTCCCCTTGGTGGATAAACCGCTTATTCAGTATGTGGTCAATGAGTGTATCAAAGCAGGCATTACTGAAATCATTCTGGTCACACATTCATCCAAAAACTCAATAGAAAATCATTTTGATACTAGCTTTGAATTGGAAGCGATTCTGGAGAAAAGAGTTAAGCGCCAATTATTGGACGAGGTACAGTCTATCTGTCCAAATCATGTGACGATTATGCAAACCCGTCAGGGAATTGCAAAAGGATTGGGACATGCGGTGTTATGTGCCAAGCCACTTATTGGTGATGAACCGTTTGCTGTTATTCTGCCTGATGTTATTTTGGATGAGTACAGCACCGACCTGTCAAAATATAATTTGAGCGAAATGTTATCACGCTTCAACAGCCGTGGTGCAAGCCAAATCCTAGTTGAACCTGTACCTGTAGAAAGTGTTTCGGATTATGGCATTGTTGATTGTCTGGGTGAAACTTTGCAGCCTGGGGATAGCAAACCTATTGCCCGTGTTGTTGAAAAACCCAAACCAGAAGAAGCACCATCGAATCTTTCTATTGTTGGTCGTTATGTATTATCCGAAAAAATCTGGCCATTATTGGCTAAAACTGCGCCAGGGGCAGGGGATGAAATACAACTGACCGATGCGATTGCCATGCTGATGGAAAAAGAGTCCGTTGAGGCTTATCACTTGCAAGGCCGTAGTCATGATTGTGGTAATAAATTGGGTTATATGCAGGCATTTGTTGAATATGGCATGAAACATAAAGAATTGGGCAAGCCATTCACGGATTGGATCATGACCTTGCAAAATCAGATTGAAAAATAATCTACTAGTACTTTAAGGTGTGATATGAAAGTTACTGTATTTGGTATTGGCTACGTAGGCTTAGTACAAGCAACCGTATTTGCTGAAGTGGGGCATGATGTACTTTGTGTCGATGTTGATGCAAAAAAAGTTGAGAACCTGAAAAATGGTCAGATTCCTATTTTTGAGCCGGGCTTGACGTCATTGGTAAAGAAAAATCATGCTGAAGGACGGCTGAATTTTACAACGGATGCCAAAGCCGGTATTGCTCATGGCAAATTACAGTTTATTGCAGTAGGCACACCTCCTGATGAAGATGGTTCTGCTGATCTTAAGTATGTTACTGCGGTAGCCAGAACTATTGCGGAAAATATGGATGGTTACAAAGTTGTTGTTGACAAATCAACTGTACCAGTAGGTACGGCTGATAAAGTCAGGGCAGTGATGCAGGCTACATTGGCAGAGCGTAATCTGGAACTTCCATTTGATGTCGTTTCCAATCCTGAGTTTTTGAAAGAAGGTGCCGCTGTTGCTGATTGCATGCGACCTGAACGCATTATTATTGGCTGTGATAACGATGATGTGGTTGATGTTATGCGTGAGCTGTATGAGCCGTTTAATCGTAATCATGATCGTATGATCGTCATGGATATCCGCAGTGCTGAGTTGACCAAATATGCAGCTAACTGTATGTTGGCGACAAAAATCAGTTTCATGAATGAAATTGCTAACTTGGCTGAAATGCTGGGCGCTGACATTGAAAATGTGCGCCAGGGAATTGGTTCCGACTCACGCATCGGATACCACTTTATTTACCCTGGATGTGGATATGGCGGTTCATGTTTCCCTAAAGATGTTCAGGCGCTGATCCGAACTTCTGAACAAATTGGGTATACACCCAAAATTCTTCAGGCAGTGGAACAAGTTAACGAAAAACAAAAAAGTAAATTGCCTGCGTTTGTCAGACAGCATTTTGGTGATGATTTATCGGGCAAGACGTTTGCTATTTGGGGGTTGTCATTTAAACCTAATACAGATGACATGCGTGAGGCATCGAGCCGTGTCCTGATAGAAACGTTATGGCAATATGGCGCTAAAGTTCAGGCGTATGATCCTGAGGCTATGCAGGAAGCCCAGCGTATTTATGGCCAGCGTGATGATCTCTCTTTAATGGGCACAAAAGAAGCGGCATTAAAAGGTGCTGATGCTTTGATTATCTGTACAGAATGGCAAAACTTCAGAGCACCTGATTTTGATGTGATTAAAGATTCATTAAAAACCCCTGTGATTTTTGATGGACGCAATCTTTATGATCCTGAACGCCTGCAATCGCGTGGTTTTACTTATTACGGTATTGGCCGCGGAGCCTCAATCAAACCCGTCATTTGAGTTAATTTATGAAATTTTTAGTTACAGGTTCTGCTGGTTTTATCGGTTTCCATGTTAGTCAGCGGTTATTAAATATGGGATATGAGGTTGTTGGTATTGATAACCTCAACGATTATTATGATGTTAATTTGAAACAGGCGAGATTAAATTTATTACTCCCTTATTCAAATTTTAAATTTGAAAAATTAGACCTGGCTGACAGAGTCGCAATACCCGAATTGTTCGCAAAACATCAATTCCAGCGAGTGATCCATTTAGGCGCTCAACCGGGTGTGCGTTATTCAATACAAAACCCTATGGCATATATAGATGCCAATATCATCGGTCATATTAATATACTTGAAGGTTGCCGCCATCATTCTGTAGAGCATCTATTATATGCATCTTCCAGTTCAGTATATGGCTTAAATAAAAAGCAACCGTTTTCTACTGATGACTCAGTTGATCATCCGGTTTCTTTATATGCAGCAACGAAAAAAGCTGATGAGTTAATGTCTCACAGTTATTCACATCTTTATCAACTTCCCACTACAGGATTAAGGTTTTTTACCGTATATGGACCGTGGGGGCGTCCTGATATGGCTTTATTTAAATTCACTAAAGCCATGTTAGAAGGTAAGCCGATTGATGTTTATAATCATGGCAATATGGTGAGAGATTTCACATATATTGATGACATTGTTGAATCTATAATCAGGTTGCAGGGTATCATTCCTACCTTCAATAAAGACTGGTCAGTTGAAGATGGGAAAATATCTGCCAGCTCTGCGCCATATCGAGTTTACAATATTGGTAATGGCCAACCGACAAAACTGGGTGATTTTATTGAAGCCATTGAAACCTCATTAGGGATTGAGGCGAAGAGAAACTTTATGGAAATTCAAGATGGCGATGTATTGTCAACGTGTGCAGACTCAAGCGCGCTTTACAATAAGATTGGTTTTTCACCTAACACTCCGGTAAAGGAAGGCGTGAAACGATTTACTGATTGGTATTTAGACTTTTATCAAAAATTATGACAGTAGAAATAGGAAAAGGAGCGATTAGCTCCTTTTTTATAACGTTATGTTAATAAAAAACTAAATTAGTGTTAAGTTGTTTTTTATCACATTGAGAATATGAAAGCGACTTGGCTATTAATATAACTCTCTGTGTTTCTACATCAGCCCGTAATTAACCTGGTTAGTTTTATATTAAGCATAAAACAAAAATACCCGTGAGAGGGTATTTTTGTTATCAAGTTTACAAAGCAACTGATTAGATAAGGAAATCTTCCAGTGTTTTGCCATCTTCTTCAATTGCTTTTTTGATTACGGCTGGTGTACGGCCTTGGCCAGTCCAGGTTTTAATTTCACCGTCATCAACGTATGAATATTTTGCTGGGCGAGCAGCACGTTTAGATTTACCTGTAGATTTACCACTTAAAGCATCTACTAAATCGCTTAATTCAATGCCGTCTTTTTCCAACATTTCACGGTATTCTTGAAGTTTACGTGTACGCTCTTCTAATTGTACACGAACCTGGTTTTCTTCATCACGACGTTCTTCAACAACAGTCGTAAGTTTTTCCAACATTTCTTCTAAAGTAGTTAGTTCACATTCTCTTGCTTGTGCGCGCAAGGTACGGATGTTATTTAAGGATTTTAAATTCTCGCTCATTGTCCTGGTCTCAAATTATAATGATGATAGCTGATGTAGAGATAATAATAGAATGCTATTTTATTTTCTGCAATAGTGAATTTACTTTCTCAGGCTAAAATATGGCATTTTAAAATGCAATTTTTGAAGTAATCGATATATTGCGTTTTAATCCTGCTATTGGATTTACCATTTTTCAATAAGAAAGAAGGGGATTACTGTAAAGTTTAGTAAGGGATAAAACATAGGGTAAAAAACTAATTTATAGTCGATCCGTAAGAAACATTAACTGTTTTGCTGGAAATAAGTTGAGAGTAAGTGTGAGATGAAAGTTTTTTATGGGTAATCCATTAGTTATGATCATAGTGGGTTAATTGAACAAAAGTAAACCACTATGATTATTAATATTCAAAGGATGAGGGTAAAAATAACTATTTTCTTTTTATGTTAATTTTGTTCATTTGGCATGCAGAACGTACTTGTGGTGCTGATTTTATATGCGCAAATGTGATGATTATCATGAAAATAATTTTCTCTTATTTATTTTAATTTGTTTCTGTTACCTCGCATTTGGCAATAACAAGGATAATCTCAACCAGAGTTTATGGTAAACTGCTGCTGTTATATCGCCTGATTAAATTTGACAAGAAAGAGGACGTACAGGCCAATGGCTCAGCTTTATTTTTATTATTCTGCCATGAATGCAGGGAAATCAACTTCCTTATTGCAGTCTTCCTATAACTATAACGAAAGAGGAATGAGAACGCTGATCTTTACGGCAGAAATCGATACTCGATTCGGTAAAGGAAAGGTCAGTTCCCGTATTGGCTTATCGGCCGAAGCGTTGTTGTTTTCACCAAAAACAAATATTGCTGAGCTTATCAGAGAAGAAAATGAGGCAGAAAAAGTCCATTGCGTTTTGATTGATGAATGCCAATTCTTAACGAAAGAACATGTCGCGCAACTTTGTGAAATTGTAGATTATGATGATATCCCTGTTCTTTGTTATGGTTTAAGGACAGATTTTCAGGGTGAGTTATTCAGCGGTAGTGAATATCTCCTCGCGTGGTCAGATAAATTGGTCGAGTTGAAAACAATTTGTCATTGCGGGAGAAAAGCCAGCCGTGTACTTCGTTTTGGCAGCGATGGCAACGTTATGTACGATGGTGCTCAGGTTGATATTGGTGGTAACGAAAAATACGTCTCTGTGTGTCGCAGGCATTATACTGACGTTATTCGTGAAGCCAAGGCCAAAAAGGTTTAATACGTTGCCAGTGGTAATTGAGAAACATAAAGCTATATAGATTAAGGTAGGCCAGAAAATAAAATAATAAAAAGGCGCTGAGTTGTGTCCCGGCGCCTTTTAAGTTACAGCCATCAGTCTATCATTTATTATTCTTTCTTATTATTTTTTCTATTTGATTTTACTGCCTCCTGTGGTTTGTTCTCTTCGGTGAATTTACGGCCATAAAAAGAATCCAGCAGTAGTTGTTTCAATTCAGAAATTAATGGGTAACGCGGATTTGCGCCGGTACATTGGTCATCAAATGCGTCTTCTGCAAGCTTATCGATTTTTGCCAGGAAGTCAGCTTCTTGTACACCTATTTCGCGAATTGATGCAGGGATATCTAGCTGAGATTTCATTTCTTCCAGCCAAGCCAAGAGTTTTTCAATTTTGGCAGCAGTCCTATCACCTGATGTGGTCAACCCCAAATGATCTGCAATTTCCGCATAGCGACGTCGCGCTTGTGGGCGGTCATATTGGCTAAAGGCAGTCTGTTTGGTTGGATTATCATTGGCGTTGTAGCGAATTACATTACAAATTAACAGTGCATTAGCTAAGCCATGTGGGATATGAAACTCAGAGCCAAGTTTGTGGGCCATAGAGTGACATACTCCCAGAAATGCATTAGCAAAGGCAATACCGGCTATAGTGGCTGCATTATGGACACGTTCGCGGGCAACGGGGTTTTTTGCCCCTTCATGGTAACTAACGGGCAGGTAATCTTTCAATAGTTTTAGGGCTTGCAGTGCTTGCCCATCAGAATATTCATTGGCTAAAACGGAAACGTAGGCTTCCAGTGCGTGGGTTACTGCATCCAAGCCACCAAAAGCACATAGCGATTTCGGCATATCCATGACTAGGTTTGCGTCGACAATCGCCATGTCGGGGGTAAGCGCATAGTCTGCCAAAGGATATTTCTGTCCAGTTACATCGTCGGTAACCACCGCGAAAGGGGTGACTTCTGAACCGGTGCCTGAAGTGGTGGTAATAGCCACCATTTTCGCTTTTACACCCATTTTCGGGAACTTATAGATCCGTTTACGGATATCCATAAAGCGCAAAGCCAGTTCCTCAAAATGTGTTTCTGGATGCTCATACATCACCCACATAATTTTAGCTGCATCCATCGGAGAGCCGCCGCCAAGGGCAATAATGACATCAGGTTTAAACAGATGCATTTGCTCAGCGCCTTTGCGAACGATGCTTAACGTTGGATCTGCTTCAACTTCAAAGAACACTTCAGTTTCAATACCATAAGATTTCAGGACATTAATAACCTGATCGGCATAACCGTTATTGAATAAGAAACGGTCTGTCACAATAAAAGCACGTTTAGTCCCATCGGTAGCGACTTCTTCCAATGCAATGGGCAGAGAGCCGCGGCGGAAATAGATTGATTTTGGAAGTTTGTGCCATAACATGTTTTCGGCTCTTTTGGCGACGGTTTTTGTATTGATCAGGTGTTTTGGCCCAACATTTTCAGAAATAGAATTGCCTCCCCATGAACCACAGCCCAGCGTCAACGAAGGGGAGAGCTTAAAGTTGTACAAGTCTCCGATACCACCTTGAGACGCAGGCGTGTTGATCAAAATACGTGCGGTTTTCATTTTGTCGCCAAAGTATTTAATACGCTCCGCCTGATTATCTTGTTCGGTATAGAGGCATGACGTATGTCCAATCCCCCCCATCTCAACCAATTTCTCGGCTTTTTCAACTGCATCTTCAAAGTCTTTACCACGGTACATGGCAAGCAAAGGTGATAGCTTTTCATGGGCAAAAGGCTCAGCTTCACCTACCAGAGTAACTTCACCAATAAGAATTTTGGTGCTTTCAGGTACATTGATACCGGCCATTTCTGCAATTTTTGTTGCTGGCTGACCAACAATCGCTGAATTTAAGCTGCCGTTTTTCAAGATAATATTTTGAACGGCATTTAACTCTTTTCCCTGAAGAAGATAGCCACCGTGAGTTGAGAAACGTTCACGGACTTGCTCGTAAACAGAATCAACGACGATGACAGACTGTTCTGAAGCACAAATCACGCCGTTATCAAACGTCTTAGACATCAGGATTGATGCAACGGCACGTTTGATATCGGCTGATTCATCAATCACGACAGGAGTATTGCTAGCACCGACACCAATAGCGGGTTTACCTGAACTATACGCTGCTTTCACCATGCCGGGGCCGCCTGTTGCCAAAATAAGATTAATATCAGGGTGGTGCATTAAGGCATTTGAAAGTTCAACGGAAGGCTCATCTATCCAGCCGATGATATCCTTTGGTGCGCCTGCTTCAACGGCTGCCTTTAAGACAATTTCTGCTGCTCTGTTGGTCGCTTTTTTGGCTCGTGGATGAGGGGAAAAAATAACACCATTACGGGTTTTCAGGCTGATAAGCGCTTTGAAAATGGCAGTGGATGTTGGGTTTGTTGTTGGAATAATGCCACAAATTAGGCCAATAGGTTCAGCGATAGTGATAGTACCGAAAGTATTATCTTCAGATAAGATGCCGCAAGTTTTATCATCTTTATAAGCGTTATAAATATATTCTGAAGCGAAGTGATTTTTGATCACTTTATCTTCCACAATTCCCATGCCTGATTCAGATACGGCTAATTTTGCCAGTGGAATACGGGCATCAGCAGCGGCCAGGGCAGCAGCCCGAAAAATTCGGTCAACTTGTTCCTGAGAAAAATTAGCAAATTCATGCTGGGCTTTTTTTACGCGAGCAACTAATTCATTAAGTTCTGCGACGTGAGTTACAGCCATAAAAATTACTCCTGACAGATGTTAAATTTTTTAGGGAAATTAGCTGCGAGATTATTAACTTATTAAATAATGTTATGAGATTAATCGTCTGCGTTTAATCTTATATACCGCTAATTGCCTTAAGAAATTACTTAACAAAATGATTAATATAGGAATAGTGACTTTCCTTGAAATTCTACATTGAATACAGCTTACCATTTACAGGCATTCGTATTGTGATTTAGATCATGAAAACATTAAGCTGACTCAATTCAGCTATTCTTTTTGAAGAAAGAAGTATCAGTTGATTATTTAATTGCACAAATACAATTTATTAACCTTGCGGTGAGAGAGTATTAATATGATTACTCGAATTAGGAGGATTATTAATATTCCTGAGATTAGGGCTTAGCCTTGTTTCTTGGGTTACTGTGATATAACAAGAATAACTTATGTATTTATTTAAAATTTAATGAAAAAAGATGAAATTTTATTCTCAAACAGAGAGAAATTAACTAATAAATAACCCATTAAAGTGTAATCGGCCGATAACCTCATTTCTGCGTAATTTTCTTGAAACTTTCCTTGAACCATTGTTCATATTTTATTCTTTTTTAATCAGTGATTTTCTTAAAATAATACTGTGATTTTTTACACTGTTTTACGATTCATCACCTTATCTAACCAGTGCCTTGTATTGTTGTTTTGTGATGAAGATGGACTTTTACTCTGTGATGATTGCATTTTGTTAAAATAATGTTTATTTTCTCTTTTGATAATATTCTATGAATGTTGCCGGAGGATAAAATAACAAAATCTATTATTATCATTACATTACATTAGTTTTGCGAATATATTGCATACAGGGGTAACCAATAATATTAATGATTTAATAAATTTATTATAAAAATCAAATAACAATTATTGTGTGGGTATGGTTTTTTAGTAGGTTAATTACCATTTGTTAACGAAATAAGTAAATTATTGGAGTTAGTAGATTAAAAACGATTCATTTACTGTTTATAACTTGGAGCGAAATATGAGAAAAAAAACATCAAAGTTAGGTCAGTTGATTTCAAGTATCGTTTTATTATCTTTTCCCGCAACACAGAGCATTGCTGCAATTGTTCCGGCAGGAGTTACACTAGCCGAAAAACAAGAAATCACCATTAACAATGGTGTCGAAGTCACTTCATTGGATCCTCATAAAGTTGAAGGTGCTCCAGAAACTGCCATTATCCGTAATCTGCTGGAAGGATTGGTAACGACTGGGCCAAATGGTGAAACCGTACCTGGTGTGGCAGAAAGATGGGAGAATGAAGGTTATAAGGTATGGACATTCTATTTACGTAACGACGCCAAATGGAGTGATGGTAAGCCTGTAACTGCACAGGATTTTGTTTACAGTTGGCGTCGGCTTGCTGATCCAAGCACAGGGTCACCTTATACCAGTTACTTGCAATATGCTTATATTCAAAACGTTGACGATATTCTGAAAGGAATAAAATCACCGGAACAATTAGGCGTTAAAGCGCTGGATGATCACCGTTTCCAGATAACACTCAGCCAGCCAGTTCCTTATCTGGTGGATATGTTGAGTCATACAGCGATGAAACCCGTCAGACAGGATATCATTGAAAAATGGGGGAATAAATGGACCTTGCCAGAACACCATATTGGCAATGGTGCTTATACATTGAAGGATTGGGTGGTCAATGAGCGAATTGTTTTAACGCGTAATCCCCAGTATTGGAACAATAAAGAAACCATCATTGAAAAAGGCACTTTCCTGCCCATTGTCTCAGGCGTTAGTGATGTTAATCGCTATCGTAGCGGGGAAGTTGATATCACTGACAATGCAATCCCTCCTGATTTATACCAAAAAATGAAACGGGATATCCCAGAACAATTGCAAGTTTCACCTTATTTGTGCACGTTTTACTACGAAATCAATAATCAGAAGCCACTATTTAAAGATAAACGGGTGCGTGAAGCCATAAAACTGAGTCTTGATCGAGATATCATTACTGAAAAAATTATGGCGCAGGGACAAATTCCGGCGTATGGATTTACTCCCACTTATATTGGCGGCGGCTTGTCCATTAATCCCGCATGGGCAAGCTGGACCCAGGAACAGCGTAATCAACGGGCAAGGGAATTGTTGAAAGAGGCAGGTTTTGATGCCAGTAATCCTCTTAAGTTTACCTTGTTGTACAACACATCCGAGCAAAACAAACAACAAGCCATCGCTGCGGCTTCTATGTGGCAGAAAAATATTGGCGCAAAAGTTATGTTGCAAAATCAGGAGTGGAAAACCTCGCTCCAGAACCGCCATCAAGGGAATTATGATGTCGCGAGGGCAACATGGTGTGGCGATTATAACGAACCTTCTTCTTTCCTGAATATGTTGCTGTCAACTAGCAGTAACAATACCGTTTTTTATCACAGTAAGACTTTTGATAACTATCTCAACCATGCCCTGATAGCCAAAGATGACGCTACACGTAAGGCGTTTTATCAGCGAGCTGAAGCTCAGCTTGATAAAGATTCAGGTCTGATACCCGTTTATTACCGCGTCAGTGTGCGCCTTATTCGCCCGACAGTTGGGGGAGTGACAGGAAAAGATCCCATGGATTATGTTGATCTAAAGAATTTATATATTAAAAAGGTGAATGATTAATCATTTCCACGAAATATTATCTTACCGTAAATAAAATAGTTCCTTTTGGATGCGGATTAACCATCCCAATGCGTGGACATGACTTTAATGGGTCAAATAATATCAATTGGAGAGAATAAGATGATAAACACAACAAAGAAAAAACTGGCTACTGGCATTACGGTAGCACTAGGCATGATAATCGGAGGGCAGGCCTTTGCAGCGCAAGTGCCTGCTGGCGTGCAACTTGCAGATGCTGCAAAACAGGTGCTGGTTCGCAACAATGGCTCGGAACCCCAATCATTGGATCCACATAAAATCGAAGGCGTACCGGAATCTAACATCGCCCGTGATTTGTTTGAAACTCTGGTGATCAATGATCCTGATGGTAAAATTATACCGGGAGTTGCAGAAAGTTGGGAAAATAAGGATTTCAAAGTTTGGACATTCCATCTGCGTAAAGATGCAAAATGGTCAAATGGTGACCCTGTCACTGCGCAGGATTTTGTCTATAGCTGGCGCCGTATATCAGATCCAAATACCGCGTCCCCCTATGCAAGTTTTCTTCAATATGCCCATATTCTTAATGTCGACGATGTCATCAAAGGTAAACAGAAACCGGAAGCACTGGGCGTTAAGGCATTAGATGACCATACATTGCAATTAACACTTAGTGAAGCAGTTCCTTATCTAGTCAGATTATTTGTTCACCCGACAACATCTCCCGTCCATCGAGTAACAATTGAAAAATATGGTGAAAGATGGACACAACCACAGAATTTTGTTGGTAATGGCGCTTATAAACTGAAAAGCTGGGTGATCAATGAACGCCTTGTTTTCGAACGCAGTCCAACGTATTGGGACGATAAAAACACAGTCATTAATCAAGTGACTTTCTTGCCTATTTCGTCTGAAGTTACGGATGTTAATCGCTATCGCGCTGGCGAAATTGAAATGACTTATACCAACTTACCAGTCGAACTATTTCAAAAACTAAAAAAAGAAATTCCCGAACAGTTGCGTGTAAACCCATATTTATGTACTTATTATTATGAAATAAATAACCAGAAACCACCATTTGATGATCCCCGTGTGCGCACTGCACTGAAATTAGGTATGGATCGCGATATCATAACTTATAAGGTCAAGAATCAGGGAGACTCACCTGCCTATGGTTATACTCCCCCCTTTATTGCTGACTTCAAAGATGAGAAACCAGACTGGTATGCTAAGTTGAATCAGCAGCAGCGTAATGAAAAAGCGAAAAAACTCTTGGCAGAAGCTGGTTTTACCAAAGATCATCCTCTGAAAATTAATCTTTTGTATAACACTTCTGATCTACATAAAAAATTAGCCATTGCCGCGGCATCCATTTGGAAAAAGAATATTGGTGTTGAGGTTTCCCTCGAAAACCAAGAATGGAAAACTTTTCTTGATTCCCGCCATCAGGGTAATTACGACATTGCCCGTGCAGGGTGGTGTGCGGATTACAACGAAGCGTCCTCTTTCCTGAACTCTATGTTATCTAACAGCAGCAATAACACCGCTCACTATAAGAGCAAAGAATTTGATGCCTTGATGAAACAATCGCTGCAAGTCAAAACAGATGAAGAACGTGCGGAGGTCTATGCCAAGGCAAATGCTGTATTGGACAAAGACTCTGCGATAGTTCCTCTTTTTTACTATGCGAGTACCCGTTTAGTGAAACCTTATGTAGGTGGTTATACCGGTAAAGATCCATTGGAAAACCTGCATACTAAAGATCTGTACATAATAAAACATTAGGAATTAGCAGGTGATCTAGTAGGGTCACCTGCTTGTTAAATAATTAAAAGCCACGGTTTGGCTAAACAGTAGGAACGGGCAATGTTAAAATTTATTTTACGTCGCTGCTTAGAGGCGATCCCGACTCTTTTTATACTTATTACTATTTCGTTTTTTATGATGCGGCTTGCTCCGGGTAGCCCATTTACAGGGGAGAGGAAGCTACCGCCAGAGGTTATGGCAAATATTGAAGCGAAATATCATCTAAATGATCCTATCTATAAACAATATTTCAATTACTTAATCCAGCTTTCCAAAGGGGATTTTGGTCCTTCATTCAAATATAAAGACTACAGTGTCAATGATCTGGTTGCAGAAGCGCTACCTGTTTCTGCTAAATTGGGCTTTGCTGCTTTTATTATGGCAGTCATATTTGGGGTCAGTGCAGGCGTTATTGCAGCATTGAATCAGAATACCAAATGGGATTATACGGTGATGGGGTTTGCCATGACAGGGGTTGTGATCCCCAGTTTCGTGGTCGCTCCTTTATTAGTGTTGATATTTGCCATCACATTAAAATGGTTGCCGGGAGGAGGCTGGAATGGTGGAGCACCTAAATATATGCTCTTGCCAATGGTTGCACTTTCCCTCTCTTATATTGCCAGTATATCCCGTATTACCCGCGGTTCCATGATAGAAGTCTTGCATTCCAATTTTATTCGTACGGCACGAGCCAAGGGTTTGCCATTGCGAAAGATTATTTTCCGTCATGCGTTAAAACCTGCCTTATTACCCGTTATCTCTTACCTAGGACCTGCGTTCGTAGGCATCATTACGGGTTCAATGGTTATCGAAACTATTTTCGGTTTACCTGGCTTAGGACAATTGTTTGTCAATGGCGCATTAAACCGTGATTACTCACTGGTACTCAGTTTGACCATTCTAGTGGGGAGTTTGACCATTATGTTTAATGCCATCGTTGATGTGCTGTATGCCGTCATCGATCCGAAAATTCGTTATTAAAACTGGAGCACGCAATGTTACTGAATAAAAAAAATAGCGAAGCTCTGGAAAACTTTTCTGAGCAACTGGAAATTGAAGGCCGCAGTTTGTGGCAGGATGCACGTCGCCGTTTTATGCATAATAAAGCGGCGATTACGAGTTTATGTATTCTATTACTGATCACATTATTTGTGATCTTAGCCCCGATGTTGTCCCAATTTGCTTACGATGATACAGATTGGAATATGATGACAATGCCGCCTGATTTTGAATCCAAACACTATCTTGGCACCGATTCATCAGGGCGTGACCTGCTGGTACGTGTTGCCATTGGAGGACGTATTTCATTGATGGTTGGGATTGCCGCAGCTTTAATTGCCGTGTTATTTGGTACTTTGTATGGTGCGATGTCAGGCTATCTTGGTGGCAAAACTGACATGGTTATGATGCGTTTGTTGGAAATTCTCAACTCTTTCCCATTCATGTTCTTCGTTATCCTTCTGGTTACTTTCTTTGGTCAAAACATCCTGTTGATTTTCGTTGCAATTGGCATGGTGTCGTGGTTGGACATGGCACGTATCGTCCGTGGTCAGACATTGAGTTTAAAACGCAAGGAATTCATCGAAGCAGCGTTGGTTTGTGGGGTTTCTACCCGTAATATCGTTTTGCGCCATATCGTACCAAACGTATTGGGTGTTGTGGTGGTTTATGCCTCATTACTTGTACCTAGCATGATCTTGTTTGAATCCTTCTTAAGCTTCCTTGGTTTGGGAACTCAGGAACCTCTCAGTAGTTGGGGCGCTTTATTAAGTGATGGTGCTAACTCAATGGAAGTAGCTCCGTGGTTGTTGTTATTTCCGGCGGGCTTTCTGGTAATGACCCTGTTTTGTTTTAACTTTATTGGTGACGGCCTGCGAGATGCCCTCGACCCGAAAGACCGTTAAGGAGAGCCTATGAATAGCGTAGAAACTTCGAAAAATGCTGAATCACTCTTATCGGTAAGAGACCTAAATGTCGTATTCAGCACTCCTGACGGCAATGTGACTGCCGTAAATAAATTGAATTTTGACTTACAAGCCGGAGAAACACTGGGCATTGTGGGAGAATCTGGCTCTGGCAAATCGCAGACGGCATTTGCATTAATGGGGTTATTGGCTAGCAATGGCTCTGTCAGTGGTTCTGCTAATTTCAATGGGCGAGAGATCCTCAACCTGAAAGAAAAAGAGCTAAACCGGATGCGGGCAGAAGAGATCTCAATGATATTTCAAGATCCCATGACTTCGCTTAACCCTTATATGCGAGTGGGTGATCAATTAACTGAAGTATTAATGCTGCACAAGCGTATGAGTAAAAGCGAGGCTTTTGAGGAATCCATTCGTATGCTGGATGCCGTCAAGATGCCAGAGGCTCGTAAGCGTATGAAAATGTACCCTCATGAATTTTCTGGTGGTATGCGTCAACGGGTCATGATTGCGATGGCGTTATTGTGTCAGCCTAAATTGTTGATTGCCGATGAACCGACAACGGCATTGGACGTCACTGTTCAGGCGCAGATCATGACGTTGCTTAACGAACTAAAAAAAGAGTTTAACACTGCCATCATTATGATTACCCATGATTTGGGCGTGGTTGCTGGCATTTGTGACAAAGTATTAGTGATGTATGCAGGGAGAACGATGGAATATGGTACGGCGCGTGACGTATTTTATCAGCCTACCCACCCATATTCTATCGGGTTATTGAATGCAGTTCCCCGTCTGGATGGTGATGAGGAGTCATTGGAAACGATTCAAGGTAATCCTCCTAACTTATTGCGTTTGCCAAAAGGATGCCCATTCCGGCCACGTTGTCAATTTGCTTCTGAGCGTTGTGCTCGTGAAGATCCACAGTTAGAGAAATTTGGTTTTGGGCGCTTGCGTGCCTGCTTTAAACGCCAGGAGGAATTAGTATGAGCGCCATAACTGAAAAACGTGTCTTATTGGAAGTTGACGATCTCAAAGTTTATTTTGATATTAAAGATGGGAAACAGTGGTTCTGGCAGCCGGCAAAAACCTTAAAAGCGGTTGATGGTGTGACCTTAAGGTTATATGAAGGCGAAACACTGGGCGTGGTGGGAGAATCTGGCTGCGGAAAATCAACCCTTGCCAGAGCTGTTATTGGCTTGGTGAAAGCGTCTGGCGGTGCCGTCACCTGGCTTGGTCAAAATTTGCTGGATATGAATGACAGGCAGTGGCGGGATATTCGCAATGATATCCAGATGATTTTCCAGGATCCTTTGGCATCGCTGAATCCGCGTATGACGATTGGTGATATTATTGCGGAGCCATTGAGAACGTATCATCCCAAAATGAAAGACGGGGAAGTAAAAGAAAAAGTGCAAAAGATGATGATGCGGGTAGGGTTATTGCCTAACCTGATAAACCGTTATCCTCACGAATTCTCTGGAGGCCAGTGCCAGCGTATTGGCATTGCCCGTGCTTTGATTCTGGAACCGAAATTAGTTATTTGTGATGAGCCGGTTTCAGCACTGGATGTTTCCATTCAGGCTCAGGTCGTTAACTTGTTGCAGGAATTACAGCGGGAGATGGGACTTTCCCTGATATTTATTGCTCATGACTTATCAATAGTGAAACATATATCAGACCGCGTATTGGTGATGTATTTAGGCAATGCAGTAGAATTAGGCACTTATGATGAGGTTTACCATAATCCATTGCATCCATATACGAGGGCACTTATGTCGGCGGTGCCGATCCCTGATCCCGATAAAGAGCGTAATAAACATATTGAGTTGCTGGAGGGAGAACTGCCTTCACCGATTAATCCCCCGTCTGGATGTGTATTTCGTACTCGTTGCCCAATGGCCGATGCTGAATGTGCTAAGACTCGGCCGTTGCTTGAGGGTAGCTTTAAACATGCGGTGTCATGTCTCAAGGTTGATCCACTCTAATTAATGGTGTTCATCCATGTGACACTGTCACATATTTACACTCAATGCCCTCACAATAAGGGCATTTTTATATCGGTCAGGGAGATAGATTGGAAAGGGGCGCTATTTCTTCCACAGGATATGGCAGATGGGGTGAGATTTTTCCCGGCAAAACAAGACGCGGGCAAAGATATCATCAATTTCGGCATCATCTGATTCAGCCAAGCCAATAATGACTTCTGAAAAAAAGTCTGGGTCCAAATCAAAATCAACATGTTCAAGCCAGACTCCTGAAGGTTCTACTAATTCAACACCGCCCCGTTCTTCAAATTGCAAATTAAACAATAGGCTGTCAGCCGGATCGAGATTAGAAAGCGCTTGTTCCAAAAAGATATCATAAGCTTTTTCAAGCGCTTCATCTTCACTCATGCGGTTATTTAAGTCTAATTGCATAGAATGTGTTGGTTGATTTTCCATGATGCAAGATCCGAGATTAATCACAAGATGAAATTAAAACATGTTCTGTATTGAATGAATACTTTTATTCATGATGAAACGATTCGTATTGAGAAAATGACTGGTCACTCTGTTTCCTATCCTGAATTATAAAAGAGGGCTGAAAAAGTAACAGACCCGTTCAAGGATACGATGCCACACAGGACGTTTTTCCCATTTATTGTTTTCAAGCAATGTTGAACGCATAATATAGTCTTGTTGAACCAGTGTTAAATCATTACCAAAGTGTTCATCATCAATGACCACTGTAATTTCAAAATTCAGCCACAAACTGCGCATATCTAAATTGACCGAACCAACCATACTGAGCTGCCCATCGACTAAAACACTCTTGGTGTGTAACAAACCATCTTCAAATTGATAAATTTTCACACCGGCTTCCAGCAATTCCGAAAAAAACGCACGGCTGGCCCAACGAACAAGAAATGAGTTATTTTGTCTTGGCACGATGATGCTGACATCAACACCACGCATAGCCGCAGTGCAAATCGCATGCATTAAATCATCGCTGGGAACAAAATATGGGGTAGTAAGAATAAGTTGTTTGCGGGTAGCAAAAATGGCAGTCATCAAGGATTGTTGGATCAATTCATCAGGGAATCCTGGCCCGGAAGCAATAACTTGAGCTATATGACCACTGGTTTGTTCAAAAGGCATGGTGACACCGTCAGGCGGAGGAGGGAGATGGCGCTGTCCTGTTTCCATTTCCCAGTCAAAAGCGTAAATGATCCCCAGTGTTGTCGTAACAGGGCCTTCCATTCTCACCATGATATCGACCCATTGACCGACTCCAGCATCTTGTTTAAAAAAACGAGGGTCAACCATATTCATGCTGCCGGTGTATGAAATATGATTATCGATCAGAATAATTTTTCTATGCTGGCGTAAGTCCATGCGACGCAAGAATAAACGGAAAATATTAACTTTTAACGATTCGACAAATTCAATACCAGCCTTTCGCATAATATCAGGATAAGGGCTGCGGAAAAATTGCCAGCTTCCTGCCGAATCCACCATGATTCGACATTTAACACCGCGTTTGGCAGCTTGCATCAGGGCATCTGTGACCTGATCAACGAGCCCTCCGGATTGCCATATATAGAACACCATTTCGATATTATATTTGGCGTTTTCAATATCCTGAACAATCGCTTTTAGTGAGTTATCATAAGATGTCATGAGTTGCATTTTATTGCCTTTGACACCTTTGATTTTTTGTCTATGCTCACACAGTTGAAACAGCGGAGTAGCAACTTCACTGTTTTCATCGGCAAAAATTTGAGGGGAATTTCTTAACTCGGCTAACCATTTGGCGACAGAGGAACGCATTTGTCTGGCTTGCTCAACCCTGCGTTTACCAAGATGCAATTCACCGAATGATAAATAAGCAACGATGCCGACTAAAGGAAGAATGTAAATGATGAGTAACCACGTCATTGCTGATGTCACAGGACGACGTTTCATCAAAACTCGAATAGTGATACCGGCAATAACCAGCCAGTAGAAGAAAATCGCCAGCCAGCTCAGTACAGAGTAGAAAGTTGTCATACGTGGCAATCAATCCTATTTATTTAGGTATTTTATGTGGTCATTACCGCAAGTTTTTAGAAATTTGGGCAAACCATCAACATAATATCATTAATTGAACAGAGAGCAATTTTAGCAAAAAAGCGATAATTAGATAAATACCATTACTATTTAGCTACTTATAACGACTACTTTGACTTCATGAAATGCATGCAATATGTGCAATTTGATACGAATAAATTATGAATGGCTGATCATGGTTATTAATCTGATTATTTAGAACAATTTACCATTATGCCAGAACCATGAAGTAGATTGGTGATTGGTTGACATCGCGAATGGTGAGGATTAAGAATAATGGTTATTCATTTAATGAGAGAGCTATCCTGGAATATTTATGAAACACAGTAGAAGAGAAGTCGGGCGGTGGAGAATGCTCCGCCAAAGTATCTGTCGTCGCCGTCGTTGGTTAGAAGGGCAGTCACGTCGTAATTTACGAATATATGCATTGCGTAAGGCAGATGCCTATAAGCGCCGCAGATCGATTCTATTTATCCAAAACATAGAGTGGATTTAATTTTAATCCCTTAAATTGATGGATAGATCCGTGGCAAACCCGTTCACAGTGGTTGGTAACAGCGCTGTTTTGGATGGTAGTTCAAAATATGCTGTAACGAACACCGCGGCCACAGATACAAGTTAAAGATAGATGTTTTTGAATCTTTATTGAATATGATAGTCATTTGCATTTAAACTAATACCTATCTGAAAACTGACTATCATGCTGTTAAGCAAGAATTCTCTTATGCGTTGGATACATTGGCCGATACTATTTTCCATTTGTTTACATATTTCTATTGCTGCGGCACTCTTCCATGCCATTAAACCAGGAAAACAGGCAGAAGTTACACTTATGTCTGTTGCCATGATCCAGTTGGCTGCTGAAGAGGCACCTGTTTCTAAACCTGCCGTGCCTGAATCACTTCCTGAGCCTGAACCTATTGCAGAAATTGCTCTGCCTAAGCCTAAACCTGAAAAGAGAAAAATTGTCAAAAAAGAAGTTAAGCCAAAAGAGAAGAAGACAGAAAAAGCTTCAGAACAACCGCTGAAACCTATTTCTGATCAGGAGCCTCAGACGGCAAAAAATTTGGATGATCAAAAACCTGAACATCATACTATTAGTGAAAAAGTTGGGTTACAAGGCGGACCAAAGGCATTGAATAGGCCAGATCCCGCTTACCCATCCAGAGCACAACAGTTGGGGACTGAGGGAACGGTAAAGGTAAAATTTGATATTGACGAAAACGGTCGAGTTAAGAATATTGAAATTATTTCTGCTAATCCGAAAAATGTCTTTGAACGTGAAGTAAAAAAAGCGATGAGAAAATGGCGTTATGAAAAAATTCCTGCTACCGGACATATAACGACTATCGAGTTTAAAACGACGGGTATTTCACAATCCTAATTTACTAAATTGACATATTCTAAAACTAGTGTGGTGAGTGATGAGAGGACGGCGCATTCCGGCCGTCCTGCTCGATGTTATTATTATAAACAGTTTGGCGGCGTGATCGTCAGATGAGGCATTTGGCATACTCTCATGCATGCCCGCCACTAGGCCAAGAAGAATGAGTTTTTTCACTTTATTATTCTCCATATTTAACATTTACTTATCTTTAAGTAATATTGCTTTAACGATGTGCAAAAAATAAACTTATTTTTCCCTAATAACAAGCGAATAACTCTTAATAATGAATTGCTCTTTGAAACCAAAGCAAATATTTCTTTACCCATTTCCTTGGGTAGTTAAAGGAGTAACGTATGCTACCCATTCCTATCGAGCCTATATTGCCATCATGATTGCAATCGATACGGACATCCCTAAACTGAACGGCTCAGAACAGAATTAATCTTTTTTTAACGATTCTAATAGTTCATTTGTTTTTTTATCTTCTTCGGCTCTGTGTAACATTATGCTTTTGAATCTTTGAGTTTCATCCATTACTGATTTTATATATATGAACGATGATAATGAAGAAAAAACCAATCCACAACAAAGAGAAATGAGGTATTCGAAATGCTCTGGTGAATTATCTATTAATACAAAAATAAATACTATTACTGTTGCTGAAAATATATAAAATCCTATTAAAGTTGTAAGTCTAAGTTTCTTCATATTTATTATACGTTCAAGTCTTCTTAATTCATTTCTTGTTAATGCAGTGTACTCATTTGATTCGGTTATTTTCCATCTGGCTTGAATGCAGTAATTAGATGGAAATAATAACAATGTAACTAAAATCCAGGGGGTAGATGATGAATTTAAGTTAGCCATTTTAGTTAAAAAATACATCAACAAAAACCCTAGGAAGAAAGCAACAATAATAGTTGTAATAAGAGTTATTGTTTTCATTATAGCCCTCTCTTAACTATATTAATTTTTGATTTCAATTTCTCCAGCCTGAATTTTAGAAATCAGCCACTTGTGCATTTCTAAGTATAAATGATTTTCATCAATCAATCCATTGTTGAATTGTATATTTAGAGATGATGATAACCGTAATTCTTTGCCTGTAATTGTTCCTAATCCATTTAATTCAATTTTAATATCATCATCATCTAAATTCCTAAGCGATGTTGCAAGTGCATCTAATACTTTCTGTCCTGACCTTGTCGTTTTTCTAAAATAAGTAATTTCAATATTTACTTGTAAGTTAGCTTCATCAAGAGCATCTTCAAGTTTTAAATCATCAAACCAAGCTTCACCAAATGCAGCTTTTATGATATCGCCACCTTTCCCAATTGGCATAAATTTCAATTTCTTAATTTTCTTTAGGCTTGTCACCGGCGATTCGGTTTTATTTTCAACTATAATTTGAACTTCAGGAAGTTTTGATGTTAGAGGCACACTGCCCAGACTTATTTTCTTTACGGGAGAGTTTTCTATTTTTTTAATAGTTTCTTCTGTCGGTTTATCTTGAAGAACAAGAAAGTTAGTGTCATTCAACAAATCAGTGAAATTTCTTATTAACCAATTTAAATGGTTTTCTATATCTTTAATTTTTAAGGAATTTGATTGTGCAACCATAAAGTGATTTTTGAAAACCCCAAAATATAGTATTGAATCAACAAATTCCCTTTTTATCTTCTCTTTTCGTTTGTTAGATATAGGTTCATCAGATTCTAATTTTATTTGCTGTGATGTTATTGCATTGATGTCATAATGACTAACATCATCATCAATAGTCATTAATGCTTGGCTTTTACCTTGTTCAAAGAGAATTAACTGACCGAATAGCACGGTTTTATAATTCTTACTTTTATTAATAAGTCTATATCCACTGTTTGGATCTGATGGTGTTATTTTTTCCCTCCTTGAAGAAACTTTATAAGCAGATCCATTTTCTGAAATGATTGATTCAATGATTTCTTGTAAAGTTAACTTACAGTTTTGTATAACTGCTCTTTTATAATGGATTACTTTTCTTCTCGTTTCTTTAGACATTTTCATCCCTTAGCTTAAGATCATTACACTATTTTATTCTTTACCATATACTCAGGTGTATCGTCTAGGAGATATTCTACAGTTGAGAGATTCTATCTCACTCTTCCCATACAACTTCAACCAATTTATTCAACTATAAACATTCGTTACTCTATTCTGGTTGTTATAGTGGGTGGAAGTAACCCATTGATATTCTCAATAAACACCATTGGTGGAAGCTGAATAACTTACTGATCTCCTTTAATTCCTGAATGGTGCAGGTTTAGATGCGGGATTATACCTTATGTTATAGGGCAGAAATCTGCCCTATATTATTTTAAGTGTGACTGCTTTCCAATTTAAAGTGTCTTTTATCCTCAGGCAAAGGACGGGAAGCATTATTTTCATCAACGGCTACATACGTGAAAACGGCTTCTGTTGCCCGGTAACGCTGACCGACTGGCTCAGAAGCCACTTTTTTCACCCATACCTCAATATGAATCGTGATAGATGAATTTCCCGTTTTGAGACAACGGGCATAGCAGCATACGACATCACCTACCGCAACCGGTTTCAGAAAACTGATGCCATTTACGCTAACTGTTACTACGCGCCCCAGGGCAATCTCTTTTGCCAGAATTGCACCGCCAATATCCATTTGAGACATCAGCCAGCCACCGAAAATATCCCCATTGGCATTAGTATCAGCAGGCATGGCCAGTGTACGGAGAACCAATTCTCCGTTTGGTAAGCATTGTTGTTGTGTCATTAGAAAATTTGCTTTATTTGGTGAATACAACAATACCTGCCGCTGCATCGGCAGGTATCCATTAAAGGTCATTATATTATTTTTGTTCGCGAGGCAGATGACGGTAGATATATACCACACTCAATACAGTAAAGACTAGTGTCAATGCTGTTAACCCGAACACTTTAAAGTTTACCCAAACATCCTGGGGTAGCCAGAAAGCGACATAAATATTTGCTAATGCGCAGGCGATAAAGAAGATAGCCCAAGCCATATTTAGTTTGTTCCAGACAAAATCAGGTAAATTCAACTCCTTGCCTAGCATCCGTTGAATTAACGGTTTTTTCATCACCCATTGGCTGATAAGTAGAACCACAGCAAAAATGGCATAAATTACAGTCACTTTCCATTTGATAAATAAATCACTGTGAAAGGTTAGGGTCAGAGTGCCGAAAACCGCAACCATAACAAATGTAATTAAGGAGGATTTCTCAACTCTACGATAAATTAGATAAGTAATAACAACAGCTAATCCTGTTGCTGCAATCAAAGCGCCAGATGCATAAAAAATGTCGTACATTTTGTAGACGACGAAGAAAACGACGAGTGGCAAAAAATCTAAAAGTTGTTTCATAAATTGAACCCATTGTGAAGTCAATGATGGCATGTTTTTGAATTTGAGCCAAAGTGTATCAGATCTCAATGAAATGGTTTATTTATCAGGTAAAAACATTTTTCATTTGTTTGGGTAATGTTATCACAATGAACGACGAGCTAAGTGTGGGAGAGGGGAAGTTTGTGAGTTTCCATTTAGCAACGCATTATAATTAGGTTCCATTTTCACCAAAGGATATAAAAGCTATGTTGTGGGAAAGATTACATCGCTGGATGCCAGGCTTGAGAAATATTTATCATTATCGTAGAGAATATTTCAGTCATGATATGCGATCGGGTCTCTCTGTTGCCGCAGTAGCGCTGCCCGTTGCAATTGCTTATGCTGAATTAATGGGAATTAGCGCCATTATTGGTTTATATGCCTGTATTTTACCGATGCTTGCCTATGCACTGTTCGGTACTTCGCGGCAGTTGATTGTTGGGCCAGATGCTGCAACTTGTGCTGTTATTGCTGCTGCTGTTACACCGCTGGCATTGGGGAATGAGCATGTTCGTTGGCAACTTGCCATAGTGATGACGTTCATGACAGGATTTTGGTGTATTTTGGCTAGCCATTTTCGGCTGGGCGCCTTTGCTGATTTTATATCTCGTCCCATTTTGAAAGGCTTTATTAACGGCGTTGCGATTACCATTATGGCTGATCAGTTGGCTAAAGTTTTTGGGCTGTCTGGGTTACCTGTGGAATTGATTGAACGATTGATTGCACTTCCCCGTAAATTATTAGAATCTCACTGGCCGACGGTAGGGATGTCAGTAATGACGCTGCTGGTACTGCTTAGTGTACATTTCTTCCGTCCGAGTTGGCCTGCGCCACTGGTGGCAATGGTGATATCGACTTATATCAGTTGGCAATTTGAACTCAGCCAATTTGGTATTCAGATTGTGGGTAGTATGGGGAGCGGTTTGCCTATTGTTCCTGTACCCGAATTTGAACCCGGTATCATACGTGATTTAGTTGTTCCTTCCATTAACTTGGCGCTGATCAGTTTCGTCAGTTTTATGATGACGGCTCGTAGTTTTGCCAGTAAAAATGGCTATCAAGTCGATGTAGATCTAGAACTTAGGGCATTGGGGATCGCCAATATTGCTTCGTCATTATCACAAGGTTTTGCTGTTAGTGCTGCCGGTAGTCGTACTGCGGTTAATGATGCGCTTGGTGGTAAAACGCAAATAGTGTCGGTTATAGCGGCTTGTGCCATCTTGCTGGTATTGCTGTTTATGACAGAATTTCTGGTGTATATCCCGCTGTCATCGCTGGGTATTGTTTTAATCTTTTCCACCTGGTCTTTATTGAGTTTAAAAAATCTTTGGTCTTATCGAAAACGTAATCGCCAGGCTTTTACTCTGTCAATTTTTACGTTAATCGCCGTTTTGCTGGTGGGAGTGATCGATGGTATCGGTTTTGCTGTTTTATTGGGATTATTGCAATTTTTGCGGATAGTTTTTCGGCCTTCGGATCAGTTGCTGGGTGTGAATGACCAAGGTATGGTTCGTTCTATCCATAAGCATAATGATATCAAACCTTTTGATGGTATTATGATGTACCGCTTTAACTCTCCTCTCACCTATTTTAACGTCGGATATTTCAAAAAACGGGTCTTACAGCATGTGAACAGTGCTGCAAATATGCCTGTGTGGTTAGTGGTCGATGCGACGGTCAGTTTTACCTACGATGATGTCAGTGTTTTTGCCGTATTGGATGAGTTAATCACAGAATTAAAAGAACAAGGTGTGACATTAGTCTTGGCAGGGCGCAGAACAGAGCTGAATCGCTGGATTAAACAGAACAAACTGAGTCGCAGCGATGAAGATTTGATCGTTGTGCCGGATCTCTATTTTGCTATTCGTTTAATCCAAAGTAAGCAGCAAGTAGAGGAAAAGCAGGAAAAGTAACTGTGTTTCATTTCCCGCCAGTTCACCTCGCTGCATTACAGTGAGGTGAACTCTTTTAACTACTGATTATTAAGTGATTATTAGATACCGTTTATGGTTTTATTTTGTGGTCTGACCAACATATACAAGCGGAATAGGTAAATCAGTAACAGGGATGATAAGAAATTATCCAGCACTGATAGCAGAATATCGGGCATTTTTGTCAATACAAGAGCCAGGACTAACTTGGCGACAAGCCATAACAGTATCGCTGGGATCAACAAGCGCATATGACCAAATGCCAACTTCCAACTATTTTGCATAGCTGCAAAAACACTTTTGCCTTTTTCAAACAAGAAAATAGGGGCCAGCGAGAACGCAATAGAAAACAGTACACCTGGCAAGATCATTAAAGCGTAGCCGATTTGAACCAACAGGGTACAGATAAACATTAGCAAGAACATATTAGGTAATCGTGTTATTGATAATGTACTGGCATGAATAGCATTCGCTTTTTGACCGTTAGAGATGGCATTAATGAGTACCAGCGTACTGGCTGTTAATAGGGTATTACCAAATATATTGGTAAATAAAACTCCAAACATTGTGCGCATTAACATGAACTGCTCATCTGGTGTTAATTGCATCACGAAACGTTGGATCCCGGTATTGCCTGACTCTTTGACTATATTTTGCAATTCAGCTAATAAATTGAGCTGTTCATCATTCGGCATAAGTAAATGCCCCAGCAGTGTTGTCACCAACGCGGCCAAGACAGAGAGGATGACAATATTCAACCATTGATTCTTCAAAAAGTTGATGCTGTCACGATACAGGGTATTTGCCGTGATGGGCATGAAAGTGGCTCCTATCAAATAAAACAACAATAGGACACAATTGTACCTTGTTGGGAGGATTATTGGATACCTAAGATTTACTCCAGTGCTTGATCCTGTATCTTGAGGCTGTGGGGGTAAGCATTTTTCTTTGCCAAGCCCCTTCATGGTAGATTTTATAAAAATGATCATGTCATTAACTTTGTGTTAATAAATTTATGAGAAACTGGAATATTAAATAAAGGCTCTTAATATATTATTATTTATTGTTATTCATTCAAAAGTTGACTTAAGGATATAAATCATGGGTGGGATTAAAATTAATACACAGAGAATCTTGATTTGGATCAATTTAAAATATCCAATAAATGAAATAATAAAACAGTAAATACTTTACTTCGCCAAAAATATTTAAAATATGTGATCTGTCTTAGATCACAATAGTAAACAAACGGGTATATTTCGGACTGTTTTAAAACCACATAAATGGGATGGATAATGAAGAAGATTTCTGCGCTTGTATTGGCTGCTGCTACGTTAGCCCCGTCATTGACTTTTGCCCATGAAGCAGGTGATTTCCTGTTTCGTACAGGTACAGCAACGGTAAGGCCGCATGCGGGTTCTGATAATGTATTAGGATTGGGATCTTTTGGTGTCAATAATAATACTCAGTTGGGTTTAACTTTTGGTTACATGATTACTGATAATATTGGTATCGAGTTATTGGCAGCAACACCATTTCAGCATAAAGTCAGTTTACCGAAAGCGGGTGAAATCGCTGAAGTTAAACATTTACCACCAACGCTAATGGCACAATATTATTTTGGCTCTTCAGAAAATGAATTTCGTCCTTATGTTGGAATTGGTGTTAACTACACTACATTCTTTAGCGAAAAATTTACTAATAATGAAACTGTAAAGAGCGCTAAATTAAATAGCCTGGATCTGAAAGATTCTTGGGGTATCGCTGGGCAGGTTGGCCTGGATTATCAACTGAACAAAAACTGGATGCTGAATACTTCGCTTTGGTGGATGAATATTGAAACTGATGTGAAATTCAAAGTGGGTGATGCAGATCAAAAATATAAAACTCGTCTTGATCCGTGGGTCTTTATGTTCGGTGTTGGTTATAGTTTCTAACTAAAGCTACGTGTTTGTTTGACTTTGACATAAGAGAGAACCAATGGGGCGTAATTGCCCCATTTTTTGATAGCGTGCTTATAACTGTGTCGCGTTTTTCATGGCACGAACGAAATTTATTAATTTTTCCAGCATGATTTTGGGGTGATGCAAGTTATCTTCAATGATTTTTACAATGGCTGAACCCGAAATTGCCCCCGCCGCCCCGCCATTGAGAGCGCTCATCACCTGTTCTGGTTCTGAAATGCCAAAACCTTGTAGAGCAGGGGCTGCATGATATTCTTTGAGCTTGTTGACAATATGATTAAGTGGCTGTGTAGCGCGATTTTCACTACCCGTTACTCCCGCTCTTGATAGCAGATAGGTATATCCCCGTCCAAATGAGGCAATTTCACGTAGTAAATCATCATCTGCATTAGGGGGGCAAATAAAGATCGGGGCAATATTATGCTTGATGGCGACTGAACGGAAAGGCGATGATTCGGATAATGGCACATCAGCGACAAGTACGGAATCGACACCCGCATTTTTGCAGCGATGGTAAAACTCATCAATTCCATTGTGAAAGACGAGATTAGCGTAAACCAACAGGCCAATGGGGATATCAGGGTGTTTAGCCCGAATTTTAGTTAGCAGGTCGAAACATACTGTGGGAGTGACCTTGGATGATAACGCCCGCAAATTGGCATTTTGGATAGTTGGGCCGTCAGCAAGGGGATCTGAGAACGGAATACCCAATTCAAGCGCATCAGCACCACCTGCAATTAAAGTATCAATAATTTCCAACGATAGTTCAGGATCAGGATCGCCAAGGGTGACAAAAGGAACAAAAGCGCCTTGATTTTGGTTTTGCAGCTTTTTAAAAAGTTGTTCGTAACGTCCCATCAGATTTCCCCCCTGGATTTTAAAATATCGTGAACGGTAAAGATGTCTTTGTCACCACGGCCAGATAAATTGACAATTAATAATTGTTCTTTATCTGGAGCTTCGTGGATCATTTTCAAGGCATAAGCCAACGCATGAGAGGATTCTAATGCCGGAATAATACCTTCATTACGTGAGAGTTTTTGGAAGGCATCCAGGGCTTCATTATCAGTGATTGAAACATAATCGGCTCTGCCGATGCTATTTAAATAAGCGTGTTGTGGGCCAACGGAAGGAAAATCCAGACCCGCCGAAATAGAATAAGATTCTTCAATCTGCCCGTCATCTGTCTGCATAATTGGCGCTTTCATGCCAAAGTAAATTCCCAATTTTCCGTGTTTCAGTGGGGCACCATGCTTTCCAGTTTCAATACCATGCCCCGCAGGTTCGACACCGATCAAACGGACATCATTTTCTGGAATAAATTCTGCAAACAAACCGATGGCATTTGAACCACCACCAATACAGGCGATAACGGCATCAGGCAGACGGCCCTCTTTTTCCAGAATTTGCGCTTTGGCTTCTTCGCCAATCATACGTTGGAATTCTCGTACCATTGTCGGATATGGGTGAGGGCCAGCGGCAGTACCCAATAGATAGTGTGCTTTTTCATAGCAACCTGACCAGTCACGCATTGCTTCGTTACAAGCATCTTTCAAGGTTGCCGAGCCGCTGTGGACAGGGATCACCTCTGCACCCATCAAACGCATGCGAAAAACATTGGGTGATTGGCGTTCAATATCTTTTGCTCCCATATAAATGCGGCATCTCAGCCCCAATAGCGCACAAGCCAGGGCAGTTGCGACGCCATGTTGACCAGCACCTGTTTCAGCAATGATTTCATGCTTTCCCATGCGTTTTGCCAACAATGCTTGTCCTAAAACCTGATTGGTTTTGTGAGCACCGCCGTGGAGCAAATCTTCACGTTTCAGGTACAAACGTGTTTTTGTCCCTTTGGTCAGGTTTTGACACAGCGTTAAGGCAGTGGGTCTGCCAGCATAGTTTTTCAAGAGATCCTGAAATGTATGCTGAAATTCAGGATCTCTCTGTGCTTCAGTAAAGGCTTCTTCTAATTGGTTAAGCGCGGGGATCAAAATTTGTGGCACGAATTGCCCACCAAAGTCGCCAAAATAAGGATTTAATTTACTCATTGTTCTACTCATCCATTTCTATCTGAAAATTAGTGATAACAGCGCAATTGTTGAAATACCTGCTTGATTTTCTGGTTGCTTTTGATACCCGGAGACACTTCAACTCCTGAATTAAAATCCAGTCCATAACAGCCAAATGTTGCTGCCAGTTGACAGTTTTCAGCATTCAGGCCACCAGCCAGAAAACTGTTATGTTGAATTAATGGGTTGATTAACTGCCAGTCAAAGGATTTTCCTGTTCCTCCTG
The DNA here is from genome assembly GCF_001908105.1 of Xenorhabdus eapokensis. The sequence continues at coordinate 83,260 of NZ_MKGQ01000010.1, forward strand.
CTCCGTTATCCAACAATAAGTGATCAACATGAGGTATTGCGGAAACTTCTACAGCATTAGACATATTGATGGCTTTCCAAATTTCACAATGTTCAGGTAGTACCGAGCGTAGGGTGTTAATGTAGTTTTCATCTTCATCTCCGTGCAGTTGAACTGCGGTGAGCGAAAGCTTACGGGCGATATTACTGACAAAATCAATGGCTTGATTTTGAAACACGCCAACATATAGAAGAGGGGCTTCATTGATAATTTGTTGCGCTTTTTGCAGGCTGATTTTGCGCGGTGATTTTTCGGCAAAAATTAAACCACCGTAAACGGCACCCATTTGCAATGCAACTTTCGCATCCTGTGGGCGAGTCAGGCCACAAACTTTGTTATCACCCAAAATCAGGCGGCGTAAAGCGAGATCTAAATTTTGTTGTGCCATTAAAGCACTACCAATAAGAAAACCATCGGCAAATTGACTTAATTCCCGCACCTGGCGATGCTGGTGGATACCGGATTCGCTGATGACGATAGTGTCTTCAGGTAAACCAACAGACAGTTTACGGGTTCGCTCTAAATCAATGGATAAATCACGGAGATCCCGATTATTGATACCAATAACTTTTGCTCCTAATTTAATTGCCCGTTGCCGCTCATCCTCATTGCTGACTTCAGTCAGTACACCCATCGCAAGACTGTGTGCCAATGCAGACAATTGACGATACGTATCATCATCAAGGACGGAAAGCATAAGTAAAATAGCATCAGCCTGATAATAACGGGCGAGGTAAATCTGATAGGCATCAATAATAAAATCTTTGCACAAAACAGGTTGATGTACAGCAGAACTGACCATTGCCAGAAAATCATAACTGCCCTGAAAGTATTTTTCATCGGTCAAGACAGAGATTGCAGCAGCATAAGGTTGATAAGTTTTAGCAATATGAACGGGATCGAAATTTTCACGAATCAAACCCTTTGAAGGCGATGCCTTTTTGCATTCCAAAATAAAAACGGTTTGCTTATGGGTTAATGCCTGATAAAACCGACGATGACTTGGAACAACAGCATCAATAAAACTCTCCAGCGGTTGTTCTGCCTTACGGGTAATCAGATATGCCGCTTTATCGTCAACAATTTTCTGTAATACGCTGGTTTTCATGATCTAGTCCTTGCTGCCAATGCTGTTACTTTTTTATAAGCCTGGCCGCTGTAAATAGTGTAGAGTGCCAATTGAGTATTTTCCCGTAAATCTTCTTGCCCGTGGATCTTCATTAACAGAGCCACATTGGCTGCTACAGCATGAGCATGGGCTTGGCTTCCATGACCTTGCAATAACATTGCCAACATGTGGCGGTTTTCTTCAGGTGATCCACCTTTCAGTGAAGATATGGGATGGCTTGGCAAACCAAAATTTGTTGCTGTTAACTGATATTGGCTAATTTCACCGTGATTAAGTTCTGCAACATAGGTTGGTGCATGTAAGGCAACTTCGTCCATTCCTCCGCTGTGTACAACGGCAGCACGTTGATAACCCAAAGTATGTAAGGTGTGGGCTATGGGTTCAACTAGTTCAGGACTATAGACTCCGATGAGAGATACTGGAGGACGCGCCGGATTGATCAACGGGCCAAGCACATTAAATAATGTCCGGGTTTTTAGTTGTTGGCGAACTTGCACCGCATGACGGAATCCACAGTGATATTGAGGAGCGAACAGAAAACAGACGCCAATTTCATCTAAGGCACTGCGTGATTCTTCAGCTTGGGCGTCCAATGCAATGCCGAATGCGGCTAATAAATCGGATGATCCAGACCGACTGGAAATACTGCGATTGCCATGTTTTGCTACCTTAAGGCCACAGGCAGCCGCAATAAAGGCGCTGGCTGTTGAAATGTTGATGCTATTGGAACCGTCGCCACCTGTGCCGACGATATCACAAAACGTGTAATCAGGGCGAGGAAAGGGGGCTGCATTTGCCAGGAACGCCTGGGCTGCGCCCGCAATTTCTTGTGGTTGTTCGCCCCGTAGCTTCAGGCTAATTAATATCGCTGCCAGTTGTATATCGCTCAGCTCACCATGAATAATGGCAGTGAATAACTGTTGGCTTTCTTGTTGTGTCAGTGCCTGAGCACTGAATAATTTGTCAAAAATCAACTGCATTTTCCCATCCCTTCAAGTTTAGTGTCTTTAATTCGATACCCTTAAACTCACAACCTTTAAATCGTCAGCTCAATGCCCAAGCCAGAGTTTGTTCAAGCAGCTTGGCACCTCGTGTAGTCAAAATAGATTCGGGATGGAACTGAAAACCACAAACCTTGTGCTCATCATGGCGTACAGCCATCACGATATCGCCACATGAAGCAGAGACAGTCAGTGCTGCCGGAGCCTGCACAGCGGCAAGAGAATGGTAACGAGCAACAGATAAAGGATTTGGCAGGCCGGAAAACATATCTTTCCCATCATGGATAGCGGGTGTTGCCTTGCCATGCAGAATTTCCTGAGCAGCAGAGATTTTTCCGCCATAAGCTTCAATAATCGCCTGATGTCCAAGACAAATTCCGATTATTGGGATCTGGCTTATCACTTGCTTGAGTAATTCAGGCATACAACCTGCCTCTGAGGGTTTCCCTGGACCAGGAGATAACATTAAAAGAGGCGATTCCATCTCATTAAGTTTGGTAATAATAATGTCTGCTGACACGGTATTGCGGTAAACAACGACATGGTGACCATGAGTACGCAGTTGATCCACGAGGTTGTATGTGAAGGAGTCAACATTATCGAGTAAAAGAATATTAGCCATCAGAATGCCACCTCCACATGATGTGCTTGTGCAATTGCGCGAATAACAGCTCTGGCTTTACTGTGAGTTTCATCGACTTCTGACTGAGGAATGGAGTCCAGCACCACACCTACTCCAACTTGAATAGTAGCTTGGTCGTTTTCCACATAGGCAGAACGGATCACTATGCAGGTATCAAAATCCCCCTTGCCAGTGAAGTAACCAACGGCTCCACCATAACTGCCACGCCGTTCTCCTTCATGTTCTGCGATGAGTTGCATAGCCCGAACTTTAGGGGCTCCCGTCAATGTGCCCATATTCATACAGGCTTGATAGGCATGGAAGACATCTAAATCATGGCGGAGAGTACCGATAACACGGGAAACCAGATGCATAACAAATGAATAGCGATCGACTTTGGTTAAATCGGCAACATATCGACTGCCTGGTTCACAGATACGGGCTAAATCGTTGCGAGCCAAATCAACTAACATGACATGCTCAGACATCTCTTTAGCATCCATACGCATTTCCAGCTCAATTCGGCTATCAAGATCAGCATCCAGTTCTCCATTGTTATCGCGCCCACGAGGTCGAGTACCGGCTATCGGATAAATTTCGATTTGGCGGTTGCTGGCATCATATTTAAGAGCACTTTCTGGTGAGGCGCCAAACAGGCAAAAATCCTGATCTTGCATAAAAAACATATAAGGGCTTGGATTTTGTTTTTTCAATACATGATAAGCATTCAGCGGAGAAGGACATGGCAAGGTGAAACGACGTGATGGAACTACCTGAAAAACATCCCCCTGACGGATAAATTGCTGTAATTGGTGCACGATATTCGCGTATTGCTCATCGCTTTGATTACAGCCAACAGTTATATCGGGCAGTGTGACAGGCAAAAGTGGCTGAAGTGGGGTTGAAATAGTTGAAACTAAGGTGGCTAAACGTGCTTTAAGACGTTTTTTTTCCGAATCGGATTCGCCAAACAATGAAATTTGCAGACGTGAATGTTTATCTTGATGATCGATCACTAATAACGTCTCTGCGAGATAAAAACAGAAATCAGGGCAGCGTTGGTGATTTTTTACTGTAGGTAATGGTTCAAATCCAGCGACTAGATCGTAAGCAAATAATCCACCAACAAAAATGGCATCGGGAGATTCTGAGAAGGATGCTAATGCTGTCAGGGCACGCAATGCGTCAAAAACGGAATCGGATTTTAGCCGGCTGTCTTCGTCCAAATTGTGCTCAATAGCAGGGAACTGCGCGTGCATAACCTTTGGTTCTATATCTAATTGGGCTTTGTCTGAAAGTAAATTAGCGAGTATCGGGATCAGGTTTTGACCATTTTCAGTGAGTGCTTCAAAAGTAACTTGACGTTCATTGGCAGTAATGCGCATAGCGCTATCAATGATCAAAATGCTTTTGAGATTCTTTTTACTGTGAATTTCAGCAGAATCCAGCAATAACGTTGCTGGGCGATTATTACAAAGTTGATGAAAAATCAATGTTGGATCTGTTTGATAGAAAGTATCCACCTGATTTATAGAGATATTAAATTCTTTGCCAGTCATCTTCATACCCCATTTCTAATTCTTTATTCATTCATAAAAAAACCCGCCTTTTAGGGCGGGTTTTGGCACTTGCGTATCTATACTTATGTGCGCGAGCCAACCGCCCTGACTGGGAAGTTGTGCCACCAACGCCTTGATTGCTTAGCTTGCATAAATACGCTCATGTCGAGTGCCTTATCTGTTTAATGGTTTTTAATAAATTTTTCTAAAGAGAATTTTAACTAACCTGTGTACTAGTAAACTGGTTCGCGATTTGCTTGTCAATGCTTTTTTTATGTCTGTAATCCATATTCATTATCATTAGCTTCAACAAACTCGCCCCTTAAACTTCACTCATGTGTTATCATTGCCGCCTTGCGCTTCATATCATTTGATAGATAGTGCCTTTGTTTCTCCACCCAAAAAACAGGTAAAAAACAATGATTGAAGCCGCCAGTGAAATGACAAAACGCTATGATTTGCATAGCCATACAACCGCTTCAGATGGCGTTTTGTTACCTGAGCAGCTCGTGGATAGAGCCATTGCCATGGGCATTGATGTGCTGGCAATCACTGATCATGATACAACGGACGGTATTCCGTCGGCTTTAAACCATATTCAGCAAAATAATTTGCCATTAACGTTAATCTCCGGCGTTGAAATTTCGACATTATGGCAAAATCTGGAAATTCATATCGTTGGCTTAAATATTGATATCAATTCTCTTTCCTTAAGGAAGTTTTTAGCAAATCAGGTTGATTTGAGGAAACAGCGTGGTATTGAAATGGGGCAACGATTAGCTAAAGCAGGCATTACCGATGCTTGGGAAGGTGCATCTAGATTAGCCAATGGTGGACAAGTCACGCGTGGCCATTTTGCCCGTTATCTGGTAGAAGCGGGCGTTGAACCGACTATCCCGAAAGTATTTAAAAAATATCTGGTAAGGGGAAAAACCGGTTATGTCCCACCGCAATGGTGTACCATTGAGCAGGCTATTGAAACCATTCATCAGGCAGGGGGACAAGCCGTGATTGCCCATCCTGGCAGGTATAATTTGTCGATGAAGTGGCTAAAACGGCTAATTGTTTGGTTTAAACACCATGGTGGTGATGCAATGGAAGTTGCACAGTGCCAGCAAGCCCCTAATGAAAGACAACAACTTGGTCAACTGGCAAGAGAATATGGGTTGAAAGTATCATTAGGATCGGATTTTCACCAACCTTGTTCATGGATAGAACTTGGGCGCAATTTGTGGTTACCTGGTGATGTTGTACCGATATGGCACGACTGGTCACGGCTTGGGACTACATAGAAGTATAGAGGTTATTGTATGAGCCAGTTTTTTTATATCCACCCTGACAATCCACAATCTCGTCTTATTGACCAGAGTGTGGATGCACTGAAAAAGGGCGGAGTTGTCATCTATCCTACTGATTCAGGTTACGCCATCGGTTGTTGCCTTGAAAATAAGGATGCTATGACCCGTATATGCCGTATTCGTCAGTTGGAAGGACGCCACAATTTTACGTTGATGTGTCGCGATTTGTCTGAAATAGCCACTTATGCCCATGTAGATAATCAGGCGTTCAGGTTGATCAAAAATAACACACCAGGTAATTACACTTTTATTTTACAGGCGACAAAAGAAGTGCCGCGTCGTTTGATGAATGAAAAACGTAAGACTATTGGCCTGCGTGTTCCTTCTAATCCTATTGCATTGGCACTACTGGAAGGGATGTGTGAACCACTGATGTCATGTAGCTTGATTTTGCCCGGAAATGATTTTGCTGAATCTGATCCTGAAGAGATTAAGGATACCTTGGGTAAACAAGTTGATTTAATCATTCACGGTGGTTATCTTGGGCAGCAACCGACGACGGTAGTGGATTTAACTGGGGATTCACCGGTAGTTCTTCGTGAAGGCGAAGGTGATGTAACACCTTTTTTATAAAGTGTACGATTTTTTTAAGTATACGATTCAATTTTTATTTAGTATTACGACGCCTGTGAAGGCGACAATAGAGGTTGCTCAATGAGCGATAAAACAGAAAAGTTACAAAAAGTTCTCGCGCGTTCTGGTCATGGTTCCCGTCGCGAAATCGAGGGGTATATCCAACAAGGGCGCATTAGCGTTGATGGTAAGATCGCAACGTTGGGTGATCGAATCGAAGTTAATCCCGCAATAAAAATTCGTCTGGATGGACGGATTTTAAATATCAAAGAGCCACAGAAAACAGTTTGCCGAGTTTTGGCTTATTACAAACCGGAAGGTGAATTGTGTACCCGCCATGATCCAGAAGGCCGCCCGACCGTATTTGATCGTTTACCCAAAATGCAAGGTGCACGCTGGATTGCCGTAGGGCGTCTGGATATCAATACCAGTGGGTTGTTGCTGTTTACTACCGATGGGGAACTGGCTAATCGTTTAATGCATCCAAGCCGTGAAGTTGAGCGTGAATACGCAGTTCGTGTGTTTGGTGAAGTAGATAATGCAAAACTTCGTCAACTGACCCAAGGTGTACAACTGGAAGATGGCCCTGCCTCGTTTAAGACTATTGCGTTTAAAGGTGGTGAAGGTATCAACCAATGGTACAACGTCACTTTGACAGAAGGCCGTAATCGCGAGGTCAGACGCTTGTGGGAAGCGGTTGGTGTGCAGGTCAGCCGCCTGATCCGTGTGCGTTATGGCGATATCGATCTGCCGAAAGGTTTGCCGCGTGGTGGCTGGGTTGAATTAGGATTGGAACAGACTAACTATTTACGTCAGTTGGTTGAGTTGGATGAAGAGATTGTGACCAAAGTCGCTGTTGGACGCGATCAACGCCGCGTTAAGGCTAATCAGATCCGTCGTGCGGTAAGACGACATACTCAGGTAGCATCTCGTCCGGCGGGGAAACGTCCTGCAAGCAGTTCTCGCCAGAATGCAGGAAAGAAGACGACATCTAAAGGTCGTTAATACACTTAAACCGCTGTTTCAACCTATATCAGCATTGATCTAAATCGATATTGAAACAGCGGTTCTATTTACCAATCAATGCCTTTTTGTGCTTTGATTCCGGCATTAAACGCATGTTTTACCGGACGCATTTCCGTAATCGTATCGGCATATTCCAGTAATTCTCGATGGCATCCTCTGCCAGTGATAATCACACTTTGATGAGCAGGGCGCTGTTTGAGGGCAGTCAGAACATCGGTCAGTTCTAAATAACCGTAATTAACCATATAGGTTAATTCATCCAGTACCACCAGGTGTAGTGAAGGATCAGATAACATGGCTACAGCCTGTTTCCAGGCCGTTTGGCAAGCTGCTGTGTCTGATTCGCGATTTTGGGTCTCCCATGTGAATCCTGTTGCCATCACATGAAATTCAACACCTTGCTGTATCAGTAAGTTTCTTTCACCGCTTTCCCATGTTCCTTTAATGAATTGGATAACACCAGCACGTTGTCCATGTCCGATCGCACGAATAACGGTGCCAAATGCGGCGGTCGTTTTTCCTTTACCGTTTCCTGTGAACACAATGACAATCCCCCGTTCTTGCTGTGCTGCTTCAATACGGGCATCGACTTTTTCTTTCAGGCGTTGTTGCCTTTTCTGGTACTGGCTGTTATCTCTGGTCATTATTCAGCAGGTCCCGCTTTGCGTCCGGGTTGGGCATCAAAACTGATGCCGGAATCATGGCGGCTGTCATCTCCCATTAGATAAAGATAGACGGGCATAATATCCGCTGGTGTCTTTAACTTAGCGGTGTTTTCATCAGGAAAGGCACTTGCTCGCATGTTGGTACGTGTTCCGCCGGGATTGATGCAGTTAATCCGCAGGGACGTCTCCCGATATTCTTGTGCTAAAACTTGCATTAGGCCTTCTGTAGCAAATTTGGAAACAGCATATGCTCCCCAACCACTTCTGCCTTCACGGCCGACACTGGAGCTGGTGAAAACCAAAGAACCGCTGGTGGATTTTAATAATAGGGGAAGTAATGCCTGAGTCAGCATAAAAGTGGCATTGACATTGACTTGCATGACTTCGTGCCAAAGTTGAACAGGTTGTTCGACGATAGGGGAAACTGCCCCAAGGAGTCCTGCGTTGTGCAAAACACCATCTAAATGTGAATAGCGCTGTGCCAGATCGTTGGCGAAAGTTTGGCATTCTTCTGCGGTCACTGTCAGCAGATCCATCGTATAAATGTCAGCAGGTAAACCGCCATTGTTTGCTATTTGCTGCCTGACTGCTTCCAGTTTTGCGGTAGTACGTCCCAGCAAAATAACTTGTGCACCGTGGCGGGCATAAGTCAGCGCGGCTTCGCGCCCAATGCCATCGCCAGCACCGGTTATTAAAATAATTTTTTGTTGTAGCAGATGACTATGGGGTTGGTAATCAAACATCGGCCAATTTTCCTGTATTATTGGTGAATCTATGATTTGCCATTTTAGGATGGTTCCCGTCGAATTTGCACTAATTGACAAAAAATTAGCAAAAATTAGCATTCCAATTGAGACCAGATTGAACAAACTGTTAGGGCAAGGCATTTGGTTTTTAGTTAGAATGAAACAAATATATTGTTCATCAATTAATAAAGGTGGAGCTGTGGAATATTTGTCTCTCTACGGATTATTCTTAGCCAAAGTGCTCACGGTGGTCTTGGCTATTGTCATTTTGGTAGTCGTTTCTATCGGATTAGGCGTACGTAAAACAATGCACAAAGGGGAATTGAAACTGACTAACCTTGGTAAGTCATACAAGGAAAGACAGCGCCAAATGCAGCAGGCGCGAATGAGTGAAGCAGAACAAAAAATTTGGCAAAAAACATTTAAAAAACAGCAGAAAAGTGACGCTAAACAGAAAAAAGGGGAAGCCAAAACTGGACAGAAAGGCACCCATAAGCCCAACCTTTATGTTCTGGACTTTAAAGGCAGTATGGATGCCCGTGAAGTGGAGTCACTCCGCGAAGAGATCAGTGCAATACTGGCTGTAGCTGACAAACAAGATGAAGTTTTGCTGCGTTTGGAAAGCCCTGGTGGTGTAGTTCATGGATATGGACTGGCAGCCTCTCAATTGGTTCGTTTGCGACAGAAAGGGATACGCCTGACAATCGCCGTGGATAAAGTAGCTGCGAGTGGTGGATACATGATGGCTTGTGTGGCGGATCGTATTATTGCTGCGCCGTTTGCCATTATTGGTTCCATTGGCGTTGTGGCTCAAATACCCAATATTCATAAATTATTGAAGAAAAATGATATTGATGTTGAGTTGCATACTGCGGGTGAATATAAACGAACCCTGACTGTTCTGGGGGAAAATACTGAACAGGGACGCAAGAAATTTCAGGAAGATTTGAATGAAACGCATAAATTATTCAAATCATTTATCCATCAATATCGCCCATCTTTGGATGTGGAAAACGTAGCGACTGGTGAGTATTGGTACGGTACCCAAGCAAAAGAGAATGGGCTGATTGACGATGTGGGGGTCAGTGATGATTTCCTGATTGAAAAAATTGAAAATTGCGAAGTGATCAGCGTCAGCTATTATCGCCGTAAACGTGCGATAGACCGTTTGATGGGGAGTGCGATGGAGAACGTTGACAAATTGTTTATGCGTTGGTGGCAAAGAGGGGAAAAACCTTTGCTGTAACGGAAAAATCAGCTATTAAGAACCGTCGCAGATATTATGCGGGTAAATAGAGGAGATTTATGTAACCTTTGTTGCCCGCATATTTTTTTGATAAAGATTTTCAGGTGTCTTAATGATTTCATTTGCTTTTTTCAGTGACTGTTCTCGCTCAATGGGCATGGTTTCAGTTTTCATTTATTGTGCTTCTGCAAAAAATAAGTTGTTGCGCATCGTTTTTTATCAGGTAGAGTGTGGGCTTTTCGTCATGCAGATGGAAGTTTTTGTTTACAACTGTTAAAACATACAATTGCAGGGTTTGTGTAGGTATATAAAATACCCTAAATATTTCAAAGGGTTTTGCGCTTAAGCAAAAGTACAAGATAAAAATTAGTTGATATCTTGCAAATCTATCGCAATATAAAAAGAGGTTTTATTTTATATATCGCAACATAACACCGTGATTTTCGCCATCTGAAAAGAAGATAATTAGGTAAAGGTAACTATGGCTAAAGCTCTTGTTATAGTGGAATCCCCGGCAAAAGCCAAAACAATCAATAAATATCTGGGGAATGACTACGTTGTAAAATCCAGTATAGGTCATATCCGTGATTTGCCAACGAGTGGAACAGCGAGTCAAAAGAGTTCAAGCTCATCTACCGATAAGAATAAAAAGAAAGTAAAAAAAGATGAGAAAACGGCGCTGATAATTCGTATGGGCGTCGATCCTTATCATGATTGGGAAGCCAATTATCAAATTTTGCCAGGCAAAGAAAAAGTTGTTGCAGAGCTGAAAACGCTGGCTGAAAAAGCTGATCATATCTACCTTGCAACGGATCTTGACCGCGAGGGGGAGGCTATTGCATGGCACCTGCGGGAAGTGATTGGTGGGGATGATTCCCGTTTCAGTCGGGTTGTATTCAATGAAATTACCAAAAATGCAATCACACAGGCTTTTGATAATCCTGGTGAATTGAATCTTGATCGTGTGAATGCCCAGCAGGCGCGTCGTTTTATGGATCGCGTGGTAGGTTACATGGTTTCTCCGCTACTGTGGAAAAAAGTTGCCAGAGGGTTATCCGCTGGACGGGTGCAATCTGTCGCAGTTCGCCTGGTGGTTGAGCGGGAACGGGAAATTAAGGCATTTGTACCGGAAGAATATTGGCAATTGCACGCGGATTTAATGGCGCAAGATAATACTGCCCTCCATATGGAAGTGACTCATGAGAAGGGAAAACCATTTAAGCCCGTAAATGCGCAACAAACGCAATCGGCAGTATCTTTGCTTGAAAAAGCGAGATACAAAGTCATTGAGCGTGAAGATCGTCCGACATCCAGTAAGCCGAGTGCACCATTCATTACCTCAACATTACAACAAGCTGCAAGTACTCGGCTTGGGTTTGGGGTTAAGAAAACCATGATGATGGCACAACGCTTATATGAAGCTGGGTATATCACTTATATGCGTACCGACTCGACTAATTTGAGTCAGGACGCGTTGGAAATGGTTAGGGGTTATATCAGTCACCATTTTGGTGATAAGTACTTGCCTAAGAGTGTTAATGTTTACAGCAGCAAGGAAAACTCTCAGGAAGCCCATGAGGCGATTCGCCCTTCTGATGTTAATGTCATGGCAGAAGAATTGAAAGATATGGAAACTGATGCACAAAAATTGTATCAGCTTATCTGGCGTCAGTTCATTGCTTGTCAGATGACACCTGCGAAATATGATTCCACGACATTGATCGTGCAAGCGGGTGATTTTGAGTTACGTGCCAAAGGCCGTACTCTGCGTTTTGATGGTTGGACAAAAGTCATGCCGACGTTGCGCAAAGGAGATGAAGATAATACTTTGCCGGTGGTGGAAGTGGGCACAGAGCTTGATTTACAACAGTTGATACCAAGCCAGCACTTTACAAAACCACCTGCACGTTTTAGCGAAGCATCCTTGGTCAAAGAGTTGGAAAAACGCGGAATTGGTCGTCCATCGACTTATGCATCAATTATCTCAACTATTCAAGAGCGTGGTTATGTTCGCGTTGAGAATCGGCGGTTCTACGCAGAGAAAATGGGTGAAATTGTTAATGATCGTTTGGAAGAAAACTTCAACGAATTAATGAACTATGATTTTACGGCAAGAATGGAAGACCAGCTCGATCATGTAGCCAATAATGATGCGAATTGGAAAGGCGTTCTGGACGAATTTTTCTCTAATTTCAGTGAGCAGCTCGATGTAGCCAGCAAAGAGCCAGATGAAGGTGGCATGCGCCCGAACCCGATGGTGATTACCTCAATTGAGTGTCCGACCTGTAGCCGCCCAATGGGAATTCGTACTGCGACCACCGGGGTATTTCTTGGCTGCTCTGGTTATGCGTTATCCCCTAAGGAGCGATGCAAACAGACGATTAACCTTATCCCGGAAAATGAAATCCTAAATATCCTGGAAGGGGATGATGCTGAAACCAATGCATTGCGTGCCCGTCGTCGTTGTAAAAAATGTGGTACAGCGATGGACAGTTATTTGATTGATACCCAGCGTAAATTGCACGTGTGTGGTAGTAACCCAGAGTGTGATGGTTATGAAGTTGAAGAAGGCGAATTCCGCATTAAGGGCTATGATGGTCCGATAGTTGAGTGTGATAAGTGTGGTTCAGAAATGCACCTTAAAATGGGGCGTTTTGGTAAATACATGGGTTGTACAAACGAAGAATGTAAAAATACCCGTAAAATTTTGCGTAATGGGGAAGTGGCGCCACCGAAAGAAGATCCGGTTCCGTTACCTGAGCTGGCGTGTGAAAAATCGGATGCCTACTTTGTTCTGCGTGATGGTGCGGCGGGTGTATTTTTGGCGGCCAACACTTTCCCTAAATCTCGTGAAACGCGAGCGCCATTGGTTGAAGAGCTTGTTCGGTTCAAAGATCGTTTACCGGAGAAATTGCGTTACTTAGCGGAAGCGCCGATTACTGATCCGGAAGGGAATAAAACAGTTGTCCGTTTTAGCCGTAAAACTAAACAGCAATACGTTTCGTCAGAGAAAAATGGCAAAGCTACCGGATGGGCCACATTTTTTGTTGAAGGAACTTGGGTTGTGAAAGAAAAGTAATCGATCTTTAAGATGAATTTGTGCATTATATCCTCATTTATTGGGTATAATTCATAGAAATATATTTAGAGAGATATTTCTTTTTTTATAGGAAATGTAACTTTTCCTTCTAAAAAGCCAGTTCTATGGACTGGCTTTTTTTATATTTCAACAAAATTAAAACACAATATATCTGCAACAGGTGCTTGATAATAGTTACTCAACTTAATTATTTGTTATATAAATATATGGCAAGTGTTATAGTGGTTATATTCTTGCAAATATATATTCTATATAGTTATAAGTGGGTAACCATTAGCAATATAGAAATTGGTTAAACTACAAAACGTTCATACTTTTGATTATTAGGGACAGTGCTGATATGAAATTACAGCAATTGCGTTATATTGTAGAGGTGGTTAACCACAATCTAAATGTATCTTCTACAGCAGAAGGGTTGTATACCTCTCAACCGGGGATCAGCAAACAAGTCAGGATGCTCGAAGATGAGCTGGGGATTCAGATATTTGCTCGTAGTGGTAAACATTTGACGCACGTAACTCCGGCTGGTGAAGAAATTGTCCGTATTTCACGTGAGGTGCTGTCAAAAATTGATTCAATTCGTTCTGTTGCCAGTGAACACACCTATCCTGATCGTGGTTCTTTATATATAGCAACTACACATACACAAGCAAGATATGCTTTACCTCCTGTTATTAAGGGCTTTATTGAACGTTATCCCAATGTATCACTGCACATGCATCAAGGTTCTCCAACGCAAATTGCGGAAGAGGTATGCAAAGGAAATAGTGATTTTGCGATAGCAACAGAAGCACTGCACCTCTATAGCGATTTGATTATGTTGCCCTGTTATCATTGGAACCGTTCTGTTGTGGTGACGAAAGATCACCCTCTTGCTAATAGACAGAATGTGACAATTGAAGAACTGGCTGAATATCCGCTTGTAACCTATACGTTTGGTTTTACTGGACGTTCTGAGTTAGATGTTGCTTTTGATCGGGTTGGTTTGAAACCTAAAATCGTATTTACAGCAACAGATGCTGATGTGATTAAGACTTATGTACGGTTAGGGCTGGGTGTTGGTGTGATTGCCAGTATGGCCATAGAACCCGTTCAGGACGGTGATTTAGTCCGTATTGATATGCGTGATCAGTTCGGTTATAGCACTACCAAGATAGGCTTTCGACGCAGTAGCTTCCTGCGCAGTTATATGTATGATTTTATTTGGCGTTTTGCGCCACATTTGACGCGTGATGTTGTGGATAAAGCCGTTGCATTACGCTCCAATGAAGAAATCGAAGAAATGTTCAAAGATATTGAGCTGCCGATTATATAAAAAGATATTTAATATTAGTAAGATAGATATAAAGAAGACCAGACCACCTCCAAACAGCAGGAGGTGGTTGATCTTTTATTTTATGTTCCTGTTGGGATCTTTGTCTTAAATTCACCACTGAAAAAATTGTCAGAATCTTCAATTGAAGATTTTTGATTTTTAAGGATGAAATTATTGAAAGCTGTGTTAACTTCATGGTTTTCTAACGCTTGATAATTAAATAAGGAAATACAAGAAGAATAAGTAAATTCAACATGAACACTCTCGTTAGAGGCACAGTTTGATGTTACTTCTGAGTTGGTTCTGTCAAAATCTATTTTATAGAGTTTTATTTTAGGGACATATATAACCCTGTCTTCAAGCCCAATGGTTTCAATAACACTGGCTAGTGTGAGAGTGGAATATTGATCTCCATTCCGTTTTAAACCTAGCCTTATAGCATCACCTTGTTTCTGCAAGAAATCGGAAAAGTTTTTCAGGCTTGGAGAATTTGCATTTAAAATAATATCCATGATGAGTTGGAGTAAATTTGTTGCAATAGAAACTCCTTTCATTTCATGCTGATAAGTTTGGCTTTCGACATTCATGATGCTCATTAATGGCAGTTTTGCCATAATATCTCCCCAAAATTGAATGTCAGTTTTATATTCTTTGCCATAGGTCTTGGTATATTTGGTGATATAATCGACGGCGATTGAAGAAAGGGCGACCTGCATTTTTTTGATTTCATTCATTTTCTGTATGACACTGGTTTTATCAACAATATTTGAAGTAATAATAAATTGGACAAGGCCATCGGTATCGCTAAACTGATAATCCGACAAGGAAAATTTATCTCTAATGCCAGCCGAAAAAAATTGATCTGCTTGTTGTATATGGCTTAGATAATGTTGGTATTCTTTGTTTTTTTCTGTATCCATAATCTTACCTCCAATCTCTAATAAACGCATTGAGTAACCTGAATATACCTTTATTTTGCAAGTTGCAATCTATTAGTTAGTCAGAAATGTGTAAAAACTTTAGAATGAATTCAATCAAACTTTCATGGCGTGAATAAAACATATCACCTTTAGCGCTGTCATCATTAAAATTTATCAACAAATGAGGATTTACAGCGAGTTAGCAAAATGTGTGGTTAGGGAATAACAAATATTTGCTTATATGTTATGTTTAAATGGTAGCTGACCATCAATAATAAGAAAGGAGGAGTTATGTCGTTTAAATTGAAAACGGACAGTGCTTCAACGCTCTCGATTGGAAGCAAATCCACTGGCAGTAAAACCTATCACTATTACAGCTTACCTCTGTTATCTGAACAATTGGGCGATATATCCCGCCTGCCAAAGTCTCTGAAAGTTCTGCTCGAAAATCTCTTGCGCAATGTCGATGGTGAATCAGTGGTGGAAGATGATTTGCAGGCGCTGGTGGAATGGCAGAAAACCGGCCATGCAGACAGGGAAATTGCTTATCGCCCCGCCCGCGTACTTATGCAGGATTTTACAGGGGTGCCGGCTGTCGTGGATCTTGCTGCAATGCGGGAAGCCGTATTGAGACTCGGTGGAAATGTAGAACAGGTTAATCCGTTATCTCCTGTTGATTTGGTGATTGATCATTCGGTGATGGTTGATAAATTTGGCACTGAACAGGCATTTTCAGAAAACGTCCAGATAGAGATGGCACGTAACTATGAACGTTATCTGTTCTTGCGTTGGGGACAGAAAGCTTTTAATCGTTTCCGCGTTGTCCCACCTGGAACGGGGATTTGCCATCAGGTTAACCTGGAATATCTGGGGAAAGCTGTCTGGTATGAAAATCAGGATGGTAAGGATTTTGCTTATCCTGATACGTTGGTCGGAACGGATTCTCACACTACCATGATTAATGGATTGGGCGTTCTGGGGTGGGGCGTAGGGGGAATTGAAGCCGAGGCGGCGATGCTGGGGCAGCCAGTTTCCATGCTGATCCCAGATGTGGTTGGTTTTAAACTGACCGGAAAATTGCAAGAAGGGATCACAGCAACTGACCTTGTACTGACTGTGACACAGATGTTGCGTAAGCACGGTGTTGTGGGCAAATTTGTTGAATTTTATGGTGATGGATTATCTGATTTGCCGCTGGCAGATCGGGCAACTATTGCCAATATGTCCCCTGAATATGGCGCAACTTGTGGTTTCTTCCCTGTTGATGATATTACATTAGACTATATGCGCTTAACGGGACGTCATGAAGAAGAAATTGCTTTGGTTGAAGCTTATTGCAAAACTCAGGGTCTATGGCGTAATACGGGGGATGAGCCTATCTTTACCAGCACCCTGGAGTTGGACATGTCGACGGTTGAGGCAAGTTTAGCTGGGCCGAAACGTCCTCAAGACAGGGTTGCATTGGGAAATGTACCACAAGCTTTTCAGGCCGCGATGGAACTGGATATCCATAAAACTCAAGAGCACTCATTAGCGGTATCAGTGACTTTAGATAACCAAACTTTTTCATTGCAAGATGGTGCTGTAGTGATTGCTGCCATTACCTCTTGTACAAACACCTCTAATCCCAGCATATTGATGACAGCAGGATTACTTGCCAAAAAAGCGGTTGAAAAAGGTTTGCAGCGTCAACCGTGGGTTAAAACTTCACTGGCTCCAGGATCGAAAGTGGTAACAAGTTATCTGGAACTGGCAGGTTTCATGCCATATCTGGAAAAATTGGGTTTTAATTTAGTCGGGTATGGCTGCACTACCTGTATTGGTAACTCAGGGCCATTGCCTGATGCTATTGAAGCTGCAATCAAGCAATCTGATCTAACCGTTGGAGCAGTGCTTTCCGGTAATCGAAATTTTGAGGGGCGTATTCATCCTTTAGTGAAAACGAACTGGCTGGCATCACCACCGTTAGTGGTGGCTTATGCGCTTTCCGGCAGTATGAAAAAGGATCTGACGCGAGAACCTATCGGAAAAGATCAACAAGGTCATGATGTTTACTTGAAAGATATCTGGCCTGATAGTACAGAAGTTGCAGAAGCGATTGGAAAAGTCAGAACCGAAATGTTCCATAAAGAATACGATTCTGTGTTTGATGGTGACGAAAGTTGGCAATCCCTGCGTGTCGAAAGTTCAGCGACTTATGCTTGGCAGCCAGATTCCACCTATATACGGCATCCCCCTTTCTTCAGTGATATGACGGCTGAACCTAAACCAGTTACAGACATTCATCAGGCTCACATTTTGGCGATCTTGGGGGATTCAGTTACGACGGATCACATTTCCCCTGCGGGAAACATCAAGGCTGACAGTCCTGCCGGACGTTACTTACAAGAACATGGTGTTGCTCCAAAAGATTTTAACTCTTATGGCTCAAGACGCGGCAACCATGAAATCATGATGCGAGGGACGTTTGCCAATATTCGTATTCGCAATGAGATGGTATCAGGCGTTGAAGGAGGATATACCCGTCATATTCCTTCACAATCCCAACTTGCTATTTATGATGCCGCTATGCGTTATCAGGAAGAAAAAACACCATTAGCTGTTATTGCAGGTAAAGAATATGGTTCAGGATCAAGCCGTGACTGGGCTGCAAAAGGAACAAGATTACTAGGGGTCAGGGTTGTGATTGCGGAATCTTTTGAACGTATCCATCGTTCTAACTTGATTGGTATGGGTGTTTTGCCATTGGAGTTCCCTCAAGGTGTTAGCCGCAAGACGTTAAACCTGACGGGAGAGGAGCGAATTGATATTATCGGATTATCTGACATTCAGCCTGGACAGACAATTGCAGTGAAAATTACTTATGCTAATGGACAGGAGATTGTGATTGATACTCGTTGCCGCATTGATACGGGAACAGAACTGGCTTACTTCTATCATGATGGTATTTTGCATTATGTGATTCGTAATATGTTGAAATAATAAGAAATTAAAAAACATCAATCAAAAAAATTACATTTAGAAATAAAAACTGCGTCCACACCGACGCAGTTTTTTATCTTTTGCAGAAAGTAATTAGAGCAAAAAGTAATTAGAGAACTTAGAGAACTTTTAGCTTGATTTGGACAGCAGATGGCCCATTCGATTGGCTTTGGTATCCAAATAGTGAGCATTTTGAGGATTACGCCCTACAATCAATGGGACACGTTCGATGATATTAATGCCCGCTTCTATCATGATCTCAACTTTTTTAGGGTTGTTAGTAAGAAGACGAATTGCATTAATATTCAAAATCTTATACATGTCTGAGCACAGGGTGAAATCTCTTTCATCGGCAGCAAAACCTAATTGATGGTTAGCCTCAACAGTATCAATACCTTGATCTTGTAAAGCATAGGCGCGAATTTTATTCAGTAGGCCAATATTGCGGCCTTCCTGGCGGTGATAGAGCAAAATGCCACGGCCTTCCTGACTAATTTGCGAAAGTGCCGCTTCTAATTGGAAACCACAATCGCATCTTAGGCTGAATAAAGCATCACCGGTGAGGCATTCTGAGTGGATACGGGATAATACAGGTTCATCACCAGAAATATCCCCGAAAACAAGGGCGACATGATCGCGACCCGTTTTGATTTCTTCAAATCCAATCATTAAAAACTCGCCCCAGGGCGTAGGTAATTTTGCTTCAGCTACTCGTTTTAGCTGCATTTTTGTATTCATATGTTGATTTAACTCGTTATAAATATTGTGATACTCAGAACAATACCGGTTGAGAAATCAGCTAAAACTACGCAAAAAAATTTTCTCTGATTACAACGCATGCACGCTGACGTATTGTAACAGAAATTATTAATACGCATGAATATAAAGCGTCAGGTTCTTTAATGATAAATATATTAACATGCTAAACTATAGGCAGATTTTTGCAGATGTATTGATTGTAAAAAGAGGAAAATCGGCGTTTTTTGCAATAAATTGCTTCCTTTACGTAGACGAGAAATGCTAATTTAGCACGCCACTATGTCTGTTATTTGACATAATCAATCAGCAACGATAGATAACAGGAAGAAATGTGAAATATTTTCTGATCTTATTACTGGCACTGGTTGTTTTTGTTATCTCAGTAACACTGGGAGCAAATAATAATCAGATAGTGACATTTAATTATTTGATTGCCAAGGGTGATTACTCTGTATCCACATTGTTAGCGGCGTTGTTTGCTGTTGGCTTTATCCTCGGTTGGGGAGTTTGTGGGGTTTTTTACTTACGTGCCTGTATTTCTTTGCGACATATGAAACGCAAAATCAAGCGACTGGAAACTCAAGTGGAGCAGCCATCTGAATCATCCAAAAAAGTCGTATCTACCGTAGCCTTAAACAAGGAATAATTCTCCATGTTAGAGCTGTTGTTTCTGTTGCTTCCCATTGCTGCCGCCTATGGCTGGTATATGGGGCGCAGAAGTGCTCAACAAGATAAACAACAATCGGCTGACCGTCTTTCACGTGAATATGTTGATGGTGTTAATTTTTTACTTTCCAATCAGCAAGATAAAGCGGTAGATTTATTTCTTGATATGTTGAAAGAGGATAGTTCTGCATTTGAGGCTCACTTAACATTGGGAAATCTCTTCCGTTCCCGTGGTGAAGTGGAAAGAGCCATCCGTATTCACCAGTCCCTGATAGAAAGTGCTTCCCTGACATTTGAACAGCGTTTGCTTGCGATCCAACAGCTTGGGCAAGATTATATGGCTGCCGGAGTTTATGATCGAGCAGAGAGTATGTTCGTGCAGTTAGTTGACGAAACAGATTTCCGCGAAAATGCCTTTAATTTCTTGCTTACCATCTACCAGTCAACCAGTGATTGGAATAAGGCCATTGATACCGCTGAAAAACTCGTAAAATTGGGTAAACACCATTTTCGGGAAGAAATTGCTCATTTCTATTGTGAGCTGGCTTTGCAATGTATGGGCGATGATGATTTTACTGATGCGATTGGTTATTTGAATAAAGCGTCTCAGGCGGATAAAAACTGTGCCCGTGCCTCTATTATGTTTGGCCGTATTTACATGGCTCAGGGGGAATATCTTAAAGCAACCAATGCGTTGAAACGTATCCTCGATCAGGATAAACAACTGGTCAGTGAATCTTTGCCAATGTTGCAAGAGTGTTATCAATACCTGTCTCAACCGGATGAATGGCAAGTTTTTGTACAGCGTTGTGTTGAAGAAAATTGTGGTGCGATCGCTGAACTTCATATGGCCGATATTCTTGAGAAGAAAGAAGGGCGTGAAGTCGCCCAAAACTTCATTAACCATCAGTTGGAACGCCATCCAACCATGAGATTATTTTATCGTCTGATGGATTACCATATGGCAGAAGCAGAAGAAGGGCGGGCTAAAGAGAGCCTGATTCTTTTGCGCAATATGGTAGGTGAGCAAATCCGTACAAAACCTGATTATCGATGCCATAAATGTGGCTTCACTTCCCGCTCGTTATATTGGCATTGTCCATCATGTCGTTCTTGGGACTCTGTTAAACCGATCCGAGGACTGGATGGCCAGTGACACTGTCACTATATGCTGCTATTCATTAGTGATTAAAGTTTATAAATAATTCAGTTAATTAGTAAATCAAAGGGCCGAAAAATGACCTCCCATACAGTTCAAACTTTAGATAAAAAGATTGACTCGCCTGTTATTGTTGCATTGGATTATGATAATCAGGATGCCGCGCTGGCATTTGTCGACAAGATTGATCCACAATCCTGTCGTCTAAAAGTGGGAAAGGAGATGTTTACACTGTATGGCCCACAATTTGTTCAGGCACTGCATCAGCGTGGTTTTGATGTTTTTTTGGATCTCAAATTTCACGATATTCCCAATACAACAGCAAGGGCGGTCGCTGCTGCGGCAGAACTTGGCGTGTGGATGGTTAATGTTCATGCAAGTGGTGGCGCAAGAATGATGACAGCCGCTAAAGAAGGATTATTGCCTTACGGTAAGGATGCGCCTTTGTTAATTGCTGTGACAGTGCTGACCAGTATGGAGCAATCTGACCTCTTGGGTATAGGCATTGATATGACACCAGCACAACATGCGGAGCGCTTAGCATTATTGGCGAAACAGTGTGGTTTAGATGGCGTAGTTTGTTCTGCCCATGAAGCCCAGCAACTGAAAACAGTATGTGGATATGCATTCCAGCTTGTTACCCCAGGTATTCGTCCTGAAGGTACAGAAGCGGGAGATCAGCGCCGGATCATGACACCTCCTCAGGCGGTACAGGCTGGAGTTGATTATATGGTGATCGGGCGTCCCATTACCCGATCAGAAAATCCAGCATTGGCGCTACAACAAATTAACCAATCTATCGGGGTCATTCATGGATAATAACTCTTGTTTGGTTTATTCGACGGATGGTGGACGCATTCAGAAGGAAGAAATCAAGCCCTCCCGTCCGAAAGGTGATGGCATTGTACGTATCCAACGCCAAACCAGTGGCCGTAAAGGGAAAGGTGTTTGTGTGATCACGGGCATAGATGCTGATGACCAAACTTTGGCTAACTTAGCCGCCGAATTGAAGAAAAAATGTGGCTGTGGCGGTTCTGTCAAAGAGGGGGAAATTGAAATTCAAGGCGATAAACGTGACTTGTTGAAGCAATTGTTAGAAGCAAAAGGAATGAAAGTAAAATTGGCCGGAGGTTAAGCCCAGTTTGTTATATACAAGCTATGCAGCCAATAAATTGCATAGCTTGTTTGAACTAGTACAGCCAATATGAAGGACTGCGAAAGTTTACTCCTTATTTCCCTCGTTTTGAGTCACGATACGTGCAGCCGCTGCCAATACGTCAGGACGGGCAGTGGCTTTACTATCTGGCTGAGTGAAATAAGTCACTAAAACTAATGGTGCGCGGTTGGGGACTGGCCAAATTACTGCAATATCATTTGTTGTACCATAATCGCAACGGCCGGTTTTATCTCCCACAATCCAATCCTTGGGTACTCCCGCACGAATACTGGCGCCGCCAGTTGTATTGCCTTTTATCCACTTAACTAATTGTTCACGTTGTGTTGTCGCTAAGGCATCGCCCAACACTAAATAATATAAACTTTTTGCCATCGCTTGAGGAGTGGAAGTATCACGCTCATCGCCTGGAATAGCGGTATTTAATTCGGGTTCGTAGCGATCGAGGCGAAAAGAATTGTCACCGATGATACGGGCAAAACGTGTCACTTCATTTGGGCCATGTAATTGGTTAAGAAGCAAATTCATCGCCGTATTATCGCTGTATTGTAGAGTTGCTGCGCTCAATTCACCTAAGGTCATACCATCTTTGAGATGTTTCTCCGTCATTGGGCTGTATTCAACAAGCTCGGATTGTTGGTAGTGAACTCGTTGATTTAATAGATGAACATTTGTTTCACTTTTTTTCAGCATAGCGGATACCGTCATCAACTTACTGGTGCTGCATAGGGGAAAACGTTCGTTTTCACGGTAAGAGATGATGGAATGATCGGTTGTGTCTAGTAATACTACACCAAGCCGACCATTGGCATTTTTCTCCAATATGGATAGCTGGTGGATGATTTCGTGAGAAATTTGATGGTTATGAATGGTTGCACTGGCTGGAAAAGTGAATAATACACCCAGTAAGGAAGCTAAGGCAGTTTTGAAACCTATTCGGTTTAGCGAAGAAAATAACATGTGGTAATCCTTATATGGGTCATCTTATTGTTGTTACAAAATGTTATTACAAAAATGCCGCCATAAATGGCGGCAGAAATATTTTACGGAAATGATTTGTTAGATATGTCTATACAGGACGAGCCACAATATTGCGGGTTTCCATTCTGACATCTTCGATACGGATATTGATGACATCATTCAAGCGGTGAACAATTTCACCTTTAATCAACACGGAACCTGTTTCTTGACTGCATTGAAGTTCATCACGAACTGCATGCAAAAATGGCCCAGGGACGAAAGCGATGGCACCGTTATCTACCAGTCGAACTCGCAGACCACCACGGGTGATGTCGATAATTTCTGCCGGAAATGTTTTATCTGTGCCAGCATAAGGCTGCAAGAAACGGGCATAGAGCCAATCACCAACATCACGCTCTGCCATGCGGTTAGCCCGACGACGTTCGGTCAATTGCAGGCAAAGATCTTCGGTTGGTTTTTCTGCCTCCACTTGGTGGATAATCGCTTTCAACAAACGATGGTTGATAATATCGCCATATTTGCGGATAGGGGATGTCCAGGTAGCGTAAGCATCAAATCCCAAACCAAAGTGTGGGCCTGGATCGGTTTTGATTTCAGCAAAAGTTTGGAAACGGCGGATACGGCTGTCCAGAAATTGGGTTGGTTGTCTGTCCAGCTCACGGCGCAATTCACAGAACCCTTCCAGTTTCAGTAATGCTTCAGCGTTAGCTTCAATGCCATATTCCTTGAGAACTTCGATAACCTGCTCAATCTGAGTAGGTTCAAAGCCAGTATGGACATTATAAATACCAAAGCCTAACTTATCGTGCAG
Organism: Xenorhabdus eapokensis; assembly: GCF_001908105.1. Next base: position 107,091 of record NZ_MKGQ01000010.1, read on the forward strand.
AATTTTAGCCGCACATAAGTTCGCCGTGATCATGGCTTCTTCAACAATGCGGTTGGCTGAACGACGTTGTTCAATAACGATATCAACAACATTGCCACCTTCATCAAGAATAAATCGATAATCTGGGCGTTCCTTGAAAACCAGCGCGTTTTGCAGACGCCAGTCATTGCGGCGTTCACACATCTCTTTTAGGAGAGTGATTTGGCTAGTCACGGCGTCTGATTCTGGTTTCCAACCTTCTTGACCTTCTAACCAGTCTGAGACTTCGTCATAAACCAGCTTAAATTTAGATTCAACCCAAGCAGAGAAAAATTGAATATCATCGCCCAATTGACCATCTTCGAGAATTGAAACCTGGCAAACCAGAGCAGGGCGGCGCACATTAGGACGCAGCGAACATAGGTCATCAGATAGCTCACGAGGGAGCATTGGAATATTGAAACCTGGCAGGTAATTGGTGAAACTACGTTGGTAGGCAATTTTGTCCAGTTCACTGCCCGCTTTGATATAAGCAGTGGGATCTGCAATGGCAATAGACAGTTTCAGACTACCGTCATCATTTTTGCTGATGTGCAGGGCATCATCCATATCTTCGGTTGTTGCGCTGTCAATAGTGACAAAATCAAGAGCGGTCAGATCGATGCGTTCGATGGAATTATCGTCCAACTGGCAATCCATCATCGCTGGCGCTTCACGTTCCAGTTCGTGGCGAGTTAATGTTACCCACCACGGTGCGTAGTGGTCATCACCTTGTGTGATATAGCCAGTGATTTCAGCATGAAAACCACGATCTCCTTTCAGGGGATGCCGACGCATTTCAGCTACGGCCCAATCACCATTTTTAAAGGCATGGTCAACGTGGTTTGCCGGGCGGCAAGGGATAGTGTCTTTTAATAGTGGATGATCAGGAATAATCCATAGTCGGTTATCATTTTCTTTCTTCTGAACCTTTCCGACAAAACGGGTCAGGAAGGGTTCAATCAGAGACTCAGGCTCGGCAATTTCTTTCTCTTTCTCTTTGTCTGTGTGGATAGCCGCAGTGATCCGATCACCGTGCATGACTTTTTTCATGTGAGGCGGTGGAATAAAATAACTTTTTTGGCCGTCGACTTCTAAAAATCCAAAACCTTTCTCAGTTCCTTTGACTAAACCTTCTACACGCGGGGTCTGAGCGTGAAGTTGCTGTTTTAGCTGCGCAAGCAGCGGATTATTTTGAAACATAATATCTGGGAAATATGGAGTTATTATTGAAAATTTTGGACAACAGTTTTACGCGAATCAAGAGTATGGAGCAAGTAACATCTTATCAAAACAGGAAAAATTGCGATGTAAGACCACAAATCCGCCGTTTTCTGAAATGGAGAATGCTTAGTACTACAGTCGTACGCTCCATTGTGGCATGATATAGCTAAATCATACTAATATGACATAATATCTAAACCTAAGATGACAAGGCATAAAATGAGATGGGTTACAGCTTAGATTTTCGAAAGAGAGTATTGGCATACAAAGACAAGCATTCGTTGACTTTTGAACAAACGAGTGTCCATTTTGAAGTCTCCATGCGCACCTTGTTCCGGTGGTGCAATCAGATAGAACCTTGCATGACCCGTAATAAACCCGCCACGAAAATCCCTGATGCAGT
>NZ_MKGQ01000010.1:108835-139946 GCF_001908105.1 Xenorhabdus eapokensis
GTGGACTGATCGCTTACTGCCTTAAATTGAAAAAACCATCACTGGAAGTTTTCTATTCAGAAGACGCTGTTCCAATGATGGCTTAAGCAGAATTCGGGTTCTTTAGCAACAACCCTGTTGACATTTATCGTTGGGTTCCCACCATCTGAGATGGTTCCTTATTTATTCATCCGCTAATACAACAGTGTTGTTAATTGTATTACAATCTAATCCGTATTAAGTAACGTCTGAAAAAGAGATATTTAGTTACAACATACTTATAAGGATCTTCAAAACATGCCATCCAAAAAATCGAATCCATCTTGATTTATTTATGAATTTCAATAGGAAAAGAACAATTATGATATGTTTTTTTCAGTCTGCCTCCTGTAAGGATTAAATAGGAGACAGACCAATGGAGATTTAAGATTTTTTATTATTCGGTTTTATCCGTATATTCACAAAGATCCTCAATAATACAGGAGCCACAGCGCGGCTTACGGGCGATACAGGTATAGCGACCATGCAAAATCAACCAATGATGGCAATCAACTTTGAATTCGGATGGTACAACTTTCAATAAATTCTTTTCGACCTCATCAACATTCTTTCCTGGTGCAAATTGAGTTCGGTTGCTGACGCGAAAAATATGTGTATCAACGGCGATGGTTGGCCAACCAAAAGCAGTATTCAAAACAACATTAGCAGTTTTTCGACCGACACCTGGCAACGCTTCTAGTGCTGCGCGATCTTCCGGTACTTCTCCTTGATGTTTTTCCAGCAATATTCGGCAAGTTTTGATCACATTTTCAGCTTTAGTGTTATATAAGCCAATGGTTTTTATATACTCCTTTAAACCATCAACACCCAGGTTAAGGATCGCCTGCGGGGTATTGGCAATGGGATATAGTTTTGCCGTTGCCTTATTCACGCTGACATCGGTAGCCTGCGCAGATAGTAATACGGAAATCAGTAACTCGAATGGGGAGTTAAACACCAGCTCAGTAGTAGGATGTGGATTGTTATCCCGTAAACGGGTGAGTATCTCAATCCGTTTTTGTTGATTCATATCTGGTTACTCTTCAGCCTCTTGTCATATGGCTTCCACAGCCTTTTTCTACGTTATACTGACGTTTTTTATTTTCTGCCCGATGTCTGATGCGTTCATCAATGATATATTTTCCTGCCAGCATCAAACCTAATCCAATAAAAGCCCCCGGTGGCAGAATGGCGAGCAGGAAAGGGGAGTCCAGATGAATTATTTCGATACGTAGTGATTTAGCCCAACTGCCCAGCAATAAATCCGCACCATCAAAAATAGTCCCATTCCCCAAAATTTCTCGCATAGCACCCAATACAAATAAGGCGAAAGTTGCACCCAGTCCCATTGAAAGGCCATCGATCGTCGAGTGGTAAACCGAATTCTTTGATGCATAGGCTTCGGCACGACCAATCACGATACAGTTAGTCACAATCAAAGGAATAAAAATTCCCAGTGATTCATAGAGGCCGAAAGCAAAAGCATTGATTAACATTTGGACAGCACTGACGACAGACGCAATTATCATCACATAAATTGGGATACGGATTTCATGGGGTACCCAACGACGTAAGGCTGACACGGCCATATTGGTACTTATCAAAACCAGTGTTGTTGCTAATCCTAATCCTAAGGCATTGGTTGCTGTGGAGGAAACCGCCAATAAAGGGCAAAGCCCCAAAAGCTGTACCAATGCGGAGTTATTTTTCCATAGCCCCTGAATAAATAGATTCTTAGTTTCATTCATGATTATTTCTCTTCACAAGTTGGCAGGGAAGAAAGTTGTGCCGGCACGGTTTCCAGATAAAGCGCGGTTCGTTTAACGGCATTGACAACCGCACGCGGTGTAATCGTTGCACCCGTAAATTGGTCAAACTCTCCGCCATCTTTTTTGACCGCCCAATTGTGATCATCCTTTGACATTATTTTTTTACCAGAGAAAGCATAGATCCAATTGGAAATTCTGGTCTCTATTTTATCTCCCAAACCGGGTGTTTCATGGTGTTCAGTGACACGAACCCCCAACACGCCGCCAGAAAAATCAGCCCCAACCAGTAATTGGATTGCACCGGAATAACCATCAGGTGCGGTACTTTCTAACGCAGCGGCGACCGGAATACCTTGTTTACGGGCGAGGTAAAGGCGGTGAGGTTGTTCATTGCCTAGTGCATTGTTGGTTACTAGATAGCATTCATTTTGCATATCATTGTCGTATAAAGCAGGAGGAACAACTTGATCCAATAATACTTTATGCTGTAATGCAGCTTGTTCGGCAATCCGATCTTTTGTCAACGAATAAACAATTGCTGTTAACCCTGTCGTAAATGCCGCGAAGATTGCGAGGGTAATACCGTGACGACGCATCGTTTCTAACATAGCACTTTCTCTTTTCCTATTTATGGCCGTAAGCACGAGGCTGGGTGTAATGGTCAATAAGTGGTACACATATATTTGCCAATAATACCGCAAATGCAACAGCGTCAGGATAACCACCATAAACACGAATTATCCAAATAAGCCCACCAATAATGGCTCCGTAAATCAAGCGACCTTTTGGTGTTGTTGCTGCGCTAACGGGATCAGTTGCAATAAAAAATGCACCTAACATGGTTGCACCGGAAAAGAGTTGCAATAAAGGCGGTGAATAACGAGTGGGATCAAGGAGCCAACTAATCAATGCACAAATACCCAGTGACAAAATAAATGCAGTTGGGATTTGCCAGTTAATGATTTTTCGGTTGAGCATAATCAAGCCGCCAACCAAATAAGCAATGTTAACCCATTGCCAGCCAATACCTGCTAAAACGCCTTGTAATATAGGCTGTTGCAATACTTCATCAATGTTGTGAGTCAACCTGCCAGTTTTGAAACTGTCCAGCGGTGTTGCTTGGCTCAATCCGTCAATGCCTTGTTGCAGTTGTAACAAAGTGGAGCCATCTGGCGTATGTCCTGTGAAAATGACCATCAGACTATCCCACGGTGTTAAGGTGAATGTCTGTAAAGATTCTGGGGGCATCCAACTGGTCATTTGTATTGGGAATGAGATCAACAGAACGACATAGCCAATCATGGCCGGGTTAAACGGATTTTGTCCAAGTCCGCCATACAGATGTTTAGCAATAATGACAGCAAAAAATGTGCCGAGCACGATTAACCACCATGGTGCTAATGGTGGCAGGCTAATACCTAAAAGTAATCCTGTGACTAAAGCAGAGTTATCTTTGAGATAGGGAAGTATGAATTGTTTTTTCAACGCGATAGCGGCAGATTCAGCTAACAATGCGGTAACGACAGCCAAAAAAATCTGGAACAGTGTTCCATAGCCAAAGAAATAGGTCTGGACAGCAATGCCGGGTATGGCTGCTAAAACTACCCAAAGCATGATCCGGCTAGTGCTTTTTTGATTGTGTGTAAAAGGCGAACTTGCGACTTTTAGTTGGTTGTTGTCAGTTTTTACTGGCCTAAATTTCATCGATAAATTTCACTATTCTGTTGTAACTATTTGTTCTTCTTGAGCTTGAGCGGCTTTCTTAGCCTTGGCACGAGCAATAGCCGCCGCCACAGCCGCTTTACGAGGGTCAGCCTCTTCTGGCTTTTCGGAAACCACCTGTGGTGGAGTTGATTCAGGTTGGCTTTGCGCTGCTTTCTTAGCTTTGGCACGAGCAATAGCCGCCGCAACGGCTGCCTTGCGTGGATCTTGTTTATCATCAACGCTATTTTGTTGAGGCTCTTCTAGTGACGGTGTCACCTCTCCGCTTTGTGCTGCTTTTTTCGCTTTTGCCCTAGCTATCGCAGCAGCTAAGGCGGCTTTACGCGGATCATTGCCTTCAACCGATGTTGATGTGTCTATATCTGGTTCTGGGCTTGTAGTAATTTGTTTTTCTGCCTGACGAGCACGCAACTGTTCTTTTCTGGCTTTACGCGCCGCAATTGCGGCTGCATTGTCAGGTAATTGGTTTGATTGCACGACGATAGATTCACCGGCATTCCCCTGTTTTTCCTTCACACGGGCCAGAGCGGCTTGTACAGCGCTTTTATCGCTGCTATTGACTTGAACAGCCGCTTTCTTATGGCGTTCTTCACGAGCTAATTTTTCCCGTTCCATACGTGTTTGTTTGGCTTCAAAACGAACTTTAGCTTCAGTAGAACGGCGTGCTTCTGCTTCTATCTCCCATATTTCAGCTTTTTCCTGTCGGTAGTATTGAACCAGGGGAATATTACTTGGACAGACATAAGCACAAGCGCCGCACTCAATACAGTCAAATAAGTGGTGATTCTTGGCCTTTTCATGTTCTTGCCCACGGCTGAACCAATACAGTTGTTGCGGCAACAATCCAGCAGGGCATGCCTCAACACATAATCCACAGCGGATACACGCCTCTTCAATTGCTTTGGGTTCCATCTCTTGTCCCGACGGTGCAAGAATGCAGTTACTGATTTTGACGATAGGGACATTCAAATCAGGCAAAGTGAATCCCATTAACGGCCCACCCATGATGACCATTTGTTCTGATCCTGGGTTAAATCCAGCTTGTTGTAACAGGAAGTGAACGGGTGTGCCGAGGCGAGTCCAGAAATTACCGGGAGAAGTGATAGCTTCACCTGTTAGTGTAACCACACGCTCGATTAACGGCTCGCCATCAATAATGGCTCGTTTTATCGCCACGACTGTTCCCACGTTTTGCATAAGAACGCCGATATCAGAAGAACGACCGCCAGAAGGAACTTCTTTTCCGGTCAGGATCTTGGTGAGTTGTTTGGCACCACCAGAGGGATATTTTGTTGGAATGACGCGCACGATGATGGACTTATCACCATTAAGTGCTGCGTTTAGGGCATTAATGGCCTCAGGTTTGTTATCTTCAATGCCGATCAATACCTGCTTTGGATTAAGCAGATGCACCAAGATACGGATACCTTCAATAATTTCTTTCGCATGTTCCTGCATTAAACGGTCATCAGCGGTGATATAGGGTTCACACTCAGCCGCATTGACAATCAGAGTTTTGAGATTATGTCGTCCACCTTTAAGTTTTGTTTCAGTAGGGAAGCCAGCACCACCTAAGCCAGCAATACCGGCTTGTTGAATGCGTTGCAATATTTCACTGGCATCCAGTGTCATATAATCAGCGACTTTGTTGCGTTCTCCCCATTGATCTTTACCATCAGGGCGCAACCTGACACACAATTCTTTTAACCCGGAAGGGTGTGCGGTAACACAAGGTTCAATTGCGATAATTGTTCCAGATGTGGAAGCATGAACAGGTACTGTTCTACCCATTCCAAGCGTTAAAGCCTGACCTTTCAATACATTATCGCCCGCTTTAACGAGTAATTCGCCTCCTGGCCCCAAATGTTGCTGTAAGGGGATGATTAATTCATTCGGCAATGGAGCCTGGCGTAATGGGGTGCAACTAGATTGCAACTTCATTTCTGGTGGATGGATGCCGCCATCAAAATCCCAGATTTTATTTTTGTTAAGCAAGTTGAACAGATTAAACATGGGTTTTAACCTCAACAGGCTTAACAGGGTAGAGCAAAGTAGGTTCTGGTGTTACGGGAATATTTTTTACTGGAATGGTGTTTAAATCCCATTTCCAATTTGAGGTAGTAGTAGCAACGGGGATCATCGTAATGCAATCGGTTGGGCAAGGTGCGACACACAGGTCACAACCTGTGCAGAGATCTTCAACAACGGTGTGCATGGCACGGTTTGCACCAATAATGGCATCCACAGGGCAAGCCTGGATGCATTTTGTGCAGCCTATGCAATTTTCTTCATCAATGAAAGCCACTTTTCTGGCTGGATTTTGAACGCTATCGTCGCCATCTAACGGTTGTGGATCAACCCCCAGTAATCCAGAGATTTTGAGCATAACTTGCTCTCCACCAGGGGCGCATTTATTGATCATCTCACCGTTATTGGCAACTGCTTCCGCGTAGGGGCGACAACCCGGATAACCGCACTGTCCACACTGACTTTGGGGTAATAGGTTGTCGATATTTTCAACAATCGGATCTTCTTCTACTTTAAAACGGCGGGCAGCAAAACCAAGAATTAAGCCAAAGGCTAATCCGAGTATGCTTAACACGCCGATAGCAATCCATAATGACATCATTAGAATTTCACCAAACCACTAAAGCCCATAAATGCGAGGGACATTAACCCGGCAGTAATAAGCCCTATCGATGAACCACGAAAAGGGACAGGAATATTGGCAACGGCCAAACGTTCTCGAATGCCGGCAAACAACACCATGACGAGGGAAAAACCTGCGGCAGCGCTGAATCCATATACAGCAGATTGCAAAAAACCGTGGGATTGATTGACATTCAACAACGCAACACCAAGTACAGCACAGTTGGTTGTAATCAGAGGCAAGAATATTCCTAACAGGCGATAAAGCGTCGGGCTGGTTTTGCGGACGACCAATTCAGTAAACTGAACGACAACTGCAATAACGAGAATAAAGCTCAAAGTTCGCAAATAAACCAAATCAAGCGGGACAAGAATAAAGGTGTTTACCAGCCATGCGCAGATAGAGGCCAGGGTAAGAACAAAAGTTGTTGCCAGCCCCATACCGATAGCGGTTTCGAGTTTTTTGGACACGCCCATAAATGGGCATAGACCCAAGAATTTTACTAAAACAAAATTATTGACCAGAACTGTGCCAATAAATAACAAAAGGTATTCAGTCATTGCTATACCTGAAAATAAGATATTGGAAAATGGAACACTGCTTACGTAGTTTGAGTAGAAATTCCCCACTTGAATGTGGGGAAGCGGGGCAATGATAACAATCAATTGTGGGGTATGTTATCGATCTTGTGTGAAAGTCATTTTCACTCGATGGGAGCGTTTCATATAAGGAATGAAAACGGCGGCAGCCAGTAATGGCCATAATAAGGAGCGTATTGCCATTTCATCAGAAATGGGAGAAAAGGCGAAAGCTTTTATCGCTATCAGCACGGAAACCATCAGCCAAATAATAAAACTACGAGGGAATCGTCTCGAACGAATAAAAAGTAGTTTCAATACCCATACAGTAAAAAACCACATCATTGCCGTGGTTAATACCGAGGTATACCACAACGCCGTAAAATTGCCCCCAATTTGGTGAATAGCCTCGTTTTTATGAATAAATGTCATTACATATAGCAGTAACATCAAACTGGCAGCAATTAATGTCATGATTAGATAGGCGGCAGGCGCTAATAACCAGCCATTAATACGATAATAATCATTGGACTGATACATAAGAAGTTTTCACTCCGTCATGAGTGTTTTTGATATTAGAAAAATGATTATAGGAAAAAGATAATAGTACTGGAATCAGGATTATTTGCTAACGTGTGAGAGGTGGTGATACTTTCTGATGCCTGATTCCTCGTTTACGATATTACGATCATTTTTCAGAGGCAGTTATGAGTGATTTTTTAAAAGTTGGTTTGGTCGGTTACGGTTATGCAAGTAAAACGTTCCATGCTCCATTGATTGCAGGAACACCCAATATTGAATTGGTTGCCATTTCCAGCAGTGATGCAGATAAAGTTAAAAAAGACTGGCCAACAATATCAGTCGTTTCCTCACCGGAAGAACTTTTCATTGATCCCAACATTGACCTTATTGTGATCCCAACACCCAATGACACTCACTATCCATTGGCACAACAGGCACTGGCAGCCGGTAAACATGTAGTCGTTGATAAGCCTTTTACTATTACGGTAGAACAAGCCCAATCATTGAAAAAGCAAGCAGAAGAAGCCAATTTATTATTGTCTGTATTCCATAATCGGCGTTGGGATTCTGGTTTTCTAACGGTGAAATCAATTATCAAAGAAAATAAATTGGGAGCCCTGAAATATTATGAATCCCATTTTGATCGTTATCGCCCCGTTGTTCGTCAGCGCTGGCGTGAAGCAGCCGGAACGGGTAGTGGCATCTGGTATGATTTAGCTCCTCATTTACTGGATCAGGCAGTTCAACTTTTTGGCAAACCACAAGCTATTACAACAGATTTAGGCATGATGCGTCCAAATGCAGAGACTGCGGATTATTTTCATGCACAACTCACCTATTCTGATTTGAAAGTTGTATTACATGCCACCATGCTTGCAGCGGCAGAATCACCTATTTATACATTGCATGGTATGGTTGGTAGTTATACCAAGTATGGGCTAGACCCTCAGGAAGAGCGCTTAAAGGCAGGGGAAAGGCCACCACGGGCAGACTGGGGATATGATGCACGAGATGGTTATGTGACGTTGTCACAAAATGATAACTTGGTTACGCAAGTTGTTCCTACTGTGCCTGGCAACTATGGTGCTTATTATGCTGCTATTCGTGATGCGATTTTGTTTGGAAAGCCGAATCCGGTGACTGCCAGCGAAGCTATTTTGATTATGAAACTTATTGAAGCTGGCGAAAAATCGGCAAAAGAACAGCGCACAATCTTAATTGACTAATTAAACCGTGGCAGGTGAACAAGGGGAATTTGTATTGATGAACGTGTTGCAAAAATTAAGAATTGATCCTTTTTTAGTTACATTGATTACGGTTGTCATCATTGCATCATTTTTTCCTTGTGAAGGTGAAGCTAAAAAGGGGTTTCAGCACTTAACAACAGCCGCGATTGCATTATTATTTTTTATGCATGGAGCAAAATTATCCCGTAATGCCATTTTGGCAGGGATAGGGCATTGGCGGTTGCATTTGGTGATTTTCACGAGCACTTTTATTTTGTTTCCCATATTGGGTATGGGATTAAGTTTCATCGTGCCAGAGTGGATGTCACCAACAGTTTATATGGGCTTTCTTTATCTTTGTGCTTTACCTGCCACGGTACAATCGGCTATTGCTTTTACTTCCGTTGCCGGGGGAAATGTTGCTGCGGCGATATGCAGTGCTTCCGCTTCAAGTCTATTAGGCGTATTCCTGTCGCCATTATTGGTTGGCTTTTTGATCCAAACTCATGAGGGAGGTGCTCAAACTGATACCTGGAAAGCGATAAAAGATATTATCTTGCAGTTGATGGTGCCTTTTATTGTTGGGCACTTATCGCGTCCCTTGATTGCCGGTTGGGTGGAAAAACATAAAAAATTGGTCAACATGACGGATCGTTCTTCTATTTTGCTGGTGGTTTATGTTGCATTTAGCGAGGCAGTGGTGGAAGGTATTTGGCATAAAATTGATACTTATTCACTTCTTATGATTGGGATCGTCTGCTGTGTTTTATTAGCTATTGTATTAATAATTAATGTATATAGCTCGCGTTTGCTGGGTTTTGGTAAAGATGACGAAATCACTATTGTGTTTTGTGGTTCGAAAAAGAGTCTGGCTAATGGCGTACCAATGGCGAATGTATTATTTCCCGCCTCAATGGTAGGTGTGATGCTGTTACCTTTGATGATTTTTCACCAGATCCAATTGATGGTTTGTGCTGTTCTTGCTCAACGTTATGCACAGCGCTTAAAAACAGAAAAGGCAGAGTAACCCTCTGCCTTTGGAATAAAATAGCCTGGAATAATAAATAGTGTTTTTAGCGGTTGGCGACTTTTGCTTTCAGCGCCTGTTTTTCTGCTTCACTAAGGAATGCTGTTGCTAATCCATTAATCTGCGCCTGTCGGATCTGCGCTGGAGACAGTCCTGCTGCTGGCGCAGCAACATTATATTCATGGCGAATTTCAACGCCTTCTACTGCCGGATCATCTGTATTGATTGATGCCAAAATACCGTGCTCAAGGAATTGTTTTAGCGGGTGAGCAGGCAAGGAACTGACTGTGCTGGTTTGCACGTTTGATGTCAGGCAGGATTCAATACCGATGCCATGTGCAGCCAAATAATCCATTAGGGTTGGATCAGTAATTGCTTTAACGCCATGTCCAATACGCGTTGCGCCCAATTCACGAATGGCGTGCCAGATGCTTTCTGCACCTGCGGCTTCACCTGCATGTACACTGATATGCCAGCCCGCATCGCGCGCTCGGATAAAGTGTTGTTCAAAGAGATGTCCTGGGAAACCTAACTCATCGCCAGCCAGATCTAATGCGGTGATATGTTGTTTATGGGCAAGAAGTCCAGCAAGTTCTTCGGTGCAAGCTTTTTCCCCAAATGTTCTACTGAGGATACCAATTAAACGGATCTGGATATCATGTTGCTGGCTCGCTGAGTGAATGCCATCGATCACGGCTTCCACGACGCCTTCAACAGGAAGCTGATGTTTCATAGCCATGTAATATGGGGAGAAACGCAGTTCAGCATAATCAAGACCGGCATTGACCGCATCTTCAACGTTTTCAATGGCAACTCTGCGACACGCTTCTAAATCGGCAAGAACAGTCACGCCCCAGTCCAATTTTTGCAGAAAGCTGACAAGGTTAGGTTCATTTTCAATGATTTGGACATGGGGACGTAATGCTTCCAGCTCATAAGCTGGGAGTGGGATATTATGTTGACGAGCAAGATCCAAAATAGTTTTAGGACGGATATTACCGTCAAGGTGACGGTGTAGATCAGTGAGTGGAAGCTGTATGTCAATCATTTTCTTATCCTTCTTATTAAATTTATATATACAAAAAAGCCAGCCAATGTTGTTGACTGGCAAAAAAGTGAAAGCACTATTCTACAAGGCCATTATCAAGCAGGAATTGATGTAAGTTGGACTCTTGGTTGTTTAATTTGACTTTATCATTGGCGTAATGGAAGTTAAGACCAATGATACCATCTTTATCAGTAAGGATTTTGTATTTAACTCCTCCTAGAGTAATCATATTAACTTGTTGTTCTGCTTGTGCTTCTGCGGTCGCTTTATCCTTACCATCTAGCATCGCTGACTGCGCAATAGATTCTATCAGCATGGCTTTCGGTACATTAACATGCAAGGACAACTCTTGAATCAGAGTACGAACCATTTCTTCCGGTTCCATCAGTTGCAATGCACTTTTATCTTCTGGAATATTTTGTAAGGAAAGTTTGAAATCTACTGAACTCTCGCCTTTGCTATTTTTCCAACTAAAAGGAGAAATGCTGAATTGTGGATTGTTATTCAGAAGGAGATGTAAATTACTGAGAATTGCTAAGGAGGTCATATCATCAGATGCTTCATTCGTAGCCAAAGCTTCTTTTGCCGCATCATTATAGGCTTGGGTAAATTTACGTGCAGACTGGCCATCCAGTTTTTCCATGCCCAGAGCTAACTTACCAGAACCAAAATCTATATCTTTAATCTTGACACCATCAATGCTATAAGCGATTTTGATGTTCAGATTGTCTTTATCCTCACCTAAATTGGATGTCACTTTTATCCCTTTAAGAGAGACATTTGGCTCATTAGGAATTCCATTCATGCTGAATTCGCCAATGCTGTAGCGTTGATCTCCGGTATAGATATCAAATTTACCTTTTTTATTATCTGATTTAAAATCAATGTCTTTAAGTGCAATGGTCTCTTTTTTGATAGGATCACTGAAAGAGAGTTCATCACTTTTGACTGTGAATGAAAGTTCACTCAAATCATGATTAATGTCGGCACTGATTTTTGCTCCTGAGAATGATAGAACCCGTTGGTCACCATTTTCTTTAGTTTCCGTATGGTTAATAGGGATCAGGTCAATGTTAGCAGAGAGTGAGCGGCCATAACTGACTTTCGCATCTAAGTTAAACAGTGATTTTTCGTTTGTGAAATTAAATAGTGTTTTTAGTGCATCATTTTTTTCAAGTTCTGCGTGAATAGAGGCCATTTGAGGTATCAGGTTAAATGCCTTCAGGTTAGTCATGGGAAATGGCCCATGATCGATCGTCGATTTTAAAATGATTTCTTCATTTGGCGGAATGTCGGCATTTTTTACACCATTTTTGATGGTTAGGATCAAGCGGACATCAGAGCTGAAAATACCTCGTTTGAAATCTTTTGCTTGCCATTCTATGCCACTTTCAGGAAACGATTTGTCCAGTTCAGTGTTTGCCTTTTTTACAAAGCTATCTAAACGATCTTCAAGTTTCTTACCTGTATACCATGATGCTCCTGTCCATACAGCACCCAGAGCAACCACAATGCTTACTGCAACTAACGATTTTTTCATGTAGAAATCCCATCCTTTTAACGCATATACATGGGCGTATTATGCATTTTGTATTTATGTCAAAGTTCACTGAAAATATGATTAACAATCAAATAAATAATCATAACTATATGAATATAATAAAATTAATTAAACACCTTGGCTATTCTCCCCTTACCATAAACAGTGACGTTTTTTTCGATAGCGGGCAAAAAGATTGATTCGCCTGAGAGTAATTTCAACTGCTGCTTATCAGTGCTGATAACCGCTTGCCCTTCAACACAAAATAGAATTGATGCTGAATTATTTTCCAATGAGATTGGTTGTTCTGAAACAGAATAAACAGAAAAACAAAAATCATTAACAGGAACAGGGTAATTCAGCGCATCTTTTTCCTGTCTTGGCACGGTTAGCAAAGTATCGACAGCTTTTGGAATAAAATCCAGATTAGACATTAATTCAGAAACATCAATATGCTTGCTGGTTAATCCGGCTCGCAATACATTGTCAGAATTAGCCATAACTTCCAGGGCAACGCCGTCAAGGTAGGCATGCGGAGTGCGGGCATATAAAAACATCGCCTGACCGGATTCGAGTTCAACGATATTGAGTAAGAGCGGAGCAAACAGTCCATTATCATCGGGATAAAACGAGGTCATTTTTTTGATGGTATCCCACGGTTCGCCCTGATGACAGTTTAATGCTGACTTTAAGACTGACATCGCCAAATGCTTTTGTTCGCCTTGCATATTCAATAACTGTGAAAACAAGAACGACAGATTTTGTTCAGTTGGTTGCTGGAGGAATGTTTGAATATCTGGATGTGCAGCAGAAACATAATCCAATAATTGCGTGATCTCAGATAAAGGCCTAAAAGCATTCATGGCCTTGAACGGTGTCAGCGCATAGACCAGTTCAGGTTTGTGGTTATCGTCTTTATAGTTGCGTTGTGCTGAATCTAACGGTATCCCTTGAGCATTTTCTTTGGCAAAACCTATTTCTGCTGATTTCTTATCAGGATGCACTTGAATAGATAATGGCTGAGCTGCACACAATACCTTGAACAAGAAAGGTAACCGCTGGAATTGTTGAGTCACTTTTTTTCCAAGGTATTTTTCTGGTTCTTTATCGATCAAAGTATTCAAGGCAATAGTTTCACCCGTTTTAGGATCCGTTACCAGCGAACTACATTTTGGATGTGCTCCCATCCATAGTTCTGCCATTGGCTGATTATCGGGGTTCTCGATACCATAAATATCCGTCAGAGCGGTTTTACTTCCCCAGTCATAATGTTGAACTTTGTTGGTCATTTTCAGCATGGCGGAATTTCCTATAATAAAAACTAACTTATTTATATGACAACAATACAATAAACACGGTTAGGTCGCATTATCGATAATGAATTTATGGCATGATAAAAGAATGCCGACTAATTTATCTGCAAAGTTTGTTCCGGCGTGTTCAATTATTCTGTGTGCTAAGGAGATAGTAATGGCAGCCACTCGCATTGAAAAAGACTCAATGGGACCTATCGAAGTACCTGCTGACCAATTATGGGGGGCGCAAACTCAGCGCTCACTGGAGCATTTCCGCATTTCTCAGGAAAAAATGCCTGTTGCATTGATTCATGCCCTGGCATTGACTAAACAAGCAGCGGCCAGCGTTAATATGGACCTAGGCCTTCTGCCTCAAGAACGTGGCGAAGCAATTATCGCTGCGGCGAAAGAGGTGTTGGAAGGTAAACATCCAACAGAATTCCCTCTTGCTATCTGGCAGACTGGTTCGGGAACCCAAAGCAACATGAACATGAATGAAGTGTTGGCGAACCGTGGTAGTGAGATCCTTGGGGGTAAAAGGGGCAATGAACGCCTGATTCACCCTAATGATGATGTTAACAAAAGCCAAAGCTCTAATGACGTTTTCCCAACAGCCATGCATGTTGCAGCAGTCACTGCATTACGTGAGCATCTATTACCAGAGTTAAAAATATTACAAAAGACTCTGGCAGATAAAGCGGAAGCATTTAAAGATATCGTAAAAATTGGTCGTACTCACTTACAAGATGCAACTCCATTGACCTTAGGCCAAGAGGTTTCCGGCTGGGCAGCTATGTTGACGCATAACCTAAAACACATTGAAGATAGTATTCCTCATGTGTGTGAACTGGCACTGGGTGGTACTGCGGTAGGAACTGGTCTGAATACTCATCCTGAATATGCTGTTCGTGTTGCGCAGAAAATTGCTGAATTATCTGGTCATCCTTTTGTCACTTCGCCGAATAAATTTGAATCCCTGGCAACTTGCGACGCACTGGTTCACTCACACGGTGCACTGAAAGGTTTGGCTGCATCATTGATGAAAATTGCTAACGATGTTCGTTGGTTGGCTTCTGGCCCTCGTTGTGGTATTGGTGAAATTTCCATTCCTGAAAATGAGCCAGGCAGCTCCATTATGCCAGGCAAAGTGAACCCAACCCAATGTGAAGCGATGACCATGTTATGTGCCCAGGTTATGGGTAACGATGTGGCGATCAATATTGGTGGTTTGTCTGGTAACTTTGAACTGAACGTATTCCGCCCTATGGTTATTGATAACTTCCTGCAATCCATTCGATTGCTGGCGGATGGCATGCGTAGTTTCAATGAGCACTGCGCTATTGGTATTGAACCTAACCGTGATCGCATCACCCAATTGCTGAATGAATCACTGATGCTGGTAACGGCATTAAATACTCATATCGGTTATGATAAGGCTGCTGAAATTGCTAAAAAAGCACATAAAGAGGGCCTGACTCTGAAACAGTCAGCTCTCCAGTTAGGCTATTTAACTGAAGTTGAATTCGATGAGTGGGTTCGTCCAGAAGATATGGTTGGCAGCATGAAATAATGCTTGTGATATAAGCAAAAACGCAAAAAAACCGGAGTAAGGGTTCTCCGGTTTTTTTATACCTTAAATTTCTTTGTAAAGATGTAAACGAGGAATAACCAATTCAAGTGGCTTTGCTTTGGGTTTATGTTTATGTTTGATTGTGTTGACATTGTAGTTAGGCAAGGTGCCGATTTTGGGCTTGGTTTCACTATCTTCGGTGTAAAAAACAATTAAAGGAACTGGACAGGCATATTGAACTTGCTTCTGTATTTCTGAATACCATACACGGGTAATAGGTTGTACTTTTACTGGCCGTTTTATTTTTAATACCACATCATCGGGTAATTTTTGAATATCTGTGATCTCTAATGCTACCAATGCTGCCCATTGATCGCTGGAATAGGGTGGGACTGCTCTTCCGGCATTGTAACTTTTTTCCAGCCTTTCCAGAATTTGTTGCTTGGTGACTCTATTAATAATGTTCTTATTCGCCCATCCAAAATTAATGGAGTCAGGTTCCAATAGGGGAGTGATAGTACGATAGGCATTTAGGGTAATAAGGCCGCGTAAATGGTCGTGAACAAATTCAAATCGTTGTTCTTTGCTGACACCTGATTCTTTGGTAACGATATTTTCTAACTCTACTTTTAATTGGTTTACTTCATTAATGACTTTCATTGCTTCTTGATATTGCTGGTGGTTTACAGAAAAACACAAGGCACCTGGCAAACGGCTCGCCGCTTTACTACTGATATTAGGATTATTATGGTGTATGAAGAGCTTCTGGTAGAAGCATAAACCTACATTAAGTGCTTCGTTTCCTTGTAGTGGATTGACCATAATTTCGGTTATTTGTTCATGCTCTTCACCTTTTTCTATTTTCGGTAATTCAAATACCCGCGCATCAATAATTTGATAATTCATTAACAACTTAACCAATTCAGATAGTTTTTCTTCTTGTTTTTTAAAGGAAGTTGTAAGTGATTCTATTGAAAAATACGTATTCATGATTGTTCTCAACTGTTGTCGACTATACGTAACCTTATTTAGTTACAACATACTTTAATATAAAACAACCCCCAAAAAATATCTACCACATACTTCAAAAGCTAACTAAAAGAGAAAATGGCTATTGCGAAATAATTTAGCATTGTGATAAAAAATTAATAACACGTTAATTGAAAATCAGATGATCATCTGATTGATAGAGTGGGTCATACACTAAGGTCGTTAAATATGAAAAGATTAGTTAAACCATTGAATTCCTTTAAAAAGGTCATGGATACATTATTACCATACTCTGAATTAATCACGACCGATTTATCAACACAAGGAAAACTAATTAAAATAGAGAGTGAATTTGCTAAGTTTTTTTTGTTAGAACAAGGATATGTCAATATACGCAGAATTAACGATAACTTAATCATTGCTACGCTTTTTTCACCTTACTTAATCGGTTTATCTTTCTATTCCGGAGCCGAAATTTATTACTCCATTGAAATAGGGGAAAATTGTAAAATTTATCAAATTCCTAGAGTTAGTGCATTAAATGCTATAAAGAAGCATGATCTCTATAGAGAATGGATGAGGATAATTTCCTATAAAATATCTTTCTTATATGCCAGAGATATTAGCCTCTTTCGTCATGGCAATAAAGAAGTTGTATGCAGTTTGTTATCTCGCCTGATGACCTTGCCGGAAGAATTCCGAGAAAATATTACGGCAATTAAATATATAGAGCAAAGATGCACTCTTTCACGCAGTTGTATACAGCGAGTGCTATTCGCTCTAAAAAAGGAAGGATGTATAGAAATTATTGATGGATATTTAACAAAAGTTTTAGTGTTACCGACTGAATCCTATTATTAAAACAAGATATCGCAGGCATCAGATAAGCAATGAATAATTCAGATTATTTAAATGTACTCATTAAAAAGCCGACATTCATGATATGGTTCAATAGGATGTCGGCAATCTTGTTTTATTATTTTGGTAATTTATTGAGTTTTAAGCCTACATAAAGAGCAATAAGTGTTAGTAATGAAATAAAGGCGACAACACCGTTCCATGCAAAATAGAACCAGAATATTCCACCTAATGTCCCCGCAATACTGGAACCAGAGTAATAACAGAACAAATAGAGTGATGAGGCTTGTGCTTTTGCTCGCTTGGCTCTTTGTCCTATCCATCCACTAGCAACTGCATGGGCAGCAAAAAAGCCTGTTGTCAGTATCATTACCCCCAGCATTATTGCCCAGATAGGGGAAAATAGAGTGATTATGCAACCAATCAGCATCATACCAATAGCTGCTAATAATATTTTTCCTCTCCCATGCTTGCTTGTTAGTCCCCCAGCTTTGGTTGCACTGTAAGTTCCTGTTAAATAGACAATAGATAACAAACCAACAATAGTCTGGCTTAAATGATAAGGTGTTTCTAATAATCGATAACCAATGTAGTTAAACATGGTGACAAAACTTCCCATAAGCAAAAAAGCTTCAGCAAATAGTAAGGGAAGACCTTGATCACGGAAGTGCAGCTTCAAATTGATGAGTAATGATTTAGGTTTTAATGAGCTGGATTTAAAATGCCTGGATTCCGGTAACATCTTCCAAAATGCAATGGCGGAGATTAAGGCAAATGTACCCAGTAAGATAACAGCGATCCGCCATGAATGATGATCAGCAATTATACCCGTGATCAAACGTCCACTCATTCCTCCTATTGAATTACCGCTAATATAGAGGCCGATAGATAAGGCGACATAACTGGGATGGATCTCTTCACTTAAATAAGTCATCGCAACAGCGGCAACGCCACTTAATGATAAACCCACTAGTGCACGCATAAACAAAATTCCGTGCCAGCTTGTTACGACAGAACTTAAGAGAGTAAAAATGGCGGCGGCAATAAGTGATATCACCATGACATTTTTACGGCCAAGTGCATCGGATAGAGGGCCTGTTATTAATAGACCGAGGGATAACATCCCAGTGGAAAGTGACAGAGCCAAGCTACTATTAGCTGGTGAGATCTTAAATTCATCTGACAAAATCGGCAAAATGGGTTGAACAAAATAGAGCAGTGCAAACGTTGCCAACCCAACGGCAAAGAATGAAAGAGTGACTCGCAGGTATACAGCATCTTCACGTTGAATGTAGTGCTGTTTACTTTTGTATCCTTGATTGCTCGTGTTTTCAACATCTCTTTCGACGCCAGAAACTGCTGATTTTTCACTGACGCTTTGGATTGTATTCACGCTACTTCCTTATCTATGTCAAACAAACGTTAATTACTTGATGTAGATCAAGGATAGGAATTCATGAATATTTTGTCTAATATATTAATCATTCAAAATGATACTTTAAACATATCAATAGGTGATGAATAATGACTACTAATATTGAACTCAGACACTTGCGTTACTTTATTGCTGTGGCAGAAGAGTTGCATTTTGGGCGTGCAGCAGAACGATTGAATATTTCACAACCACCATTAAGTCAGCAAATCCAGGCGCTGGAAGCGAATATAAACGCCCAATTACTGGTGCGTAATAACAGAAATGTCAATTTAACACCTGCCGGACATATGTTTCTTCAGGAAGCATATCAGATCATTTCTCAGGTTGATGCTGCGGCAACCAAAGCAGCCAGAATGCAACAAGGAGAACTAGGTGAGATCTCTATTGGCTTTACATCCACCGCGCCTTTTATGCGAAAAGTAGCGCTGAGTTTGCGTCAATTTCGAGAACGTTATCCTGATGTTGCTATTCATATGCATCAAATGAATACTAAACAGCAAATAGCGCCTTTGCAGACAGGCAGAATTGATATAGGAATTATGCGTAATACATCATTGCCTGATAATCTGGAACATCAATTACTCTTTCGTGAGCGTTTTATGTTGGCAGTATATGATGATCATCCTCTGCTGAAATACGCTAATAAAGGTGTAAATTTGGAGATGCTATCTGA
The DNA here is from genome assembly GCF_001908105.1 of Xenorhabdus eapokensis. The sequence goes on from NZ_MKGQ01000010.1 coordinate 127,757, forward strand.
TTATCCACTGGTGTTTTTTGAGCGTGATGTAGGAACAGCGCTGTATGATGAAATTATTTCCCTATTAGCGAATGTAGGCGTAGTTCCGACGATTTCTCAGGAAGCGGGAGAAGCAATGACAATATTAGGGTTAGTTGCTGCGGGGTTAGGGGTAAGCATTATGACTGAATCGTTTACCCGAATGAAATTGGATGGAGTTCAATATCTGCCTTTAGCAAACAATCCTGCTTATTCCGAAGTTTGGTTGGTTAAACATAAAAATTACAATAACAGCGCTGCGGCAAATCGATTAACACATCTTTTGATTTCCAATATTGTGGATGAAGCTAATAGATAAAAATGTTCATCATAAGTAATAATCACAACAAGTTGATATTGTGGCTACCCAATTTGACAATACAGGTACATTACCTGCGGCAGCCTTAATTAAACAAGCATTAAATAACGGTGAATTACTACTTGAGCTCATGCAAGGATAACAGCCATCACGCAAAACATTGAGCTAACGCAATCCCTATCTCAAACACATCTTCTACACTCTAACCTTGCTCATTAAAGAGAGTAAGTAACCGATCAATCTGCTCTGTTATTACGGAAAAAATGAATTTATGTTAACGCGCTTATTTGTTACAGGCACGGATACCAACATCGGTAAAACAGTTGTTACCCGCGCATTATTGCAAGTCTTTAATCGTGAAGGAGCAACCGCAGTAGGATATAAACCTATTGCGATAGAAAAACATGAAACTCCGGAGGGAATACGTAATCGTGATGCCTTAGTCATACATAAATCTTCACCGATACAAGTGGATTATGAAGAAATTAATCCGGTTATTTGGGAAAACAATTATGAAGAAGAAAATCGGGCTGATTTTACTCAAATGACAAAAGGTTTAAGAAATTTAAGCTACAAAGCAGATCGTATCATTATTGAAGGTAACGGTGGTTGGCGTATGTTACTGGAAGATGGAACGTTCTATTCTGATTGGGTTGTGCAAGAAAAACTCCCCGTCATTTTGGTCGTTGGTATTCAGAGAGGCTGTGTTAACCATGCTATTCTAACTGCGCAATCCATCATGAATGATGGTGTACCACTAATCGGTTGGATTGCCAATCGCATTAATCCTGGGCTAGCACATTACGCCAAGGTATTGGAAAGGTTACGGTGTCACATACCAGCGCCACAATTGGGGGAAATACCTTATCTTCTAAGACCAGAAGAACGTGACTTATCTTGCTATCTGGATGTTTCTACGATATTGGCATTTGATAATTTATCCCCTGATGATTAAAAATAAAAGGGAGCAAGTTATGCTCCCTTTTCCCAAAGTCAGAAAGAATATTACTCTTGGCTTTTCTTATCAGAAACAGAAAGACGGATATAGACTATTTTTTGTTTACCGTGATCACAATGACCAACAACTTTTCCACTACTTGTCGTATTTTTTTCGGTAACTTGATCACTAGGGACTAAGTCAAGTCTAAAGTCCGTTTGTGAAACACCATTTTTGATAATTTTCTGCGCAATTTCTTTTTTTAAGCTTTCACATGTTATCTTCTGTGCAACTTGAGCTTGCACCGCAAAAGGAGAAAGCACTAAAAACAAAGCTCCAGTCAGTAGGATCTTTTTCACCATCATCTCCTTACCTTGATGTCAGTGTTAATTTTATTGAGGTTTAATCGGGCGACCTGTATTGACATCCAGACAACGTTTCGTGCTTGGTTCCCAATAAGCATTAATATCAGCACTTTTCAAACAGGCTTCACGATTATCAACTTCCATCTCATACTTATCAAACTCTTTCTCTTTACGGCTGTCCACTTTCTGGCGCAGTCTTCTTTGTTCATTCCATTCTTCTTTGCTTTGACGAGCCATTTCTTTACTCAAGGAAGTTTCTTCACCATTGATGGTTACACACGTGCTTTCTGACGTACAAGGCGTAGAAAATGCAGATGTCTGCCAGAAGAGAGAAAACACCAGAGCAGTAGCAGAAACACTTTTAATAACCAAAGAACGAATGTTCATTTTTGAACCTCTTTTACTATGTCACTTAAACTATAAGACTAAGCCATTTAATGGAACAGACAAAAGAAGATCAGTCCCTATGTACGCTTAAACCCGCGAATGACTGACAAACTGGCATCATTTCCAATGTATTAATATTGACGCGAGAAGGCAGGTTAGCAACCCAAAATACGGCTTCTGCAATATCATCTGCTGTCAGTGCATCGGCGCCTGCATAAGTTTTATCAACTTTTTCCTGATTACCTTTAAAACGAACATGAGAAAATTCAGTTCCTCCAACCAAACCCGGTTCAATATCGGTGACGCGAATATTTTTTCCGTGGAGGTCGGCTCTCAACCCTAAACTAAATTGTTTGACAAAGGCTTTAGTCGCACCATATACGTTACCACCAGCATAAGGCCAGCTTGCTGCGGTGGAACCAATGTTGATAATGTGTCCATGATCGGCTTGTACCATATTAGGCAGCAAAGCCCGTGTCATGTTCACTAATCCTTTAGTATTGGTATCGATCATTATTTCCCAGTCATCAGGGTTAGCCTGGTGAGCCGGTTCTAACCCTAACGCAAGCCCTGCGTTATTCACAAGAACGTCTATATGGCGTAGGTTATCTGGCAGTTTTTGAACTATTTGTTCGATTGCTATGCGATCTCTCACATCAAGTTGGATGGGGTGGAAGTTCTCGCCCAATTCATTTTTCAATTGATCTAATCTATCCTTACGGCGTCCTGTTGCGAGAACGATAGAACCATGTTTAATAAATTTTCTTGCAATTGCTTCACCGAAACCCGAAGTTGCCCCTGTCACAAAAACGATCATAACTATCCTCTTATCAATGAATTATTATCAAAATTACATTTGAATGACATGTTTTATTTATTTTATGTCAGATCAAATACCCAGAAACTATTTGCATAAAAATGCATATAATTCGCAAACATATGCATAAATTAAACATGATACTGAAAAAATAAATGGCAATAATTCTAAATTATAGAATTAATTGAAACTACATGAATCATATAAAATCTTAGATCTTCTTCACAAATTTGAATATTTTTTCTGGTTAAAACACAAAAAGCCACATAAAAGTTACATGTATGTATCTATTTTCTCTCTAATTTTTACATATTTGCTACAAATTTGACTAAAATGCAACCGCTAAATATATTAAATCATAGGTTATATTTTTATCCATTCAATCCATAAGGAGAGGAAGTAACCATGTCGATACCAACGCTCAGGCATTTCATTGATGGTCAATATATTGAGTCTAAAGGTTCTGAATATTTCGATCTGGTGAGTCCGGTCACTGGTGAATCTTATGCGCGTTCTCCTAACGCAACCGCGGAAGACGTTGATGCTGCTTATGCTTCGGCTAAAGAAGCATTTAAAATATGGGGACGCAGCACACCCTCTGAACGTCAGCGTGCGTTGTTAGCGCTGGCCGATACGATAGAAAAAAATGCTGAACGTCTGATTGAATTACAAAGCCGTAATACAGGGCAGCTCAAGCATTTGATTGCCTCCGAAGAAGTTGCGACATCTGTGGACCATATTCGCTTTTTCGCCGGTGCAGCTCGTTTTTTAGAAGGAAAGGCTACTGCTGAATATCTCCCTGATATGACAACCAGTATTCGGCGTGAACCGCTGGGAGTAGTAGGGCAGGTTACCCCATGGAACTATCCGTTGATGATGGCAGTGTGGAAGATAGCGCCTGCGCTGGCAGCAGGTAATACCGTGGTGCTTAAACCGAGTGATATCACGCCAGAAAGTACGTTATTGTTGGCTGAACTTTCCGCTCCATTCTTCCCTACCGGTACTTTCAACGTCGTGTTGGGTAATGCCAGTGCGGGCGCCTTGGTAGTTTCACACAAAACACCGGCGATGGTTTCCATCACTGGTTCTACACGTGCAGGTTTGCAGGTTGCCTCCTCAGCGGCGGCTAATCTCACCAGAGCGCATTTGGAACTAGGTGGTAAAGCACCAGTGATTATTTTTGCCGATGCGGATATAGACAAAGCGGTGGAAACTATTGCTACTGCTGGGTATTTTAACGCTGGTCAGGATTGTACGGCGGCTTCACGTGTACTGGTACATGAATCTATTCACGACATCTTCGTTACCAAATTGGTGGCGGCAGCTAAAGCAACCCGTTTTGGCGATCCAGATGATAAAGAAGCGTTGTATGGGCCGCTTAATAATATTCGCCAATTGGATCAGGTTAAAGGATTTATTGCGCGTTTGCCCACTCATGCCCATATCGAAACAGGAGGGCGACAAGCCAATCGTTCAGGATATTATTTTGAACCTACGGTGATTACTGGTTTGGAGCAGTGCGATGAAGTGATTCAGACCGAGATTTTTGGTCCTGTCATCACAGTGCAGAAGTTCTCAACCGAACAGGAAGCTATCGAGAAAGCTAACGATGTGAAATACGGGTTGGCCTCCAGTGTCTGGACCCGTGATCATGGCCGCGCGTTGCGCCTGTCTCGCGAACTTGATTTTGGAACTGTCTGGATTAACACCCATATTCCTCTTACCGCAGAAGCACCACATGGTGGCTTCAAGAACTCTGGGTACGGTAAAGATTTGTCGGCTTATGGTTTCGAAGAATATACACGTATTAAACACGTGATGAGTTCTAACGATTGATACAAGGACACCCATAATGAATCAAAATAGATCTTCACGCGACCTGGTATCACGTGCGCACTATGAGCTGTTTACTGACCGTGATGTGGGCGCCCTTGAACGTTATTTTGCACCGAATTTTATTGAACATTCCCCGTTGATTAAAAATGGTCTTGCCGGGCTGAGTGAACTGGTTCAGTCACATCCAGGACTGCATCATAAAACATCTCGCGTACTACAGGACGGTGATCTGGTTGCTATCCACGGTTGTTTTACGGGGTTAGACGATCAGCCGTTGGTTGGTTTCGATTTGTACCGCGTTGTTGATGGCTTAATCGTGGAACACTGGGATGGCTTAGTACCGCAGTCCGTACCCAATGCCAGTGGCCGAACTCAGTTAGATGGCCCGACTGAAGCGGGTAATAGCTGTGACAGGGAGAAGAACCGCGAACTAGTAGTTAATTTTTTCACGCGAACCTTGATCGAAGGGCACTATGATGAATTCGGAAATTATACCAATGGTGAGGATTTTCACCAGCACAGCCCCGACATTTCCGATGGCACGGACGCGGTCGTTGCGTTTCTTAAGCAACTGAGAAATGAAGGAAGGGGACTGCATTATACAAAAATCCACCGTACCGTCGCTGACGGGCAGTTTGTTCTGACTCATTCAGAAGGAAGTATTGCCGGAGCACGTCACAGCTACTTCGAACTATGGCGCGTCGAGAACGGCAAAGTGGTTGAACTTTGGGATGCTATCTCGCCAGTACCAGAGGATGCGCAAGCGTTGCATCGCCACGGTATTTTTTAGTGTTATTTGCAGACATGCTGAAATCCCGCGTTATTTCAATCAGGAATTAAAGAATGACAGCATATTCCATTGTCTACGCACCGCTCGATCAGGCTACCAGAACCGAACAGGTTGTGGAACGTTTAAGTAACGCGATCATCTCTGGGATATTACAAACTGATGAGCAGTTGCCTAATGAAAACGAACTGTCACGGTTGTTGGGTGTGTCACCGGTAACTGTTCGTGACGCCCTGAACACGCTACGTGCCAGGCAGTTGATCGATACTCGGCGCGGACGTCATGGTGGTAGTTTTGTGTGTCAGGTTTCCGTTGAGACAATGCAAAAATATCACCCGTTGCGGCTGATGGCTTCAGGCGAGTTGGCGGATTTCAGCGAATTTCACTGTGCAGTGATTGGCCACAGCGCGGGGCTTGCGGCTCAACGTTCAACGCCAGGTGAATTGAAAAAGCTTGGGCAACTGATTGAAAGTTTTTCTGCCGCGACGCAGCCGGATGTCCGTATACAGACAGATATGCGTTGTCTGTTAACCCTGGTATCTCAGGCGCAGTCGGCCAGGCTTGCCACTCAAGAGCTGGAGATTCAGGCCGAATGGGTGCCTTTAATGGTACTTCTGTACCGAGAGGATGCCATTCATAGCGAGGTTGCCGCCGCCTGGCATACACTTTTGGCCGCGCTGTATAAGGGGGATAGCTTCACCTGCTACCAATTGGCACAGAAGATGATTACCCGAATTACTGATCGCCTGCTTGAATGCAAATTACGTATGGATACAGATGCGCCATTCTCGCAGAGATCTTATCGCGAGTAATGGGCGCAATCATCACTGGGGGACATATGTACAACGACATACACGTAAAACGAGCCAGAAACATCCTGGACGATATATTGGTCGCCGCGCAGCGAGCCACTGCAACTTTAGCGGATAAGACAGCGCGTATTTTATTAGATTTGCCGTTATATCGTACGGAAGGTGTCCGCCTGGAGCAGGATCAGCGCAACGCATTGCAAAAACATATTCATGATGTACTGCATCACAACGTTTGGTGTAACGGGGCAGGGTTTGCCAGTTACGCGGTAACAAAGACGGTTGGGGAGGAGAGTGATTACTGGACGCTGGAGTGGTGGCGTCAGGAAGGAAAGACCATTCAATATGCACAGTTGGAGCAAAATCAGGAGCAGCGCAGGCGTCTAGATTTCCGCTTATTTGAATGGTTCCGACAGCCGGCCAGTCGTCATCTTCCCGTTATTGATGGCCCTTATGTTGATTATGTCTGTAATGGTGCTTACACAATTACGATAGCCCATCCAGTGCTTATCGGTAAGGAATTTGCTGGTGTTGCGGCGGTGGATATTCTGGTTTCGACACTGGATCGATTACTTCTACCAATTTTGGGGGCTATCGGTAAACCAGCATTAATTATTAATGACGATGCACGTGTCGTGACTTCAACAGTGCCAGGAGTACGTTCAGGTTCACTATTGAAGAATCAAGACGTTAACCAGTCGGCCAATGGTGAAGCACCTTCACTGCGTTTGGTTATTCTACCGTCATCACATACTGAATCACCCAGGGCGTTTGTCTGCTGAAGCCCACTTATTCAGATTACTCAGGAGTTTTTACTTATGATTGGATCTATGTTAGCTAAAAGGCGCAGCGCGGCTATCGCAAAAGGCGTTGGCGTGACCACACAAATCTATGTTGAACGTGCGGAAAATGCTGAAATCTGGGATGCTCAAGGGCAACGTTATATTGATTTTGCCGCCGGTATCGCCGTAGTGAATACCGGACATCGCCACCCGCGTGTTATTGCCGCCGCCAGAGAGCAGTTGGAGCAATTTACTCACACCTGTCATCAAGTCGTGCCTTATGAAAATTATGTAGCGCTAGCTGAACGACTGAACCATCTGGTGCCGGGTAATTTTGTGAAAAAAACAGTCTTTGTTACTACCGGTGCGGAGGCGGTAGAAAATGCTGTGAAAATCGCACGTGCCGCCACCGGACGCAGTGGCATAGTGGCTTTCAGTGGTGCTTTTCATGGCCGTACCTTTCTGGGTATGTCATTAACAGGCAAAGTTGCACCATACAAAATGGGGTTTGGTTCGCTAGTTAGTGATATTTACCGTGTTCCCTTTCCGGCAGAACTGCATGGTATCAGCGTAGAACAGACACTGAATGCGCTGGAGAATCTCTTCAAAACCGATATTGAACCCACGCGCGTCGCTGCCATCATCATCGAACCGGTACAGGGCGAAGGCGGTTTCTATCCTGCACCTTCCGAGCTGCTCAAATCCTTACGCGAAATTGCTGATCGCTACGGCATTGTACTCATTGCCGACGAGATTCAGACGGGTTTCGCACGTACGGGTAAACTGTTTGCCATGGAACATTATGATGTTGCAGCCGATCTGACCACGATGGCAAAAGGTTTGGCAGGGGGATTTCCTCTGGCGGCTGTAACAGGACGATCAGAACTCATGGACGCCGTAGTACCAGGTGGCTTAGGGGGAACTTATGGAGGTAATCCCGTGGCGATTGCGGCTAGTCATGCAGTATTGGATGTGATCGAAGAAGAAAAACTGTCTGAGCGTGCAGTGCAATTAGGAGAGCGGTTAAAACAATGTTTGCATGAACTGCGACCAAATGTCCCACAGATCGCAGATGTGCGTGGGCTTGGGTTGATGATTGCAGTGGAGTTTAACCGTGCGGACAGTCAGGAACCTGATGCCGATTTTACCAACTCAGTGCGTCAAAAAGCACTAGAGCGTGGCTTGATTTTGTTGACCTGTGGTGTACATGGCAATGTGATCCGTTTCCTTCCGCCACTAACCATACAAGATGATGTTTTTGATGAAGCTCTCAACGTTCTGAAATCTGTGTTACTCGACCTGAACTGTAAAGAGGGAAAATAACTCTTAAGAGAGGACAACAATGCACTGGTATTTAAATGTACTAAAGAATTACACCTGTTTTCGAGGGCAAGCTCCGCGTAAGGAATTTTGGTATTTTTTTCTATTTCAGATCCTTGCTGTTCTCGTCATTTCTTTTCTGGAAAGGCTGTTTGCTGTTGCCAATCCCGAAATTTATATGGGGTGGTTCAGTGCTATCTATTTACTGATCACATTTTTGCCGGCATTAGCAGTAAATGCTCGCCGTCTGCACGATATCAACTGTAGTGCCTGGTGGCTACTGTTACATCTTATTCCGTTTGTTGGCACTGTTATTTTATTGATTCTCGCCGCTTTAAAAGGGCAGTCGGATAGCAATAAATATAGTTCAAAAAACCGGATTCACTCACAGGCATAGGTGCATAGGTAAATACCCCAGTCCAGGTTAACGGGGTGATTTCCGGTCATAAAGGAGTGCTGAAATGACAATGAACAGAAGAGATTTTATCTCTACTGCTACGACCCTCGTAGGGGCTGGAGTACTTTCATCCATACTTCCTACTACATCTTTGGTTGCGCGGACCTTAACTACAATTGATGCTCCGGTCATCAATATTGACCACTTTCGGCCAATGCTGTTACAAGATGCACGATACAGAACCAGCCTGTTAGGATTAGATCCGCGCATCTGGAATTGGCATAGAGACATGGCTGCCAACACTAGGCCAGCTAACTATTATGAAGCTTCCTTGGTTGACTGGCCGGCTTTTGGCGGCTTTTCCAAAGACCAGAGCAGTGAGGTTGTAGTTATTGGCGGTGGGTTATTAGGTGCTTCCACCGCATTGCATCTTGCTGAAGCGGGTGTGGATGTGATTCTGGTTGAAAAGGATAACATTGGTTCGGGAGCCTCTGGCCGTAATGGGGGACAGATGACCCCTGGAATTGCCCGTTGGGCGGCTGAAACGGTATTAGAAAAATTTTCACCCGATGAGGCTAAACGTTTATGGCGTTTTGCATCGATAGAAGCGATGAATCTTGTGGACGAACTCTGCGATCGTTACGGCTTTGAATGTGACCGCAAATACGGTCATATTACCGCAGCGATACATCCAGGTCATATGGGGCCATTAGTAGCTAATGCTGATGCTCGTCGCCAGTTGGGGGACAGGGCGGTGAAGGTTATTGGCACACACGAATTGCAGGAAAAACATGTACGTTCAAGGATCTATCATGGAGCCAATATTGACAGCATCGGTGGCCAGGTTCAGCCTCTGGCGCTGCTGCGAGGCATGGTTTATGGCTTTATTAAGCTAGGGGGACGAGTTTATGACGGTACAAAAGTGAAGGGAATCAAGCAAGATGGCGGTAGCACAGTCATAGAAACTGAACAGGGAGTTATCAGAGCGAGTAAAGCGGTGGTACTGGGGGTACATGGTTCTACTGATAAGTTTATCTCAGGCCCTTCTACTACAGTGCCTTTTTTCACCTACGTGGCGGTAACTCCGCCGTTGCCGGTCGATATAAAAGAGCTTATTCCATCAGATCTGCCGGTCTACGATACACAGTTACAGATAGATTATTATCGCGCGGTGCGTGACAACCGTCTGCTATTCGGTGGGCAAGGTACTGGTAATTCCTGGTCACCGCGGGATGTGAACAACTACTTGCTTGATCGTATCAGAACCGTGTTCCCACATCTGGAAAACCCTGAACTGGAATATTCCTGGGGTGGGATTAGCGATCTGACCCTGAACGGTGCCACCGATGCCCGTAAGAGCGGTGACAATATCCCTGTATATATGGTTCATGGCTGGAGCGGACATGGCGTGGCACAGACGGTACGCATTGGCAAAGCCATCAGCGACGATTTCATCGGACGTAACCAAGACTTTACTATGCTTACCAAAATTGACCACATGAGAATTCCACTAGGCTCCTATCTCTCTCCGATAGCTATCCCATTAATTAAAGTCGCTCTGGGGGTAATAAGCACACTTAATCCGGCAGATATAGTTTCGTTCTGATATCGCATGCGATATAGACATAGACGACCATTAAAAGAGGAGGCCAGAGAAAATATCAGGCCTCCAGGCTCTTACTATAAGTAAGTAGGTGAATACAGATAAAATATTACAACAATGTTGCTATTAGAGAACTTCGTGAAGAAACAGGTATCCGAAAAGATAATGTTGGACAATGTATTGCTCAAAGAACATTTGAAATGATTCTCCCTAGTGGAGAGGCTGTTTTAGCGAAGGAACATTTTTATATCGTAAAGTTTGATAAAGAAGATATCAATACGCTGGAAACTGTTTATTCTAATGATATACCAGAAATATATCGTCATTATTTAAAGAACATTGGATTTTGTGAGCGTTTATAAAAGAAAAGCTCGGCTGGCGCGGGAAACTTATCTCGGTGGCAGCGAAGTGATGAATCGTTTTGGGTGATTGGGTTTCACTGAGGGTCACGTGAGTGCAGACCAGTGTTCATATGTCAAGTGTTATTGCAAGTTTAAAATGTCACCCATTCCCACAAAGTAGAAATGTCACTTACTGACTGTAACTCACTGATATTAAGTTTGCACAAAATCGTGATTCTGGTTTACCCTGAATGGGTAATGATAATCCCTCCCCGAAACCGTCATGTTGAAAATCGTTTAGCTAGTGTTATGAGGATATTATGGGAAAAAAATTATTGAGCGTTATTACTCTTGTGACTATTTGCTTAACTAACTTTGTTTCATACGCACAAACTGATAGTAAGCCGAAAGGTGCATATACTGAATGTTTCGAAAATCCAGAAGTAAAATCTACCATTGACATGGCGCCTTGTTTAGCAAAACTACAGCATTCAGCAAATCAGGAACTCGCTAAAGTTTTTCGCAATGCAACAAAACATATTGCGGATACAGGATCGTCTGCAAGCGATGCCGCAATCAAATCCTATCACGCAGCACTTAAGGCATTCGAAACATTTCGCAATATTGAGTGCCAAAGAGTAGGCGATACTTATATGGGGGGCAATGGAGCGGGAGCGGGACAAGCGTCTTGTGCTGTTGATCTAACACGCTGGTACACAGAAAAAATTAGCCTTGAGAAGTGAGTTGCCAAAGAAAATTACAATGCATCAGAACTTAATGTAGAAGTACAGGAACACGTCATTGGCTTTAAAAAAATCAATGGCTGGATCTTGTGCGAAAAATTATGCCGCAAAAAGTGACTTATGATATTGGTGTTACATCAAGGGTTCGCATAATGTATCAACGTTATGTTGAATTGCGGGCTGCTAAAATCGCAGAGCAGCCCAGCAATTTACACATAACGTGGATTATGCGAATCCCACGCCGATCATACAGTTATAACCCCTAACTTTCGCTCTCTCTTGGTTACAAGAGAGGGGCTATGAAGATCATCTATTTCGATTACATCGCAGGTTTTGGCATCAATGCTTTTATTGCTGATGAATTGGACTTTTTCCCATCTTTTGATGAATTAATTCATTATTGTATCGCGCTTTATGGCGATCAGATTGTTCTTGTTTCCACCACTGTTACATCAGGGATTTCTACTGGCTATCAGGAGTCTTCAAAATGATGACTGATAGGTCTGTTTTTATTGATTACCTTGCATTTTCTGCGCCATTGTCTTGCATGAAAGACGTTCATACTTTTCAGGAAAAAGGTCATGAATGGCGCAAATACCAGCCTTTGCCATCTTATAAAAACCATAAATATAACGCGATGCTCGACTTTAACATCCTATAACATTGGCTTGTTGAAGCCAGTCCCGTTGACTTTTACCTTGTTGAAAATTGGCAAAAATACCCAACGTG
>NZ_MKGQ01000100.1 GCF_001908105.1 Xenorhabdus eapokensis
TGGTTCAGACAGTGTGATATTCGATTTCATAAGAACAGGCAATAAGTCATCTGATTACCGATTATAACACCAATGCAGATAGTTTATCTGATCAACTTAATTGCTTGATTTAAGGTATAGTGATTATCGATTTCTGACTCAATTCGATGGTTTGAATAAGTTCATGTAGTCACAAATTCGTATGGTACATTGCCGGAATTAAATCAAGGATATTATGAAAAGTTATGATTTTCACTCAATTATCTATATGATTACGGAAAATTTTCGGTAAAGGATATGCTATGTTATTCGTCGCCATGCTTTTTATGTCAATTGTAACTTTTTTCTTTTTAACCATAGTGGTTAGCTATTTATTTATCTTGGAAAGAAATGTAAAAAAAACAATATGGACGTCGTTATTAATGACATTTGTTTTTATATTAAGTCTACTTATTCCACACTTTTCTTATCAATATTTATTTTAATTGGGCTTGGATTCGCGCATGGTTGCTCATTAGATGAGCAACCAAGGAGTTGTTTTTTATTCTTAAGGTTTTTTATCCTTAAAAAGTTGCATTAATCTATTCTCAAAAATTTGTTGGTTAACTTGAAAAGTTACATTTTCTTTCCATTCCCCAGTGATATCAAATGGTTTTCCTCCCACATTAATATCCTCTTTCACCCAATTAAATGTGTCGTATGGGTCAGTAAATTTATCATATAGTTTATAATTTATTGTACCAGATACATTATATGTATCACCCACTTTTTCAGCACTCACATTTGTAAGACTGCCACTGACCGTTGCACCTCCAATGCCCCAAAGCGGATCGTAAATCGGAACTTTTTTTTCTAGACCAAAATTATACCTATTTTCAAAATCAACTCGTTCACCACTCTGAATCTGTGAAATAAAACGAGACTGAATACTGCCCTCTGGCCTTCCAAATGCACCTGGTTTCCGCATCAAGCCACGAACTTTATCATGTACACCGATTTCAGTGAGTGTCAATTCTCGGCCTGATTTTCCGAAAAAATGCTGCAACATACCGAATGAACTCATGCTGGGCTTGCTATTTTGAGCTTTATCGTAAAACTCATCATTTGAACCAAAGCTACCCCTATTAAAGTTTGCTTTTCTAAGCGGAATCATTTTCGATAAATATAATTTTTTTACCCCTATCGTATCCCCTTTAGTGTACGCCTTCATTATTTCTTCAATTACTTTATCTCCTCTTCTATCTCTTGGGTATGGACAATCTTTTTCACCACATATTGGACAAATGTTTTTCTCTAACCCTTTCAAAAAGTCCATGTTGATTTTATTTTCTTCTGACATAAATATCCTTAATAAATATGAATAAAGTTCACTGTTTTTACAGGTGAAATGTTTTTTAATAAACTAAGTTATATCGATAAAAACTTTATTAAATATGTGTTGTTATCGACATGAAATAATTTTACATTTTCATTTTATACATAGATACTAAGATGACATGTATGGTTGCTCTTACAGTTATAGAAACTTAATTAATAACTATACGGTTTTTATTTCTGTGAAATGGTTAAATACCTATTTTTAGTAATTATATGTAATGGTTCGCATTCGAAAATGATCAGACTCGCATTTGCAGTTAAATAAGCTTTCAAAATAGTAGATCACTTGGAGGGAACTCAGTCCAATTTTTGCGATCTGATTAATCGCCAAATCAAAAAAAATCCCAAAATGGACTG
>NZ_MKGQ01000101.1 GCF_001908105.1 Xenorhabdus eapokensis
TGCTTGTCTTTGTATGCCAATACTCTTTTTCGAAAATCTAAGCTGTAGCCCATCTCATTTTATGCCTTGTCATCTTAGGTTTAGATATTATGTCATATTAGTATGATTTAGCTATAAACCGAGTGCATGGCTGCTGCTGGTTACGTAAGGGTGGTGTTCCCCGTGAGTGCGGGGATAAACCGCTGACCGTTTCTATCACGAACACGAAGCGGCAGTGTTCCCCGTGAGTGCGGGGATAAACCGATATTAAAACGTTGAGTTTAAGCCCGTCATTAGTGTTCCCCGTGAGTGCGGGGATAAACCGCCGGAGCGGGCACGGTGGAGGCAGGGCAATTGGTGTTCCCCGTGAGTGCGGGGATAAACCTGCAATAGTCTGCGCCCATGCTCCCCACTCGCAGTGTTCCCCGTGAGTGCGGGGATAAACCCGACGAGAAGAACCCGATTTTGTTTATTTGGGCGTGTTCCCCGTGAGTGCGGGGATAAACCGCCTGATTGGCTAGGGATGGCAGTTCATGGAAGAGTGTTCCCCGTGAGTGCGGGGATAAACCGCGCGCCCCCGATTTGCGCAAACCCATTCGTCGCGTGTTCCCCGTGAGTGCGGGGATAAACCGCAATATTGATATCCCAGACCGGACATTGAGCAGTGTTCCCCGTGAGTGCGGGGATAAACCGGTTAATTATTTTGATGAACTCGCACGGCAAATGTGTTCCCCGTGAGTGCGGGGATAAACCGGTCGCCGCTGGAAAGAATTTACAGACCAGTTCGTGTTCCCCGTGAGTGCGGGGATAAACCGGTATCTCGTTTGCGGGTGCCGAAGGCAGCACCGTGTTCCCCGTGAGTGCGGGGATAAACCGGAACGGGTTACCTGTGGGAAACAGCATCTTGAGTGTTCCCCGTGAGTGCGGGGATAAACCGCCGGATGAAGATCTACAAAAGAAATTGAATGAGTGTTCCCCGTGAGTGCGGGGATAAACCGACGTCAATGGCGTATGGCAGCGTAAGAAAGCCGTGTTCCCCGTGAGTGCGGGGATAAACCGATGTTCGGCTATTATGTGGATATGAAAACGAGGTGTTCCCCGTGAGTGCGGGGATAAACCGCATTCTACTCACGGCCTCGTCTAATTTCTCTCGTGTTCCCCGTGAGTGCGGGGATAAACCGTGGTCATCCGGTTTGATCTGCAATCACTGCATGGTGTTCCCCGTAGGTACGGGGATAAACCTACATTTTAGATATGGATGACGTCACCGAAATAATGTTTTCCGTAAATCAAGAGATTCTTTTTATGAAATAATAACCCTAGTTAGTTCGGTTACTTTTTCGATAATATCTTGAGGTGCTTTCTCAATAAATTTAACTTGACGATCTGAAAAGTCTAAGGATTTTACCTGATGGATAAGAATTGCACCTTGGGTCGATAACTCTTCAGGTAAAACAACTTCTAACCTCATTCCCCTCACTGTACTGGTAATGGGAACCACAACCGCAAATCCGGTATGCTCGTTAAATATCTTTCGAGAGATCACAAACGCAGGGCGGCGTTTCATCATTTCTTTCCCTGCGCTCGGATCAAAATCCAATGAAACAATGTCTCCTTTGTCTGGTATGTAAATAAGCTTTCATAATAACGATACACTCATTTTTCTCACTCCCGGTTGTTGCCCTGATGAAAAGGCGGTCATAAATTCTTCAACGCACACTAAGAGT
>NZ_MKGQ01000102.1 GCF_001908105.1 Xenorhabdus eapokensis
GGGAACAAAACAGAAACGCCAATATCGGATGGAACAGACCGCGGGCCAACGAAGACGACCACACCGGTACAGGAGAGTGATTTCCGGGATTATATTCTGGTTTTCCCGATTGAGGGTGTGCCGGCGGTTTATGTTTATTTGAGTGTTTCACTTAAATGGGGAAACCCGAAAAGTAAACCTACATATGGTCATACCTTTTCTGAACATGGTCAAAAGCTAAAACCGAATCAATTAGCTGACCGTGCAAGAGCTAAAGGTCATCAAGTGGGACAATACCTTGATGATCAAGCCGCCGCAGACTTTATTACAGAAGTAGCTCAGAAAGGAGCAGGTGTTCACGATGTCCCATTACCAACAACTGTAAAAGGTAGAGGTTATTTACCTGATGGAACAGAAATAACACCAAATATGTCAAGAGTGATTGTAAAATCAGATGGTTCTGTTAGAACATCATTTCCATATAACTCTTCACATCCGAATTAAATTAGAAGGACAATATAATGAATACAATAGAACGTATATGCAAAGATCTAGGATTACCCAAAGGGGATAGATTTACTCAAGATTGGGGGCTTGAATTACCAGAAAAATACCGAACTAAAGAGTGGTTGAATAAATATATAACTGCTTATTCAAACAATAATTATTCTAAAATGGAAAAGAATATACTAATGGAACTAATGTTAGATATTGCAAATGATTTTTTAACTCAAAATGTACGTTGTGATGATGAGTCAGTTATAAATGTGCTCAACTTGCTTTCAAATAACCATCAATATCACTCACAATTAATTGATTATTGGTCGTTAGATGAAGAGTCGTTGGAAGATTGTTTTGCATTGACTCCAAAAATAAGAGAAATAAAAAATAGGCTGTATAATCTTTCATAATTGTAGGATGTTGCATTACTCTTCACACTATGAGGAGTAATGCAAAAATTTCACCTATCATTTCAAATGGAATCAGGGTTAACACATGAAGGTTTTTGGCTCGAAAAATGAGTTTACATAGAACAAAATTAGATTATTTTATGTACATCACAACACAGATATTCAGTCTTTATAAATTAATAACAATCATTTTGTGCATTTAATAATCACTCATGTGTAACCATTGTAAATGGAATAGACTGTGGATCGAATATCACACCAGATATAGATGGGCATAACGTTGCCAATGGCTGGAAAATGATGGATAAAAAAGGTAAAAGGATGGGTGCTTATGATAGTAAACTAAATAGGATTAAGGATTAAATCATGTTTGATATTGTAACAAAAAATTCTATTATTGAATTTTTCGAAGAGCCGGCTTTACCATCATCAATAATCATAAATGATTTTAAAGAGGAATTCTATCTACCAATAACCTATTGGAATATAAATGATTATAAAAAAAGCTGGTTTAAGTCTCTTAAAGAAGGTCTATATAAAAAAGATCATGCAGCGTTAGCTGTCTCTATGTATGAGCCTAGTAGTGTCAATTTTATTTTTATATGGATAATTTATTTCAAAGAACAAGAGGTTTTTATACAAAATCAAACTTTATTTATAGATGATTACCCCGGTTTTTCTCCTGATAGAATAAATGATTTCATAGAGCCTCGCTATACAGAAACTGAGGATGGGAACAAAATATCTGA
The DNA here is from genome assembly GCF_001908105.1 of Xenorhabdus eapokensis. The sequence continues at coordinate 1,640 of NZ_MKGQ01000102.1, forward strand.
ATGGAAAACAGATCTAAA
>NZ_MKGQ01000103.1 GCF_001908105.1 Xenorhabdus eapokensis
CGCTTCCAGTGATTTCATGGCCTCGGACAGATTACGCACGGTTTGTGCCACTTCCACCAGAGGTACGCCGTCTTCCTCCAGTGCCAGACTGAATTGAAGCGCACTCCACGGATCGAAGCCAAGCTCTTTTAAGTTGTCGCCAGCCACCCAGTGCAGCAACTCTTCTTTTATCTGGGCATGATCGACTACCTCACCCTCGGTCAGTATCAGGGCGCCCATCTCCCCCCACTTCCGGTAAAGCTCCGCCATTTGACGGGAACAGCGTTCCAGTCGGCCTTCCGGTAACCAGAACTTAAAGTCAGCATGGACATGTCCGTTATTGCCCTGCCACACCTTGACGGCGGCACAGATATCAATCTTGTTCGCCAAATCCACGCCGACCCACATCGGGTAGGTTTTCAGTTCATGCGGGGGTGCCAGCGGTTCGCAGTCATCCCACTTAAGCATGTCCATCCACGCCGACTCGGCAGTCACCCACAGGTTCATGTGCTTGGTGAAGAAATTGTGCCGCGCTGAGACCTGTTCTTTGGCTTTTTTCGCCAACCGGCGCAGATCATCCCAGCGTTTGCAGATGCCCAGTCCGGGATTCGCTTTCTGCCACACGGTCTCATCAAACGGGTCGTCGTCTTTGTCGAGGGTGTAGATAATGCCGAAGAAAGTGTCATCGTCCACCTGACCGCGCAGCACCTTGACGGCGTAGTCGCGCAGCTCGTAACAGATACCTTCCTTATTGAATCCCGCTGTAGTGATGCCGAACAGCAATGATTGCAACCGGGCACCAGTGGCGGTTTCCAGTACGTCCCACACATCGCGGGTCTTGTGGGCGTGCAGCTCATCGACAATGCCGCAATGGATATTAAGGCCGTCAAGGTTGTTGGCATCACTGGACAGTGGCTCAAACTTGGACGCCGATTGCTCCTGATAAATTGCCAGCTTATTAAACTCAAACAACCTGCCCAAAGTGGATTTGGCCTGTTTGATCATGTTTTTGGCATCCTCAAACACAATCCGCGCCTGATCACGGGTCGTTGCCGCCGAATAGACTTCCGCCCCGCCCTCACTGTCCGCCCCTGTCATGTACAACCCGATACCGGACGACAGGGTTGATTTGGCATTTTTGCGTGCCACTTCGTTATACGCAGTACGGAAACGGCGCACCATCACCGGTCGTCCACTGCCATCATTGCGCAGGACGGTTTCGCCAGTCTGTTCATCAATCAGCGGACGGACAAAGCCAAAGATATTGATGAGAATAAAGACATGCCAGTCCATCAGATCAATGGGCTGGCCTGCCAGTGCACCCTTGACGTGGGGCACGAATTTATAGAAGTTCAGGATATGCTGGGCGCGGGGTTCACTGAATATAATGTCTCGTTCTTTGCCTGTTTTCAGGTCATTCAGGAACCGCTGACAGGCGAGCTTTACCAGTTCCCCGGCGACAATCTCACCCGCTACGACCCGTTCGGCGTAGCGAATGCCATCAGATACTTTTGCCATACTAGTCTCTCATTTGTAAAAATTCAGCCAGCGGATCCGCTTTGTCTTCCCCGGCCATGTTGACCTTAGACCGGCTGGAGGGGGACATGCCGAACGCACTGAGCATGGCGTGAATGCGTTTCCATGCATCGGCTTTCATCCCTGCCGC
>NZ_MKGQ01000104.1 GCF_001908105.1 Xenorhabdus eapokensis
GTGACCTCGACGTGGTATTTCTTGTTGAGATCAGCCAGGCAGAAAAAGGTTCAAAAATATCCCTCGATTCAATCGAGGGATTTGTGTAGAAGAGACAGGCCTAGCAGGGGGTTTTCTATATACAAAAATATCCCTCGATTCAATCGAGGGATTTGTGTAGAAGAGACAGCTCCTTCGGGAGGGCTTTTTCTTTTGCACCCCAAAAGGGCAATTACAGCGTTTTACCCTTTTAGGTGGCTGTCATACTCTTTGCTCATTGTCAGCGCTTGCTGGCTATAACGGTAGCTGGCCCAAAACAGCAATAACCTTACCCCTCGGGAGGCAACCCTCCTGGGTTCTCTCCCATAACCAAAGGAGAGACGCATGAGCCTAGAAAAGTTAAATCGGCTGGTGGACCAACAACGAAAGACCCAGGATGAAATCAACGATGAAATCATTCTGGCAGTCAAAGAGGTGTTGGCTACCAACTCAGTCGGTTTAGCCCGTGAGCTTGTTGGTGGTGTCCCGCAAGATCATCCATTCCATCCGTTTTTACTCGCTATAGCTAAGCAGCTTGACTCGAGATAACTAAGTAACTCAACCGGGTACACCAAGGCCCGGTCGGCTTTGGTGTACCTCCAACCAATTTTGGAGGCACTATGTCTAATTCAAATTTCGGCTTTTTAGCTCTGGCCTTGCGCCAACGCCTGATCAAACGTTGGTCACTGATGCACTCTGTTCAAGCGGAATCTGTGTTGGAACACAGCGCTGTTGTTACCTTGCTTTCCTACCTAGCTGGCAATATCGCCATTCAACAAGGAAAGTCGGTGGATCTGGCAACCATGCTTGCTCATGCTTCTTTGCATGATGCAGCCGAGGTTCTCTGTTCGGATGTTGTAACGCCGGTCAAAAAAGCAAATGCTGTTTTGCAGCGTGAGTTTGAAAGACTGGAGAAGGCCGCAGAGGACAAACTCATCCAGACTCTTCCCGCAGAACTCCAGGATGCAGTCGCCATAGCCTTCGCTTCCGGTGGCTATGAACAATCACTGGTTAAGGCCTGTGATACCTACTCCGCTTACATCAAGTGCAAACTTGAGGTGGCCGCAGGTAATGGCCTTGAGTTCCAGGATGCTCTCAGCAAAATGGAACTTGTTGTTGCTCAGGTGAAATCTGACTTCCCGGAAATCGACGCTCTGGACAAATGGTTTGGTGACGGACTCGGCCATTCAGTAGATAAACTACTGGCAGGGGGTAACGATGACTAATGGATTTTGGCAGATTATCGACAAAGACGGTGTTGTTGTTCGTCAAAGAGAGGGTGATTCGGATAACGAGTCATATATGAGGTCGAGTGTTTGGTTCGTCCCTTCAAATATGCGCTTACATTTCACTATAGAATCCGAATTTATTGAGCCTTGGAAATTTTTTGGGGCTCATAAAAAAGGAACTCTTGTAACGATTTATAACCAATTAGTCGATACTGATGAGCATATTGATATTGTCAATAAAGTAACGCGATGCTCGACTTTCGAGGTGAGTTGAAATGACATAGCCACTCCTTTATAACTTTAAGTCGCCAAACTGAGAGAAATAAAGGAACAAGGGCTATGT
>NZ_MKGQ01000105.1 GCF_001908105.1 Xenorhabdus eapokensis
ACCAGACAAGGGGTTTATGTCTGACAATATCTGCTTCCAAAGGTGGGCAGATGTACCGCAATGCTTGCTCTCCCTTGCAGGCTACGGGAGTTTTCATTCGCCACCCGAAGGCGATCCTGACAGGCGAGGGATCATTTTTGTCGAGAAAGATATTAACGGTCAGACAGGCGAGAGTCAAACCATTAAGGATTCCTGCCAGACTTATTTTTGCCTGAATTACCGTGCATATTCCGATAATCCCCCTATATTCTGCCAACACCAGCCAAAAATTGGATTTAATTCGTTAATTAATTTGATTGATTAATGTGTAGAATAAATGTGCTTTGCTGTTCAACCACGCATTTTATCTCGCTGAGATTCAGCATGATACCGAAGCCTAATTGATAAAACACAAGTTAAATTCAATGAAAAACAACAAAGAATCGCTTTATCTAAAAGAGCGCGCTTACCTGCGAGAGCTGGCTGAGCACATCGCGAAAGAGTCACCGCATCTGGCTGAGTTTCTGGTTTCCTCTCATGACCCTGATATTGCCCGTGTTTTCGAAGCCTTTGCGTTTTTGATTGCCAATCTGCGGGACAAGCTGGAGGATAATTTGCCCGAAATTGTTCACGGCATTCTCTCCCGTATCTGGCCGTTAGCCCTGTCTCCTATTCCACCGACGACGATAGTACAATTTACGCCCACGGATGATGAACATCAGGGCACTGCCGAGATCCCGATCAGTACATCGGTGTCTGCCAGCCTTAACGGGCAATTGATCAACTTTAAAACCTGCCGTCCTTTACATATTGAACCGTTAATTGTCCAGGCGCGCGCAGTCAGGAAAACGGGTACTCACAGTGAAATCATCCTGATACTATGCCAAACCGGTTCGGCGTCTTCTTTCTGGCAAAGCGGAGCCTTATCTTTTTTCCTCGGCACTGACACCGAAAAGGCCGCCCAGCTCAGTCTGTGGCTGGATCAACATATTTGTGAAGTCAGCCTGAACACGCAGGGCAAGCAGCGAAAGCTGCGCGGTTTTCCTTATGGCTGGCATGATCTGCTTGATAGTCCGGTGCTGCCTGTGCCCAAAAATACGTATTCCGGTCTGCAACCGTTGGTGGAATATTATGCACTATCCCAACTGTATAACTTTGTCACGCTGGATATCAGCAGCAGTTGCGCAAAAGTCCCGCTGAATGACGATGGCACGTTTGAACTGGTTTTTCGTTTCGAGGGTGAATTGCCGCTGGAGGATGTCGAGGGGGCATTTTTGTTGGGTTGTGTGCCGGCGATCCATCTGGAAAACCAGGCCAGCCCACCTGTCCGGTTGGAAGCCGGTAATCACCGCTATCCGCTGCCATTGGGCGGTTCGGTGTGCTTGTACCGGCTGCAGGAGGTTCAGGTGGTGGTGCAGCCCGAAGACAGTGAGCAGCGTGGCACGCCTTATCACTGGCTGCCGATTGAGCAGTTTGTTCCCGTCGGGCGTTTTTTCGATGATGATGC
>NZ_MKGQ01000106.1 GCF_001908105.1 Xenorhabdus eapokensis
CTTCAATTCAGTCTGGCACTGGAGGAAGACGGCGTACCTCTGGTGGAAGTGGCACAAACCGTGCGTAATCTGTCCGAGGCCATGAAATCACTGGAAGCGATGGTCTACAGTGGCAAATTTCACCATAACGCCCACCCGGTCATGAACTGGATGATGAGCAATGTTACCGTCAAGCCGGATAAAAATGACAACATTTTCCCCAATAAATCCACGCCGGAAGCCAAAATCGATGGCCCCGTTGCGTTGTTTACTGCCCTGAGCCGCTTACTGGTGAACGGGGGTGAACAGCCGGAAAGCCTCTCTGACATCCTGATCAACCGGGGCTTGCGTTCCCTCTGAGGTGCCTTAATGAAACTGTTAATTTATATTGCCCCGCTGGTCGGGCTGGCAGGCGGTGCCCTGTTGTCTTATGGCGCATGGCTGCTGTTGCCCGCCGCGGGATTTATGGTCGCGGGCGGGCTGTGTCTGGGCTGGTCGTATCTGGTCTCGCGGATGCTGGGTCACACACCGGATAAGGAGGCCTGATGTTCTTTCCCGGACTGTTTCGAAAATCCGCTGAACCGATGACCTCACGGGAGTTGAGCGAACTGATCGGCTTGTCTTATGACACCTACACCGGACGGCGGGTCAGTCCGCAGTTAGCGATGCAACTGACCGCCGTATTCAGTTGTGTGCGGGTACTGGCGGAATCGGTCGGTATGTTGCCCTGTTCGCTGTATGAGCAACTGGAGCGGGGTAATCGACGCGCCGTCAACGAGCGGCTGCATAAACTGCTGTCGGTGAAACCCAATAACTATATGACCCCGCAGGAGTTCTGGGAGTTGCTGATCGCCTGCCTGTGCCTGCGCGGCAACTTCTATGCCTACAAGGTGAAGGTGTTGGGGGAAGTGGTGGAATTATTGCCCCTCGATCCGGGCAGCGTGGCACCGAAACTGAATAATGACTGGCTGCCGGAATACCAGGTGACCTTTCCGAACGGTGATACTGCCACCCTGAGCCAGAATGAAATCTGGCATGTGCGTATCTTTACGCTGAATGGCCTGGTGGGGTTAAGCCCGATTGCCTATGCGCGGCAGGCGATAGGGTTAGGGCTGGCAACCGAAGAGCACGGGTCACGGTTGTTCGGTAACGGGGCGGTCACCAGCGGGGTACTGCAAACGGATCAGGCACTGAAAGACGAGGCCTTTGAGCGGCTGAAAGCGGATTTTGAGTCCCGCCATCAGGGGCTGGTTAATGCCCATAAACCTCTCATTCTGGAGGCTGGGCTGAAATGGCAGCAAATCAGTTTATCCGCCGAAGATGCGCAGTTTCTGGAAACCCGTAAGTTTCAGTTGGAGGAAATTTGCCGCATCTTCCGGGTTCCCCTGCATATGGTGCAGAACACT
>NZ_MKGQ01000107.1 GCF_001908105.1 Xenorhabdus eapokensis
AGTGTTCTGCACCATATGCAGGGGCACCCGGAAGATGCGGCAAATTTCCTCCAACTGAAACTTGCGGGTTTCCAGAAACTGCGCATCTTCGGCGGATAAGCTGATTTGCTGCCATTTCAGCCCAGCCTCCAGAATCAGGGGTTTATGGGCATTAACCAGCCCCTGATGGCGGGACTCAAAATCGGCTTTCAGGCGGTTAAAGGCGTCATCTTTCAGTGGCTGATCTGTTTGCAGTACCCCGCTGGTGACCGCCCCGTTACCGAACAGTCGCGACCCGTGCTCTTCGGTCGCCAACCCCAACCCAATCGCTTGTCGCGCATAGGCAATCGGGCTTAATCCCACCAGGCCATTCAGCGTAAAGATGCGCACGTGCCAGATTTCATTCTGGCTCAGGGTGGCGGTGTCACCGTTCGGAAAGGTCACCTGATATTCCGGCAGCCAGTCATTATTCAGTTTCGGGGTCACGCTGCCCGGATCAAGGGGCAGCAATTCCACCACCTCCCCCAGTGCCTTCACTTTGTAGGCGTAAAAGTTGCCGCGCAGACACAGACAGGCAATCAGCAACTCCCAGAACTCCTGCGGTGTCATGTAGTTATTGGGTTTGACCGACAGCAGTTTATGCAGCCGCTCTTTGATGGCGCGCTGGTTACCCCGCTCCAGTTGCTCATACAGAGAACAGGGCAACATACCGACCGATTCCGCCAGTACCCGCACACAACTAAAGACGGCGGTCAGTTGCATCGCTAATTGCGGGCTGACCCGCCGTCCGGTGTAAGTGTCATAGGACAAGCCGATCAGTTCGCTCAACTCCCGTGAGGTCATCGGTTCGGCGGATTTTCGAAACAGTCCGGGAAAGAACATCAGGCCTCCTTATCCGGTGTGTGACCCAGCATCCGCGAGACCAGATACGACCAGCCCAGACACAGCCCGCCCGCCACCATGAACCCCGCCGCAGGCAACAACAGCCACGCGCCATAAGACAATAGGCAGCCGCCTGCCAGTCCGACCAGCGGGGCAACATAAATTAACAGTTTCATAAAAACCTCAGAGGGAACGTAAACCCCGGTTGATCAGGATGTCAGAGAGACTTTCCGGCTGCTCACCCCCATTCACCAGCAACCGGCTCAGGGCAGTAAACAACGCAACGGGACCATCGATTTTGGCTTCCGGCGTGGATTTGTTGGGGAAAATGTTGTCATTTTTATCTGGCTTGATGGTAACGTTGCTCATCATCCAGTTCATGACCGGGTGGGCGTTATGGTGGAATTTGCCGCTGTACACCGCCGCTTCCAGTGATTTCATGGCCTCGGACAGATTACGCACGGTTTGTGCCACTTCCACCAGAGGTACGCCGTCTTCCTCCAGTGCCAGACTGAATTGAAG
>NZ_MKGQ01000108.1 GCF_001908105.1 Xenorhabdus eapokensis
TAGCTTATTCCATTGGAGATCTGTTAACATAGTTCGCGGCATGATGGTGAGGTCTGGTTGTTTTTTGGCGAAAGTAATTATACCAAATCATCATGCTGTTTAATAATCCCTCACAAAACATCAACACGCCCTATTATAGTGAATAAATAAATTAAGCGTCCCACCCCAAAAAACACCGTCTGATAAGCCACATATAAAACCAAACAGTAAATTAAAATTGAAAGAATATAACAAATTAGAGTTAATATTCATCATGGCAGAAATAATAAACTTCACTATAAAAACAGTAAGAATAAGACTTAAAGTCAAAGGAGTTCCTGAACGAATGATTAAACCATTTTCACTACCCTTTTTTAATCTTGGTTGACTACGCCATAAGCCCCACCCGATGCCCCCTCCCACAATAATACCTACAATAAGCGCCAGGAATGCCGAATTTGGAAATGTCGTTTCATTTAATACACTGTAAACAGCCCATATTAAAAACAAAACTGGCATAAAAAACAGTCGTTGAATACGCATTTCTCTGTCATATAACGCATTGATACCCCGTTTAATCAGAAAAGCAAATAAAATCCAAACCCAGATAGGAGTACCTTTAATAATGGCTAAAATTGACATATTATTCACCCTTCTTACATTGAGCATTAAGCCCTTTACATTTTAAATAAAATAGTCCATTCTTCACATTTATTCATTATTAAACTCGTGATTATTAATATGATATGAATAAATCATCACCTCAGTATTCATTGCTAATGACATGCAAATATACCCTTAAAAAAGGTTTCAACCATAAACAGGAGATAAACAGTGACATTTTTAGGAATAGTCAATAGTAAAGAATATAAGATATGGCAGCACCCAACACCTTTTCTCCCTTGTTTTCATTTTCATGAAAGCCATGAATCAGAATCTATAAAGATACCAGCAAAAGAAATAATCCAAGCTGTAAAAGACTTTGCAATGACCGATGATTTATTTATTAATAACTTTGTCCAAAATAAGAAATGTGCCAGCGTATTTATTTAATAAATCAGGAAGAAAAAACAATAACCAAGAATTTGGCTTAAAAACCTTTACCCCACTTAATGAAAATAGCCATGAAATATCAATGGGTTTAACGGGCAGGTTTTGGCAAGCGGATTTAGGTATCATACACCAACCTGATCTAGAGTCATTTATTAACTTTGACGATCATAAATCAGCTAAATTGGTGTTACGTTTTTTAGTCAGGGAACACCTTAATGGCTATCATTCACTAAATAAGCTTTCAAAATAGTAGATCACTTGGAGGGAACTCAGTCCAATTTTTGCGATCTGATTAATCGCCAAATCAAAAAAAATCCCAAAATGGACTG
>NZ_MKGQ01000109.1 GCF_001908105.1 Xenorhabdus eapokensis
TTAATCAATAAAGGATTTAACCGAATGAGTGACACAGGAAGATTAGATTGTGTTCCCTGCAATACATTCAAACACTGGCTGGAATTTCAGTTATTGGATAGTCAGGGCAAGCCATTAATCGGTATTCCCTATTACCTGAAAAGCCGGGATGGGGTGATCAAGGCCAATGGCGTGACGAATGGTCAGGGGGTTCTGCGGGAAGAAAATTTATCGCCGTTGCCCATGACCCTGCATGTGAATGCGCAGAAACTGGCCGACCAACTGGTTGAAAAATATTCTGTTGCAGCGGTGGAAAATGAAAAAGCATCGGGTTCCTCCCCCGCGATTATGCCTGGCGAACTCAGTGATGGACTGCCGAAGATCGAAGGCTGGACAGAAGAAGCCCTGCAAACAAAATATTACACTGACCGCGAATATCCGGGCATCACGGTGATACCCGAACATAACCGCCGGCATGTGATAGCCGTCGAACGCATTGTGAAACCAGTATTTGCAAAATCCTGCCTGCAACCTTTGGGTTGCACCGATGCGGGTACAGAAACCGAGCCCGCAGCCAATTTTGGTCAATTGCAGGTTTACCTGCCAGCACCCACATCGCAGGCATCCGCAACGGCTTCTGCGGCGCAGGATAAAAACACGCCGCCATGGTATATGGTGCCGATAGGGTGGCTGCTTGATCAAGTGGTGCCACCGGCACAAGCCCATCCGCTGGTGTTTCAGGCAATGGAAACGCAGATGGCATTGGGTGCGGCAGTGGGTACGGCGAGTAATAACGATGGATCATGGGAAACCGAAAGCGCTCCGCCACTGATTTCTGAGAAAGAGAAGCTGTTCATGGCCGCCATTGTCTCTTCCACACCGACGGACCGGGCACAGTTAGCCTGGGGGGCTCTGAAACGGGCATTTGGCGCTGACAGTGACACGGCTCAACACCAGCTCGAAAGACTGAAACAACTGGCTGATCAAAAAGGCCGTGCAGAGACCCGTGTTCGCTATCGTTTTGTGGAGGATGAGAAGAGCGGAAAAGTGAAGGTGGTTGGTTACCATACCCGCGAAGGAAGTGGCATGGATACGGTTAAAGTGCGTCACGTGAAGCAAACCGCACCGGGAACATACGAATTTCGGGAGGATGGCGCGGATTCGCCTATACTGGTCTGGTACACTAACGCGTCGTCAATGTATAAGGCATTATCACCGCAGGAATTACCTCAATATTTTAACCAGCGTGGTACGCCAATCAATGTCAACACCGTGCCACTTGATGATCCGAGCATGACCGGTCAAACACCCGGCCTGGAAATCCCAGAGCAGCCAACGTGGCGGGACGG
>NZ_MKGQ01000011.1:0-134418 GCF_001908105.1 Xenorhabdus eapokensis
AGATAACAATTTGAATAATAGCTCAAAAACCCCTTTTTTTGACCAGGCATTGAAACGCTTAAAAAGGGTATTCCATTTTCCGAATTCCTCGGGTAAATCTCGCCACGGACATCCCGTTCTCATTCGATAAAGTATCCCTTCGAAAGTTAGGTAATGTTCTTCTTTGTAGTAAATGAATCCATGTTGTTGCATCAATACAGCTAGCGTATTCCATAAAGATTTTGATAACATTGTTCTTGGCATGATGAGCTGGAGTAATGGTTTTTTCGCGAAGACAATGATACCAGATCATCATGCTGTTCAAATTCCCCTCACAAAACGTCAACACGCCCTACCCTAATTTATTAAAAATTCTTTATCAAGAACCATGTTGGGTTAGAAAGCTGACAATACTACGATTCGCCGGAGGAAATTCATCAGCAATTAATTCTGATTGTAAAACCCAACGGGAAGGTTGCCCTTCTTTACCAAACGGCTCGTTTTCCCATTCATCGACCAGAAAAAAATCAAGAATGATGCTTCTATCAGGAAAATCATGTTTGATGGTGTCAATTAATTCACAATGCGTTACCGTGATCCCAACTTCTTCCTTTAATTCTCTAATCAATGCTTGTTCAGATGTTTCTCCCTGTTCAAGTTTCCCCCCTGGGAACTCCCAAAAGCCGCCCATATGTGAATCAGCCCTACGCTGAGTAATAAAAATTTCATTATTGCTATTTTTAATGATGCCTGCTGCAATATGCAGATGTTTTTTTTCCATAATCATTTTCTTACAGTGTATTATTCAACTTAACTAACTATCTCTTGCAGATTACATTAGAATGAGTTTAAGCCGCAAATTTGTATTTCATGCAAAGTGTAATCGCTTTTTATTACCAATTACCTCTCAGGAAAAAACAAATCATGTGAAAACAAGCTGTAAACAGTGGCAGAAATTAATTGGCAAATAGATTGAAATGACTATTTTAAGAATTAAGGAAGCACGGTTTATGCTAAATGATGTTCAATCATTGATCGAAGCACGGCAAATCGCCTATCAATTCTCTGGTGAAACAACACCTCTGTTTTCTGATATCAATATATTTTTAAATGCAGAACAACATGCGTTAGTTGGACGCAATGGTATTGGTAAATCCTGGCTGGCATCAATATTGGCACAGCAGATCCTTCCCACAGAAGGCAGTGTAAGACATTTTTGTGAGGTGGGTTATTTGTCACAAGGCCTAACACCTTTTGCCGGTCATACCGCTGATCTGCTGGGATTAACCAAAATCATGAGAGCCAATGAACGTGTTCTGGCGGGAGTGGGTGACGAAGCAGATTTTGATGCTATGGAAGGAAACTGGGATTGGCAATTTCAAACTGAGTCTTTATTGGCAGAAGGTGAACTCAACCCAAACATATTAAATCAACCTTTTAATTCCTTGAGCGGCGGAGAACAAACACGGATCAGGTTGTTGGCACTGAAACGTCAAGGCGCAGGTTTTATGATTCTGGATGAACCAAGCAATCACCTTGACCGACAAGGCCGCCTGTGGCTGGTTCAATGGCTAAGTGATTTTGCGGGCGGCATTTTACTGGTTACCCATGATACCCAACTATTACAGCATGTATCGGTTATTTACGAACTCAACGGATTAGGGTTATCCCGCAGTATTGGTGGATGGGAAACCTGGTTAGAAAGTAAAGAACAACTACGGCTAGGTGTTCAACGTGAAGTGGATCAAACCAGAAAAAATCTAAAAAAAGCCTTACGTGATAAACAAAAAGATCATGAGCTGGCTAGCAAAAGGCAAAGTCAGGGGAAGCAACGGCGGGAAAATGCCAATCAGGCTACAATCCTTCTTGATCACGCATTAGGACGCTCAGAAGCAACATTATCACGGATAGCAAAACAGAATGAAGAGCGATTGCAACGCAGCTCTTCATTAGTCACAGAAGCCAGAGCAAAACTCGAAATTATCGATCCGCTGTCAATCACTGTTGCGACTCCACAAACAGCAACTTCTCCGTTACTTTATCTTCAGGATGTCATTCTGCCCTTCGGCTCCGGCACTCCCATCAGTTTAACCGTCAATAATGGCGATCGGATCGCTATCACAGGTAAAAATGGCAGCGGAAAATCCACCTTATTAAAGGTAATGACGGGTTCACTGGTTCCGAAACAGGGTATCTGTCGTATCACTCCTTCACACAGTCTGATGGATCAACATTTTTCATTCCTTGATAAAAACCAATCTGCATTGCATAACTTTCAATTACAGTCACCAGGCTGGACAGAAGATCGTTACCGTACTCGGTTGGCACAATTGCGTATTCGCGGTGAGGAAGCCTTGAAACCTGTCGGTTATCTCAGTGGCGGAGAACAACTTAAAGTCGCGCTGGCTTGCCTGTTTTGTGGGCCATATGCTCCTGCCCTGTTGTTATTGGATGAACCCGATAACCATCTGGATATTGAATCACGCGAACTGTTGCAAAAAGCACTACATGGTTATACGGGGGCGATGGTACTTATTTCCCACGACGATAAATTCATTGAAAATGTAGGCAATATGCAGGAACTCATATTATGACAAAACCCTCAAATCTATATCTTAAAAGATAAGATCTAAGGGTTTTCGTTAAATTAACCCGTGCCAATGGTAATTTCCCACTGGCACGGTTTTTTTGCTTATAAACTCAATCTACTTATAAGCGACCGTGGCAATGCTTATATTTTTTACCAGAACCACATGGGCAAGGATCATTGCGTCCAACTTTACGCTCCCCCGTTGCCACTTGGGCCTCGGCTTTTGACATCAACGCGCCTTGTTCAACTTCATGGCTCAAATGTTGTTGTCTTGCCAAACGCTCAGCTTCCTCACGACGCTGCTGTTCAAGCGCCTCAACTTCTTCCGGCATTCTAACCTGCACTTTGCTCAAGGTACTGATCACTTCATATTTCAGTGATTCCAGCATATTGGCAAACATGGCAAAAGATTCGCGTTTGTACTCTTGTTTTGGATCTTTCTGGGCGTAACCACGCAAGTGAATACCTTGGCGTAGGTAATCCATCGCGGCCAGATGCTCTTTCCACAATGTATCCAGGGTTTGCAGCATGATGCCTTTTTCAAAGTTACGCATCATTTCTGCACCGACAATTTCTTCTTTTTGCTTATAAACTTCTATCGCCTTCTCAAGAATACGTTCACGTAATGTTTCTTCGTGCAATTCAGGCTCTTTATCCAACCACTCTTTAACTGGCAGGTTCAAATCGAAATCGTTGCTTAAACGTTCTTGCAACCCTTCAACATCCCACATTTCTTCCAGTGATTGCGGTGGAATGTAAGCATCAATTGTTGTCTTAAAGACATCTTCGCGGATGCTGGTGATGGTTTCGCTAACATCACTCACATCAAGCAAGTCGTTACGTTGAGCATAAATTGCCCGGCGCTGATCGTTGGCAACATCATCATATTCCAACAACTGCTTACGGATATCAAAGTTACGGCTCTCAACTTTACGCTGAGCATTCGCAATCGCTTTAGTCACCCATGGGTGCTCAATGGCTTCCCCTGGCTGCATACCAAGTTTACGCATCATGCCGGTCACTCGATCGGAAGCAAAAATACGCATCAAGGAGTCTTCCATTGAGAGGTAGAAACGTGAAGAACCCGCATCACCCTGACGTCCCGCACGACCACGTAATTGGTTATCAATACGGCGTGATTCATGACGTTCTGTACCGACAATATGTAAGCCACCTGCGGCCAATACCGCATCATGGCGCTCTTGCCATTCTGCCTTGATTTTCTCGATTTGTGCTTCAGTTGGCGCTTCCAATTTAGCGATGTCCGCCTGCCAACTTCCTCCCAACATGATATCTGTACCACGTCCCGCCATGTTGGTTGCAATCGTCACGGTTCCAGCCTGACCCGCCTGCGCGATGATGTCAGCTTCCATTGCATGGAATTTTGCGTTCAAGACGTTATGTACAATGCCCGCTTTCGTTAATGCGTTAGACACCAATTCCGATTTCTCAATTGAGATTGTCCCCACTAAAACAGGCTGACCACTGCTTGTCCGCGCTCTGATGTCTTCAATGATCGCCTCAATTTTTTCCGCTTCTGTCATATAGACCAGATCCGAGAGATCCTGACGAACCATTGGGCGATTAGTTGGAATGACAATGGTATCTAGTTTATAAATGGATCTGAATTCAAAGGCTTCTGTATCGGCGGTTCCTGTCATCCCTGCCAATTTTTCGTATATACGGAAATAGTTCTGGAATGTGATTGAAGCCAGCGTCTGGTTTTCATTCTGAATCTCGACACTTTCTTTCGCTTCCACAGCCTGGTGCAAGCCATCAGACCAACGACGTCCTTGCATAGTACGACCGGTATGTTCATCAACGATGATGACCTCGCCTTCTTTAACGATATAGTCAACATCACGGGTAAACAGGGCATGAGCGCGCAGAGCGGCTGTCACATGGTGCATCAGCATGATATTGGTCGGTGAATATAAGGATTCGCCTTCATCCATCAATTTGGCATCCACCAATAACTCTTCAATTAATACCAGGCCACGCTCTGTCAGGTTGACTTGACGGGTTTTTTCATCAACAGAGAAATGTCCTTCCCCTTGGAAGGTATCTGAATCCTCTTTTTCCTGACGAACCAGTTTCGGGATCAGCTTATCTACTTTGATATAAAGCTCAGAGCTGTCTTCCGCAGGTCCTGAAATAATCAGTGGGGTACGAGCTTCGTCAATCAGAATCGAGTCAACTTCGTCCACCAACGCATAGTGTAATTTGCGTTGGACTCGCTCTTCTGGACTAAATGCCATATTGTCACGCAAATAGTCAAAGCCAAACTCATTGTTAGTACCGTAAGTGATATCCGCAGCATAAGCTTCACGTTTTGCCGGCGCTGGCATACCCGGTAAGTTAATGCCGACACTCAAACCAAGAAATTCAAACAGTGGGCGGTTATTTTCAGCATCGCGCTGTGCCAGATAATCGTTCACGGTCACAATATG
Source organism: Xenorhabdus eapokensis (assembly GCF_001908105.1). Next base: position 5,020 of record NZ_MKGQ01000011.1, read on the forward strand.
AACGCCTTTGCCACTAAGGGCATTCAGATAAGCTGGTAATGTTGCGGTTAATGTCTTACCTTCACCAGTACGCATCTCTGCTATGCAGCGTTCATTCAAGACCATGCCACCTAACAACTGTACATCAAAGTGGCGCATACCAAATACACGTTTACTGGCTTCACGCACCGTAGCGAACGCTTCTGGCAAAATTTTATCCAGTGATTCACCCTCTTTTAAACGGGCACGAAATTGTTCTGTTTTCGCTTTCAGTTCTTCATCAGAGAGTTTTTCACAGTCCGGCTCCATACAGTTGATTTCATCAACCACTTTGCGCAAACGGCGCAAGGTACGATCATTACGGCTACCAAAAATCTTTGTCAGTAATTTAATCAGCATAATTAGTACATCTCAGATAGGGCTATTGTTGTAGCCAATCAATCATTTTATTAAAAATTGTCTTATTACACTTAGATTGAAATAAGACAGTAGTATTAAAGCAAAAATAGATGATTGAGCGTTGGCCCTGCTCTAATTCCCTGTATTTTAGCGACCCAGAGAGCTGGAGTATGGGTATCAGGAAGCACCACATCTGCCATCGCAACATTTGAGATAATTTCAAATGGGGCAGGTGATTGTGTCAACATAGCATGCAACGTATCCAGCATAAGTCGTTGCATAGATGGAGAAGAAATCCGGGTACTTTCTTTTGCTTCTTCGTACTTGACGGGCTCAACAACCGAAAAAGCAAAAGAAAGTTGGCGGATCACATTACGGACGGCATGTTGCTGCCAGTAATTTAAATAATTAGCTGGTTGACGCTGAACACTTTTTAATTGAAGTAAATGTAATTTAAATAGGTGCTCAAAAGAGGAAAGTGTTTGATGGCGGCAGCCTTGGGCAGATGAAGCATTTGTATGATGCAAGCCTTCTGCCACTCCAGCGAAAACAGTAGGAACACCAATTCCTGTCGCAACTATGCCCAGTAAAAGGTGAGACCAAAAATAACGCCTACCAAATTGTCGCCAAAGATTTAAAATACTCATTAATCCTTCATTAATAAATACTGGAACTGCCCCTATTATGCGAGATAGCCGCCCACAATCACTGGATAAGCTGTTTGAAGACGCGGCAACTGTCGGAAAAAGCCCACTTCAACTCATTCAACAACATGCAATCGCATTATTGAAACTCAACCGAGCCGTTCTCAGTTTGCTTCCTGCACAATTGCACCCGTGGTGCAGGGTTGCCAATTATCGCAAACAAATTCTGGTACTGGAAGCAGGAAATGCCAGTTGGATGACTCGGCTGCGTTATGAAATTCCTGTCTTATTGTCTACATTGAGGAGCGAAATTCTACCATCTTTATCCTCAATCGACATCAGGATTAACCCATCATTAATGGTTAAGTGTGATAATAATGAACAAGGGTTCTCAAAATTATCAACAAAAGTATTCAGTAATGATAATCAGGAATTACCAAAGCGCCAGCTCACTCATGCAAGTGCAAAAACATTAATGATATTGGCTGAAAACAGTCCGGAAAAATTAAAAAGGAAATTGGAACGGTTGGCTGCGCTGGCCGGAGAGGATACCAGTACAGCCAAGAAGAAGCGTTAGCGCTGAATAAAAAACATCAGCGAAAGAAGCGTGACAGATAGCATAACCCATTGGTGCATCATAGGAATGTTCTCAACATTCTTTATCAATACACATGTCAGACATTATGCCAACACCAGCGATGGAGCGCGGAAAGCCAATGGCATTTCTGCTTCATCTTCAAATGTGACAAACTCCCAAGCGCTTTCCTGTGCTAAAACAGTTTGCAGTAGTTTGTTGTTTAATGCGTGACCTGATTTAAACGCAGTAAAGGCACCAATGATATTATATCCACACATAAACAGATCGCCGATGGCATCTAACATTTTATGGCGGACGAACTCATCTTCAAAACGCAAACCATCTTCATTGAGCACGCGGTAGTCATCAACCACAATCGCACAATCAAAGCTGCCACCGAGGCATAAACCTTTAGATTGTAAGTACTCAATATCGCGCATAAATCCGAATGTACGCGCACGACTAATTTGGCGAACAAACGAATCCGCAGAGAAATCGAGGCTATAGCGCTGTGTACTCGCATCAATCGCCGGATGATTAAAGTCGATGGTAAAATCCAGACTGAAACCATGATATGGCGCTAATTCCGCCCATTTATCACCGTCTTCCACACGAACACTTTCTTTCATTCGCACGAATTTCTTCGCTACATTCAGCTCTTCAATACCCGCATCCAATAACAGGAAAATAAACGGGCTAGCGCTGCCATCCATAATCGGGATCTCTGGTGCATTGACTTCAATAACAATATTGTCGATCCCTAAACCTGCCAGCGCTGCGTTCAAATGCTCAACTGTTGAAATACGCACATTATGCTCATTCACCAGACAAGTACAGAGCATAGTATCACGCACAGATTTGGCATCTGCCGGAAAATCAACCGGAGGATTCAAGTCAGTACGACGATAGATGACCCCGGTATTAGCCGGCGCTGGACGCATTGTCAGCGTGACTTTTTTACCGGTGTGCAAACCGACGCCGGTCGCTTGAACAATACGTTTTAGTGTCCTTTGTTTGATCATCGTTTATATCTCGCAATGTTACTTATCCCGCCAATCACTATAATGTATGACTGGCAGGATAGTTTAACACAAAAAGCGGAGAAGCCAATTTTTTAGCAATCAGTCAGCCTGCTTACGCAAAAATGCAGGAATATCCAGATAATCAGGCTCTTTACTCGTATGCGCATTTTGGTCATTAACGACTTTTGCTACCGTCTTATTCTCATCGGGCAATGAAGAGATTCCACCAGAGATTTGCTGGTAACGGCGCTCCATCGCGTTTGTCTGCGGAGCCTTGTTATTGGTCACCAGGGTGATTTCTGGACGTTTGTCCATACCAATACCTGTTGCTACAACGGTTACACGCAGCTCATCATTCATATCTGGATCCAGTGATGTACCGATAACCACCGTTGCATTATCCGAAGCAAATGCACGGATTGTGTTACCGACTGTTTCAAATTCATCCAAACGCAGGTCGAAGCCCGCTGTAATGTTGACCAGAACGCCACGTGCGCCAGAAAGATCAATATCTTCCAGCAATGGGCTGGAGATAGCCATCTCTGCGGCTTCTTCCGCCCGATCTTCACCTTGTGCAATACCTGATCCCATCATGGCGTAACCCATTTCCGACATCACGGTACGAACGTCAGCGAAGTCAACGTTCATCAGACCTGGGCGAGTAATCAGTTCAGCAATACCCTGAACCGCACCTTTCAGAACATCATTGGCTGCACCGAATGCATCCAACAGGGAAATGCCTCGTCCCAGGACTTTCAGTAACTTGTCATTTGGAATAGTGATCAGTGAGTCCACATGCTTGGACAGTTCAGTGATCCCTTGTTCCGCGAAGGCCATACGTTTTTTGCCTTCGAAATTAAATGGCTTAGTGACAACGGCAACGGTCAAGATGCCAAGTTCTTTGGCAATTTCAGCCACAACAGGTGCGGCTCCCGTTCCTGTGCCACCACCCATACCAGCGGCAATAAACACCATATCTGCGCCTTCCAGTGCAGTACGCAGTGATTCGCGGTCTTCTTCCGCAGCAGTACGACCAACCTCAGGGTTCGCACCAGCGCCTAATCCTTTCGTAATGCCGTTGCCAATCTGGATAGTCTGACCAACAGCCGTCTTACGCAGTGCTTGAGCGTCCGTGTTAACCGCAAAGAAGTCAACGCCTTCAATACGCTCACGCACCATGTGCTCCACAGCATTACCGCCGCCGCCGCCGACGCCGATGACTTTAATCACCGCGTCGTTGGTTAATTCCAGTGGTTCAAACATAATTTCTCTCCGTTTTGTGCCTTTATATCGAGGCCGGCAACATTGTTATGGCCTCTGTATAAAAAATCAAAATTCTCTTTTCAGCCAGGTGCTGACTTTCTTAAACCAGCCACTTACTGACGTTCTTTTATCGGCATCAGAATCTCCCCCAAGGTGGGATTCTTTGCCATAATGCAGAAGTCCAACAGCAGTTGAGTAGCAAGGCTCCTGCACATAATCTGTCAATCCAGTGATGTTCAGGGGGTGGCCAATGCGAACCTGGGTATGAAACACCCGCTGAGCACACTCGGCCAGACCATCAATCTGGGCGCCTCCTCCTGTCAGGACAATCCCTGCCGCCAGGTGGTGTTTTACTCCCTGCTGCCGCAATTGCTCCTGCAATCGCAAAATTTCATCGTTCACTAAATTCAGCAGCTCGGTATAACGGGGTTCGATCACTTCAGCCAATGTTTGACGCTGCAAGCTACGAGGAGGGCGTCCTCCCACACTTGGGACTTCGACACTCTCATCCTTGCTCACTATCGAACCCAATGCGCAACCATGACGAACCTTGATGGTTTCAGCATCACTTGGAGGAGTACCAAACGCATAGGCGATATCACTGGTCACCACATTGCCTGCATAAGGAATCACCTTGGTATGGCGCAATGCACCGCCAGTATATACAGCGATATCCATCGTCCCGCCGCCGATGTCAACGACACAGACCCCCAATTCACGTTCATCTTCTGTTAACACAGCATAACTTGCTGCCAGTCCTGCAAAAATAAGTTGATCAACTTTCAACCCACAACGTTCTACAGCTTTTACGATGTTTTTCGCCATGTCGTTATGGCAGGTAATCAAGTGGACTTTCGCCTGCATACGCACGCCAGAGAGTCCAACCGGATTTTTGATCCCTTCCTGATAGTCAATCGCGTATTCCTGTGGGATCACATGCAAAATACGGTGTTCATCACGAACACGAACTGACTTAGCGGTATGGACAACACTGTCCACATCATCCTGAGTGACTTCTTCTTCCGAAACCGGCACCATGCCAATTTCGTTTTGGCAACTGATATGCTTGCCGGAAAGTGCCAGATAAACTGAAGATATCTGGCAATCCGCCATGAGTTCAGCCTGATCAATAGCACGCTGTACGCACTTGACAACCGATTCAAGATCGTTGACACCGCCTTTGTCCATGCCGCGGGATGGGCAACTTCCTACGCCGATAATATTGACCATACCATCGGGCAGAATTTCACCAACCAAGGCAGACACCTTTGCTGTACCAATTTCAAGGCCAACTACCAATTTTCTGTCCGTTGATTTGATCATCGTTATTCTGCCTGTTTCTGTATTATTACCAGTCACTGTTTTTTTTCTTGCCCGTTCATTAAAACTGGCGTATCAGTTAATAAAGGAGCCCAACCTACCGCAGCACCACTGTCATAACGTAAGTCAACATAAGCCACACGTTTTTCAGTGTTTCTCAACAACACCGGATAAAGTTCAACAAAACGTTTCATTCGTTCCATTTTATCTCGATTTCCTAGCTCTAAACGGATATCGTTATCCAATATCAGTTGCCAGGAGTTACGCGCTGTCATGATCACTGCCTTAAGTTTCATCTGGTGTTTTTCAAGAAAAGCTGCCATTGTGTGGTATTCACTCAATGCGTCCTCTTCTTTGCCTTCCGGTCCATACAACATCGGATACTGCCCATTTGCACTGCGCTCTATAGGTAAGCTAAATACCCGACCTTCAGCATCTAACAATTGGGTATCATTCCAGCGCGCATAAGGCACGTATTCTACCAGATGTATTTTAAGTTCATCAGGCCATTGTTTCCGAACAGTGACCTGCCGGATCCACGGCAGTTGTTCAATCTTTTCCTGAATGACGTTGACATCCTGAGTCATAAATGTTCCGGGAGATCCCAGAAACAAAATAGCCTGCCTTACATCATCATTTGTGGTGTAATGGCGTTCACCAGTCAGTACCAGCTTTGAGAGCGGTAATCTGCTAGGATCTTTCATCCAGTCCAGCGTCATCCAGCCTCCCCATATGATGGTACTGACTACCATCAAGAAGAAGGCAATCCCTGCCAGATAGTAACCATTACTGGGACGAGATCCCTGCGCTTCCCCCCCCTGCTCCCGGCTATTTCGGGCTGCCTGCGACATATTAATCAGCCAGCTCCAAAATTCTCGCTACGAGTTGAGAAAAACTTAATCCAGCCTGACGCGCAGCGGTTGGCACAAGGCTATGGCTGGTCATGCCAGGGGAAGTATTCGCTTCCAATAGATAGAAATTACCATTCCCATCATCCATGATATCGACTCGCCCCCAACCATGACATCCCAGCGCCTTATATGCTTTTAAGGCGATATCTAATAGCTCTTGCTCTCTTTCCGCACTCAAGCCGCTTGGACAAAAATATTGCGTTTGGTTGGAAATATATTTCGCATCGTAATCATAAAAGGTGTTTGAAGCCTGAATACGGATAGAAGGAAGCGCCTCATCACCCAAAAATCCGACGGTATATTCAGGGCCAAACAGCCATTTTTCAACCAATACGTCAGTATCGTATTTAAATGCCAGCTCCAAGGCGTCACGCAATTCAGCATATTCATTCACCTTGGTCATCCCTACACTGGAGCCTTCCAGATTCGGTTTAATCATTAATGGCAAACCTAATTCTTGAACATACTCTTTGAGTTGAAAATCATTAACTTGTTCAAATTTTAGAGAATTAATTACGACATAAGGTGAAATAGGCAGTTTTGCTCCCTGCCAGAGTTGTTTTGTGCGCAATTTGTCCATTGACAAGGCAGATGCCATTACTCCGCTGCCGGTATAAGGAATTTGCAAAAATTCCAGCAAACCTTGCAACGTACCATCTTCACCACCGCGACCATGCAGTGCGATAAAGACTTTATTGAATCCTTCCTCTTTGAGTTTAGTCACATCAAAGTCTTTTGTATCAACTGAATAAGCATTAATGCCCGCTTCTTTCAGCCCTGCCACAACCGCATGTCCTGATTGCAATGACACTTCGCGTTCAGCGGAAGTTCCGCCCAACAGAACAGCAACTTTATCAACCATGATGTCCTCCCTCATAAAAAGATGGCTGCAATTTTGTTTCAGCCAAATTGCGCGCTATTTTACCGATATTACCGGCACCCTGTACCAAAACTAAGTCATTGTTTTCTATTACCTGTGACAGGATGATTGAAACTTGTTCAGGTTCTGATACAAAAATCGGCTCCAACTTGCCACGACTGCGGATAGTACGGCATAAAGAACGGCTATCCGCGCCTGGGATCGGCGTTTCACCTGCGGCATACACATCCAACATTAATAGAACATCTACCTGACTCAGAACATTGGCAAAATCATCATATAAATCACGCGTTCTTGTATAACGGTGTGGCTGGAATACCATGACAATGCGTTTATCCCCCCAACCCGCTCGTGCCGCTTTAATCGTGGCATCAACTTCTGTTGGGTGATGGCCATAATCATCGACCAACATCACGCTACCTTCTTTGCCATTGATATGTTTAAGCGGAAAATTCCCCAGAAAATCAAAGCGGCGTCCAGTTCCCTGAAACTCGGCCAGAGAAGCCAGAATAGCAGTATCATCAATGCCTTCTTCTGTTGCCACTGCAACCGCGGCAGTTGCATTCAGCGCATTGTGGCGGCCAGGGGCATTTAACACGACATGTAAATCCGGCAAATCCAATCGGCTGATAGTGAAAAATCCCTGAGCGCCTTTTTGCTCATAATGGGTAATACGGACGTCTGCTTCCGCACTGAAACCATAGGTCGTGATATAACGCCCAATGCGGGGAATCAGCTCTTTCACGACAGGGTCGTCAATACACATAATCGCACGCCCATAAAATGGCAGGTTATGCAGGAAGTTAACGAATGTTTGCTTTAAGTTTTCAAAGTCCCCTTGGTAAGTATCCATGTGGTCGGCTTCAATATTGGTGACAACCGCCATCATGGGCTGCAAGTGCAAGAATGAAGCATCACTTTCATCTGCTTCTGCAATCAGATAGCGGCTGCTACCTAATCGAGCATGTGTACCTGCCGCTTTGACCAACCCACCATTCACAAATGTAGGATCAAGGCCTGCCTGTGCATAAATGCCAGCAATCATTGCCGTCGTCGTGGTTTTTCCATGCGTTCCCGCAATAGCGATACCGTGGCGATAACGCATCAGTTCTGCCAGCATTTCCGCACGGCGGATAACGGGTATCCTCGCTTCACGTGCAGCCACAATTTCGGGGTTTTCTGCCGAAATAGCCGTGGATGCTACGACTACGCTAGCGTCCCGCACATTTTCTGGACGGTGATTAAAATAAATAGTTGCACCCAGTGCAATCAATTGCTGTGTGACAGAATTGGGTGCCAGATCAGAACCACTTATCTGATAACCTTCATTAGCCAACACCTCGGCGATACCACCCATGCCAGCACCACCGATGCCAACAAAGTGGATATGCCTGACTTTTCTCATTTCAGGCACTGAAGCTCTTAATTTCGCCAACTGTTGTGTATTCACGTTTTAATCTTCACTCGTTATGTTTACATCACCGTTCTACCTGGAACGGTATTAATGATTCTCTACAGCATCAATCAATGCTGCTGCTACACGCTCAGTTGCATTAATAATGGCTACTGAGCGTGCTTTTTCTGCCATTTCCAGCAATTGTGGACGTTGCCACTGAGTTAATAGACCTACGACAGCATCAACTGTAAATTCGGGCTGTTCGAGTATCTTTGCGGCACCCGCTTTTTCCAGAGGCAAGGCATTCCAATATTGCTGGCGATCTTTATGCTGGAAAGGAACAAAAATCGCCGGTAAGCCTGCGGCGGAAACTTCACTCACCGTAAGTGCACCGGAACGGCATACGACAATATCAGCCCATGCATAAGCATGCGCCATATCATCAATAAATTCAGTCACTTTGAATTCAGATTTAACTGAATTTTCATATTGTTTCTGCGTCTCTTCTCTGGCGCCCTTGCCTGCCTGATGCCATAAAGTGATTTTATCGCCCAAGCGGGCAGCTACTTCTGGCATAGTTTGGTTCAGGATCCTGGCGCCTTGACTACCGCCAACGACTAGCACCCGAACAGCTCCTACACGCCCAGCCAAACGCTGCATGGGTTCTGGCAGTGCCAATACATCTTCCCTTACGGGATTACCAACAACCGGCACGCCAGGGAATGCGCCTGGAAATGCCTGTAAAACTGTTTTGGCAATTTTGGCTAACCAACGATTAGTCAATCCCGCAATGCCATTTTGCTCATGCAATACTACCGGAATGCCACACAACCATGCCGCGATCCCACCTGGCCCAGAGACATATCCTCCCATTCCCAGCACAACATCGGGCTGATAACGGCGCATAATGGCTTTTGCCTGTCGAATAGCCTTAAAAATTCTCATTGGGGCTGCAAGTAACGCTTTAATTCCCTTGCCCCGCAAACCTGAAATCTGAATAAATTCGATATCAATGCCATGTTTCGGAACTAAATCAGCTTCCATGCGATCCGCAGTTCCCAACCAGCGAATATCCCACCCCAGCTCTTTTAAATGGTGGGCAACGGCCAGTCCTGGGAACACATGCCCCCCCGTACCACCAGCCATCACCATCAAACGCCGGTTTTTGCCACTCATTTAGGGCTCCTTACAAACGCCTGTGCTTTTGCCAGACGGACTTCATAATCAATTCGCAATAACAAGACGATGGCCGTTGACATCACGATCAAACTAGAGCCACCGTAACTGACTAAAGGTAATGTTAATCCCTTCGTTGGCAACATACCTGCCGCCGCACCAACGTTAATGAACGCCTGAAAGCTGAACCATATGCCGATTGCACAAGCTAAAAAACCAGAAAATCGTTGATTAAGCTGCAATGCCCGACGGCCGATCATCATGGCGCGGAAAGCGACGAAGAATACCATTGCCAACACTAAAACCACACCGAAATAACCCAATTCTTCGGCCAGAATGGAGAAAATAAAATCAGTATGGGCTTCCGGCAGGTATTCAAGTTTCTGGACTGAATTTCCCAGTCCTTGCCCAAAGAAATCGCCACGACCAAATGCCATTAACGATTGGGTTAACTGATAACCACTGCCAAAAGGATCTTCCCACGGATTCAGGAAAGAGGTCACCCTGCGTATACGATAAGGTTCAGCAACAATCAGTACGCACACGGCAAATATTCCGCAGCCAATAATGGCAAGAAACTGCCACAATTTCGCGCCTGCCAGAAACAGTAGAGCCAATGTCGTCACAAATAACACAACCACGGTCCCCAAATCGGGCTGTGCCAACAACAAAATTGCCAATGCAACCATGACACCCATCGGTTTGAAAAATCCCCAGAAGTTGTTTCTGACTTCCTCAACTTTTCTAACCAGATAGCTGGAGAGATAACAAAAGAGTGATAGTTTCGATAATTCTGCCGGCTGAATGCGTAATGGGCCAATCGCTACCCAACGTGATGCCCCATTAACTGAACTCCCCACAAACAGCACCACAACCAGCATCATGATTGTGACTAATAACATGGCATTGCTGTAACGCAGCCAGAAGTTCATCGGAATACGCAGCGTAATCAGGGACAGGAAAAAACACAGCGACAAATAAATGGCATCACGTCGTGCAAAGATAAAGGGATCCTGGGCAAGACGTTGACCAACAGGCATTGATGCCGACGTTACCATGACAAAGCCAATCACAGCCAACCCTAATATCATCCAGACCAGGGTACGATCATACATAACGGTATCTGTGGCATCGGCCTCCACATTTCCCGCCAACCAAGTTTTAAATTTACCAAGGCCTGGAATGGTCATCAGCCTAACTCCTCTGCCAAACGAGCAAATTCATGACCACGATGTTCAAAGCTGTTGAACTGATCGAAGCTGGCACAAGCGGGTGACAGTAATACCATGTCGCCAGAAACCAGCTTGGGTGCAATTTCTCTCATCGCCTGTTCCATTGTTTCCGTCAGTGTTGCAATTTCCGGGCGCAATTGTGCTAATTGTTCCCCGTCACGACCAAAACAGTAAAGACGAACATGTTCCCCCGATATATAAGGTTTCAGTGGGGTAAAATCCGCCGCTTTTCCATCTCCTCCCAATAAAAGATAGAGTGTCCCTTCCAGCTTCAATCCACTCAGTGCCGCTTGGGTGCTGCCAACATTGGTTGCCTTAGAATCATTCACCCAACGAATTCTGTTCCTCATGTGGATCACCTGAAAACGGTGTTCCAGCCCGGAATAAGTCCGTAACGCCTGAAGGCTGGCCACACGAGGAATGCCTATAGCGTCCGCCAGTGCTAACGCTGCCAATCCATTGGCATAGTTATGTTGTCCAGCCAACTGCATTTCACGTGTTGCCAACACAGGATGTTGATTAACCATCAGTTGTTGGTGTTCACTATCAAGCTGATAATCACCATTATCCACACCAAAACTGATACAACGGCTGTCTTTGCCTGTTTCTGGTAATGTCAGAGCATCCTGTTCATTAACCACACAAATTTTCGCTTGATGGTAAATACGCAACTTTGCTGCACGATACTGTGCCAACCCTTCGGGATAACGAACCATGTGGTCTTCGGTCACATTCAGTACCGTCGCTGCTGCGGCTTTCAGACTGTAAGTGGTTTCAAGCTGGAAACTGGACAGTTCTAGTACATAAAGTTGACAAGGCTGTTTCAGCAATTCCAGTGCAGGGATACCAATGTTGCCCCCCACACCAACCTGCCACCCTGCTTCTTTCGCCATTTCACCAAGTAGGGTGGTTACAGTGCTTTTACCATTTGAACCCGTGATGGCGACGATTGGCGCCGTCGCTTCGCGGCAAAACAGCTCAATATCACCGATAATCTCAACTCCAGCATCAGCCGCCGCTTGCAATTCAGGCGTTGCCAGCGCAAGACCTGGGCTGGCAACGATTAAATCGGCATCTATCAACCATTGTTTGTTCAGGCTGCCGGTGTGACATTCGACACTATCAGGCAGCTTATCGCTGCCTGGTGGCACTATACGGGTATCCATCACACGCGGTGTCACGCCACGTGTAATGAAAAAGTCAACGCAAGACAGACCGGTCAGCCCTAAGCCAACGATGACGACTTTTTTACCCTTATATTCTGTCATGAGACGCTCAGCCATGATTAACGTACCTTCAGCGTTGCCAGACCAATCAACACCAACATCAAAGAAATAATCCAAAAGCGCACGATAACGCGTGGTTCTGGCCAACCTTTCAATTCATAGTGATGGTGAATCGGTGCCATACGGAAAATACGCTGTCCACGCAGTTTGAATGAACCAACCTGCAAGATGACAGACAACGTTTCCACCACAAAAACACCGCCCATGATGATCAGCAGGAACTCCTGGCGCAGCAATACGGCAATGGTTCCCAATGCCCCGCCCAGAGCCAATGAACCGACATCTCCCATAAACACTTGCGCCGGATAAGTGTTAAACCACAAGAAACCCAGCCCAGCACCGACAATCGCAGTACAGACAATCACCAGCTCACCCGCGTGGCTCAAATAAGGGATATGCAGGTAGTTAGCAAAATTCACGTTACCTGTTGCCCATGCCACCAAGGCAAAACCTGCTGCAACCAGTACTGTTGGCATAATGGCAAGGCCATCCAATCCATCAGTCAGGTTTACCGCATTACTGGTTCCTACAATCACAAAATAAGTCAGCAGAATGTAAAGCAAACCCAGTTGCGGCATAACCTCTTTGAAGAATGGCACGACTAATTGGGTTGCAGATGTCTCTTTGCCGATGCTGTACATAACAAATGCGACACCCAGAGCAATAACGGACTGCCAGAAATATTTCCAACGAGCAATTAGCCCTTTGGTGTCTTTACGCACCACTTTGCGGTAATCATCGACAAATCCCACAACGCCATAACCGACTAAAACAAGCAAAACACACCAGACATAGGGATTATCCAAACGCGTCCACAGCAACACAGAGATCGTGATGGAGAACAAAATCAACAATCCTCCCATTGTCGGTGTCCCACGCTTACTAAAATGGGACTCAGGACCGTTATCGCGTACCACCTGGCCTATTTGCAATTTTTGCAGATAAACGATTAATCTTGGTCCCATCCATAGCGCGATGAATAATGCAGTAAGCAAGCCGACGATGGCTCTGAACGTCAAATATGAGAAGACGTTAAAACCGGTGTGATACTTAACCAGATATTCGGCTAGCCAAATTAACATTGGAAGTTCTCCTTCAGCACGTTCACTACCTCTTCCATTGCGGCACTACGTGAACCTTTAATTAATATGGAAATCATTTCGTGTTGTTCCAATAGAGGAAGCAGCGCTGCAACTAATTCAGTCTTGTTCGCGAAATGCTGCCCCCGACCACTCGCGTCACTAATATGGGCACTGAAAGCCCCCACGCTGAGTACTTTATCTATGTTTGTCGATGCCACGGCTTCGCCCACCTCACGATGGCACTGAGTCGTCTGTTCCCCCAACTCGCCCATATCACCAACAACCATGACTCGATAACCGGACATCTGCGCCAGCACATGCGCCGCTGCTATCATGGAGCCGGGATTCGCGTTATAGGTGTCGTCTAATATCATTTTTCCCTCAGTCAGAGGGACAGGAAATAAACGTCCTGCAACTGCTTGTAATCCCGATAGTCCGCTACGAATATCATCCAACGATGCCCCCACAGAAATTGCCAGCGCACTGGCTGCCAATGCATTGGCAACATTGTGTTTTCCCGGCAATGGCAATGTCAGTTCAACACTCCCAATGGGGCTATGGAGGCAAAAGTGTGTTGCCAATGGTTGTTCTAAAATGTCCGTTGGGTAAAAATCCGCTCCCGTTGTTGATGAAGCGGAAAAACGCCATACCGTTTGTTGATCGCTAATGCTGTGCTGCCAATTTTCCCAATCATTGCTATCCAGATTGATAATGGCGGTTCCGGTCGGAGCAAGGCCGGCAAAGATTTCACCTTTTGCCTTTGCCACCCCCGCCAAAGAGCCGAATCCTTCCAAATGGGCAGAAAAGAGGTTATTAACCAATGCACTTTCAGGACGAGCCATTTCAGTGGTGTAAGATATTTCACCGATATGGTTCGCTCCCAGTTCAATTACAGCAAACTGGTGTTCATCAGTAAGCCTGAACAAAGTTAATGGCACCCCAATGTCATTGTTGAAGTTCCCCGCGGTATACAGGGTATTGCCACACTGACGCAGAATCGCTGCCGTCATCTCTTTGACGGATGTTTTACCTGACGAGCCCGTTAAAGCCACAATGCGGGCTTTACTTTGTTGGCGAACCCAACCCGCCAGTTTTCCCATCGCCAGACGCGTGTCTTTAACTACGACCTGAGGACAATCAATCTCCAGACAACAACTAACCAATAAAGCACCAGCGCCCTGCTGTGCTACATCAGCAGCAAAATCATGAGCGTCGAATTTTTCCCCTTGTAAGGCAATAAACAACCCACCACGCACGATCTTACGGCTATCCGTTTCCACCGCATTAATTGGCAAAGTTTCAGCTTGCTGTTCGGTAACGCGATATAACAAGCCACCGGTCAAGTGTGCTAATTGCTGTAAGGTCAGAGGGATCATGCAATTACCTCCAGCAAACGCGCAACGGTCAGGCGATCTGAGTAATCCAAACGACGATTGCCAACCAATTGATAATCTTCATGACCTTTGCCGGCCACAAGAACCACATCGTCTTCATTTGCCTGCATAATGGCACTGGTGACGGCCTCAACCCGCCCATGAATCGCCGTCGCCTGTCCTGGGTCGATGAATCCTTGTAGGATATCAGCCACAATTGACTGCGGCTCTTCACTGCGAGGATTATCATCAGTGACAATCACACGATCAGCGCCCTGCTCTGCAATGCCCCCCATTAATGGACGCTTGCCTTTGTCGCGATCACCGCCACAACCAAATACACACCAAAGTCGCCCTTTACAGTGCAGGCGAGCCGCAGATAAGGCTTTTTCCAACGCATCAGGCGTGTGGGCATAATCAACCACAACCGTCGGACGACCAGCAGCAGAGAAAACTTCCATACGTCCACAAACGGGCTTCAGGCAAGAAGCCGTCGATAACAGTTTTTCCAGGGGATAGTCCAGGGACAACAAAGTTGTGAGCGCCAATAGTAAGTTACTCACATTAAACGCCCCCATAAGAGGGCTATCGAACGTTCCATTTCCCCAACTGGAATTAAATGTGATGGAAGCCCCTTTGTCGTGATAATGCACCTCACTGGCCGATAACCAACGTCCCGGCCAATTTTCTGGCAAGTTATTTTCCATTGAGACAGCCACTGCATCCGGCAGACGAGACAACCACTTCTGCCCAACAGTATCATCAGCATTAATGATTTTCTGCTTTACATCATGGTCACTGAACAGTCGCCATTTGGCATCTTGGTAATTTTCCATATCACCATGATAATCAAGGTGATCACGGCTTAAATTAGTAAAAATAGCCGCCTGAAATGGCAGTGCTGCGACTCTTCCCTGAACCAAACCATGTGAAGAAACTTCCATCGCAACAAAAGTGGCATTTTTGTTAGCAAGCTGCTGTAAATCAAGCTGAATATCAACCGCAGAGCCAGTCGTATTTTCGCCGGGGACTATCATACCCAGCAAACCATTTCCGACGGTTCCCATCACGGCACTGGTTTCGCCAAGCCCCTGGCTCCATTGTGCCAATAATTGTGTTGTTGTTGTTTTCCCGTTGGTGCCAGTCACACCAATCAATTTCAGTTTATTGCCGGGATGTTGGTAAAACTCGCCGGCCAACTTGGATAATTTGCTATTTAAATTATCCAGATAGATAACAGGCACACCGTGCATTTTCTGCACAGTGCCGTTATCCGCTTTTCCCTTCGCTTCTGCAATCACCGCAGCAACACCTTGAGCGATGGCTTGAGGAATATACTTTCGACCGTCTGTTTGATGCCCTTGAACCGCAACAAACAGATCTCCGGCAGCCGCCTTACGGCTATCCAATGTCATTTCGCGCAGCGGAAGCTCCGGTGTATCAACACCCCACGGAGACAATAAATCGCGCAAATTACGATCTGCCACTTTTATCCTCTTTATTTATTAATCACAAATTCGTTTTTATCGCCTACAGGCAATGCATCTGGTTCAACATTCATGGTACGCAGGACACCACTCATGATTGTGCCGAAGATAGGCGCCGCAACTGCACCGCCATAATATTTGCCTGCTTGTGGATCATTAATGATCACAACCAGTGAAAACCGTGGATTACTCGCCGGTGCAATTCCGGCAGTATAAGAAATATGCTTATTATTGAGATATCTGCCATCCGGCCCGACTTTTCTTGCCGTCCCCGTTTTAACGGCAATGCGATAACCTTTTATCGCTGCCCGTACACCGCCTCCCCCTGGTAATGCCACACTCTCCATCATGTGCACCACGGTCCGCATAACAGTTTCAGGAAACACTCTGGTGCCCGGTACGGGAGGATCGACTTTGGTAATTGACAATGGGCGATAAATGCCCAGACTGCCTATCGTTGCATAGACTCGTGCTAACTGTAACGGCGTTACCATTAGCCCGTAGCCGAAAGAAAAGGTGGCCCTATCAAGATCTGACCACCGTTGTTTATTAGTTGGAAATAAGCCACTACTTTCTCCGACCAGCCCCAAATTGGTCGGTTTTCCCATCCCAAAGCGTGAATAAACATTTACCACCTCTGAGGCAGGCATCGCTAACGCCAGCTTGGAAACACCAACGTTACTCGACTTCTGTAAGATACCGGTGATAGTTAACTCAGGGCGTGGCGCAACATCTTTAATTTCATGCCCCCGCGATCCATACGTTACTCGGTATGGTCTGGTATCTAACACCGTATTCTCTTTGACAATGCCACTATTCAGTGCGCTCATCACCACCAGCGGCTTCACCGTGGAACCAGGCTCAAAAATATCGGTGATGGCACGGTTACGCATCGCATCTTTCGGCGTTCCAGCCAAATTATTGGGGTTATAAGATGGGCTGTTTGCCATCGCCAACACTTCGCCAGTATTGACATCAACCAATACGGCTGAACCTGATTCGGCTTGGTTCAGTGCAACCGCTTTCGTCAATTCGCGATACACCAGCGTCTGAAGGCGCTCATCTATGCTGAGCGTCAAATCGTGAGCAGCCCGGCTATCTGTCGATGAAATATCCTCAATAACACGCCCTGTCCGATCTTTACGAACAGTTCGGCTTCCCGGCATGCCGGTCAGCCAATTATCAAAGCTCTTTTCAACGCCCTCAATACCGGCACCGTCAATATTAGTGACCCCAATAATATGCGCTGTCACCTGCCCTGCCGGATAATAACGGCGGGATTCCTGACGCAAATAGATACCAGGTAGCCTCAATTTCTCGACATAATCGCCGATAGACGTATTCACTTGACGAGCAAGGTAAACAAAACGCCCCTTGGGATATTCGTTAATTTTGCTGGTTAATTGTTCAAGAGGGATGGAAAGGGCATCAGCCAAAGCCTGCCAATGAGTGTCATTTGTGATGCCGCCTCTTTCAAACACTTCTTTAGGGTCTGCCCAGACCGCATCAACAGGCACACTCACTGCCAGTGGACGCCCATTGCGATCATTAATCATGCCTCTGGCAGTCGGGACAGATTGGATACGCAGAGAACGCGAATCACCTTCTTTTACCAAACGATCAGGATTGATGATCTGCAAATAGGCAACACGAATCAAAAGCCCGATTAAAGCAACCCCAATGCCTCCACATAGCAAGGCAAAACGCCAGCTTACAAAACTTGCTTTATCTTCTTGCTTTTTCAACTTTAAAGAGCGTGCAGCTTTCATCGCCCACCTTTTGGTTGTCAACTGGACTTATTGAGTGATCACAATATTCTCTTTACTTGGATCAACGTGTTGCATCTGCAATTTTTCAGTCGCAATCCGTTCAACCCGACTGTGATCACCCAGTGCGTTCTCTTCAAGGAGCAGATTACGCCACTCAATATCCTGAGCATCAAGCTGGATCACTTGACGCTCTTTTTCCGCAGTCAATAAGCGGGTCTGATGTGTGACCGTCACAACGCTGATGGCTGACACTACAACGGCTACCAGCAAAATCAGCGGGAGTTTGGCATTACGAATTAAATCGCTAGCAATCACTCCAACTAACCCATGACGTTCACCAGCCATCATTCACTCACCTTTTCAGCAAACCGCAAAACCGAGCTCCGCGCTCTTGGGTTTGTGGCTACTTCACCCTCTGAGGGTTTCATTTTGCCAATGGATTTCAGACTTCTTCCCCCCAGCGTTTTTAACTGCGCTTCCGTGAGAGGCAAACCGACTGGAACCTGTGGCCCCTGACTGTGTTGTCGGATAAAGCGTTTCACTATGCGATCTTCCAACGAGTGGAAACTGATGACAGATAATCGCCCTTGTGGTGCCAGAACGCGTAGTGCACCCTCTAATGCACGTTCTATCTCTTCCAGTTCACTGTTAATGTAAATCCTGATAGCCTGAAAGCTGCGTGTTGCCGGATGCTTATGCTTTTCTTTAATTGGACTTGCCTGAGCAATTAACTCTGCCAGCTCACGCGTACGCGTAATCGGTTGTTCCTGATTGCGTGCCACAATAGCCTTCGCAATACGTTTGGCAAAACGTTCTTCACCAAATGTTTTTAACACCCATGCGATGTCATCTGCTTCAGCCTTCATCAACCACTCTGCAGCAGACTGCCCCCGTGTGGTATCCATACGCATATCCAATGGCCCATCACGCATAAATGAAAAACCACGTTCAGGATCATCCAGTTGTGGGGAAGAAACCCCTAAATCCAGCAATACGCCATTAATTTTTCCAACCAGACCCGCCTCTTCTACATAAGTTGCCAATTCAGAAAATGGCCCATGAGTAATAGAAAAACGCTTGTCCGTAATGGCCTTTGACGCTTCAATGGCTTGTGGGTCACGATCGATCGCCATTAAATGTCCATTGGGTCCCAATTTCGACAAAATCAGGCGAGAATGCCCTCCGCGCCCAAACGTTCCATCGATATAAATTCCATCTTCTTGAATATTCAATCCATTGACAGCTTCATCCAGCAGTACACTGGTATGCTCAAAATGACTATTTGCCATGTTATAGTGATAAATCCTGTAGCCTTGCTGATAGAGGTTCTTGTGTGGATTGCTCAACCGCAATATCATCCTGTACCTGTTGATACCAAACTTGTTCATCCCACAATTCAAATTTATTAAATTGCCCAACCAGCATGACCTCTTTTGTTAGCCCTGCGTGCTGACGCAGTGTGCTGGCTAATAAAAGACGTCCTGCACTGTCCATTTGACATTCACTGGCGTGTCCCAATAGCAAACGTTGAACACGACGTTCGGCTGGATTCATGCTGGATAAGCGAGATAATTTTTTTTCGATGATTTCCCATTCGGGTAATGTATAAAGCAACAAGCACGGCTGATGAAGATCAATAGTACAAACCATTTGGCCTGTTGATACTTCATTCAGCATTTCTCTATATCGGGCTGGTACAGTAAGTCGCCCTTTGCTATCGAGATTAACCAGCGTTGCTCCACGAAACATACTCAGGTTACCCCTTGATGGCCCAAATCTCCACATTATCCCACAAATCACCACAATTAAGAGTTTACGGATGGTATGAAAACCTTGTCAAGCCAGAGCCCGTGCGCTTTAGCTAGATTTACAGAAAGATTCGGGAGAGAAAAAGAAGGAATTTCTAGATTTGGCTATATTAATAATAGATAACACTATGATAATTTTGAATAATTTAATAAATCTGTAGCGAGCCTTATTGGGGATTGAATTTAGTACAATTAATTACCACTTAAATTAATTTATGTAACCCATATCTCATTGTTGCTCAATTGTTACTCGTCATAAACTTATTAATAATAACTATCCATTTGGGTTACAATAGTATAAAAAATAATAACATATTGAAATTTTGTATTTATCTAAAAACATAAAATGATTATATATCAATTAAGTAAAAAAATAACTCTCAAACAACAAATAACTTACATAAATAATAACTCGCTATCACAAAATTATTCATCTTGTGAATTTAAATAACACATTATCGATTTTCACGGTTATAAAAAGCCATTTAGAAGAATTTTAGTAAGAATAATCTCAAAATTACCTTAATGCGCGTATTTTGATGATGTTAAGCAGGTAAACAGCACCCTCATCTTTAATGAGGGTGCTCAATTAGGCTTTTCGACTTAACTTACCACGACGACATAGATGACGACGCATTCGGGTTATTCCGGGGGTTGGACGCTGCTTTTCATCCAAACTGGCTAATACCAGTTCAAGGGCACGTTCAGCGACATCACGATGGCGTTGTGCCACCGACAATACCGGACATTCAAGGAAATCAAGTAACTCATGATCACCAAATGTGGCAATAACCAATTGACTTGGTAACCGACCACCGCGCTTGAGAAGCGTATCCATGACGCCCTGAAGTAACGCAAATGAAGTCGTATACAAAGCCTGAGGAACAGGATTAGTTTCCAACCATAACGCAAATACTTCTGCCGCAGCTTCACGTTCATAGCTATTGGCATAAAGATAGTTGACTTCCCGTGGATCATGTTCCCACGCTTCGCGGAAACCTTGTTCACGCAAAAAACTGACCGATAATTCAGGTAATGCTCCCAAATAAAGGACAGATTCAGCCGGAAATTGACGCAACTCCTGTGCCAGCATTTTCGCATCTTCGAGATCATCTCCAACCACACTGATAAAGTGTTCGCTGTCCAAGGCACGGTCAAGTGCGATGATTGGCAATGAGCGATTCACCCAACGCTGGTAGAAAGGATGCTCAGGCGGTAAAGCGGTAGAAACAATGATCGCATCAACCTGACGTTGCAAAAGATGTTCAACGCAGCGCATTTCATTATCTGGCTGATCTTCCGAACAGGCGATCAACAACTGGTAGCCACGTTGCCGTGCCTGACGTTCAAGATAATTGGCAATACGGGTGTAGCTCGTATTTTTCAGGTCGGGTATGACTAAACCAATTGAACGGGTTCGCCCCGCCCGAAGGCCAGCAGCGACAGCATTAGGATGATAATTATGCTCCTTAACCACTGCCATCACTTTTTCTACTGTTTTATCACTGACCCGATACTGTTTGGCTTTACCATTGATGACATAACTGGCCGTAGTACGTGAAACACCAGCTAAGCGGGCGATCTCATCCAGTTTCACATTAACCCCTCAGTAAGATTATGAAAAAGCCCTACTTTACAGTAGGGCTCAATGAATATCTGTATTTTAACCCGCAGATTACGATTTTTCATCGCATAATTTTATCGCCGCGAGAGACTCCAACTATGCCCGAACGCGCCACTTCGACGATCTCCGCCACTTCCCTGACTGAATCAAGAAAAGCGTCCAATTTTTCACTCGTCCCCACTAATTGGACGGTATAGAGTGTTGCAGTCACATCAACGATCTGCCCGCGAAAAATATCGGTGCTGCGTTTAATCTCTTCCCGCGCGTATCCACTGGCTTGTAATTTTACCAGCATGATTTCCCGCTCAACATGAGGCCCTGCTGTTAATTCATTGACCCGCAATACATCTACCAATTTATGCAATTGCTTTTCAATTTGTTCCAATACCTTGGCATCACCTTTGGTTTGGATAGTCACACGTGACAATGTGGGATCTTCAGTAGGAGCAACGGTCAAGCTCTCGATGTTATAACCCCGTTGGGAAAACAAGCCAACCACGCGGGATAATGCTCCCGATTCGTTTTCAAGTAATACAGACAAAATCCGGCGCATGATCAGGTCCTCTCTGTTTTGCTTAACCACATTTCATCCATTGCTCCGCCTCGGATCTGCATTGGATAAACATGTTCTGTTTCGTCAACGGTAACATCCACGAAAACCAGACGTTGATTTTCAGTGACTTCATGCAGTGCCTGGGTCAATTTCGTCTCCAACTCATCATAAGTTTGGATGGAGACACCAATATGCCCATAAGACTCTGCCAATTTGACGAAATCAGGCAGGGATTCCATGTAGGATTGAGAATGACGACCCGCGTATATCATATCCTGCCATTGCTTCACCATCCCCAAGAAACGGTTATTCAGATTCAGCACCAGCACAGGCAGACCATATTGCAAAGCAGTAGACAATTCTTGAATATTCATCTGAATACTGCCATCCCCTGTTACACATACTACCGTGGCTTCAGGTTTCGCCAACTTCACGCCAAGCGCAGCAGGCAAGCCAAACCCCATCGTCCCTAAACCACCAGAATTGATCCAACGTCGCGGTTTATCAAAGGGATAATGCAGAGCGGCAAACATCTGATGCTGACCAACATCTGACGCAATGTAGGCGTCCCCTTTGGTTAGGCGATAAAGGGTTTCAATGACCGCTTGTGGCTTGATTTTCGCTGTCGTGTGATCGTAATCAAGACACTTGCGGCTGCGCCACTGTTCAATCGCAAGCCACCAATCTTTCAGGGCATCAGGATCTTGGGTATCTTCCGTAGAATCCAATAATTCCAACATCTGACCAAGGACCTGTTTGGCATCGCCAACAATAGGAATATCCGCTGTTACCGTTTTTGAAATTGAAGTTGGATCGATATCAATATGTAATACGGTTGCTTCGGGGCAATATTTTTCCAGATTATTGGTTGTTCGATCGTCAAAACGCACACCCACGGCAAAAATAACATCAGAGTTGTGCATCACTTTATTCGCTTCAAACGTTCCGTGCATCCCCAGCATGCCTAAGCTTTGGCGATGTGTTGCAGGAAATGCACCTAATCCCATCAACGAACTGACGACCGGAAGGTGAAAATGTTCAGCCAACTTCAACAGTTCAGTTGTACATGCTGAATTTATGGCACCACCCCCGACATAAACCACGGGTTTTTTTGCCCTCATCAGCGTCTTCAATACACGTTTAATTTGTCCCTTGTGTCCCTGCACGGTAGGGTTATAAGAGCGCATGGTAATTTTTTCAGGGTACACATACGGGAATTTCAATGCAGGGTTGACGGTATCTTTGGGAAAATCGATAACAACAGGCCCCGGCCGACCACTTGCAGCCAGGTAAAAAGCTTTTTTAATTGTATTTGGGATATCTTCTGCTTTTTTCACCAGAAAACTATGCTTCACGATGGGTCGGGAAATTCCCACCATATCGCACTCCTGAAAAGCATCATTACCTATCAGGGAACTGGCAACCTGACCAGATAACACGACCATAGGAATTGAATCCATATATGCCGTTGCAATGCCCGTAACGGCATTCGTTGCTCCTGGCCCTGAGGTGACTAAAACAACCCCGACTTTTCCCGTACTACGCGCGTACCCATCCGCCATATGAACAGCCCCCTGTTCATGGCGCACTAAAATATGTTCGATTCCCCCAATCGTATGCAGGGCATCATAAATATCCAGTACCGCCCCGCCCGGATAACCGAACACGTGTTCAACGCCCTGATCGATTAGCGATCTGACAACCATTTCGGCTCCTGACAACATCTCCATCGAGTTTGCCTCCAGGCTCTGTTTGCAAGTTAATCGTCGTAATTTCATAAGGTAACGAAAAAGTTACCTTATTTATTCCATTTCTTATTTATTCCATAACGCTAAGTTAACTAACATAACGTTAGATACAAGTGTTAGCAAACATCAATTTACATATTGAAAACATTTATTGAAGAAGAGTCGAACTTTTGCCTATTTTCAATCCCGATACATAGATTCAATTTCGCGCTGATAATGCTGAGAAATAACCTTGCGGCGTAATTTCAATGTCGGCGTTAATTCTCCTTTTTCCATTGAAAAGGCTTCCGGCAAAAGAGTAAATCGTTTGACTTGATGGAATTTGACAATATTTTTCTGCATTTCCTTTAAGCGCCGTTCAAACAACGCTATAACCTGCTGATTGTGCAGCAGTTCAAGGCGGTCGCGGTAATGGAGATTAAGAGATTTCGCGTACTCTTCCAGTGCTTCATAGCTGGGGACAATCAACGCAGAAACGAATTGGCGGGCATCAGCAATAACGGCAATATGTTCAATAAAACGATCCTGCCCCAACATCCCTTCAATCATTTGTGGCGCAATATATTTACCTGTTGACGTTTTCATCAAATCTTTCAGACGCTCGGTAATAAACAGATGACCATTATCATCCAACCTTCCGGCGTCGCCTGTCCGCAACCAGCCATCCTCCGTAAAGGCATGGACTGTTTCCTCTGGGCGATTAAAGTAACCTTTCATTACAATAGAGCCACGCACCTGGATCTCCCCTTCCGCACTAATGCGAACATCAATCCCAGGCAATGGCGTACCAATTGAGCCTAACAGATAATTTTTTTCTTCCCAGCACGACACCGTCGCGCAAGTTTCTGTCATGCCGTATCCATATTTAATGTTGAGGCCAATAGACAGGAAAAAACGGGTAATGGCATCATCAAGGCGTGCTCCCGCTACTGGTAAGAAACGTACCCGTCCGCCCAAAAGGTTGCGGAGTTTGCTCAACACCAATTTGTCAGCCAATTGATAACTACAGCGAGTGAATGGGCATCCTTTTTTATTCTTCTGCTGACGCCCCCAGCGCTCTTCTCCCCGCTTCAATGCCCAGTGAAAAATCATCCTACGCCAAAAAGGCGCGCGGGAAACTTTTTCTAAGATCGCACCATGAACTTTTTCATAAAAACGGGGAACAGAACACATCACCGTCGGATGCACATCAGACATAGCTTCACGCACAAGATTGGTTTCTGTTAAATAAACGTTCAGGGCGCCAGTGTGCATGACATAATAACTCCAGGCCCGCTCAAAAATATGGGATAGTGGCAGAAAACAGAGTGATACATCCTGATTGGTCAATGTTAACCTCTGGTCATGCAGATAAAGCTGTGCCGCCATATTCCGGTAATCCAGCATCACCCCTTTTGGCTCTCCCGTTGTACCAGAGGTATAGATTAGGGTGAAAAGGTCATTTAAATCCTGCCCCGCAATACGGCTATTAAATTCTGCCTGATATTGCGAATAGTCATTATCAATCAAAGCGGATAAATACAATGCCTGCGGACATCCTTTCAAGTCCACAGATTCATCCATAATAATAAGATGAGTAAGTTTAGGACACCGTTCGATCAGTGTTATGGCAATATCATATTGTTCCTGCCCACCAACAAATAACACCTCTACTGCTGCATCATTGAGAATAAATGTGGCCTGCTCACAAGTATTGGTCGCATACAATGGCACAGTCACAGCCCGAAGCTGAAGGATAGCTAAATCAGCTAATGACCATGCCATACAATTCTGCGCAAAAATACCCACTTTCCCCTGCACTGCTACTCTCAATGACAGTAATGCTTTTGCCACCGATCTCGTTGTGCATTCAATCTGTCGCCAATTCATTTCCAACTGTTCTGATGGAGACCACTGCCGAAAGGCAACTTTTTCTGGATATTCATTGAATTGCTGCTGCAATCGGTTAACCAAGTGATAGGAGTGCAGAGGATCTGTTATCACAATATATTCCTGTATCAATATTTCATTTAGCATCTTTAGTAAGTGTATGACCTACTTTTCAGCTTACAGATGTTAGCTATTTCCGCGCAGTCTACTCATTCCTGGTAAAAGGGGGAAGTCCATTTTTGATATCTTCTCCCCTGCTCTACTTTACTGTGATCTATTTTTGTTCACCAAGATGACTTAATAGTGATTTCATCCACTGATGGCCTTTATCCCGATCTATTGCACCATGCCATATCAAATAACAAGGACGAAAAATCGGACCATTAGGCAAAGATACTGAACAGATATTTAGCTGTTCGGAATAGTGTTCAACCATCCATTTTGGTACTATGGCAACTAAATAAGTCTGAGAGACAATATTAAGAACGCTATTTAAATCCGTTCCCTGATAAGAAATAGAACGCAATAATTCATTATTTTCATAGTAAGGTTTACTAAATGAATCTATGTTATCCAATGCAACGATGGCATGTCTTTCTTCCTGCAATTGCTGCTGAGTAATTTCCTTACTAATTCTAGGATGATGTTTAGAAACAGCCAAAACCAATTCATCATTAAACAGAGAATAATTATGAAAATTAGGGCATTCCAATTGGTTATAACTGATAACAAATTCTATTTCCTGATACTTTAATTGCTTCTCAATATCATCATTAATTTGTGTTTTAATGACAATTTCGATATTAGAAGCCTGTTTTTTTATCTGCCCAACAATTTGAGCAGCTAAACGAATATCAAGGGGACTACAAATAGAGAGATGAAATACCCTTGTACTCTTGTTGGGATCAAATCCCACGCCAGGTAGTTCATTATGAACAATTTGCAGTGCTTGCCTAAGTGGTCCAAAAAGCTGTTTTGCCCTCGCCGTTGGCTGAATACCTCGACCATAACGAACAAATAACTCATCACCGAACATCGTTTTCAAACGCGATACAGCATTACTGACAGCCGGTTGTGACATTCCCAATGCCTGAGCTGCACGTGTAATATTCTGCATTTGCATGACAGTATCAAAAACAGTCAGCAAATTAAGATCCACACCCCGCAATTGAATATCACACGATTCTTTTTTTTCTGTCATTATTTCACTCCACTAAACATAGCAGTGTCCTCATTAAATATGAATATTGACTGTATTTAAATAAAAAATCTCAATATCATAAACAGCCTTATCCATTAATAAGATTAATTATCCAAATTTATTAGAAAATAAATCAAGATTCATTCTTGTACAAAAACCAAAATACGCATAACCAATGCATTTTTATCTACGTAATCGTAATATTTTTATAGGAATAAATATTAATTTTTTATATATAAATAGCAATAACTAAAATTACACTAATGACTTGTACCGCAAACAATTAGCCAATAATGAAATTCAAATCTATCAAAATACAATTTATTAATATTCTATATGGTTATGATTTCTTAACCTAAAGCACGGTGGTTAACATCCATCTATCCTTGTTCCAGAGAAATAAGGTTGACTGTATAAAATAACAGGCATCTCATTTATTATCCATCAGGGCAGGATTTTACTCCATATATTGATACAAAAAATAGATAAAAACATCGCTAAAAATGTAAAAAATAGTCACCCAACTCAACAATTGCTCAATAAACAATCCAAAATTCGCACAATCTACGCTAAATTCGTATTTATACTGCTTGACATTATTTTTTAGATAAAGTATCTATAAAATACATTAACAATTAAAACTAAATTAACAAATTTACAAAGGTTAGCTCACATGATTCATTCTGTTCTTCTACTAAGCCTACTAATGATCGCCTTTAATGCGCGCGGTATGCTGGTAGGTAAAAAACAGGGATAAGTTAACCTACATCAGACATAAAAACCCGCGCCATGCGCGGGTTTTTTTTACCTGCCGGCGCTCAAAAATAAATAAATCCCATTTACCAAACTAATTAACAGGAGCACAACATGAGCCAGCAAGTTATTATCTTCGATACGACGTTACGTGATGGAGAACAGGCATTACAAGCTAGCCTGAGTGTGAAAGAGAAACTGCAAATCGCTTATGCACTGGAAAGGCTGGGAGTTGATGTTATTGAAGCGGGTTTTCCAGTTTCTTCTCCGGGAGATTTTGAATCAGTTCAAACCATCGCCCGTGAAATCAAGAACAGTCGTATCTGTGCCTTATCCCGCTGTGTTGACAAAGATATTGATGTCGCGGCCGAAGCCCTGAAAGTCGCTGAAGCCTTCCGCCTGCATATGGTACTGGCTACCTCAAATCTGCACGTCGAACATAAATTAAAAAGAACCTTTGATGATGTTGTAGAAATGGCGGTTCGCTCTATCAAACGGGCACGCAACTACACCGATGATGTTGAATTTTCCTGTGAGGATGCCGGTCGTACAGATATCGATAATTTGTGCAAAATTGTCGAACAAGCCATCAAAGCGGGCGCAACCACCGTCAACATTCCAGACACGGTTGGTTACACAACGCCTTACCAGTTTGGCGGCATTATACGTACATTATTTAATCGCGTACCCAATATTGATAAAGCGATTATTTCAGTCCACTGCCACGACGACTTAGGCATGTCTGTCGCTAACTCCATTACAGCCATTCAGGAAGGGGCTCGTCAAATAGAGGGCACTATCAATGGATTAGGAGAACGCGCAGGTAACTGTTCACTGGAAGAAGTGATCATGACGATCAAAACACGCCAGCAAATGTTAGGTGTGCATACCAATATCAACCATCAAGAAATTTACCGTACCAGTCAATTAGTTAGCCAAATTAGTAATACACCGATCCCCGCTCATAAAGCCGTTGTTGGCAGTAATGCGTTTTCCCATTCATCCGGCATTCATCAGGATGGTGTGCTGAAAAATCGTGAAACTTACGAGATCATGACGCCAGAATCCATCGGCCTGAAAGATACCCAGTTGAACCTGACTTCACGTTCTGGACGTGCCGCAGTGAAACACCGTATGACAGAAATGGGCTATCAAGAGAGTGACTACGATCTGGATGTACTGTATCAGGCATTCTTGAAATTGGCAGACAAAAAAGGACAGGTGTTTGATTACGATTTGGAAGCCTTAGTGTTTATCAATCAACAGCAACAAGAACATGAACACTTCCGTCTGGACTATTTCAGTATTCAGTCAGGCTCTAATGTTGTACCTACTGCAACCGTTCGTCTGGCCTGCGGAGATGAAATCAAATCTGAAGCCTCAACGGGCAATGGGACTGTTGATGCTATCTATCAGGCTATCAACCGCATTACCGGTTACCCTCTGGAATTAATTTCTTATCAATTATCCGGTAAGGGGCATGGTAAAGATGCTCTCGGTCAGGTTGACATTATCGTGGAGTGTTTTGGCCGCCGTTTCCACGGAGTAGGTTTGGAAACTGACATTATTGGCTCCTCTGCCAAGGCAATGATCCATGTTCTGAATAATATCTGGCAGGCAGAGCAAGTAGAAAAAGAGAAACAACGTATCTCCCAAAACAGCAATACTCACGCTCATCGGAACAACAAAAAGGAAACGGTATAATCATGACTTCAAGCCAATCTATTTCAAATGACACGATCCCAGGCAAACAAGAAACTCAGCATTGCCACATTGCTGTTTTACCTGGTGATGGCATTGGCCCTGAAGTGATGAAGCAAGCCTACAAAGTGTTGGATGCCATCCGTCATCGTTTTAATATCCGTATCACAACCAGCGAATATGATGTGGGAGGGATTGCTATTGATCGTCATGGCACGCCTTTGCCTCAAGAAACAATTGCCGGTTGCGAAAAAGCTGACGCTATTCTATTTGGCTCCGTAGGTGGCCCGCAATGGGAACATCTGCCACCCGCCGAACAGCCAGAACGAGGGGCATTATTGCCATTGCGCAAGTATTTTAAATTATTCAGCAACTTACGACCAGCCCGCTTATATGCAGGCTTAGAATCTTTTTGTCCGCTTCGCCATGATATTGCCGCCAAAGGCTTTGATATTTTGTGCGTCCGTGAGCTGACAGGCGGAATTTATTTTGGGCAACCCAAAGGGCGCGAAGGTGAAGGGAAATATGAGCGTGCTTTTGATACCGAAATTTATCATCGTTTCGAGATAGAACGGATAGCGCGTATTGCTTTTGAATCTGCGCGCAAACGCCGCCATAAGGTCACTTCGATTGATAAAGCGAATGTTTTGCAAAGCTCCGTGCTATGGCGTGAAGTCGTTGGCAAAATCGCCAAAGATTATCCTGACGTTACCATCGAACATATGTATATCGATAATGCCACCATGCAGTTGATCAAAAATCCCGCCCAATTTGACGTTCTATTATGCTCCAATATTTTTGGCGATATTTTATCCGATGAGTGCGCTATGATCACGGGTTCAATGGGAATGTTGCCTTCTGCCAGCCTGAATGAAAAAGGTTTTGGCTTATATGAACCTGCTGGTGGTTCAGCCCCTGACATTGCCGGTAAAAATATCGCTAACCCAATAGCCCAGATATTATCCACAGCACTGTTGCTGCGCTATAGCTTTGGACACCTTGATGCCGCTGATGCTATTGAACGGGCGATCAGCCACGCTTTAGAACAAGGTTATCGTACCGCAGATCTCGCAGGTAATGACACAGCGGTCAGTACCGATGAAATGGGCGACATCATTGCACGTTATATCACCGAAGAAGTTTGGTAAAGGGAAACATAGCCATTTAAAAAAGCCAGTAACATAGCTTACTGGCTGGTAAAAAATATCATGACTCCCCAAAAATTGGGGCTGGTGCAAATTATGGGGATAAACGCATCGTGTGAGGAGCAAAAATGAACACTTTTGGATGGGTTGATGTTAAATCTGCGTGGATTACGTCTCCAGACGGATAATTCACAG
This sequence comes from Xenorhabdus eapokensis, assembly GCF_001908105.1. The sequence goes on from NZ_MKGQ01000011.1 coordinate 35,413, forward strand.
GAAAAGCTAAAGTTATAAACATTTATTGTCTGGCCAGAACCATTTTATTCACTTTTTCTGTGGATATGTATGTGAAAAAGAGCGGGGTAAAACGGGTATACTTTTATTACATATTTTTACACTCTCTATAGGAGTAAATGGATATTTATTATTTTTCAATATATTAATATATTTTATACCCCTTTTGACATGGCATATCACTGATGAAAATTTTTAGACCTCCTCATACTGAGCAAACATTAACCATAGATGATTTTATCCACAGGATATGCCTTTTAGTTAAACAAAAATCGCCTATCTTTGTAGAAAACATCATTCATTAGCGCTGTAAATCAAACCAGTGATCTCACTTTTTATCACTTATCCCATAAATCTGTGGATAACATGGTGTAAGATCCTGTTTATTATCTTTGGGAACAGGTGAACAATCATAACGAGTCTATTTTTAATGCAGGAAATAACCATGAAAAGATCTTTTATATCATGCTATTATCAAAGAGTTCAGGCTAATGATAAATTAATAATGATTTTACGCAATCCGTGCGAACATTTTTTGACCAGTAAAAAATATACTCTATAACATGTACTTTACACCTCCGATACCACCTGAAAACGAACAACAACTATTCAATCGTGCCCATTCTTTGGCGGGCTTATCTATGGGTGAACTAGCTGCACTGGCCAAACTCTCCATTCCCCCCAATTTAAAACGCGATAAAGGTTGGGTTGGTATGTTGCTTGAATACTATTTAGGGGCAAGTGCGGGTAGTAAACCTGAACAAGATTTTGAACATATCGGTATCGAATTGAAAACTATCCCTGTGGATAGTAAAGGTTATCCATTAGAAACTACCTTTGTCTGTGTTGCTCCTTTAACCGGTAATAGCGGCATCACCTGGGAAAACTGCCACGTCAGGCGTAAATTATCCCGTGTCCTGTGGATACCCGTTGAGGGGGAAAGAAGTATTCCACTTTCTGAACGCCGTGTGGGTTCGCCGTTGCTGTGGAGCCCGAATGCGATTGAAGAAGAGTTGTTGAGACGCGATTGGGAAGAGCTTATGGATCTCATTGTATTAGGCAAAGTCGAGAGCATTACTGCCCGTCATGGTGAAGTGTTACAATTGCGCCCCAAAGCTGCCAATAGCCGAGCATTGACGGAAGCAACAGGAGAATACGGCCAACCAATTATGACGTTGCCCAGAGGTTTTTATTTGAAAAAAAACTTTACAGCGCCGTTATTAGCTCGCCATTTCTTTTTGTAAAAATCAAACTGAGTGTTGCCCACCCTGTCGATAAATATAATGCCATGTAAATGGTCAATTTCATGCTGCATAACAATTGACAGAAAATCTTCGCTTTCGATCGTCATTGGTTTACCAAACCGATCAAATGCTTCTATCTTCACTTTTTCAAATCGCTCGATATCTGCGTAATATCCCGGTATTGACAAACAGCCCTCCTGATCCGCCACTCCTTTTCATCATTAAAATCGCTTGCTTTGAAAAACTGAATTTTCCAATAAATTAGCAAACCAAATTTAGTAAAAATAACCACTAAAAATTAAATTAATATGCGTTAATGAAATAATAAAAAATGCCAACCGAAAAATCTCAATTGGCATAATGTTTGTGACAACCTAATTTTTGATTAGCTTAACTTTCTTATTTTATTTTCTTGTTATAAACTCGCATTTTCAAATGCCTGAGACAGATCCGCTATCAAATCATCTGCATTTTCAATACCGACAGAAATACGAAGCAGTTGTGGCGTAATTCCAGCGGCCAGACGCTTTTCCAGAGGAATAGAAGCATGGGTCATCGTAAATGGCTGGCCAATTAAACTTTCCACTCCCCCTAAACTTTCCGCCAATGTGAACAGTTGCAGTGCCTTAATAACCCGACGCGTATAGTCTTCATTTTCTTTCAGCACGATAGAGATCATGCCACCAAAACCCCGCATCTGACGCTTTGCCAATTCATGCTGTGGATGAGAAACAAGGCCAGGATAATACACTTTCTCAACTTGTGGTTGTTGTTCGAGCCAATGTGCAATCTTCTCTGCGCTGTCAATATGGCGCTCCATACGCAGCGCTAATGTCCGAATGCCACGCAGAACAAGGAAACTGCTGAACGGATCAAGAATGCCACCAATGGAATTTTGCAGGAAAGCAACTTGCTCGGCTAACTCTGCGTTATTGCCCACCACCGCAAGGCCAGCAACAACATCAGAATGACCATTCAGATACTTAGTTGCAGAGTGCACAACAATATCAAAACCCAAATCAAGCGGACGCTGAATATAAGGGGAAGCAAACGTGTTATCTGCCACGCTGATAATATTATGCCGCTTGGTAATTCGTGCAATCGCCGCTAAATCAGCCAATTTCAATAGTGGATTAGTAGGAGTTTCTACCCAAATCATTTTAGTATCAGGCTCAATTGCTGCTTCCAATGCCGCAGTATCCCCTGCTTCAATATAAGTCACTCTCAGACCCGTCGTCCGGCGCCGCACTTTTTCCAGTAGTCGGTAAGTCCCACCATAGAGATCGTCCACCGCAATGATATGGCTGTCTTTATCAAGTAGCTCCAGAATGGTCGAACTGGCTGCCAGACCAGAGCCAAAAGCATAACCACGTGTTCCATTCTCCAATTCTGCAATCGCACGCTCTAAGACATCACGCGTCGGGTTTCCACTACGGGAATATTCATATCCCGTGTGCTGACCAGGTGCAGGCTGAGCATAAGTTGATGTCGCATAGATGGCGGGCATCACAGCCCCCGTGTGATCAGGGACATAACCAGCATGAACGCTTTGTGTATCAAATTTAATCTTATTCTTAGTCTTATCAAATTTAGCCATTAATTTATTCCTGAAAGAGATCAATTGAGTTGTTGACGCCATGCGTTCAATACATCGGTACGAGTAACAAGCCCCAGGAAATGATTGTCATCATCAACAATCAGAGCCACATGACCAGCATCAAAGGTAGCAATTAACTGCGCCAATGACGCTTTTTTATTGAGTGTATGAACCTGATTGGTCATCGCTTCAGTAACAGGCAACGAGAAATGACGTGAATTGGCCTGAATCGTATGCATGAGATCCCATTCATCAATAAGCCCGACAACTTGATCATTCTCGATCACAGGTAACTGTGAAATGTCATACAGACGCATGCGGCTATAAGCGATCTGCAAGGTATCTTGCGGAGAAACCGAAACCGTCGCGCCATCCTGATAGCGATAAGTAATATAGTCGCTCAAATTATTTTCTTGTGGTTGTGAACGAAGCCCTTGTTCCAATAACCAGTAATCATTAAACATCTTCGACAGATATTTGTTACCACTGTCACAAGCTAACGTCACTACACGTTTTGGCGTTGTCTGTGCTCGACAATAACGTAGCGCCGCCGCTAACAATGTGCCTGAAGAAGAACCAGCCAGAATCCCTTCTGTCAGTAGTAAATCACGGGCGCAGGTAAACGCTTCTGCATCGGTAATCCGATAAGCATGGTGAACCTGAGAAAAATCCCCAAGAGGCGGGACAAAATCTTCTCCGATACCTTCCACAAACCAACTACCCGCTTCGTCATAGTGACCATGCTCAACATAATCGGCAAGAATAGAACCTTTAGGATCTGCGAGAACAAATTCCGTATGAGGGGAAACTTCCTTAAAATACTGGCTCAAGCCACCCAGAGTTCCGCCAGAGCCAACACCCACGACCATAGCATCGACATGCTGCTTCATCTGCTGCCAAATCTCCGGCCCCGTGGTAGCAAAATGCGCGGCTGAGTTTGCAGGATTATTGAATTGATCAATATAATAAGCCCCGCTGATTTCTTTCGACAGACGCAGAGCATAATCCTGGTAATATTCTGGATGCCCTTTGCCGACATCAGAGCGTGTCAGGCGGACATCGGTTCCCAGCGCTCGCAGGTGATAAATTTTTTCCCTGCTCATCTTATCAGGTACAACCAAAATGAGTTTATAGCCCTTCATGGCGGCAACCAACGCCAACCCAATTCCCGTATTACCTGCCGTGGCTTCAATGATAGTGCCCCCTGGCTTTAACCATCCCTGTTTTTCTGCCTGCTCAATCATTGAAAGTGCAACACGATCTTTAATCGACCCGCCAGGATTCTGATTTTCTAACTTAATGAATAGCTGGCATGGGCCTGTATCCAGATGCGTCAATTCCAATAGCGGTGTATTCCCTATAAGTTCAAGAACCGAACGTGGTGCTGCCATATTTGCCTCTTGATAATCGGTAAAATTTGCAAATAACACTTTCAGATTGGGAAAGGATAACGCTGCATAGCAATCAATTTGAAAGAACAAAAGAAAACTACATATAACCAAAGAGAATTAATTAATTCGATATTGATAAATTAAAACTTACTGCCAATTCATTTATTTATCATTTAATAATAAATAAACTCTAATAACAGTGAGTTATTGGAAATAAGCTCCTCACAATAATAATTTCATTGCAATCTAAATAAAATATCAATCAATCTGTATATTCCTTAATCCAGAAAATCCGATAAAATGGCATACACTTAAATTACATCAAATAAACATTTCAATAACTCATTTCCTCAACAACAAAGAACAAACAAAAGAGGCACCTATGTATACATACAGAGAGGCCGCCAATTTTGCGGCATTCGTGTTATATGCAGCGAAAATGAATGAACAGTACTACAATAACCCAACTCCCCCAGCCGATCCGCGCATTGAACAAGATGGATGGAGAGTTATCGCGTATCTTTCAGCCAATGATCTGTCTTTCTCAGTAACACCCAGAAAAGGTGAATTGCCCGATCATGTCTGTTTTGGCTATGTGGCAAAAAAAGTGACAGAAAAAAACCATTCTCCAAAGGAGCATATTATTGCTATACGTGGAACCGATCCCACCATTTTGCTAGAAAATGTCCATAATGGACTGATTAACTTTACATCACCGTGGACCCGTTTCCCCAAGATAGAAGTCAGTATGGGGTTTTTTAGCATCTATGACTCAATGAAGCTGATTACTATTGAGCCTGAATCTCACCGTGATTACAGCAATCTCAAATTAGCTGAAGCGATTAGCCAATTTCTAGGGATAAATAATCAATTCACGATAGTCGGTTACAGCCTTGGCGCAGCAATTGCATCCTATCTGATGTATGAAATTGGCCCTATAACCGCCGATCACTCGGCCTGTTTATTTGCCTGCCCAAGGCCAGGAAACGGAGAATTTTCCAAACACGTCACCCAAAACTTTAGCAATTTTGCAGTGTTCAACTATATCGATGATGTCATACCTCATCTGCCCCCTAAAATTCTGGGATATGCCTCATTGGACTATATCAACGAGTTTAAACCTCAAACCAATTTAGATATTTCAGATGGGCCGTTATGTAGCCACTATTTAATCGACTACATTGCCAGATTAGATTTAGATGTGTTCAAAAGAGTCACAAAATACGGTGATATTGATTCTTGTATTAATTTATAGTTGGGAACTCATCATCGACAAACAGGAGCATAAAGATGAAATGGCGTGGTTACACATACAGCGCAATATTAATGGCAGGCAGCCTGTTTTCCCCTGCATTATGGGCAAAAGGGGAAGCACATTTGTTATTCCATATGGGATTAGGAGCCAACGACAAATTCTTTGTAGGCGGCACACTGCAAAACAAAGGCGACCAACCTGTGGCAGGGGGCTATCTGGCTGTTTTACCCCTTAATGCTAAATGTGAACCAGGTACGCTGACAGTGTATTCATTTGAACCCTTGGCATCGGGGGAGAAAAAAGAATTTCGTATCCCAATAAATACTCCGCTAAACAGTTATCGTTTAATTGGTTTTGGTGCCTATGATGATATGGGATTTCCTCTTCCCGCCATAGATGAAACAGCAAAAATCATTCAAGAGCGCGAATCCAGTGAGCGCAAAGCATGTCAATCAGCCCGGAAATCTGCATCTGCCAATAAATCTATATAGCCAACTCATCTCAATGATGGTTTATCAAAAATCAAAAATAAACCATCATGAAAAGCAGAAAAACTACATTTTTATTGTCGCTAGAAGATTTGCGGGAAAGTAAAAGCAGGGAAAGCGATATGCTTAATATAGTGATAAGTTCCGTCGGGTGAACGGAACTTAATTAAGGCAAAGGGTTAGCTAAAAAACCAATATTTGGTTAGTAAGCTAAATTAAAAACGATAACCAACGCCAAGTACCCATGTACCCAGATTAATACTATCTAATTTAGTGTATTCATATGATGCATCAATTGCCACATTCGGCAATGGATTAAATTGCACACCTGCGCCATAAGCTACTGCTGTTTTGGTATCATCATTAAAAGATAGGATGCTATTGTATTTGCTAATTCTAATATGCTCAGTGTTTGACGCTTTACCCACTCCTGCACCAATTAAAGCATAAGCACTTATATATTCATTAAAACGATATGATGGTCCAATTGTTATAGAATTATAATCAAGGCTTCCTCCATGATAGCCAAGTGGATCGTCATAACTAGTGTTATAACCTGTATGGGTGAATGAACTAATTAAGCCAAATTGCTCATTGAACTCATAACGATATTTAACGTTAAAACCTTTTAAGCTTGTTTTTAAGTTATTGTTTTCAATGTTAATTTTGCTCTGCGCATATCCCGCAGAAATAGTATGCTCACCAGCATTAGCTGCCAATGAGGTAATGGATAATCCAGCTACAATTGCGGAAATTAAAAATGTCTTCTTCATTATTATTAATCCATAGTGATAATAAACCTGCGATAATATATACAAGCCAATATATGAACACAATCGAAACATTCTTTAAAAGTGATCCAACCACTAACAAATGACTATTTTTATTAAATAATCAATAAGTTATTGTCTTTCACTTTACACCGTGTGAAGAAACTCATCCCACGATTTATTTATTTTTACCATTACATTGAAAATAATCAGTCACTTAGACATAAAATCACTAAAAATTTATCGCGTGATTTTTCTATCCTATTGATCCGTAACAATGCAAATCCATCCCAACCTTTTCCCCACAGTCTGTAAAGCCGTGACAGTCAGTTCAGGATATCTTTTACTTATTCCAGTTGGCTTACACCTTTTGTGGCCTGACAAAGATAGATATCCGCTTTTAAACCTGTTTTAGCCTTGTATTGTTGCTCAATCGCCCTTTCGACATTTTTCACCAAATCAGGAAGAACCAACGCCACCACACAACCACCAAAACCCCCCCCTGTCATACGGACGCCGCCGTGATCGCCAATCACATCTTTAACAATCGCCACCAGCACATCTATTTCACGGACAGTAATGTCAAAATCATCACGCATGGAAATATGAGATGCAGCCATAAGCTGACCAAGGAGAAATAAATCACCAGCATTTAAAGCATCAGCCGCCAATTTAGTCCGCAAATTTTCACTGATCACATGGCGAGCCCGTTTGGCGAGCAATGTATCGAGTAACGTTTGATTAGCATTGAAATCCTCAAGAGTGATATCACGCAATGTTTTCACTCCCAACAAATGAGCGGCTTCTTCACATTGCTGTCTGCGTAGGTTGTATTCGCTATCCACCAGGCCACGCTGTTTATTAGAATTGATTATCATCACAACCACTTGATCAGGCATACGTATAGATTGTGTTGTCAACGTGAGGCAATCGATCAACAAGGCGTGATTCTCTTCCCCACAAGCAGAGATTAACTGATCCATAATGCCAGAATTGCAACCGACAAATTGGTTTTCTGCTTGCTGCCCGCTCAATGCAATCATTTTGGGGCTAATATCGAGTTGATAAAGCGACTTAATGGTTTGCCCAACCACGACTTCCAATGACGCAGATGAACTCAAACCCGCACCTTGTGGAATATTGCCACTAATGGCGAGATCCATACCACCAAACGCATAACCACTCTCCACCAAAGAGTTCACCACACCACGGATGTAATTCGCCCACATTTTTTCTGGCTGAAAGAGAATGGGCTGGCAAAGATCAAACTCATCACACTGATTATGATAATCAACAGCTATCACTCTGACACGCATATCCCCACGCTTAGCGGCGGCAACTACTGTCTGGAAATTAATCGCACAAGGCAAGACAAAACCACTGTTGTAATCCGTATGCTCACCGATAAGATTCACCCGCCCCGGTGCCTGAAAAAAATGCGTTGGAGAATAATTAAAGCACGCCTCAAAAGATTTAGTGACGTTTTGGATTAAAGTTTTCATCTCTTTTTCCTCCAGAAACGTTTCCTCGTGAAAATCAGCGTAGCTTAAAATGAATGTCGCTGACATCCCGTAACCGTTGGGCGGCCTGTTCTGGCGTTAAATCACGCTGAGCTGCCGCCAACATCTCATAACCCACCATAAACTTACGGACGCTGGATGAACGTAATAACGGCGGGTAAAACAGTGCATGTAATTGCCAGTGATCAATATTGTGTTTGTGTGATATGGCATTGTCATCGCATTGATGCTCGAAGAAAGGAGCAAAATGCCAGCCCATTGAATAGGGAAAAGCACACTGAAACAGATTATCATAGCGACTGGTCAATTTTTTCATCGCCACTGCCAGGTCATCACGTTGTGCTTCCGTCAGTTCACTCATGCGGCGGATAGGATTTTTCGGCACTAGCATCGTTTCAAACGGCCATACCGCCCAATAGGGCACAACCGCAAGCCAATATTCAGTTTCCACTACCGTACGGGCGCCATCTTTGCGCTCAGCTTCGAGATAATCCACCAATAAACTAGTTCCTTGCTGACAATAATATTGCCGCAATAGTTCATCTTTACGTGCCAGCTCATCAGGCAGGAAATCACTGGCCCAAATCTGGCCATGAGGATGGGGTTGAGAACATCCCATCATTTCTCCTTTATTCTCAAAAACCTGAATCCAAATATAACGCTGGCTCAACTCCTCAATCTGCGCATTCCATGTATCAATAACACGACGGATTTGACTCAACGACAGTTCCGGCAATGTTTTGCTGTGATCAGGAGAAAAACAGAGAACCCGACAAACGCCACTCACTGGCTCAATTTTAAATAATGGGTTATCGGTAGGACTAATATCAAACCGCTCCGGTAGCAAGGCAGAATAATCATTCTGGAATATATAAACGTCCTGATAATCTGAATTACTATTACCTGAAGCACGGGTATTATTCGGGCATAAAAAACAGTGTTCATCATAACTTGGCAAGGCAACGTGAAGTGGTTTTTCATCAATTCCACTCCACGGTCGTTCAGTTCGGTGCGGTGAAACAATAATCCATTTACCCGTCAAAGGGTTATATCGCCTATGTGGACAATCAACAAAATTGAATCGCAACTTTGACATCTTGGATACCCCCTTGCTTTCACCACACACCCCTTACAGAAAACCAAACATTTTTTGCTGTTTCTTACTTCGCTTTGTAGCCATTGGGATTTTGAGACTGCCAACGCCAGGCATCAGCGGTCATTTCCACGATAGTTCGGTTTGCTTTCCAGCCTAGTTCTCGCTCGGCTTTCTCCGAGCTTGACCAACATTCTGCAATATCTCCCGAACGACGTGGACAAATTTCATAAGGAACGGGTTTGCCGCAAGCATGACTAAAAGCGTCCACCATTTCCAGCACGCTGGTACCTCTTCCGGTACCCAAATTGTAGATATGCAGTCCCGCTTTCTTACCAACCGCATTTAGGGCAGCGATATGCCCGTCAGCCAAATCCATAACATGGATATAATCGCGCACTCCAGTGCCGTCGGTTGTTGGATAATCATTTCCATACACAGACAATTTTTCCCGACGGCCTACCGCAACCTGGGCAATATAAGGCATCAAATTGTTGGGAATTCCCTGAGGATCTTCTCCCATTGTGCCAGAAGGATGAGCACCAACTGGATTGAAGTAACGCAACAGCACCACAGACCAATCATTTTCTGCATGATGGAGATCAGACAAGCAGCGTTCAACCATATATTTACTGGTGCCATAAGGGTTAGTTGTATTGCCTACCGCAGACTGTTCAGTAATAGGCACAACATCCGGATCACCATATACCGTTGCAGATGAGCTGAAGATAATGCTTTTTACACCCGCTTTACGCATGCTACGCACCAGCACCAGCGTTCCATTGACATTATTGTCATAATATTCGATAGGTTTAGCGACAGATTCACCCACCGCTTTCAAACCTGCAAAATGAATCACTGCCTGAATTTGATGACGGGAAAAAATAGCATCAAGGAAGGATTCATCACGAATATCCCCTTCATAAAACAGTGGCTGTACGCCAGTCAATGCTTCAACACGAGCCAGAACTTCACGATTGGCATTGCACAGGTTATCGATGATGATCGGCGTCATTCCCGCTTCAATCATTTGAACACAAGTATGGCTACCAATATATCCCATTCCACCTGTCACTAATATTTCCACAATAACCTCTTTTCAAAAATGATAATAACGACGAGTATAAAAAGAGTTATCACGTTAGTGAACTAAAATTAAGATATGGCAAAATCAGATCATAAACATTTTTAATTGATCTGCTCTCTAATAATCGCAGCCAATAATAAAAAACCATGATGAAAAAAATGACTTTTACTTCTATCCTTACCTTTGCTCAAACCGCTACCATAAATGATCCTTTTTTTACAGATATACAAGCCGGTGTGCTGTCAGAACATGCCGACCTGCAAGTTATAAAAACGTATTTTGATCTGTCTTACTATCGGGATGCGCTATTTAACGAATGTAGCATTACCTACCCAAGCCAGTTACAAAATGCAGTACATAAACGACGTGCGGAATATCTGGCTGCTCGTTATTGCACTCAACAAGTTTTAAATCGTTTGGGTTATCCTGGTTTTCAGGTAACCAATGCCCCAGATCGCTCCCCAATCTGGCCTGGCAACATTTGTGGCTCGATTTCTCATTCCACCAACTGTGCCATTGCCTTTGCGGCTTCTTGCAATAACTACCGAATAATAGGCGTAGATATCGAGCAAGAGATTAAACCAGATACCATCAAAAGTGTTTCATCGAGCATCATCAATGATAATGAAGTGAAATTACTGACAGAATGCTCATTACCTTTTACACAGGTATTTACTCTTGCGTTCTCCGTCAAGGAGAGTCTGTTTAAGGCACTTTATCCCCACGTAAAACGCTTCTTTGATTTCCATGCGGCTGAAATTACGTCAATTGATTGCAGAGATTACGCTATAAGCATAAAACTACTGCAAACATTATCTGATGAGTATCGAGCTGGCTCGCAATTCCACGGAAATTTTGCCTTAATGCCGCAGCAGCAAGTGTTGACGTACATTGTGCAGTGATGGAACATTGAGCTATTTTATGAAAGAAAGAGCATAAAAACAGATTGAATTACAGGCTCACCTTTAAATGAGCCTTTAAAAACAACTGACAAGATTAATGCATTACAGATCTTTCTTCGATGCCTGCAAATACAGCAACTCCAGTCCAATTGTTGCGGCGGCCAATGCCGTAATTTCAGATTGGTCATAAGCCGGTGCCACTTCCACCACATCCATTCCAACGATATTCAATGGTTGTAAGGCGCGCACTATTTTCAAGGCGCGATCTGACGTCAATCCACCCATCACTGGCGTTCCTGTACCGGGTGCAAATGCCGGATCGAGGCAATCAATATCGAACGTCAGATAAATCGGCAAGTCACCAACCACCGTTTTAATCTGCTCAACAATGTCATCAACACCGCGATCATTAACCTGACCTGCATCTAATACAGTAAAACCATTATCTGCATCGTGTTCAGTGCGAATACCTATTTGTACTGAGTGGTGAGGATCTATCAACCCTTCATTTGGCGCATGGTAAAACATCGTACCATGATCAAATTGACTGCCATTTGCATAAGTATCTGTATGGGCATCAAAATGGATCAGCGCCATCTTACCAAAGTATTTTGCATGAGCTCGTAGCAGTGGCAAAGTAACAAAGTGATCACCGCCAAAAGACAGCATACGCTTACCCGATGCCAGTACCTTTTCAGCATGTGCCTGCAACTTATCACTCATATCCTGGGCATCACCGAAATTAAAGACCAGATCCCCGCAATCCACCACATTCAGGTGCTTGCGTAAGCTAAAGTTCCACGGCCAACGGCAGCTTTCCCACGCCAGATTAGTCGATACCTGACGAATAGCGGCTGGCCCATGACGGCTGCCCGCACGTCCCGATGTTGCCATATCAAAAGGAACACCGGTAATTACCCATTCCGCATCACTGGAATAGGGTTGAAAATTCAATGGAAAACGCAAGAATCCGAAGGCATTTGAAACCAAAGAGTTATCAATTTGGTTTCCTAAGGCGCTAACACTCATGATATATCCTCAAAAGTCCTATGCTGGCTCATTACCCGTCTCCAATATTGGCAGTAACAAGTAACACAGAGGCTTATTTACACTATTATACAAAACACATGACCAAGAATGACTATTAATGCAGTTCAATGACTAACCAGGATTACTCGTCTTCCAAATAAGTGTAGCCATACAGGCCACTTTCAAACTCTTGCAAGAATTGTTCCCGTAAATTTTCATTCAGATCGGCCGATTTCACTTGATCACGGAAACGAGTCAATAATACCTGCGGCTCCAGTTTGACATATTGAAGCATATTGGCGACCGAATCACCTTCCTCACTCTGCTTATAAGTCACTGCGCCATTTTCTGAAACATAAACATCAATAGCCGCCGTATCACCAAACAAGTTATGCATGTTACCCAAAATTTCCTGATAGGCTCCGACCATAAAGAAACCAATCAATGGCGGGTTTTCTGGATCATAAGCTGGCATTGGCATCGTTGTCGCCACACCATCGCCATCAACATAGTGATCAATCGTACCATCAGAATCGCAGGTAATATCCAGCAGAACAGCACGACGATCCAGCGGCTTATCCAGACCTTCAATCGGCAAAACAGGGAAAAGTTGATCAATCCCCCACGCATCTGGCATTGACTGGAACAGCGAGAAATTCACATAGAATTTATCGGCCATGCGTTCCTGTAATTCATCAATAATCGGACGATGGGCACGGTTGCTTGGGTCAAGATCTTGCTGAATATGGCGACAAATATTTAAATACAGTTCTTCCGCCCATGCTCGTTCTGACAGATCCAACATACCGTGAGCATACTGAGTATGGACGTCATGCAGATCAAACTGGCTGTCATGCAGCCATTCACGCAGGGAACGGCGGCTACTGTCGGATTGCATCTCCTGCCAGGTTTCCCACAAACTAGTCAGGGGACGCGTCGCATCTTCTGCCGGTGGCGTTGTTTGAGTAAACTCATTGTGCTCCACCCCAATCACATTGGAGACCAAAACCGTATGATGAGCGGTCAATGCACGGCCAGATTCCGTAATCACGGTTGGGTGAGGCAGGCCATGTTCTTCACACGCATCACCAATCCCCCAAATAACGTTGTTCGCGTATTCATTTAAACCGTAGTTAACCGAGCATTCTGATTGAGAGCGTGTCCCTTCATAATCGACACCTAAACCCCCACCCACATCAAAGCACTGGATCTTGACACCCAGTTTAGATAACTCGACATAAAAACGAGCAGATTCACGCACTCCCGTCGCCACATCGCGGATATTTGCCAATTGGGAACCCAAATGGAAATGCAGCAATTGCAAGCTATCCAACCGCCCTGCTGAACGCAACCTTTCAACTAATTGCAATACCTGCGCAGCAGCCAAACCAAACTTAGATTTTTCACCGCCACTGGCCTGCCACTTGCCAGAACCCTGGGATGCCAAACGAGCACGAACGCCCAAGCGCGGGATAACATTCAGGCGCTTGGCTTCTTCCAGTACCATCTCAATTTCAGACATCTTCTCGATAACCAGATACACCTTGTGTCCCAGCTTTTCACCGATCAACGCCAGACGGACATATTCGCGATCCTTATAGCCATTACAAACAATCACAGTTCCCGTCATGCCTGCATGAGCCAGCACTGCCATTAATTCCGCTTTGGAACCGGCTTCTAATCCAATCGGTTCATCAGCATTTGCCAATGTCTCAATAACGCGGCGGTGCTGATTGACCTTAATCGGGTAAACAAGGAAGTAATCTCCTTGATACCCATAAGATTCACGGGCACGTTTAAATGCGGCATTAATCGAACGCAAGCGATGTTGCAAAATCTGGGGAAAACAAAACAATGCCGGCAAACGCAACTGTTCTTTTTCTTCCTGAACTTTCTTCACCAGAGTGGCGAGTTCAACTTGAGCTCCCGGTAAGTCAGGGTTTGGGCAAACACTGACATTACCCAGATCATTGACATAGTAATAGCCACCACCCCAGTATGCGATGTTATAGGTCTGTTGCATTTTGCGAGCGATATTATCATTCATGGCAGTCTCCTTCATGGAGTTGAGGTTTGCCTTCACCTGTAAAGTCAATAACCCAAGACACTATTTATCGTGCGTATCTTGCGCATTAAAAAATGTCAGGGAACAGCATGCTCTTAGATTATAGGAACGTTTAGAGAGTACTAAACAACATATTTACTGCGTGACTATATAATGATGCCAACCCAATTTATCTGCGGCTTAGCCACGGGTAACATCGAAAGACCTGCGTATATAAAAGGAAGGGACAAGATGTGAATATATCAATGGTATAATGTGGCTGTTGGCCGTTAACATTCAGCAGATAATGGATCATAACCCCATTCACCTCCACATGGCTTACTACCGCAAGCCGTTTCTCAATTGAGAAGCAGGATACGCATATATCTCCTGCAAACGCCTGTAACGCCAAGTTCCACGTGCAAAAAATGACTTGTGTTACGCGCGCAGTTTATACCTGTAATCCAGTAAAATTGCAAAACGAAATTTATCTAAACGGGGAATGAACACCTCCATACTTTTTGGATAAATGTCACACACTGGCAGGTAATTAAAACTAAAAAAACTGGTAACCTTAGTAAGAGTGACTTAGAATAGCCGTCTAGACGGTAATACATCCCAATCCGCCCTTAAACCAAGATTATATTTAAGGTAATAAAATATAATGACTACACATCTTTTTACTTCTGAATCTGTTTCAGAAGGGCATCCAGACAAAATTGCTGATCAGATTTCCGATGCCGTCCTTGATGCAATTTTAAAACAGGATCCTAAAGCTCGCGTAGCCTGCGAAACTTACGTTAAAACAGGCATGGTCATGGTTGGTGGTGAAATCACTACCAGCGCTTGGGTTGATATAGAAGAAATTACTCGCAGTACAGTACGTGAAATCGGCTATACCAGCTCAGATATGGGGTTTGATGCCAACTCATGTGCGGTTATCAGTGCCATTGGTAAACAATCCCCTGATATCAACCAGGGGGTTGATCGTACAGATCCTCTGGAGCAAGGCGCAGGAGATCAGGGGCTGATGTTTGGTTATGCGACCAACGAAACTGATGTTCTCATGCCAGCACCTATCACTTATGCACACCGTTTGGTTGAGCGTCAGGCTGAAGTTCGTAAAAATGGCACCCTGCCGTGGTTGCGCCCTGATGCAAAAAGTCAGGTCACTTTCCAGTATGAGAATGGCAAAATTATTGGTATTGATGCAGTTGTCCTTTCAACCCAGCATAGTGAAGATATTGATCAAAAAGCACTGCATGAAGCCGTGATGGAAGAGATCATCAAACCTGTATTGCCTACCGAATGGCTTACTCCGATGACCAAATATTTCATCAATCCAACAGGTCGCTTTGTGATCGGTGGGCCAATGGGTGACTGTGGTCTGACTGGACGTAAAATCATTGTTGACACCTACGGTGGTATGGCTCGTCACGGTGGTGGCGCATTTTCTGGTAAAGATCCCTCCAAAGTTGACCGTTCGGCAGCCTATGCAGCGCGTTACGTTGCCAAAAACATCGTTGCAGCAGGCCTGGCTGATCGTTGTGAAATCCAAGTCTCTTACGCCATCGGTGTTGCAGAGCCAACCTCTATCATGGTGGAAACGTTCGGTACAGAGAAAGTGCCAACTTCCACATTGATTCAACTAGTGCGTGAATTTTTTGATCTGCGCCCTTACGGCCTGATTAAGATGCTGAATCTGTTACAACCTATTTATCGCGATACCGCGGCTTACGGTCATTTCGGTCGTGAACAATTCCCGTGGGAAGCCACAGATAAAGCTGAAATTCTGCGTTCTGCGGCAGGATTGAAATAAATTTTTTACTAGTCTACGAAGCCCGCAAATACTGCGGGTTTTTTTATGATCAAAAGTACCTTTATTATGGAAATGAAATATATACTCATTTTTTGTTTATGTTTGCCGCTTTAATTTTCTCTGCTTCTTCAATGATTTGATCGGCTGTTTTCCCATGAAGAGATTGAAAAAATTTCTGTTCCAACTTTTGTATATCTGCATGTTTGATATTTCCATTCTTGTTATCCTTAAACAGATCATCAAAGTCGATACTATTGCTCATAACAATATTTAATGAGTCATCAAATTGTAATCTTTTATCTTCTGGTAAAGTATCTCTGATCTTCTCAATGGATGTTTTCACAGCGATTTCATTTATTCCATCAATTTTGAGTTGATTATCACATCCAGCTAATGCAAATCCCAACAAACAAATAATGAACAATTTTTTCATGATCAACCCCGCCTATTACCAATAAAGTAATAATAGCAAGAATGGCAACATATAAATCATTTTAAGGAAAATATTTATTATTAAATCAGAAATGTTTATAACTTGATTATTGATTTCTTCAGGTTATTAATGTGTATGTGGTTTCTAATAATCAACGTATTATCGAATGCATTTTCCCCTTGTTGTCAAAATCCCCACCAAATTGTTAAAATAATGTAACACGAAAATAACTTCACCAGACGGTTATACCAGCAACTGAAAAGATCGAAGGTAGTTTTACCTTAATGGATTGTCATTAAAGTAAAAATTTATAAGTAACTATTTTTATCTCAGTAAAAATGTAAAAAGGGTTGATTAGCCTGAATAACAACCATTATCATCTACTTTGCATCGGAAAAATAACAGAAACCCCACTGCGCTCACTTTGTGAATAAATATATTTGAAATCCATAAGATTAAAAATATAAATGAAACGAAAATTAATGATAAGTAATTTAGCCATATCTATACATTGATATCTCTTATATAACTTCAAATAATGAGGAAAAGTAATGTTTAATATACATTATCCCATAAAATGTTTTCTGTCCGCGTTATTCATATTACTCCCCATATATGCTCAAGCAGAAAAAATGACCGTTAAAGATATTATGGGGCGTGAAGTAACAATCAACGTACCTGTTAAACGCGCTATGTTAGCAGATAGCCGAATGGTTATTGCCCTGAATATTTTGCATCCCTCTGAACCATTGAAAGGTATTGTTGCGTGGGATAATGCATTGGAGAAAAAATCTCCTGACCTCGCGACAGCCTATGAAAAGAAATTCCCTCAACTAAGGAAAATTCCGGTTTTCCCTAATCCCTATACCAGTGATTTCAATGTCGAAAAAGCCATGATGTATAAGCCTGATCTGGTTATTTTCGATATTGGTTTGAAATCCAAATTGGATAGCAGTAATACGATTAACGTGTTGGAAAAAATAGGAGTTCCTGTCATTTTCATCGATTTCCGTCAACATCCTCTATCCAATACAGTTCCCAGCATGAGATTGTTAGGGCAGGTTTTCCAACAAGAAGAAAATGCCAATAAATTCATTCAGTTTTATGAAAATCGTCTGTCCATCATTAATAAACGTATCGCGGCATTATCTATTAAGCACATTCCCAGCGTCTTTATTGAGCGCCATGCCGGTATGTTAGGTGATGACGATTGTTGTAATACCTTTGCCACCAATAGTTTCGGAGAGTTTGTTACTGCCGCAGGTGGTGAGAATATGGGAAGCAAATGGTTTTCTGGTATGGGAGGCAAAATTAATGAAGAACAATTATTGGCGACCAATCCCGATTATTATCTGATGACAGTAGCAGATTGGGATACAATTCATTCAAACAGTCAATCTGTTCCTTTAGGTTATACCGGAGAGCTGGCAACATCGCAGAAACGTTTTCAAAAGCTGCTCGCGCGCGCCAAGCTAAAGATTTTAAAATCGTATCGTGAAAAACATGTTATGGCGATTTATCATCAATACTATGATACTCCATTCAATATTATTGCTGTAGAAGCCATTGCAAAATGGTTACATCCCGATCTTTTCAAAGATATTGATCCTCACGCAGACAATATTTATGTTCACCAAACCTTTACCGCATTAGATGGTAGTGGTGTTTTCTGGGTAACCGCAAAATAACTCCTCTTCTGAATCAAACCCACTCGTCTTTTGCGTGGGGAGATAACTATAAAATTATAAAAAAATACAGTTTTATACTGGTTTCTTATATAATGTTTTTTATTTTTTAACAATAAATGATTGGATTTACGCTCTCGCTACTTGTTCACAACAAAAAATCAGAGTAATTTTAACATTAATCTTATCATTCCAATAATACCTTCCATAATAATGAGAATCCATCTCATTATTATGGAAGACGTTACTATTTTCTAAACAAAAGGAAACGTTAAATTAATTAATAAAAAACAAAGCATTAATATCAATATTAACACTATGGATAAGAAACAGGAATCCTATGTCTACGACTCTAAAGAAGAAACCTTTATACCAAATACTCTATGTTCAAGTTATATTCGCCATTTTGCTGGGTATCGCCCTTGGTCATTTTTATCCTGATATTGGAACATCATTAAAACCATTAGGTGATGCATTCATTAAAATTGTGAAAATGATTATTGCACCGGTTATCTTTTTGACGGTAGTCACAGGGATAGCTGGAATGAATAATATAAAAAAGGTTGGAAATGTTGCAGCAAAATCAATGTTATATTTTTTAACATTTTCAACACTTGCATTAGTTATTGGGTTAATTATCGCCAATATTGTCCGCCCCGGCGATGGCTTAAATATCTCTCCTGATTCGTTAGACAGCAGCAAGGTTATTGGTTATGTGGAGAAAGCCCATGAATCATCCATTGTTGACTTTCTGATGAATATCATCCCTGAAACCGTTGTCAGCCCACTTGTGAATGGCAATATTCTTCAGGTTCTGTTTATTTCAGTTATTTTTGGTATCGCTTTAGCCGCTATAGGGAAAAAAGGGGAACCTGTTTTAGAATTTTTACAACACCTCTCAGAACCTATCTTTAAAATGGTAGGAATTTTAATGAAATTAGCACCAATTGGTGCATTTGGAGCAATGTCTTTTACCATAGGCAAATATGGTATTTCATCGATCGGCAATTTGATGATGTTAATTGTCACTTTTTATATTACATCATTGCTTTTTGTTCTTATTATATTGGGAGCAGTTGCTAAATATAATGGATTCTCTATTATTCAATTAATAAAATACATTAAAGACGAATTATTGTTGGTTTTAGGAACCTCATCCTCAGAGGCAGCATTACCTGGACTAATGAAGAAAATGGAAAATCTGGGTTGTGAGAAATCGGTTGTTGGTTTAGTTATTCCAACAGGTTACTCATTTAATCTTGATGGTACTAATATTTACATGACGATGGCAGCGTTGTTTATTGCCCAGGCAACCAACATTGAATTAAGTCTATATGAGCAAATTTCTTTATTATTAGTTGCAATGATAAGTTCAAAAGGCGCGGCAGGTGTGACAGGGGCAGGTTTTATTACGCTCGCTGCGACCTTATCTGTTGTTCCCAGCGTCCCCGTAGCAGGCATGGCGCTTATTTTGGGCATTGACAGATTTATGTCTGAATGCCGTGCATTAACAAATTTAGTTGGCAATGCTTGTGCCAGCATTGTTGTAGCCCGCTGGGAAAATGCTTTAGATAAAGAAAAAATGAATCAAATATTAAATGGTGATATGCAAAATTCAGTAGAAAAAATGCTAAATAAATAAGTTATATCACCTACAGTAAATAATAAAAATTTATATCCCCCAGCTATAAATGGGGGGTATGCCTTCACCCAAAACACCAAAAAATAAAAAATTCAGTTGAAAGATTCAATATAAATAAAAATTACAAAAAATATCTCATGGAAAATTATAATATATAACACACCGTTATTAATTTTAAGACAGATATCCCACCGGAAAAAGAAATCATATGCAATAAAGCAATTTTCCACGTTGTTATATTAACCATTAATATTTATATTTATTGATAGAGATCTTTTATATTTAAGTTCAATTTTGATAAAAATTAAGAATTAGTCTAATAATAAATTAGGCGTATTTTCCCTAACATACCAAAAACCAAAGTATTCGGAGAATATAATGAAAAAGTTACATGATATCGAAAAAGAATTTTTACCTTGTAAATCTTATCAGATGCTGATTAATGGCGAATGGGTTGATAGCGTTGCAAAAAATACAATGCAAAGCTACAACCCTGCAACAGGTGAATTGCTGACAGAATATGCTGCTGGGAATACAGAAGATGTTGAACTTGCCGTCAAAGCGGCCCAAAAAGCGCTGCCAGCCTGGCGCAAAACATCCGCGGCTGAAAGGCAATCTTTATTACTGAAAATCGCCGACTTACTGGAAGCCGAAGCTGAACGCTTTATTGTCCTTGAAACATTAGATGGTGGTAAAACTCAGGCTCTGTGTCGGCATTTCGATATCCCTTTTTCTGTTGATCATTTCCGCTATTTTGCCGGCGTTATTCGCGCTCATTCTGATACTACTGATGTCATCGATAATGACACACTAAGCTTAGTCATCAGAGAACCAATGGGTGTAATCGGACAAATTATTCCCTGGAATTTCCCGTTATTGATGGCTGCCTGGAAACTCGCACCTGCCCTTGCTGCCGGTAATACTATTGTTATCAATCCTGCAAGTCTGACCCCAATCACTCTGCTTGAGCTGGGGCGTATTATGAATCAGGTTCTGCCTGCGGGCGTTGTCAATATTGTTACAGGACGTGGCTCAGTGGTAGGCCAGGCAATCCTCGACCATAATGGTATTAACAAGGTCGCCTTTACCGGCTCGACAGAAGTCGGTTACAACGTTGCCGCAGCAGCGGCGAAAAGGCTCATTCCAGCAACGTTGGAATTAGGGGGTAAATCGGCCAACATCGTTTTCCCCGATGCCAATATGAAAAAGGCAATCAAATATGCAGCCAATGCAATTTTGCTGAACCAAGGGCAAGCCTGTGAATCCGGTGCCCGCCTGTTCCTGCATAAAGATATTCATGATGAATTTCTGAATTCACTGAAAACCGTGTTTGAATCCATCAAAGTGGGCGATCCTATGTTGGCAGAAACAGAAATGGGCTGCCAGGTCAGTGAAGAACAGATGAACACTATTTTAGGTTACATCGATCTGGCAAAACAGGAAGGTGCAACCATTTTGACTGGTGGAAAACGCATAACCGGAACAGGATATGATGATGGATTCTTTATCCAGCCGACAATCCTGACCAATGTCACCAATAAGATGCGGGTGGCACAGGAAGAAATTTTCGGGCCTGTGCTATGCGTTATTCCATTCAGCAACGAAGAAGAAGTCATCGAAATGGCTAATGATTCCGAATATGGCCTGGCAGGTGCTGTATGGACGCAGGATATTAACCGTGCCCTGCGCATCGCCAAAGCAATAAAAACAGGCCGTATGTGGATTAATACCTATCACGAATTGCCCGCCCATGCGCCTTTCGGCGGCTATAAAAAATCAGGGCTTGGACGCGAAACCCACAAAATGATGCTAGATGCTTACACAGAAGTAAAAAATATCTATATCAGCACCAAAGAGGATTAACATAATCGCCACCTGCAAAGGTGGCGTTTTCGATCATAGCTTATTTAACAGAGGGAATTACAACCAGAAGAACCAGGCAACCACAGAAATAATAGCAATACATACCACATTCAGCACTATGCCTACCCTAACCATTTCAATTTGTTTGATATAACCAGAGCCATAAACAATCGCGTTAGGTGGTGTTGCTACAGGTAACATAAATGCACAGGATGCGCCAATACCAATTATCAGGGTCAAAACCACGACCGGCATTCCCAGCGCTTCTGCAACTGTGGCAAAAATAGGTACAAGGAGTGCTGCGCTTGCAGTATTACTTGTAAATTCTGTCAGGAAGATAATAAATGCAGCAATCGCAACGATGATGACAAACCAAGAGCTGGTGCCGAAAGTCGCCGCCATGCCATTTGCCATAACTTCACTGGCACCAGAATTTTTTAAGACGGCACTCAATGTCAGGCCACCACCGAACAGCATCAACACACCCCATTCGGTGTTATTCTGAATCTGTGACCATGTTGATACACCAGTGATACCAATCAGGATGGCTGCGCTCACGGCAATAATCGTATCCAAATCTTTGACACCACCCAACGCATCACTAATGAATGAACTGAAAATCCAGCACACTACGGTTAACAGGAAAATCCCCATAGCAATAACACGTTTGCCATTCCATTCCAGATGCTCCAATTCCAGATCAAATTTGTGATTCAAATTTGGCCGCAGCATGATATACATCACTCCCACCATAACAGGCAGGAGAATAATGACCATTGGCACGCCGTATTTCATCCATGTAAAGAAATCCATACCCAATTGTGCAGCCGCGATAGCATTGGGTGGACTACCGACCAACGTCCCCAGGCCACCAATACTGGCGCTGTATGCAACACCAAGCAGCACAAAAACAAAAGTATTGCGCTCAGTACGTACATCCAGATTAGCCAGAATGCCAAGAATGAGTGGTAACATCATGGCAGCAGTTGCGGTGTTACTTATCCACATAGAAAGCAGAGCAGTAATACCAAATATCAGCAATACCGCCACAGATAAACGACCACGAGCAATCATCAGCAAGCGGTTAGCTATCAATCTGTCCAGGCCTTGGATATGCAGCGCCGTTGCCAGTGCAAAGCCACCGAAGAACAAAAAGATTATTGGATTTGCAAAAGATTTCAGTGCATCACCGGTATTCATCAATCCCAGACCAACCGCCAGAATAGGAATACACAGAGCTGTAATGGTGACATGAATGGCTTCTGTTAACCATAACACGCCAACAAATACCATTAATGCCAAGCCTGCATTTGCTTTTTCACCATAGGGTAAAAACTTAAGTAATGTCACAAGCAAAATGATGTCCAGCGCGAGAATAATTAAACCTCTTTTATTTGAGGGTGTAGGCCCAATCGCTGGTGTTAAAGATTCAGAAGCGTCCATGAAGACTCCATAAACAATGAAACATAACTTTGTAATGTAAAAAGAATAATTGATGAATCATTGCCACAAATGTTAAGGAATTACATTACATGTGAAATAATAAGGAGTATTAGCAAAGAAGAAAATACGGGTTGTATAATTTTGGGATCTGCTACGCGGGATTTGTCTGGTTACCGCATTATTGTTCAAAAAAAGAACTAAATTTCTGTTGTCATATCACACTTTCGTCCTGTAATAAGATAAGTAACCAGTATGAAAAATAAAATTTTCTTTCAATAAAAAGGCGAAAGAGAATATCCTCTTTCGCCAAAACATAAAAAATATTTATTTTTTAGCAGGAAAAACCGACAATTATGCCTGGCCTTTCACTTCTTTCAGACCGTTGAAAGGTGCACGATTACCCAGTGCTTCTTCGATACGGATCAACTGGTTGTATTTAGCAACGCGGTCAGAACGGCTCATAGAACCCGTTTTGATTTGACCTGCCGCAGTACCAACAGCCAGATCAGCAATCGTTGCATCTTCAGTTTCACCAGAACGGTGAGAGATGACCGCGGTGTAACCTGCCTCTTTTGCCATCTTGATTGCAGCCAGAGTTTCAGTCAAAGAACCGATCTGGTTGAACTTGATCAGGATGGAGTTTGCGATACCTTTTTCGATACCTTCTTTCAGGATCTTGGTGTTAGTTACGAACAGATCGTCGCCAACCAACTGGATTTTGTCACCCAATACTTTAGTCTGGTAAGCAAAACCTTCCCAATCAGATTCGTTCAGGCCATCTTCGATGGAAACGATTGGGTATTCTTTGGTCAGTCCTTCCAGATAGTGGGTGAACTCCTGAGAGGTGAAAGTTTTACCTTCGCCTTTCAGTTCATAGTTGCCCGTTTCTTCGTTATAGAATTCCGAAGCTGCACAGTCCATCGCCAGAGTAATGTCTTTACCCAGTACGTAACCCGCTTTCTCAACCGCTTCTTTGATTGCTGCCAGCGCTGCTGCGTTAGATTCCAGGTTTGGCGCATAGCCACCTTCATCACCCACCGCAGTATTCATACCTTTGGCTTTCAGCACTTTTGCCAGATTGTGGAATACTTCAGAACCCATACGTACAGCTTCTTTCAGCGTGCTTGCGCCAACTGGCTGGATCATGAATTCTTGGATATCGACGTTGTTATCTGCATGTTCACCACCGTTGATGATGTTCATCATTGGCAGAGGCATGGAGAATTTACCTGGAGTACCGTTCAACTCGGCGATGTGCTCGTATAGAGGCATACCTTTCGCGGCAGCGGCTGCTTTGGCGTTCGCGAGAGAAACAGCCAAAATCGCGTTAGCACCGAAGTTAGACTTGTTTTCAGTACCATCCAGCTCGATCATGATTTTGTCGATGTTAGTCTGATCTTTCGCATCCTGACCGATCAGAGCCTGTGCAATCGGGCCGTTAACCGCAGAAACTGCTTTCAGTACACCTTTACCCATAAAACGAGATTTATCGCCATCACGCAGTTCCAGCGCTTCACGAGAACCGGTTGATGCACCTGATGGCGCAGCAGCCAAGCCGACAAAGCCCCCTTCCAGGTGTACTTCTGCTTCTACCGTTGGGTTACCACGGGAGTCGATGATTTCACGGCCAAGCACTTTAACGATTTTGGACATTAGGTTTTCCTCAGTACAAGTTAAATTCAGGACAATAGATTGAAACTAAAAGCCATTCTCTTAAAAGCTGCTATCTTAAAACTATGACTTCAACAGTAATTTGCTTAATATCAATCCATTGCCCCATATCTTATTTCAACTGGTCTTTCTGATACTTGCCAGCAGCTTCGACGAAGCCAGCAAATAACGGATGACCATCGCGAGGCGTTGAAGTGAATTCTGGGTGGAACTGGCACGCCACGAACCACGGATGTGCGGGGTTCTCGATGATTTCCACCAATTTGTTGTCGATTGAACGGCCAGCAATACGCAAGCCTGCATCTTCAATACGTTTCAACAGTAAATTATTCACTTCATAACGATGGCGATGACGCTCAACGATGTCATTCTGACCATAAAGTTTATGTACCAGACTGTTTTCAGTCAGATGGCACAATTGGCCACCAACGCGCATCGTTCCGCCGAGATCGCTCCCTTCGCTACGTACTTCTACGTTGCCGTTCTCATCGCGCCATTCGGTGATCAGAGCAACAACCGGTAACTTACATTCAGGATCGAATTCAGTCGAGTTGGCCTCAACCATTCCCGCAACATTGCGAGCGAATTCAATCAGAGCCACCTGCATACCCAAGCAAATGCCCAAATATGGGATCTTGTTTTCACGTGCATAACGTGCGGTCATGATCTTGCCTTCAATACCACGGCCGCCGAAGCCACCTGGTACCAGAATCGCATCCAGACCTTTCAATACGTCAACACCACGCGTTTCAACATCCTGCGAATCGATCAGCTTGATGTTGACCGTCAGGCGATTTTTCAGCCCGCCGTGTTTCAGTGCTTCAATCACTGATTTATACGCATCTGGCAATTCAACGTATTTGCCCACCATCCCAATGGTAACTTCACCCGATGGATTGGCTTCTTCATAAATGACCTGTTCCCATTCAGACAGATCCGCTTCTGGGCATTCGAGGCTGAATCGTTTACAAATATAATCATCTAAGCCCTGAGATTTCAAGAGGGCTGGAATTTTATAAATGGAATCAACATCTTTTAAAGAGATAACCGCTTTCTCTGGTACGTTACAGAAAAGCGCAATTTTTGCCCGCTCATTGGCAGGAACGATGCGATCAGAACGGCAGATCAATACGTCCGGCTGAATACCAATTGACAGTAATTCTTTCACGGAATGCTGGGTCGGCTTAGTTTTCACTTCGCCCGCAGCGGCCATATAAGGCACCAGAGTCAGGTGCATGAACAGCGTATTTTCACGGCCTACTTCCACCGCCATCTGACGAATGGCTTCAAGGAATGGCAGGGATTCGATATCACCGACAGTCCCCCCGATTTCCACCAACACAACATCATGGCCTTCTGCACCACGGATGATGCGGTCTTTGATTTCATTGGTGATGTGAGGAATAACCTGAATGGTTGCACCCAAATAATCGCCACGGCGTTCTTTGCGCAGCACTTCAGAATAGACACGACCTGTCGTGAAGTTATTGCGGCGTGTCATTTTGGTTCGGATGAAACGTTCGTAATGACCTAAATCAAGATCAGTTTCAGCGCCATCTTCGGTAACGAAAACTTCCCCGTGTTGGGTTGGGCTCATTGTGCCTGGATCGACGTTGATATACGGGTCCAGTTTCATAATGGTGACATTGAGTCCACGGGCTTCGAGTATAGCCGCCAAAGAGGCTGCGGCAATGCCTTTACCCAGAGAGGATACGACCCCGCCGGTCACAAAAATATAATTAGTTTTCATGCTGAACCTGAAAGTTTAGGTTTAAAAGGATGATGAATATAACAGGACGGGAAAGCAGTATACCCTAACCTTAATTTCGCTACAAACCATCTAAATGGGATGAGGTGCCACATAAACAGTAACATCACGAAACAAATACCCTATTTTCCATTTAAATTCATTAAGTTAATGATGTGAAATTTTTTCACCCAGTTCAGATGATTTAGCCGTTTAAGCGACATCCTTTTCGCTATGGCCATGCCATCAGGTTTGTGATTGCTATACCTTCTGACTTTTCACTCGCTGCCACATCGCTTCCATTTCATCTAACGTAGCCGTTTCCAGTGATAAGCCTTTGTCGAGGATCAGTTTTTCGACATTACGGAAACGATTTTCGAATTTCTGGCAGGCTTTTTGTAGTGCTATCTCTGGCTTATGTCCCAAATGACGGGATAAATTAACCACTGAAAACAGTAAATCCCCCAGCTCTTCTTCCAATCTGTCTTCGTCAACCACCACCTGTTTCGCTTCGTCCATGACTTCATCAATTTCTTCATAGACTTTGTCCAGCACCGGGCCAATGGTATCCCAATCAAAACCGACCGAAGCACAGCGTTTCTGAATTTTATAAGCCTTCATCAGAGCGGGTAAACTGGCGGGAATATCATCCAGTACCGAATGCTGATCTTTCTCCGCCCTTTCTGCGGCCTTACGTTGTTCCCAACTGCCGATTGCCTCTTCGCTGCTGATACCCGCTTGTTGATTGAAGATATGAGGATGGCGACGCTCCAGTTTGTCACACACTGCCTCACAGATATCGCCAAAATCAAATTGTTGCTGCTCCTGAGCCATCTGAGCATAAAACACGATATGAAACAGCAGATCCCCCAGCTCTTCTTTTAGCGCACTAATATCATTGCGCTCAATCGCATCAAGCACTTCATAGGTTTCTTCCAATGTATAAGGGGCAATCGTAGCGGAGGTTTGTGCCTTGTCCCAAGGACAGCCATCCTGGGGATGGCGCAACTGCGCCATAATCCCCTTTAGTCGTTCAATAGAGTTCGGTTTCATCTTAATCCAGGCTTTATCAATTACCGTGCAAACGTCTGGCTTCAATCACATCAGACAACTGGTTGAGCTTCGCCAATACCCGCCCAAGCACTTGCAAGTTATAAATCTCAATGTTCATATCAATGGTGGCAAGTTGTTGCTTAACATCACTACGGCTGCTGACGCCCAACACATTAATTTTCTCATTAGCGAGGATGGTCGTGATATCACGCAATAATCCACTGCGGTCATTGGCAACAACACGCACCACAAGTGAATAGCCGCTGGAATAACTCTCCCCCCACACTGCATCGACTATCCGTTCCGGTGAACTGGCTTCGAGTTCCGCTAACTGATCACAATCAGCACGGTGGATGGAGATCCCGCGCCCGCGTGTGATAAATCCAATAATCTCATCACCAGGGATAGGCTGGCAGCAACGGGCAATGTGGTGCATTAAATTACCCACCCCTTCCACGACAATACGGCCATTATCTTTGCTGGTATTACGTGGTGTATAGGTTTTGTTCTCCAGGTTGCGAAGCGCTTCGCGATCTTCTTCTTCTGCCGTAATTTTATTGAATTTGCTTTGCAGAAAATTTACTAACTGGTGGATGCGGATATCACCGACACCAATGCCCGCTAATACTTCTTCCAACGAGTGGACGTTATAACGGGCAATCAGCTCCTTCTCTGCTTCCTTGACCGTGAGCCCCAAATGTGCCAACTCATTGTCCAGCATCTGGCGGCCGGCAATGACGTTTTTGTCACGATCTTGTTTACGGAACCAATTGTGGATTTTTGCGCGTCCACGGCTGGTCGTTACATAGCCAAGGTTCGGGTTCAACCAGTCACGGCTTGGATTAGGTTGTTTCTGGGTAATAATTTCAATCTGATCGCCCATCTGAAGCTGATAGCTGAATGGTACGATGCGCCCACCAATTTTTGCCCCAATGCAGCGATGGCCGACATCACTGTGAATATGATAAGCAAAATCCAATGGCGTGGAGCCAATTGGCAAATCAATAACATCCCCTTTTGGCGTAAAGACATAAACGCGATCATCAAATACCTGACTGCGCACTTCATCCAGCATTTCACCGCTATCCGCCATTTCCTCTTGCCATGCGATCAATTTCCGCAGCCATGCAATGCGGCTTTCATAACTGTCGGATTTACCCCCTCCAATCGCCGTGCCTTCTTTATATTTCCAATGTGCTGCTACGCCAAGTTCCGCATCATCATGCATCTGACGGGTACGGATCTGGATCTCAAGCGTTTTGCCATTTGGCCCCAAAACGACAGTATGAATAGACTGATAACCATTCGGTTTCGGATTGGCAACGTAATCGTCGAATTCATCCGGCAAATGACGATAGTGAGTATGCACTATCCCCAGCGCTGCGTAGCAATCCTGCAAACGTTCGACAACAATCCGCACAGCACGCACGTCAAACAATTCATCAAAGGAGAGGGCTTTTTTCTGCATTTTGCGCCAAATGCTGTAAATATGTTTCGGACGCCCGTATATTTCAGCCCGAACCCCTTCTTTCAGCATATATTTACGCACAGTGGTCACAAATTTCTCGATATACTGCTCACGATCAATTCGGCGCTCATGCAATAACTTGGCAATTTTCTTATATTCATCGGGATGTAAGTAACGGAAACAGAAATCTTCCAGCTCCCATTTTAGCTGCCCAATTCCCAGTCGATTGGCAAGAGGAGCATAGATATTGGAACACTCTTTGGCCGCCAGCACCCGCTCATCTTCACTGGCGTCTTTCACTTCCCGCAAATGGGCAATGCGTTCTGCCAGCTTGATAATCACACAACGAAAATCTTCCACCATCGCCAGCAGCATCCGGCGAACATTGTCAACCTGTACCGAACAAGTCGCATCGGTATGCGTGGCTTTCAGTTGGCGAATGGCATCCATTTCCAATACCCCATGCACCAGATTCGTGATGGCCTTGCCAAATGTTTCGGTCACGGTTTCGCTATCGAGTAGCCTGGCATTAAGGATGGGAAAAAGTAGCGCGGCACGCATACTGTCATTATCCATGCTCAATGTGGACAGGATCTCCACCATTTCCACACCGCGCCATAGCAACAGTTCCGCATTGGGGTGACCCTGGACTTTTTCGTGACAATATCGCCAGGTTTCGACCAACTTTTCACTGGATTGTGGGTTAGTAATGTTTAAACTCGCGATCCATTTATCGACCGCAAATTCACCTGCCGGCGTGAGATGCGCACTTCTTACCGCAACCATAATTTCTCCCTACTCGATCTACTCGATCACCATTGGCTCACTGCTAAACAGCGCCATGGACTCTAGATGGCCTGTGTGCGGAAACATATCCAGCATCCGTACACTGACAAGATGATAACCCGCCTCCAACAAGACCTTGCTGTCCCGCGCGAGTGTGGTGGGGTTACAGGAAACGTAAACCACTTTTTCGGGGGCCAATTTTACAATATGTGGCATAACACCCGCCGCACCCGCGCGGGCGGGATCCAGCAACACTTTATTGAACCCTTGTGCTGCCCAAGGCTGCTGGTGAATATCTGATTCCAGATTTTCATGAAAAAAATCGACGTTATTAAGTTTATTGAGTCGGGCGTTATATTGCCCACTTGCCACCAGCTCAGCAACCCCTTCTACACCTACGGTTGCCTGTACTTGAGTGGCGATCGGCAAGGTAAAGTTCCCCATGCCGCAAAACAGATCCAATACTCTGTCAGTTGGTTGTAAATCCAGCCATGCCAATGCCTGTGATACCATTTGTTGGTTAACCACATCATTTACCTGAATAAAATCTTGTGGGCTGAACACCAGTTTCAATCCATTCACCTGATACCACGGTGCTGTTTGCCCTTCCATTAACGGCTCAAGGGATTTTTCATCACCCAGCAGATAAATCGCGACATGGTACTGCACCGAAAAGAGGCGCAGTGTTTCCTTATCTTCGGGCTTAAGGGGATCAAGATGGCGCAACACGACTAATGGACCACTATCAGCCAAGACCATTTCCACGTGCCCTAATCGTTTTACTGCATACAGGCTATTCAGGCACTGGGACAACGGCTGCAATAATTGTTCCAATTCAGGACGCATAACCGAACAATGTTTAATATGCACCAAATCGTTGGATTGGCTCTGGCGAAACCCCATCAATAATGTACGTTGCCTGGCGTGGTATTGCAGACCGAGCCTGGCTCTGCGCCGATAGCCATATTCTGGGCTGCGAATAATGGGATGAGCACTGATGCTAATGCCTGTTTCCCGCTGGATCAGGTGTTCCAGTACACTGGCCTTAGTTTTAACTTGCAACTCAGTGGCAACATGCTGTTGCTGGCATCCACCGCACACCTTGAAGTGCGGGCAACGAGGTGTAACGCGATGCGGGCTATCTGATAGCCTTTTCACGACCTTAGCTTTAGCAAATTGGCGTTTTTCTTCTGTCAGTTGGATTTGTGCCTGCTCATCTGGCAATAATCCTGCAATAAAGATGGTTTTTCCCTGATGGCGAGCAATGCCTTGCCCTTGTGCATCAAGGTTATCTGCGGTAACGGAAATAATGCCTCGGTTTACGGAGCGACGATTTGGGGAGTAAAATTGCACCATGATTCTGACTGACTTTGAAAAATTGAGTTCTGATTTTCCCACAATGGACGCCTATGACCAAATATAGCCTACGCACCCGTATGATGAGCCTGATATTGGTTCCTGTTTTACTGGTCGGAACGCTTGTGAGTATATCATTTATCTCATATCGCTATTACGAGTTGAAGAGCCTGATAGTCCGCAGTGGGATCAGCATTATTGAACCCTTATCCATTGCCAGCGAGGTTGGCATTAATCTGGATAATTGCCAGCAGGTTGATTCATTAATAAACAGCCTGCATCGCCGAAACTCTGAGATTGTCAGGGCAATTGCGATCTTTGATAAGCATAACAAGTTATTCGATATTTCGAATGACAAGTATGATGTCAATCGCTTGCGGCTCACTGCCAACGAAGCCATGCCGACAACCTTGGCCAAAACGGAATACGGCAACAGTATCATCCTGAAGATGCCCATTATCTCAGGCAACTCTTCTTCTAATCCCTGGAACACATCCACCAGCGATACGCCGCCGATTGGCTATATCGCCATTGATTTGGACTTACGCGTTGCCCAGCTCCAGCAATACAAAGAGATTGCCACCTCCATCATTCTGCTGATTTTGTGCCTTGGAGGCACAGCCTTATTTGCCCATGTGCTGGTGCGCAAAGTTACCCAGCCCCTCAACTGCATGGTTAAAGCCGTCGATCGCATCCGTCAAGGGCAACTGAACAGCCGTGTGACAGGGGCTATGCCTGGGGAATTAGCCGCGCTCCAAAATGGCATTAATACCGTGGCAGAATCGCTCTCGCAATATAAAGATGAGATGCAACTTCATATTGATCAAGCTACTTCCGACCTACAAATTACGATGGAGCAGTTAGAAATCCAGAATGTTGAACTGACTATCGCTAAAAAACGCGCACAAGAGGCGGTCAGGATCAAAACCGAATTTCTGGCCAATATGTCCCATGAATTACGCACCCCGCTTAATGGGGTCATTGGCTTCACCCGCCAGATGTTGAAAACCCCCATTACACCACAACAGATGGAGTATCTGTATGTCATTGACAGATCGGCTAATAACCTGCTGAAAATCATTAATGACATTCTGGACTTCTCACGGCTGGAATCCAATAAACTGGTATTGGATCAAGTGCCTTTTCTATTAAGGGATACTGTCAATGAAGTTATTGAACTGCTAACGCCTGCTGCCAACGCGAAAAATCTTCCCCTGCATCACCATATTGATGAAAAATTACCTAATCTGATGATTGGTGATCCCATTCGCTTACAGCAAATACTGACTAACCTGATTGGCAATGCCATTAAATTCACGGATAAAGGCCGCGTGATGCTGGATATCACATTACGCCAGCAACACCACCATCTTATACAGATCGATTTTACTGTGACTGATACAGGTATCGGTATTAAACCAGAATACCGCCCGATTCTGTTCCAGGCCTTCAATCAAGCAGATGCCAGCATTACCCGCCATTACGGGGGAACCGGACTGGGATTGAGTATCACTAAGCGATTGGTCAGTGAAATGAAAGGAGACATTGACTTTACCAGTGAAGTCGCTAAAGGGACGGTATTTTACTTTGATATCTGGCTGGAAAAAGATGAATATTCATTCGGATCATTGCCAGAGTATCTGCCAATCTATCCGGCATCATCGCGTTTACCCATGACCGTTATGGCCGTGGATGATAATCCCGCTAACCTGAAATTGATCGGCACACTGCTCAATGAACTCGTTGAGAATGCCTTGCTGTGCAGTAATGGCATGGAGGCACTGGAAATAGCAAAACAACATGCGCTGGATCTGATTCTGATGGATATTCAGATGGCGGATATGGATGGTATCCAAACCTCTAAGCAAATCCAACAACTCCCCCAACATCAGGAGACACCGATTGTGGCTGTTACGGCCTTTGCCTGCCACGAGGCAAAGAATGCCCCGTTTATTGACTGTCTTTCTAAACCCCTGGATGAAAACTGTCTGAAAACATTGCTGAACCAATACTGCCAGCAGAAAAAACCACAAGCCATTGATTGGGAGATAGCGTTACAGCAAACTGCCGGCAAAGCATCATTGGCGCGGGAGATGCTAGAAATGCTGGTAAAATCATTGCCCGACATGAAGAGCATGATTAAACAGGCTTTAACCGCCGATGGTGAGGCTATCCGCAAACACTTTCAGCATCATGTCCACCAACTGCACGGCAGTTGCTGCTACAACGGTGTGCCTAAACTGAAAGCAATTTGCGAACTGGTTGAAAAACAACTGCACCAAGGGGTTGCCCTGGCCGATCTGGAACCAGAATTACTGGAATTCATCGACGAGATCAATCATGTCATGGCAGCCGCTCCCGCTATACTTGAGGCTACTATGCCACTCGAACCCGTTACTTTGTGACCATAAACTTACGATATTCTTCGTAAGCATAATTATCCGTCATGCCACTGATATAGTCCTGAATAAGACGTGCCCGATAATAAAACTCAATCACCTCTTTTTCAGCCTCATCAGTGGCAACAATGCCTTCCACGGCCTCACCATAAGCTAAACGATGCTTGGTCGAAAGTTTGTGCAACAAGCGTGTTTCAATAAAATATTGTTTGTGGAAATTATTTTGGTTCAGTTCCATAAAATCCTGACGAGGTAACTCCAGCAAAGGGCTATATACATCCAGCAATCCGGTAATAATTCGGTATCCCTGTAACTCCAATTCTTCCACTTCAGGATGATTGAAAACCCGTTTACGGGTGACATTCTTTAAGGTTTTCAACAAACGATGCTCTTCCCCATTTCCTTCCAACAGGGCGTGATTAAATGTACCTGCATAAATTTCAGGCAAGTGTTCAATAAACAATTTGGCGGTATAAGGCACCAATTTACCGGTAATAAACACCCGTAAATACATGAAAAATTGTTCGTGGATATTACGACGAGCTTCGTTATTGGTGGTTTTCTTGTAGGCTTGTATCACCGTAGATTCGAACAAATCACCCTTCTGGTATCCTCCGTTTTCTTCCCACTCTTTTTTCAGGTATTCCACCAGTTGTTCGACGTTAAAAATGCCCTTTTCAACCGCATCATCTAAATCGGCAATGCAATATGAAATATCATCTGCGGCCTCCATAATGTATGTCAGCGGAAAGCGACAGAATTCCCCCATTTGCAGTTCTTTTTTCAATTCACGGATAAAGCTCTCTTCTGACCAGTAGTAACCTATTTTTTTCATCAGGTAACTGAATGCAGCAGGGGTTTCTTCCAGACGATAGGCCGGACAGGTATATTTCAATATGCAGCCGATCTGGGCATAAGTGAGATTCAAACGCAGCAGATTATGTGCCAGACGGATAGCCTGGGCATTACCTTCAAACTGACATAAATCTCTGCGCAATTGCCGACGGAAGAGATCTTTCTTTTCTTCTCCCGTCAGGCGCAATGCCGCGACCTTACAAGCATCCAGCCTATGCTCCATTTTCGGCAAATGGGGTGAATCGTCAGGATCTAATCGGCGGGAGAACCAATCTTTAATCGCTGCCTCGCCAAAATGGCCAAATGGGGGATTGCCAATATCGTGCATCAGGCAAGCCATCTCAATCAGGCTTTCAAAAGCAAGTAGACGATCATTCAACCCATATTTTTCCAATAAGTTCTGCTTTGCCAGCTCCGCGATAATCGTTTTTGATATATAGCGTCCTATTTGCTGCACTTCGAGCGAATGCGTCAGCCGGC
Organism: Xenorhabdus eapokensis; assembly: GCF_001908105.1. The sequence goes on from NZ_MKGQ01000011.1 coordinate 70,551, forward strand.
TGCGTACAGCCGCATTGCGTTCTAATGGAAATACCTGTGTTTTCTGTTGCAACCGCCGAATCGCGGCTGAGTTGATGATCCGCCCACGATCACTTTCAAATTGGCGAATCACTTGCTCTTCATCATCGGGATGAATGGAAGATTTACTGAACTTACGTTGGTAATTCAACTTCTGCTTGAAATCAATATTAGACATTAATCCCCCATGCTAAATGAAACGATTATTTAGAACCGGAATCTGCGGTAAATAGCTATTCAATGATACACTCGCCGATTAAATCAGCCTGTAAATATAGGCATCAATCCATGAATAACAAGCGAGTATGACACAATGAAAATAGGTGTAATAGGTGCAATGGAACAAGAAGTGACTTTATTGCGTGACCAGATTGAAGGTCTGCAAACCTTGTCACGAGGTGGATGCGAAATTTATACCGGCAAACTGAATGGCGTTGATATCGCCTTGTTGAAATCGGGTATTGGTAAAGTTTCCTCCGCACTTGGCACCACCTTATTAATTGAGCATTGTCAGCCAGATATCGTGATTAACACGGGTTCAGCCGGTGGCCTTGACCCTAAACTGAAAGTGGGAGATATCGTGGTTTCCGAAGAAGTTCGCTACCATGACGCCGATCTTACCGCTTTCGGCTATGAAGCGGGACAAATGGCGCAATGCCCAGCCGCGTTTATTGCTGACGATAAATTGATCGCCTTGGCGGAAAAATGTATTCAGTCTCTTGATCTGAATGCCGTTCGGGGTCTGGTTTGCAGCGGTGATGCCTTTATCAATGGTTCAGAGCCATTGGCTCGCATTCGTTCTACTTTCCCGAAAGTGGCTGCGGTTGAAATGGAGGCGGCCGCCATTGGTCATGTTTGCTATCAATATAATATTCCCTTTGTTGTCGTCCGTGCGATTTCTGACGTTGCCGATCAAGAGTCCCATATCAGTTTTGATGAATTTTTGGTGGTCGCGGCGCGTGAATCGACACGGATGGTCAATGCCATGCTGACCGAACTGAGTAAACAGTAGTCCATATGTAAAGTGGAGCATCGATAATGCAATCATGGTTGAAAATAATTTCCCATCGATCCATTTGGCTGGCATTCTTATTCTTTTTGTATAGCTTTTGGTCTGGTTTCAGTGCTCCACTTTATGCGGCAGCGTCCCGTGTTATTAGCCTTGCCCCATCAACGACAGAGCTGGCCTATGCTGCGGGGCTGGGCGACCAGCTTATCGCTGTTAGCGCTTACTCTGATTATCCCGCAGCAGCCAAAAAGTTAGAACAAGTTGCTGATTGGCAAGGCGTCAATGTTGAACGGATCATCGCCCTGAAACCTGACCTGATTCTGGCATGGCGTGGCGGTAATCCCCAACGTCCTTTGGAACAACTCGCAGCTTTCGGCATCCCCATTTTTTATTCGGATGTGAAAAAAGTAGAAGATGTTGCGTCAGAACTGGAACGACTGGCTGCCTATAGCCCACACCCCGATATGGCTAAGCAATCAGCCACCGATATTCGCGCTAAGTTCAATCAATTAAAACAAAAGTATGCCAATCTGAACCCTAAGCCCGTGTTCTTGCAGTTTGGCACGCATCCGATTTTTACTTCCTCTAGCCATACCCTCCAAAGTGAAATTGTCTCCGTATGTGGCGGTAAAAATATTTTCGCTGATAGCCCCATTCCGTGGCCGCAGGTTAACCGTGAGCAAGTACTTACCCGCAAACCGGAAGTGATCATCATCGGCGGAACGGAAGAGCAAAAACAGCAGGTTGCCGATTTTTGGCGGCCACAAATGAATGTCGCTATTATCGCCCTGAACGATGACTGGTTTAGCCGTGCAGGACCGAGGGTTATTTTAGCGGCAGAACAGCTTTGTCAGCAGTTGAATCGTCCTAACTAAAATAATCTATCTTTTTATCTCAGTGTGTTTTTTCAGCACGCCATGAGCATTGGCGCCAGATGCGGTGACAAGGAAGCAGATAATTACCGCATCTCTTGTGCAATCGTTCTTGATCGCTTGATTCAGGCTATTTGTAGTGATCAAGAAATTCCGGACACATTTCTGGCCTCTTCCCACTGCCTTTCGTATTCAGCAGGAGAAATTCTCCCATTAAAACTATGAGGACGGATGTATTTCAGCGGGTGAATCTATGCGTTTTCATGCCAATTGTTGCCATGCTTACGCTAACTCAGGTGAAAACCCCGTTGTTATCCATAATCTTATTCACTATCCGCATCATTCAAAATAGCCATCGTGGAAACGATGGGATTATTGGGATTATTGGGATTATTGGGATTATTGGGATTATTGGGATTATTGGGGGAGGTTACTTTCATTTCTCGCAAATAGCCTCCTGTTTGGGAGGCTATTTATTACAATCATTGATTACAACAGTGAGTTTTCCAATCAGACACTGAAAGAAGAGCCACAACCACAAGTGGTTTTTGCATTCGGATTGGAAACAACAAAACGGGAACCTTCCAACCCTTCGGTATAATCCACACAAGCGCCTACCAGATATTGCAGACTCATGGGGTCAATAACCAATTCAACCCCTTGTTTCTGAATGGTCATATCACCTTCGTTAATTTGGTCATCGAAAGTGAAACCATACTGGAAGCCGCTACAACCACCACCGGTAATGTAAACCCGCAGGCGCAAGTTCGGGTTATCTTCATCAGCAACCAGTACTTTGACTTTATTGGCTGCGGCATCAGTAAACTGCAAAGGCAATGCAGCATCATCGCTCATATTTTTACTCCAGTCCGGTTCTCCGGTAAAAATTCTCGGAAAGTTATTTTATGCTTTCTGATCAGTTAGCCGAGATTATCCAATACCTGACTGATTCGTTCAAGTTTTGTCACATGAACGCCGTAATCCGAATGATGAGAAGATATGATAATTTGGCTTCCCTATCGGGGTAATTTAGAATGGAATTCCCATATCCCGCTATTTTTCAGGAGCTTTTATTAATGAGCCAGTCCGAAACACTTTACTCTCAGGCAAAACATGTGATCCCTGGTGGCGTCAATTCACCTGTACGTGCTTTTAACGGTGTTGGTGGGACACCTGTTTTTATTCAACGTGCTAATGGCGCTTATCTTTATGATGTTGATGGTAATGCCTATATCGATTATGTCGGTTCATGGGGACCAATGGTTCTTGGGCATAACCATCCGGCTATCCGCAACGCCGTTATTGAGGCTGCGGAACGTGGTTTAAGTTTTGGCGCACCAACCGCCGCCGAAGTGGAAATGGCAAAACTGGTCACTGAACTGGTGCCTTCCATGGATATGGTTCGTATGGTGAATTCAGGTACAGAAGCCACCATGAGCGCCATTCGTCTGGCTCGTGGTTATACCCAACGTGACAAAATCATTAAATTCGAAGGTTGCTATCACGGCCATGCCGATTGCTTACTGGTCAAAGCGGGATCGGGTGCCCTGACTATCGGTCAGCCAAACTCTCCAGGCGTACCCGCTGATTTCGCTAAACACACCCTGACTTGTGTTTATAATGATCTGAACTCTGTCCGTGAAGCCTTCGAAAAATACCCAGCAGAAATCGCCTGTATTATCGTCGAGCCTGTCGCAGGTAATATGAACTGCATTCCACCGTTACCAGAATTCCTGCCGGGTCTGCGTAAGCTGTGTGATGAATTTGGTGCGCTGCTAATCATTGACGAAGTGATGACCGGTTTTCGTGTCGCACTAGGTGGTGCGCAAGAATATTACGATGTTAAGCCAGATTTGACATCCCTTGGCAAAATCATCGGCGGCGGTATGCCTGTAGGTGCTTTTGGTGGCCGTCTGGAAATCATGGAAAAACTGGCTCCAACTGGCCCGGTTTATCAGGCCGGAACCCTTTCGGGCAACCCCATCGCGATGGCGGCTGGCCTTGCCTGCCTGAAAGAAGTGGCTCAGGTTGGTGTTCATCAACGCTTGAGCGAACTGACCGACAAACTGGCGGCTGGTTTAAAAAGTGCGGCATCAGCAGCCGGCATCCCGCTGGTAGTAAACCACGTTGGCGGCATGTTCGGTATCTTCTTTACTGATGCGGAAAGCGTTACCTGTTATCAGGATGTCATGAAGTGTGATGTAGAACGTTTCAAGCAGTTCTTCCACTTGATGCTGGATGAAGGTATCTATCTGGCTCCTTCTGCGTTTGAAGCAGGCTTTATGTCCATCGCTCATTCAGAGGAAGATATCCAACGTACTGTTGATGCGGCGGCACGTTGTTTTGCAAAACTGAAATAAAATATTCAACTTCCATTCAACTTCTCGGAAATCTCAGACGTCACTGTTTTCCATTTCAATGGCGTCTGGATAAATAGCCCGTATCGCCTGAATAGCTGACATCACCGCCAACATAGTTCGGGCGCCACCACAAAGAAAGATGAAACCATCAGAAAAAACCGAGGAAGACTCTCGACCAAAATCCATTTAAATACCGTCATTGAGTGGGAAATGCATTTGCCAGAATTAAACATTTTCGTGCAATAGAGAATAATCAATCAAATGCCTGCCCACCCTATGCTCATAGGATATTAAATAATCTGAATAAATATTCACATTTTTCTTCATATAACCTTTCTTTTTCCTCCAGATGTCTTACATAGCTATTCCATACAGGTTGATTTAAACCTTCCCAAGGTGGGAAAGTGGGTCTGCCATTCTCCCAGAATTGTACCTTTTTAATAACTTTGGGGTGGTTTCTGTGTCTGAAAATCCATCTTAATTCTTTCCCAGTTATATTTTTATCATCTTTTTTAGCTATCCGTTTAATATCTATACCATCAAGTATAAAATGTACATGTATATCCTGAGTTAACTCACTATTGCTTGTATTTACCCATGATAATCCTCCCTTACATTTTCTCCCAATAATTGATATATTATATTTCCTATGCCTTTCAGTTACATTTCGATATTTATTATCATTTCTTAGATGTGTAAAGAAATCTTTTTCATATTTTTTGTAATCATTAATATTAGCATTAACGAATTTGTGTTTTGCTTCAAATTTTTTTATCATATCCAGATGATCATTTTTTTCTTCCAAATCGTCGTAACGTTTTTTTTTGAGACATTTCTCCAAACGATTCTTATGTTCTAATTCCGCAGGAATTAAGTAATCATCAATTACGATTGGTGGGCAACGGTTTTCATTAAAGTGATCTTTAGCATCTCTAAAGTGGGGGTTTTTATCAAAATAATTGATTCTAGCCTCACTTAAACCATATATTAAATCACCTGCTTTAAATTTTTCTATGAAAGGAGGATGGAATGGCATATTTCTATTCTCTTTTAATTTAAATTAGTTTCATTATAATCACAAGTTTTTTAAAGATATGTATCTTATTTATATAGTTATTTAAATAAAATACAAAATGGATAAAAATAAGTAATTATCATACCTCAGGCACCGAGTTTTTTCTTAAGCAGTATTCGAGTCAATCGGGTTTTCTCCAAAGATAGTTCATTTAATTAAGCTCCCTACTCATTTTCGAGTCGGGAGCTTAATTTTATTATTTATCAAAAAATTATCACTGACCAAACATCTCACGTAGCCAGCCAGGCGCTTCTTCTTCATTCTCCTCTATCGGTTGTTGTACCGATTGCTGGCACAGTCTCTGTGGGTCATCAGTCCAAACTGGCAATACTCTGATACCACCTCCCTCACAGTTGAAACTGCCATCTTCATTGACTGACATATCCGCAATACCTTCCGGTGGACGGTTATTCAGCTCCAGTGGCGTTTCATTTTCCAGATAACGACGATAAATCGTCAGTGCACCCGTCGCTCCGGTTAAGTTGGTTGGGCCATTGTTATCACGTCCAGTCCAAACAATCGTGACTTCTTTGCCATCAATACCTGTAAACCAACTGTCACGCAGATCATTGGTTGTTCCGGTTTTCCCCGCCAGATTGTATTTACCATATTTTCCAATCAAAGAGCGTCCTGTACCTCGTGCTATGACTTGCTGCATACCATATAGCGTCAGATAGGCGGCCTGTGGCGGCACAACTCGCTCTGCCTGTGGATAGCTCTGGTAAAGCACCGTGCCATCTTCAGTAGTGATGGAGCGCAACGCAGAGAGTTTCGCCCGATTGCCACCGCTGGCAATCGTCTGAAATTCTTGTGCCATTTCCATTGGCGTTAGGTTAATCGCGCCCAATAACATAGAAGGGTTCTGTTGGATCTCTTTCGCGGGAATACCCAGTGCAATCAGGGTGCTGGCAATACGATCTAACCCAACATCCAGCCCCAAATTCACTGTCGGGACATTCATCGAACGTGCTAACGCGTCGATCAACATGACACGCCCACTGAAAGTACGGCTAAAATTCTTCGGTTCCCAGGGCTTTCCACCCGCCTGAGGGATAGAGATAGGTTCATCTGCCAGCCAGGTATTCAGGCGATATTTATCCGGCTGGCTCAATGCCGTCAGATAGGTGGCAGGTTTGGCAAGCGAACCAATCAAACGACGGGCATTCAAGGCTCGGTTAAATCCGGCATATTGTGGCTGGGAGCCGCCAACCATAGCACGAACTTCACCGCTGAAACGGTCAACAACGACCATCGCCCCTTCCAAATCATCAATCTTGCGTACTTTTCTCAGGGCAGCAATGCCCTCTTCAACCGATTTTTCCGCCGCATCCTGCGAAACAGGATCGAGGGTCGTAAAGATCTTCACCCCTGACAAATCATTGACTTTATCACCCATCTTTTCCTGCAATTCCTGACGCACCAATTGCATAAAGGCTGGCTGTGGCGTAATCACCCCACTTTTCGGTTTTACGCCTAACGGACGGGCACTGAGTAGATCATACAGCTCCTGATCGATAATTTTTCGGTTTTGGAGGATTTTCAAAACGATATTGCGCCGCTCCAGTGCGGCCTTAGGATTGCGCCACGGGTTATACCACGAGGCTCCCTTGACCATTCCCACCAGCAACGCCTGCTGATCCAAACTCAATTCATCAACCGGACGCCCAAAATAGTACAAACTCGCCAATGGGAAACCACGGATCTGTTCATCACCACTTTGTCCTAAATAAACTTCATTCAAATACAATTCCAGAATGCGATCTTTGCTATAACGTGCGTCCATCAGCAACGCCATGTATGCCTCATTCGCTTTACGGCTCAAAGTACGTTCATTGGAAAGGAACAGGTTTTTCACTAATTGCTGAGTCAGGGTGCTGCCCCCCTGAACCGCACGTCCCGCCATCAAGTTAGCTAAAACCGCACGGGCAATGGAAAACGGCCTGACGCCATCATGTTCATAAAAGTGCCGATCTTCTGTTTCCAGCAAAGTCTGAATCAGCAAATCAGGAAAGCCGGAACGCGGGACAAACAGACGTTGTTCACCATTCGGCGATTGCATCATGGTGATCAATTTCGGATCAAGGCGGAAAAAACCAAACTGGCGTTGGTTTTCCATGTTTTCAATGCCGGCAAGGTGGTTATTATCAAAGGTCAGTCGTGCCTGAATTTGCTCTTCTTTACCATCAGGAAAATCAAACGGACGGCGTAGCATCTCTATGCTATTCCCCCTGACTACAAATTCACCTGCTCGGGTGATTTTTGTCACTTTTCGATATTGCATACCTTCCAGCAGGTGGATCATTTCGTCCTTGCTGTAATTCATGCCAGGTTCAAGATTGACCATCCGTCCGTACACGGCTGCCGGTAAATCCCAGACTTTTCCGTCAATACGCTCACGAATTTTGTTATCCAGATAGAAACCATAAATGACAATGAGTACCGCTAGCACAATAAAGATCTTTAGCAACAACCACAAAAACCAATGCCCGCCTTTTTTAGGTGGGCGGGACTTAGGACTACGGGTGTTCTTCCCTTTTTTAGTCATGACGTCATCCTCATCATCGTCATTAAAATCATCATTTTTATCATAGTCATCCCGCCGATTGCGTTGGTTAGATGTTTGCCCACGACGAAGTTCAGATTTTTTACCCTTGCGTCCGATTGGCTGACGATCATCATCAGACATACCGAATTCTCCAACTGTTTATTAATTAACTGAAACAATTACATCTGTTTTTTCACACGCCTGGTTGGTGCCGTGTTGGCAGGATCATCAGGCCATAAATGTTTGGGGTAACGCCCTTTCATCTCTTTTTGCACCTCACGATAAGTTCCCTGCCAAAACGCGGCGAGGTCTTGCGTGATCTGTAATGGACGATGGGCAGGAGATAACAACTCAATGACAACCGGAACCCGTCCTTTCGCCAATACTGGATTTTGCTGCTCTCCGTACATTTCCTGCATTCTCACTGCCAGTACAGGAGGTTTATCATGGAAATACTGGATAGCGATTCTGCTCCCAGTTGGCACAGTGTAATTAGTAGGCAATTCATTATCCAGTATTTGCCGCTGTTGCCAATCAAGCAATCCTATCAAACAGGAGGACAGTTCAATCTGGCGCAAGCCTTTCAAGTCATCAACCCCCTCCAAGGCAGGAAGCAACCACTGTTCAAGGGTGTTCAACAATGCTTCGTCATCAATTGCAGGCCATTCGACCTCCGGTAACCATTCTGTCGCCCTTTGCAGACGAATACGCAACTGTAACGCTTCCTGTGACCAATTCAATGCCGACAATCCTTCCTGTCTGACCCAATTCAGCAAGGCTTCCTGTAATTCTGATGCCGAAGGCTTTGCCAATGGCTGTGCTTTGACAATTAATCGCCCACATTGCAAACGCTTCCACGCCCGTAACGAACCTTTACTATCATCCCACTCTACAGTTGTATGTTCAGTAAACAGAAGAGGGTGCTGTTTTATGGTCTGCTCAATGTCCAATGGACAAGCAAGTAAAACCCGCGCCTCAGGCTGGCTACTTCCTTGCTGTAACGAGGGAGCCACCAACCAGGCTTCTCCCGCAAGCGGCGCTTCACGTTCCAGTGCCACCCCCAAGCCATTGGCTAACTGAAAACGCCCAAGATTATCGCGGTTTTTGGCAATCCGATCTGGGAAACCCTGTACTAATAGTTCAGGTACAAGATCCAATCTGAGGTTCTTAATATGGCTTGCAAAATTCCTGACAAGTTGATTAGCCCTCTGCTGCCAATGACGCTGATTCGTCGTCATCCAATAGAGAAGATCAGGCTGTCCACGACGCGGAGGTTCTTCCAGAATAGCAACTAATTTCGCTGCTGTTATTAATGCTGCACTGCCTTCTCTTCCTTTACCTTCGCTCTCCTTGGCTGAACACAATATGGCAGCCAACCGCGGCTCACTACCGAATTCTGCCATTTGCCAACCACGGGCAGTCAGTTGCAAGTGATCGTCCAACGCTCCCAGACGCAGCAACAGAGATTCCGCAACGGCCAGTGCGGGTTGGGGTGGATTGTCCAGCCAATGAAGTTGGGTGCTGTCACGGCATCCCCATTGCAATAAAGAGAGCAGTAATCCACTTAGATCTGAATGTAAGATCTCTGGCTCACAGTGCTCTCTGGCTCTTTCTGCCTGATCCTGACTAAATAAGTGCCAACAAACACCGGCCTCTAATCGCCCAGCCCGCCCTGCTCGCTGAACCATAGATGCCTGGCTGATGCGTTGGGTAATCAAACGCGTCAGGCCACTCTTCGGTTCAAATCGGCCAGATCGTTCCAGTCCGCTGTCGACGACTAACCGGATACCTTCAATCGTCAAACTGGTTTCGGCAATATTGGTAGCCAGAACAACTTTACGCATCCCCACTGGCGCTGGCGTTATTGCCTTGCGTTGTTCTGACAACGACAATGCACCATATAATGGACACAACAACGTATCGTCATTGATCTTGCCTGCTAATTGCGACAACACCCGCTGAATTTCACCGACTCCGGGCAGAAACAGCAACAACGATCCCGTCTCCTGCTGCAATAACCGCAATACCGCCGATGCAACTGATTGTTCAAAAGGCTGATGAGAAGGAAGTGGATGATATGACCTTATTACCGGATAACTGCGCCCTTCTGACACAATCACAGGCGCATCGGCTAATAAAGCAGAAAGACGCTGGTTATCCAATGTTGCCGACATCACCAGAATACGCAGGTCATCGCGCAACCCTTCCTGTACATCCAGCAGCAATGCCAGTGCAAGATCGGCCTGTAAGCTACGTTCATGAAATTCATCAAGAATGACGAGAGAGACACCGCTTAATTCAGGGTCTTGTTGCAGCATACGCGTCAGAATTCCTTCGGTCACAACCTCAAGCCGTGTTGCAGCACTGACTTTGCTTTCTGAACGCATCCGGTAGCCTATGGTCATACCAACAGGCTCATTGAGTTGTTCGGCAAGGCGCTCAGCCACACTACGTGCGGCAATACGCCGCGGTTCCAGCATAATAATGCGCCCCGACAACTGTGCCTGATGTAAAATCGCCAATGGCAATCCGGTCGATTTTCCAGCTCCCGTTGGTGCATGTAATAACACTTGCTGCGACGTTTGCAATGCAGTAATAACGGATCCCACGACGTCATAAATGGGTAATACGTCACAAATAGGTAATGACAAAGGATCACCATAATGAATTAACTTTCAATGGATGCCATTGTAGCATTAGCGCTTTTGATTTCATTCGCCCACGGGTTATGAAGGAAAGTTTATGGAATTTTCACCTCCCCTGAAGCCTGCTACCTTAATCCGCCGCTATAAACGCTTTCTGGCCGATGTCCTCACGCCAGAAGGAGAAACACTCACCATACACTGTGCCAATACGGGGGCCATGACAGGATGTGCCACGCCAGGAGATACCGTGTGGTATTCCACATCCGATAATCCTAAACGCAAATATCCCAATAGCTGGGAATTAACACACACCCAAGATGGTCACTGGATTTGTGTCAATACTCTCAGAGCCAATGATCTGGCCTATCAAGCTATTGAAAAAAATACCATTTCAGAATTATCTGGATATGAGCACATGAGTCGTGAAATTCGCTATGGAAAAGAGAAAAGTCGTATAGATTTATTGTTGCAATCAAAACAAAAGGTTAACTGTTATATTGAAATCAAATCAGTCACATTGTTACAGGAAAATTATGGATATTTTCCCGACGCTGTCACAATTCGAGGGCAAAAACATTTACGTGAGCTATCATTGATAGCACAACAAGGCCAGCGGGCTGTTTTGTTATTTGCTGTCTTACATTCTGGGATTAGTCAGGTTGCAGCAGCAAAACATATCGACCCTGATTATGCTTTTCTTTTGGAACAAGCATATCAATCAGGGGTCGAAGTAATCTGTTATAAGGCCAACATGACAGAAAACGGCATGGTTATAAGTGACAAATTATCTTTTGTATCAATGGGATAATTTGTAAACAAATCATACTAACGAGAGGGGTTTTGCAACATATTTAGGCAGTAAACATGCCTGCCTTCACACCATTGCAAAACTAATGGCAGGAACAATTGCCAACCTCGCAGTCATCTGCTATTTATAGCGGCCTATTTTTTTCCCCCTCTTGTCGGGGGGTCGTTTGATAGTGCGTGTGTAAGGAGAAGCATTATGCAAGAAGGGCAAAAACGTAAAACCTCGTCCTTGAGCATTCTCGCCATCGCTGGGGTAGAACCTTACCAAGAAAAGCCAGGCGAAGAATACATGAACGATGCCCAGTTAAAGCATTTCAAGCTGATTCTGGAAGCATGGCGCAACCAACTCAGGGATGAAGTAGACCGTACTGTATCTCATATGCAAGATGAGGCAGCAAACTTCCCGGATCCAGTTGACCGTGCGGCGCAAGAAGAAGAGTTCAGTCTTGAATTACGTAATCGGGATCGTGAGCGTAAGTTGATCAAAAAGATCGAAAAAACGCTGAAAAAGGTCGAAGAAGAGGACTTTGGCTATTGTGAGGCCTGTGGAATTGAAATCGGCATCCGCCGTTTAGAAGCTCGCCCAACAGCCGATTTATGTATTGACTGTAAGACGTTGGCCGAAATTCGTGAAAAACAAATGGCTGGCTAACCAATAGGGTTAAGTACGGCGCTAAACGCGCCGTATGCCCCTATGTTGAATCCACTATGACTCAATCTGAACACTCCTCGTTATATATTGGGCGTTTTGCTCCCTCTCCTTCTGGCGATCTCCATTTTGGTTCTCTGGTAACGGCACTAGGCAGTTATCTGCAAGCCCGTGCTTGCCACGGAAAATGGCTGATGCGGATTGACGATATTGATCCCCCACGGGAAATTCCCGGAGCCGCCAACCGGATATTACAAGCCCTTGAGCATTACGGACTTTATTGGGATGGCGAAGTACTCTATCAATCTCAGCGTCATGACGCTTACCGTGCCATCCTTGATCAATTAAAACAGCAAGGAGATAGCTATTATTGCACCTGCACCCGCCAACGCATCCAACAATTAGGCGGCTTTTATGATAGCCACTGCCAACATTTACATCTGCCAGTTCACAACGCTGCAATTCGTCTAAAACAGCACCAGCCGATTTACGGTTTTTACGATAAATTGCAAGGCCATATCACTGTTCCTACAGAAATGGCCGAGGAAGATTTCATTATTTATCGCAAAGATGGTTTATTTGCCTATAATCTTGTCGTTGTTATTGATGATAACTATCAAGGTGTCACTGAAATTGTCAGAGGAGCTGATTTAATTGAACCCACAGTTCGCCAGCTATCTCTGTATCAGCATTTGAATTTTGCAACACCAAATTATGTGCATTTACCTCTCGTGTTAAATAAAGAGGGAAATAAACTTTCTAAGCAAAATCATGCCCAGCCGATCCCATTGAACGATCCAAGGCCATTGCTTATAGATGCGTTATCATTTTTAAATCAGCCCATTATTGCAGGCTGGCAGGATCTCACAACAGATCAACTGCTACAGCAGGCTATCATCGGTTGGAATATAAACGTGGTTCCGCCAAAAAAACCTAATTAATAGACTAAGTTAAATAAAGTCTTTCTATTGATACTGTAGGCATTCTCAAAAAATGTCCAGTAAGTTATGATTGGCGGCTGTTTTTTGTCTTAATTGATCAGTCACTACCGAGGTGTACCATTTTTAACCGAGTAGCAACTTTCTGCCGTAATCTGCTAATCCGCGATCACAGAGCAAAGCACGACACACCGGCAGTCAGTGAAAGGCCAGTCACCGTATCTGACCATTCTGCTCAAACAGAGAGCAGTCCTTTGCGTAAACATCGCAGAGGGAATTATTCATCTTCATCACATGCCGAAAACGACAAAATGAAGAAAAAATCCGCAAAGGCAGCGCCTTCGGACTCCCCGATCACGGTGATCCCACGCGAACAACACCAAATTTCACGCAAGGACATCAGTGATAATGCCTTGAAGGTTCTGTATCGCCTAAATAAATCAGGTTTTGAAGCCTATCTGGTCGGTGGCGGAGTTCGTGATCTACTGCTGCACAAAAAACCCAAAGATTTTGATATAGCAACCAATGCAACACCTGAACAAGTTCGTCAACTGTTCCGTAACTGTCGCCTTGTCGGACGTCGTTTCCGCCTTGCCCATATCATGTTTGGCCCTGATGTGATTGAAGTTGCCACTTTCCGTGGGCCACATGATCAAATTGGAAATAATGACCGCAACCAGTCACATAAAGCCCAAAGCGGCATGTTATTGCGTGATAATATTTTCGGTTCAATAGAAGAAGATGCGGTTCGTCGCGATTTCACGATCAATAGCCTCTATTATGGCATTGAAGATTTCGCACTGCGGGATTACGCGGGTGGCATGGCCGATCTGAATGCTGGCATTATTCGCCTGATTGGTGATCCAGAAACGCGCTATCGGGAAGATCCCGTGCGTATGCTGCGGGCAGTCCGTTTTGCCAGCAAACTGAATATGACTATCGAGCCAGCTACCGCTGAACCTATCCCGCGCCTTGCCTCTCTGTTGAAAGATATTCCAGCGGCACGTCTGTTCGAAGAATCTCTGAAACTGTTACAGACAGGACAGGGTTATAGGACTTATAAACTGCTGCGCGAATATCAGTTGTTCCAGCCATTGTTTCCGCTTATTCAACCTGGTTTCACCCAACGTGGTGATTCATCAATGGAAAAGCTACTGACACAAGTGCTGAAAAATACCGATTTTCGCTTACAAAGTGACAAAAGGGTTAATCCCGCTTTCTTATTTGCAGCCATGCTATGGTATCCATTGATTGAACATGCGGAAAAACTGACACAAGAAGGCGGATTACAATATTACGACGCTTTTGCGTTAGCCATGAATGATATTCTTGATGAACAGTGCCGTTCCATTGCGATCCCGAAACGCCATACCACAACCATGCGCGATATCTGGTTGCTTCAGCTTCGCTTGTCGCGCCGTCAAGGAAAACGAGCAAATAAATTGATGGAACATCCGAAGTTCCGTGCTGCGTATGATTTACTAGAATTACGCGCCAGCATTGAGCCACGCCATGAACTGAAAGAACTGGTACAGTGGTGGAGTGCATTCCAACAATCGACTGCATCACAACAGCGCGAAATGATATCAGGGCTGGGCAGCGAGCCCATTCGCCGCAGGACACGCCCCCACCGTGGTGGACGCATTCGCCAGAATAGGAATCATGGTTAATATGACGTTAGTCTATATCGCCATTGGCAGCAATCTGGCTGATCCTATGCAGCAAGTCAATAACGCACTTGCTGCCTTGCGCAAGATCCCTGATACCACCTTTGTGGTGCGATCATCTTTTTACCGAACTAAGCCAATGGGGCCACAGGATCAACCTGATTACCTCAATCTTGCTGTCGCATTGGAAACCCAATTATCTCCAGTTCGATTGCTTGATCACACCCAAGCAATCGAACTGGAACAAGGACGCATTCGTAAGGGCGAACGCTGGGGACCTAGAACGCTCGATTTGGATATCATGCTGTTTGGTCATCACATCATCAACACTGACCGCTTGACCGTTCCCCACTACGGGTTAAAACAGCGTGAATTCATGCTCTATCCACTTGCAGAAATCGCACCAGACCTTGTATTTCCCGATGGAGAAACTCTGGCAGAACAATTAAAAAAAGTGCCAGAAAACGGCCTGACGCTTTGGTTATAGCTTGTAATGTAGTAGAAAAGCAACTTGAAAAATAGAGGGTATAACGATTCAGGAGAGAATGATGAAACCAACAACCCTGGCTGATTTAAGTCAGTTAAAAAAAGAAAAGCGTAAATTTGCAACGATCACAGCTTACGATGCCAGTTTTGCCCACCTTTTTGCTGAACAAGGCATTCATGTCATGCTCATTGGTGATTCACTCGGCATGACCATACAGGGGTTCGATTCTACCCTGCCGGTTACGATTGAAGATATCTCTTACCACACCCGAAGTGTTCGCGCTGGCGCCCCTCATACTTTTCTCATCGCAGATATGCCTTTCATGAGCTACGCCACCCCCAAACAAAGTTTTGACAATGCGGCGGCATTAATGCGTTCTGGTGCCAATATGGTCAAAATTGAAGGCGGAGACTGGCTATGTGATACCGTCAACATGCTGACCGAGCGTGCCGTTCCCGTTTGCGGCCATTTAGGTCTGACACCACAATCAGTCAATGTATTCGGTGGCTATAAAGTTCAGGGGCGCGATGAATCCTCAGCCCAAAAATTATTTGACGATGCGATTGCTTTGGAAAAAGCCGGTATGCAACTCCTGGTGTTAGAATGTGTTCCGACTACACTGGCACAACGCATCACTGAAGCGCTGGACATTCCGGTTATCGGCATCGGCGCAGGCAATATGACTGACGGTCAAATTCTGGTTATGCATGATGCCTTGGGTATCACCGCAAAACCACCTAAATTTGCTAAAGACTTCCTCAAAGAAACTGGCAATATAAGGGACGCCATCCGCCTATACATTGAACAAGTAGAAAGCGGTGCTTATCCCGACTTGGCTCATTCATTCAACTGATTATTTTCCAGCATGACGGCTAATTAAAGGAGTACAGCAATGCTGATTATAGAAACGATCCCAATTTTACGCCGAGAAATTCGTCGCTGGCGCCAGGCAGGCAAGCGTATTGCTTTCGTTCCCACAATGGGAAACCTGCATGATGGTCACATGGCGTTAGTTGATACTGCCAAAGCGCAAGCTGACGTCGTTATTGTCAGCATTTTCGTCAATCCGATGCAATTTGACCGAGAAGATGATCTGGTCAATTATCCGCGAACTTTACAGGAAGATTGCGAAAAACTGAGCCGTCGCAACGTCGAATTGGTATTCGCCCCTAATGTTAACGAGATATACCCACACGGCTTAAACGGCAACCAAACTTTTATCGAAGTACCAGAACTCTCTCATATCCTTGAAGGTGCCAGCCGACCAGGACATTTCCGTGGCGTTACTACCATTGTCAGCAAATTGTTTCACCTGATCCAGCCTGATCTGGTTTATTTCGGCGAAAAAGATTTCCAGCAATTACAGATTATCCGCAAGATGATTGCCGATATGGCTTACGATATTACATTAGTTTCCGTGCCGATCGTCCGTGATAAAAATGGATTGGCGCTGAGTTCGCGTAATAATCTTCTGCCCGCTGAAGAGAAAAAAACTGCGCCTTTGCTGCACAAAATTATGCAATCGATGGCAGAAAAGCTGAAAAATGGCGAACGGGATACTGAACGACTCATTGAACAGGCATCTGCACATTTGCGTGAAGAAGGCTTTATGCCGGATGAGTTATTTATCCGTGATGCAGAAAACCTGATGCCATTAACAGCACAAAGTAAAAAAGCCGTGATCCTAATGGCTGCATGGTTAGGTCAAACACGACTGATTGATAATCAACAGGTTGATTTAGCTGACTGATTTTATGGGCTGCATGTATCCCTCACTCCGCCGCAATCAACGGCGGAGTATAAATTTTGGCTATTAGGTTCTTAGCCCTCGCCCTGATTCAATGAGATACCAGGCCAATGCATAGAATCCAACAATAAAGATCCCCAACATACCTAATGTCATCACCAGAGAAACATCCATAATACCGAGAAAACCGTAGCGGAAACCACTGACCATATAGACGATCGGATTAAGCTTTGACACTATCTGCCAAAAAGCAGGCAACAAGGTAAGGGAGTAGAATACGCCGCCTAAATAGGTCAACGGTGTCAGAACAAATGTTGGAATAATACTAATATCATCGAATGTTTTCGCAAAAATAGCATTCAGCAGCCCCGCCAATGAAAAGAGGATCGACGTTGCCAGCAAAGTGATCACCACCATGCCCCATGAATGTATCTGTAATGGTACAAACAATAGGGAAACCGATGTCACCATAATGCCAACGCATACCCCACGGGCTACTCCGCCCCCAACAAATCCAGCAATGATGATATGGGTTGGAACCGGAGCAACCAGCACTTCTTCAATACTGCGCTGAAATTTAGCGCCGAAGAAAGATGAAGAAACGTTAGCGTAAGAGTTGGTGATCACTGACATCATTATCAGCCCTGGCACAATAAACTGCATATAACCAAAGCCACCCATTTCGCCAATACGGGAGCCAACCAGATTGCCGAAGATGACGAAATAAAGGGACATAGTGATCACAGGCGGCAGTAATGTCTGCACCCAAATACGACCAAAACGAGTGACCTCTTTAATCCAAATGGTTTTCAGAGCTACCCAATATAGTTGGAACATCATCTATCTCCTTGATTATTATTGGTTAGTCCGACAAACAGTTCTTCCAGACGATTCGCTTTGTTACGCATGCTGCTGATTTGTATGCCCTGTGTACTTAGCTGGGTGAAAACATCATTTAATCCCTGACCACGTTTTACATCCACTTCCAGTGTTACTGCATCAATTTGACGGTAGTCGTAGCCTTCAACAATAGGCTTCGTCCCTTTCGGTGATAAATCGAGCAAGAATGTTTCACATTCAAGTTGGCTAAGCAGGTTTTTCATGCTTGTATTTTCCACCAGCTCACCATGTTGGATAATGCCGATGTTTCGGCACAACATCTCAGCCTCTTCAAGATAGTGAGTCGTCAGAATGATGGTAGTTCCCTGCGCATTCAATTCTTTCAAAAATTCCCACATAGATCGGCGCAATTCAATATCCACTCCCGCCGTAGGTTCATCAAGAATTAACAATTTTGGCTGGTGCATTAAAGCACGGGCAATCATTAAACGCCGTTTCATCCCACCCGATAAACGAATTGCCCGCTCGTTGCGCTTTCCCCAGAGATCCAATTGAGTAAGGTAGGTTTCCGCTCTCTCCAATGCCACATTGCGCGGAACACCATAATATCCCGCCTGGTTTAATACAATCTGAATCACCGTCTCGAACGGGTTGAAATTAAATTCCTGTGGAACAAGGCCAAGCTGCCGTTTAGCATTGACGAGAGCCGTATCAATATCGTAACCAAAGACCTTGACCTTACCCCCACTCTTATTAACCAAGGAACTAATAATACCTATCGTGGTAGATTTCCCAGCGCCATTTGGCCCCAAAAGCGCGTAGAAATCACCTTCTTCTACACGCAAATCAATTCCCCGCAGCGCTTTCACTCCAGTCTCATAGACTTTCGTGAGCTGCGTCAATTCCAATGCGTAAACCATAAGTAAAAAATACCTTTATTATTTGCTATTCCTGACTGCTGCAAGATAGAAATTATGCCATTATTTTTCCCCTATTTCTTAGCAATGGTAGGGGGAAATAAAAAACATGCTTCAATTAAATATTAAATTCTCAATTAATGTTGTATATGATTCTATCTCAAAAATGTTACCAGGCCATTTGTTATGATGAGAAAAATTGAAGAGCTGTTTGCCAGGAACAAGCAGTGGTCAAAATCCGTAAACGAAGAAAACCCACTTTTTTTCAAAGAATTATCAAAAGCACAAAAACCTCATTTTTTATGGATAGGCTGCTCTGATAGCCGAGTACCTGCCGAAAAACTGATTGATGCAGCCCCAGGCGATCTTTTTGTTCATCGAAACGTCGCTAACCTTGTGATCCATACCGATTTAAACTGTTTATCTGTTGTACAATATGCCGTTGATGTTTTACAGGTTGAACACATTATTATCTGTGGTCACTACGGTTGTGGTGGTATTGAAGCTGCCGTGAATGGGACTGAATTGGGCTTAATCAATAACTGGCTGCTCCATATCCGTGATTTATGGTACAAACACAGTTCCATGCTTGGTGAGTTACCTCCTAATGATAGGCTGAATCGCTTGTGTGAATTGAATGTTATTGAACAAGTTTACAACCTCGGCCATTCAACCATTATGCAATCTGCATGGAAACGTGGGCAGAAAGTGATGATTCATGGTTGGGTATATGGTTTAAAGGATGGTGAATTACATGATCTGGATATTACCGCTGACAGTCGTGAAAAATTGGAACTCAATTACCGTCAGGCGGTTTCCAAGTTATCCCAGGCTAAATAGCAGATCTAAGGACAACTTATTAATTATAAAAACAAATGGCAGCTTTTTTGCTGCCATTTGCTTATATCATATTGATTATTTCTGTTTGTCGCAGAAATTAATCTTCTAACAGAGTGACATGCCCAATATAAGGCAGATGGCGATAATGCTGTGCATAATCAATGCCGTAACCGACGACAAATTTATCTTCAATTGAATAACCAATCCATTCAACTGGCACATCAACTTCACGACGCGATGGTTTATTCAACAAAGTACAAATTGCCAGTGAATTAGGTTCACGCAGTGCGAGAATCTCGCGGATTTTGTTCAGTGTGTTGCCTGAATCGATAATATCTTCGACGATCAACACATCTTTACCACGAATGTCTTCATCCAGATCCTTGAGAATTTTCACATCACGGGTAGAACTCATCTCATTGCCATAGCTGGATGCAGTCATAAAATCCACTTCATGAGGAACCTGAATTTCACGACATAAATCGGCCATAAAGATAAACGATCCTCTCAACAGGCCAATCAACACTAATTCACGATCACTATGACGATAGTGCTCTGTAATCTGTTGTCCCAACTCAGCAATACGTTGCTTAACCTCCTGTTCGGAGATCATCACTTCTACAATATGTTTCTTCATTAATATAACCATTTGTTTTAATAACAAATTCATGTCAGGTTATGTGATAACTTTTTAAAACTGATACACCGATTGATACACAGTTCGCCGCACAAATACGCACACATAAGAAAACATGAGAACAAAATATTTTGCGGAGTATACCAGAAGGTATCGATTGCGGTAAAAGAAGAAGCCAAGCTTAGACTAAGGTGTATTGGTAAAGATTGTCATAAGTGAGTTGATTAGTGGGTACGTTTAATATTCTGGGTTATACAACCACCAGTGCTCCGTGCTGACTGGCAGCCATCTGAGCCAGATTGTTATTGATTTTTTTGGCTTAGTTTCTGCCATCAGAACAAACCTGTTCATTAACATATAACCCAATTTTCTCACTAGCAGAAAAAACGGTAATTTTATTAAAATTAAGCAAATAAAGTTTGGCTAACAAAGATATTAATATGTTAATTTAAGCAAAATGGTAAAAAATCAGTATAATAGAAATTATGCAAAAAATTGCCTTATTCGCGTACATTCTTGTTTTGTTTAGTTTTGCTCAACCAGCAAAAGCGCTGTCTGAGAATGAAGCTGAAGATCTCGCCGATCTGACAGCCGTTTATATCTATCTAAAACATGACTGCGGCTATAGCCAAATCCCAGATTTTCAAATTAAGCGCACAATTATCTATTTTGCCCAACGTAACAAGTGGGATCTCAGTAACTATGATAGCCAGTTAATGCAAAAACTAAATCAATTAGGTTACAACGATTTAAAGGAAATCAACTTATCCCATGAGGTTAAATGCCGCTCTCTAGCAAAGAACTCCCTCAGTCTGCTCTCGTATGTAAAAAATGCCTTTTAATACTTTAAGGTTAATTTCGTGCTTAAACTAAGTGACAACCATGTGAACGATTGGCTACTATGTGCACCTAATACGTGCACTCAATACCGATGAATATCACAATGGGGGAATAACGGAACATGTCACAAAAAGAAATTTGGTATGAAACGTTGCATCCCAATTTCGGTCAGTATTTCGCAGTTGAAAACGTGCTTTATCACGATAAAACAGAGCATCAAGATTTAATTATTTTTGAGAATACAGAACTAGGTCGCATCATGGCACTTGATGGTGTGATCCAAACCACAGAGCGCGATGAGTTTATCTATCATGAAATGATGGCCCACGTACCACTATTTGCCCACGGTCAGGCCAAAAAAGTATTGATCATTGGCGGTGGTGATGGCGGGATGTTGCGTGAAGTTTGTCGTCATCACTATCTCGACAGTATTATCATGGTCGAAATTGATGCGGGTGTAGTCGAATTCTGC
Organism: Xenorhabdus eapokensis; assembly: GCF_001908105.1. The sequence continues at coordinate 91,916 of NZ_MKGQ01000011.1, forward strand.
CGCCAATATTTGCCAAACCATAACGCAGGAGCCTATAACGATCCCCGTTTCAAGCTGGTGATTGAAGACGGTGTTAAGTTTGTCAAAACCACATCTGAAAAATTTGATGTTATCATTTCTGATTGTACCGACCCTGATGGACCAGGTGAAAGCCTGTTTACTTCTGACTTCTATGCAGGCTGCGCTGATTGCTTAAACGACGGTGGCATTTTTGTTGCCCAAAATGGTGTCTGTTTTCTTCAACAGAATGAAGCCGTCAATAGCCATAAAAAATTGAGCCACTATTTTACTGACAGCAGTTTTTATCAGGCAGCCATTCCAACCTATTATGGCGGGATCATGACGTTTGCATGGGCAACCCAGCATTCTGCCTTGCGTCAAGTGCCTCTGACAACGCTGCAACAACGCTTTGAAGATGCGGCCATAACTTGCCGTTACTACACACCAGCCGTACATGCAGGAAGTTTTGCGCTGCCGCAATACTTGCTGAATGCACTATCTGAAAACCAATAATCCCCCATTAACCGGGAGGTGAACTAAATTGCGTAAACTGAAATTGCACGGCTTTAATAATCTAACAAAAAGCTTGAGTTTCTGTATTTATGACATCTGTTATGCAAAAACGAAAGCCGATCGCGACAGTTATATCGCGTACATTGATGAACAGTATAATGCAACCCGCCTGACTGAAATACTCAGTGAAACCTGTTCAATCATTGGTGCAAATATTCTTAATATTGCTCGCCAAGACTATGACCCCAAAGGAGCGAGCGTTACCATTCTGATTAGTGAAGAACCCATTACTGCCAAGCTGGTGGATAATAAAGAAAACCCAGTCCTATTCCCTGACTCTGTCGTCGCTCACTTGGATAAAAGCCACATCTGTGTACACACCTACCCAGAAAGCCATCCAGATGATGGCATATGTACCTTCAGGGCAGATATTGAAGTATCAACCTGCGGTGTTATTTCTCCTCTTAAGGCTCTGAATTATCTGATTTATCAATTGGAATCTGACATTGTAACAATGGATTATCGCGTTCGTGGTTTTACCAGAGATATTAATGGCATAAAATACTACATTGACCATGAAATTAACTCCATCCAGAATTATGTGACAGAAGAAATTCAATCTCAATACCGTATGATTGACGTGAATATTTTTCAGGAAAATCTCTTCCATACCAAAATGATGCTGAAAGAATTCGATCTGAATGAATATTTGTTCAATACCACAGCGGAAGAACTAAGTGAAACGGAAAAGAGAGAAATCACCCGTTTACTTAAAAAAGAGATACAGGAAATCTATTACGGCCGAAATTTACCCGATCTATAGATAATTGTATTCAACCTGATTTATTTGACTGGCAGAATATCAATCTGCCAGTTATTAATTTAGAATAAAAACTTAATTGATCGACCAATAAAAAATGTTACTCACATTACAAATTCACAATTCCAAGTTGAATAATTAATTTTCATTCTCCATTATCTATTTCCAAATACTTCATGATTTTTTTACCTTAAATAAAACAACGATAAGCGCTTGCTTTATTGATTGGAGTATAAACAAGTAAAATACAAAATTATGGACAGTAAGGAAATTATAATGAAACTAAAATTTTTCTCTTCCTTGATCGTTATGGGATTAACTCTCACGGCCATTACCAGCAATGTTCAAGCAGCAGGACGGCTCATTGTTTATTGCAGTGGCACCAATGCCCTTTGTGAATCAGAAACACGTGCCTTTAGCGAAAAATACAACGTTAAAACCACATTTATCCGCAATGGTTCGGGTAGCATATTAGCCAAAATAGAAGCGGAAAAACGCAACCCACAAGCCGATGTTTGGTATGGCGGCACACTTGATCCCCACTCCCAAGCGGGAGAAATGGATCTCCTGCATCCTTATAAATCTGCCAACTTAGATCAAATCATGCCTCAATTCCGTGATCCGGCAAAACGCAAGGGTAATTACACTTCTGCGGTCTATATGGGAATTCTGGGTTTTGGTGTAAATACAGAACGTTTGAAAGAGAAAAATTTGCCTATACCGACGTGCTGGAAAGATCTGACAAAACCAGAATATAAAAGTGAGATTCAAATTGCAGATCCACAAAGCTCAGGCACATCCTATACTGCACTGGCAACGTTTATCCAACTGTGGGGAGAAAATGAAGCTTTCGATTACCTGAAAAAATTAAACAGTAATATTTCCCAATATACCAAATCTGGTATTGCCCCTGCACGCAATACCGCGCGTGGTGAAACAGCCATCGGGATTGGCTTCCTACATGATTACTCGCTGGAAGTTGAAAATGGCGCGCCCATGCAATTAATTGCTCCCTGCGAAGGTACTGGGTATGAAATTGGTGGTGTTAGCATCATCAAAAACGCTCGTAATATAGATAACGCCAAATTATTTGTCGATTGGGTGCTGTCCAAAGAGGCTCAAGAGCTGAGTTGGAAGAAAGGCCAATCTTACCAGATCCTTACCAACACCACAGCAGAAGCATCTCCTATAACATTAAAACCTGCTGAGTTAAACCTTATCAATTATGACATGGAGAAATATGGCTCCAATGAAGTGCGTAAGGAACTGATCAACAAATGGCTCACTGAAGTCAAAATGAGACAATAAGCGCTCTAATCATCAATAAAATCCATTCAGGCAGCGAGCTATCAAAGCAATATGTGCTCGCGGCCTGATAATACGATTGACATACTCGCGTTATACAGTTTATTGGGGGAATTATGTCTCATACCCTTACCTTGCAGAAAAAGCAAGGTCGGGATTCTGTTTTCTGGTGGATTATTCTGGCATGGCTGTCATTTGCCCTGCTGCCATCATGGAGTCTGGATTACGGCCTTTTTGATTCAACACAGGAAGAAGTTCTGGCAGCTTACGGCTGGCATAGCATTAATATCAGCATTTTGTGGTTTCTGCTGCCATCTGTATTACTATTGCGTTCTCGTATTACCCGCCAACACCACTATTTTGATGCAGGATACGCCTTGCTATGCGTGTTGTTCATTATCACCAGCGCAGCACTGACGGGTCGCGGGCTTGGTTATTCTACGGTTATCCTGTTCATTTCACTAGGTGCAATTATTACCCTCGCACTGACCCGTTTAGAATGGTTGGGAGGTGACAGTTTCGTCATTGGTGCGCTAGTCGCGATCATTGCGTTGATTGGTGTATTTATTCTGTTCCCCAGTATCGCTATTTTTATCCCCATGTTTCGGGAGGAGTCCGGCCATTTCGCGCCATTCGCGTTTATATCAATACTCGGACAATCCCATATCCTGAAAATTATTACCAATTCCGTGTTACTTTCCGTTGCCGTTGGTTTGGGCTGTACATTCTTTGGGTTAGTTTTAGCAATTTATACCACTAGAGTTGCCAAACGTTCAGCCATCATTGGTCGAATATTTTCTATTCTGCCAATTGTCACGCCGCCGTTTGTTGTCGGCTTGGGTGTCACACTCATGATGGGACGCTCTGGTTATATCACAGAATTTCTGTCTACCTGGTTTGGGTTGACCAACACAAACTGGTTATATGGTTTTACCGGGATCTGGATCGCCCAGGTGCTGGCCTTTACGCCAATGGCATTTATGATCCTGGATGGTGCTATCAAGACGATTCATCCCTCTCTGGAAGAAGCTGCTTATACTCTGCGAGCCAATCGCTATCAAACTTTTTTCCATGTTTTTATTCCGTTGCTCAAACCCGCTCTCGCCAATGCCTTTTTGATTGTGATCGTCCAATCGCTGGCTGATTTTAGTAATCCATTGGTTTTGGGAGGCAACTTTGACGTTCTAGCGACCCAGATTTATTTCTATATCACAGGCTCACAACTCGATTATCAAGCCGCCAGTACGTTAGGCGCATCATTGCTGGTCTTCTCACTCTTGGTTTTCTGTATTCAATATCTCTGGATTGGCAAACGCTCTTATGTCACGGTTTCCGGTAAATCTTACCGTGGTGATGTACAACCTTTGCCTGTTTCTCTGGTATGGGGCGTTTGCACTCTGTTGTTTATTTGGGTGGTCTTTAACATCCTGCTGTATGGCAGCATTTTCTATGGCAGTTTCACCGTCAATTGGGGAGTGGATTACTCCCTGACGTTGGATAACTTCATCAAACTGTTTGGTCAGGGAATGAGTGATGGTGCATGGCCTTCGTTATTAGATACATTGCTGTATGCGGGCATTGCTGCCCCCATTACCGCCATTTTCGGGCTATTGATTGCCTATATCGTGGTACGTCAGCAATTCCGCGGCAAGAAAGTCATTGAGTTCACTACCATGCTTTGTTTTGCCGTTCCAGGCACAGTGGCAGGGATATCTTATCTTCTGGCTTTCAATAACGCGCCATTCTATATCACGGGTACAGCTTTCATTATCATCATCTCCATGACGATGCGAAATGTACCTGTTGGCATTCGAGCAGGTATTGCAGGACTTGGGCAAATTGATAAATCGCTGGATGAAGCCTCTCTCAGCCTGCGAGCAGGTTCAATGAGAACAATTTTGCATATTCTGCTACCACTCTTACGCCCCGCTATCTTATCTGCCTTGGTTTACAGCTTTGTTCGCGCTATCACTACAGTCAGTGCCATCGTATTTTTAGTGACACCGGACACTCGTGTCGCCACGGCTTATATCCTGAACCGCGTTGAAGATGGCGAATACGGTTTGGCTATCGCGTATGGCTCTATTCTGATTGTGGTCATGCTAGCGATAATTTTCTTATTTGACTATTTAGTTGGTGAAGCGCGGGTTTCCCGCTCAAAAGCCCAAAATACCCAGTAATCACGGAGTGACGATATGACACAGCAATATTTTGTCGAATTAAAAAATGTGACCAAAAAATTCGGGAATAACACCGTGATCGATTCGCTGAATTTAGCCATTCCACAAGGGCACATGGTGACTTTGCTGGGGCCATCTGGATGCGGTAAAACGACAGTACTAAGGCTGGTGGCAGGGCTGGAAAAACCAACAGAGGGCGATATTTTCATCGATAGTGAAGATGTTACCGACCGTTCTATTCAACAACGGGATATTTGTATGGTATTTCAGTCTTATGCCCTTTTTCCGCATATGTCATTGGGGGAAAATATCGGTTATGGGCTGAAAATGCTGGGACGGCCAAAAGCAGAGATCCGCCAACGTGTTAAGGAAGCATTAGAATTAGTCGATTTGGTTGGTTTTGAAGATCGCTATGTTGACCAAATATCAGGTGGGCAACAACAACGTGTTGCTTTGGCACGCGCGCTTATCCTCAAACCCAAAGTACTGTTATTCGATGAGCCATTGAGTAACCTTGATGCCAACTTACGCCGCAATATGCGTGAGAAAATCCGCGAGTTACAGCAACAATTTAATATCACTTCACTCTATGTAACCCATGATCAAAGTGAAGCCTTTGCCGTTTCTGATACAGTTTTAGTAATGAATAAGGGTAAGATCATGCAGATGGGTTCACCACAAACTTTATATCGCCAACCTACCTCAAAATTTATGGCAAATTTCATGGGAGACGCCAATATTTTTCCTGCCACATTAGGGACGGATTATGTGGAAATTTTCCAATATCGCCTGCCTCGTCCAGCCGATTTTACCACAATGCAGACATCAACCACCGTTGGCGTTCGCCCTGAGGCTATTACCTTAAACTTGCAAGGCAGTGAAAGCCAGCGCTGTAAGGTCAATCATGTCGCCTATATGGGGGCACAATATGAAGTCATCGTTGACTGGCGTGGACAAACGCTACTACTGCAAGTCAATGCCACTCAACGGCAACCAAAAGTTGGTGAGGATTATTATCTGGAGATTCATCCGATTGGGATGTTTGTTTTGGATGAGAAGATACAAGATTAGCGCTAACAATCCGATTGTAAGATAACCCAATTTACCGTGTTTGTTAGACTCTTTTAGAAACAAATTCTACAACACCAGACTCCTGCGGCAATTACCGCAGGAGATTGTTTATCCAATCGAATTCTTCGACAAACCAAAGATATAAATCACCTGTTCTGTCTATCAACTCATCAATAAACCCGGTAAAATCGTCTATGCTTTCTGGGTATACCACACCACAAAAGACCATTAATCTCATTTCTCTAATAAATAGGTTTTACTAATGCATCAGTCTGATGTTGTTGATCGCTCTCTTTTTTCATTAAGTTGGCCGATTTTCATTGATATCTTTCTGCATATGGCGACGTTATTAATCAATACATACATGGTCAGCCATATTTCTTCTTCTTATCTTGCTGCAATGGGAGTGGGTAATCATGTTTTTGATCTTTTTATTACAATTTTTAACTTCATCAGCGTAGGTTGCAGCGTTGTCATCGCACAATATCTGGGATCAGGAAAACGCGATAAGGCCAGTCAGGCGATTCATATTTCCATCGCCTTTAATTTTGTGCTGGGTTTTAGTTGTGCACTGATCACAGTGTTCTTCGGTTATAAAATCCTGCATATCATGAACCTGCCTGAAAATCTGATGGAAGATGGCTTCGCTTATCTGCATGTTCTTGGTATCTGTCTGATACCCGAAGCAATTTCGATTATTCTTGCGGCCTGTATGCGGGTTTATGGCAAGTCGAAATCGGCCATGTATGTCACGTTGATTGCCAACTTGCTTACCATTGTCGGCAATATGATCGTGCTGTATGGGTTCTTTGGATTGCCTCAATATGGACTTGAGGGCGTAGCGTGGTCTACGGTATTTGGCCGCACTGTTGCTGTCATTTTGCTCTGTGGATTACTATTTTGTGGTTTGAAGATCAAGTTCGAGCCTAAATTACTCGTGAACTGGTCTAAGAATATGTTGGGCAAAATCCTGCATATCGGCTTACCCGCCGCGGGTGAAAATTTGGTGTGGATCCTGCAATATATGACTGCACAGGCGTTTATCGGCCTGATGGGTGAAATGTCTCTGGCTGCGCAAACGCTGTACTTCCAGCTATCTCTGTTCATTATGTTGTTTGGTATCTCTATCAGCATTGGCAATGAGATTATGGTTGGTCACCTTGTTGGGGCAAAGCGTTTTGAAGATGCCTATCTTCGGGGGCTGAAGAGCCTGAAAATTGGTGTGATTGTTACAGTAGGCATCGTCTTGGCATTCTGGATTTTCAGAGAACCGCTTCTCTATGTCATGACGGAAGATCAGAAAATTGTTGAACTTCTTCTGCCGTTGTTCCTGCTTTCGGTCTTTTTAGAACCAGGACGCACGTTCAACATTGTGATGGTCAATGCCCTGCGTGCTTCTGGTGATGCCCGTTTTCCACTCTATACCGCGTTAATTTGTATGTGGGGAATATCTATTCCCGTCGGATATTTTCTGGGGATTACCATGGGTATGGGTCTCTTGGGGATCTGGATAGGATTCTTCTGCGACGAGTGGATACGTGGATTAGTGAATGCCTGGCGTTGGAAGTCTAAAAAATGGCAAACCAAGCGATTAGATGTCTAATTAAAAAATAACAGTAAAAATAAGTGTAAAAAATGCCGCAACTCTGCTTGCGGCATTTTAATTTCATAAAACAAATTAGGTCACTTAATTTCAGGCAAAATATAAATCACAATTTTTATTTATAATCTTACTAATTCTAATGAAATAGAATTTAATTTTATCAATGACACTGTTTCATTAATTTCTATTATCCTAAAATGATAGCAAAAGAAAGCTTGCTCATTAGAGACTGATTTTCTTTTATTTCTTATCAGAAAACAGGATTAAACTATGTACCATCCCCTTTAACCAGTAAAAAATTCTAGATTAATCCCCTAAACTGCCGCATAATATTAACAATAAGAAGGACTTAATTCTAACAAGGTGTTTTCAACAATTTTCTTTTTTTGCACAATTTCCCTTTGCAATTTCTTCTTCATGAAGCAGTTGTTCTCCTTGAAATCATTGACTATCAGCACACGATAATTCACTTACTAAAAGATATGAAAACAGCAACAAAAAACAATAATGTCACGCCACAGTTATCTCCATCAGCCAAACGCGCTAACATGACAGAGGAGGAATGGAAAAAAGCCATAAAATTTGACCATACCGATATTGGCTGGGTCATTATGAGTATTGGCATGGCAATCGGGGCTGGAATTGTTTTCTTGCCTGTTCAGGTTGGGTTGATGGGATTGTGGGTTTTTCTGCTCTCTTCCATTATTGGCTATCCTGCCATGTATCTCTTTCAGCGACTCTTTATCAATACCCTTGCAGAATCACCAGAATGCAAAGATTATCCTAGTGTTATCAGTGGTTACCTTGGTAAAAACTGGGGAATTCTGCTAGGTGTACTCTACTTCATTATGCTGGTGATCTGGATGTTTGTTTACTCCACCGCGATAACCAATGACAGTGCTTCTTACTTGCAAACATTTGGGGTCACCGATGAATTAATGTCGAAAAATCCACTGTATGGATTGGTATTAATCTGTGTATTAGTGGCTATCTCTTCCCGCGGTGAGAAATTACTGTTCAAAATATCCAGCCTGATGGTTATAACAAAGTTATTTGTTATTGCAGTATTAGGGTTTTCCATGATCGGTATGTGGCATCTTTACAATATCGGCGCATTGCCTCCCCTGGATCTATTGCTGAAGAAAGCCATCATCACATTACCTTTTACGCTCACATCTATCCTGTTTATCCAAACACTTAGCCCAATGGTGATTTCTTATCGCAATCGGGAGAATAACCGTGAAGTTGCCCGTCACAAGGCATTGCGAGCCATGAACATTGCCTTTGGTATCCTGTTTTGTACGGTATTTTTCTATGCCATCTCTTTTACGCTGGCAATGGGACATGACGAAGCGCTCAAAGCCTATGAACAGAATATTTCAGCACTCGCAATTGCTGCTCAGTTCTTTCCTGGCGGCTGGGTTATTGCCGTCAGTATTATGCTCAATGTCTTTGCCGTGATGACTGCCTTTTTTGGTGTTTACCTGGGCTTTCGCGAGGCCAGTCAAGGAATTGCCATTAATGTTCTTAGTCGCCTGATGCCTGCCGAAAAGATCAATGAAAAATGGGTTCAAAGAGGCATCATAGTTTTTGCCATCTTATTGGCATGGAGTGCGATCCTTCTGAATGCCCCAGTATTGAGCTTTACTTCTCTTTGTAGCCCAATATTTGGCATCGTTGGCTGCCTCATTCCGGCTTATTTGGTCTACAAAGTCCCTGGCCTGCGTCATTACAAAGGGATTTCGCTCATCTTGATCATCTTTACTGGGATCTTGCTATGTGTTTCTCCTTTCCTGGCCTTCTCCTGACATGGGTATGATTAAAAAATCAATGTTTAAGAACATCAATTACGATCAGCTTTATTATTAAGACTTACTCAATGCGCCATAAATTTCCATTATTCATGGATATAAGGCGCATTTTTACACCCCATCAACTTCTCTGCAAAATCTACGGAATTCATTAAATAATTCTTTTAATTATGACACTATATTTAATTAATCATAAAAAAATATCTATTTAATTAAATTTCACAAACAGCCCAAAAAACAACCAACACTCTAACTTCAAAACAGGAAATGATAAATTATAGAAACTATAACTAATGTTAGTAAATTGATTAAAATGCTTCCTCTAACCTAATGTTATTTTACATATTATTTCTGATTCATCCGAAAAAACCCTAATTTTAATCCAAAAATCACAAATATTCAGAATAAAAATCTAATAAAAAGAAAAAATAAAAATTTTATTTCAATAACATCAAATAGCAGTTAATTTTCAATCAATAATAAGGCATTATGTAAACAGCTTAGATAAATCATTTACTTTTTCCACTAAATGCAGTAAAAAGACAAACTCAATACACTTAAATGGATTTTTAAAAGAATAAAAAACTAAAAAGCAAACCAGGCTAAATGATTAGTTGTAAAGTTCAATAGAGTTGTTTTTATGTATGGAATTCTATTTATGATTGCCTCATTCTGTGTATCAGAATCACATAGCACGTATTTATACGATTTCAATTAGCATTTTCATTAAAAATAAGACAAAAATAAGCGGCAAATTTTTTTATTTGCTGTATTCCAATTAATTCAATCTGGTATTTGGCTAATCATATTTAAAAAACATTAATGTTTTATTGCATTCGATTGGCTTAAATACCTTGCTATCACAATTCATCTCTCTGATTTCATAGGAATGATAATTTCATGAAGCAACGTAAGTTTTTAACCCGATACGAAATAGACGCAATTTTGGCAGCAACAAGACAAGGACGTCACGCTGAGCGGGATTACTGCATGCTATTAATGTGTTTTATTCATGGCTTTAGGGTAAGTGAACTATGTAATCTGCGCCTATCTGATCTCGATTTAAATTCAGCAATTATTCACATCAGACGGTTAAAAGGTGGGCTTTCAACCACACATCCTTTAATTCCAGAGGAAATGGAAGCGTTAAATAAATGGCTAAATATTCGCCAAAAATGGCGGGAAGCTGATTCTCCGTGGGTCTTTCTCTCTCAAAAATCCGGTCATGTTTCACGGCAACAAGTTTATGGATTATTAAAACGTTATGGGAAGCAGGCATCTGTCAGTGTTTCGCCACATCCACATATGTTAAGACACGCTTGTGGTTATGCTTTGGCCGATCTAGGGCGCGATACCCGCTTGATTCAAGACTATCTTGGACACCGCAATATTTCACATACCGTCATTTATACCGCCAGTAATGTGAAACGTTTTTCCAGAATTTGGGAGTCTCACTCTAAATAACGATGTTATTTTTCTGCTGTTTTCACTGACATAATCTGTTATTGCAACAATCTCCACAAATTAATTAGTGGAGATTGCCGACAGATAAAATAGACAATACTATGAATACCTAAGATAAATTACTATTTTTTACGCATGACAAACTTAACTTGTAAATATATTTTATTTTTATTGTTTTTCATTTGTTAATGCGACAAGTTAGTTCTTTAAAAATATTTAAGTCTAACGGGTAAATATATAAATTAAACTTCTATTTAAACTTGAGCAGCGAATTTATATGACAATTTCACTGCTCAATAAGAAATAAAACTGAACAAGTAAAACGCCAAAAAATGATTACTCAATCAATTATTATTCAAACAATTTCGCAAATTTTTCACGAATTTTCGATTCTGGCAGATCTGTACCAATAAAAACCATAACACTTCCACGTACTTCACCATCACGCCATTCTCTATCCCAATCCGCGCTATACAGACGCTGAACGCCTTGAAACAGTAACCGGCGTGGCTCTTCTTTAATAGCCAGAATGCCTTTGTAACGCAGAAGATTATCCGCGAAACTCAGTAATAGCTCCTCCATCAGGTTAGAAATGGCTGGCAGTTCAACTGGGTACGCTAAGTTAATGACAATCGACTGCACCAAATTTTGTTGTTTGGGTGCAAATTGAAAAATGGGTGTCGAAACCGTCAGTTTGTCATTCAACATAAAACCTTCGATATCGAACAGTAAGTCTAAATCGGCTTCACCTTGAATAACCTTATGAATGGGTGCTCTGATATTGATTCGCTGCAAACGTTCAACTAAAGCATCATGAACTGGAGCAACATCAGTTTTGGTTAAAAGAACCCTGTCGGCATAGCCCACCTGCGCCTGGGCAATGGAAAAACGATCTAGCTGTTGTTCCGCATGAACCGCATCCACCAGCGTGATGATACCATCGAGGACAAAACGCTGGCACAAAACTTCATGAGAAAAGAAAGTCTGCGTGATCGGGCCGGGATCAGCCATGCCGGTACACTCGATAATCAAGCGGTCAAAGTTGATCTGCCCTTTATCCAGGCTATCCAACAAGTCTAATAATGCATCTTCCAGCTCATTTGAACGACTACAGCAGATACATCCGTTACTTAACGTCTTAATCTGAGTTGCCCGATCACCAATCAATTCATTATCAATGGGGACTTCACCAAACTCATTTTCAATGACGGCTATTTTATGACCATGATTAACATTGAGGATATGACGTAACAACGTCGTTTTACCTGACCCCAAAAAACCGGTCAGGATCGTGACTGATATTGGTTGCATTTTCGTTTCCCAGTGCTTCTTAACTGCTAAAAAATTGCTAATGAGTTAGTCGATTTTGCACTAACAGCAACGCATTCCACCTTTTCCATCGCCACCATAGCGAGCATTCTGTCGCTCGCGAAAAAATTCTTCATAGGACATATAGGGCTTATCGGGGTGATTTTCCTTCATATGCTGTACATATGTGTCATAGTCGGGAATGCCCACCAACATTCGGGCTGCCTGCCCCAAATACTTGCCTGCCCGACCAAGATTACCAAACATAAATTGTTCTCCACGGCTTGTTTTATAAAGAACAGCTTCCCAATAAAAAATACCCCACATAATACAAAGTCAATTATGTGGGGTATAGCGGTTACTGATACGAAATGATTTGGTCGGTATTAATTTATCGCATCAGTGCGTAGAAGAGATTTTCACCCCACCTTCAGGAACCGGAACATAAGGCGTTTCATTATCGGTACGTTCTGGATTTTTGCTTGCTTTAATCGCAGTTTTGATACCATAAATAATGATGCTATACACCACTACCAGGAACAGAATGCTTAAACCGGCATTGGTGTAGTTGTTTACAACTATGTGATTCATGTTACTGATTTGTCCAGCCGTCAATTCTGCACCACCTTCGGCAATCCGTTGCTTGTATTCTTTCGCCATGAAGAAGAAGCCTTCAAGCCGTGGGTTATCACTGAATAATTTCAGCCCCAACGCCCATGTGGTACAAATCAACAACCAAACCGCAGGAATAACCGTTACCCAGATATATCGGGTGCGTTTCATCTTGATCAGGACAACTGTACCCAATACTAACGCAACGGCAGCCAACATCTGATTGGAGATACCAAATAGCGGCCACAAGCTCTTAACGCCGCCCAATGGATCAACCACGCCTTGATACAGCAAATAACCCCATAAGCCGACGCAACCGGCCGTACCAATGATACCCGCAATCAGAGAGTCCGTTTTTTTCAGGAATGGAACAAAGTTACCCAAAAGATCCTGCAACATGAAACGGCCAGAGCGTGTACCGGCATCCAATGCCGTCAAAATGAACAGAGCTTCAAACAGAATACCAAAGTGATACCAGAAGCCCATGTCTGCCGCTGGGATGATCTGATGGAATACATGGGCAATACCCACTGCCAAAGTTGGCGCTCCCCCTGCGCGGTTCAAGACGGATGGCTCACCAATGTCTTTTGCCGTTTGCAGAATTTGATCGGGTGTAATAACAAAGCCCCAAGAACTCACGGTCGCTGCCGCATGACTCGTGACTTCTTTCAAAGAGGCCATAATCATTGGTGCTTCGGCAGTACCCAAATTATGCAGATCCGGCATGGTAATACCTAGCGCTGCCGGCGGGGTATTCATCGCAAAATACAGACCCGGCTCAATGATGGATGCCGCAACCAATGCCATGATCGCCACAAACGATTCCATCAACATCGCACCATAGCCAATGAAACGTGCATCTTTTTCATTTGCCAATAGCTTAGGTGTTGTTCCCGAAGAGATCAGAGCATGGAAACCAGACACCGCACCACAAGCAATAGTAATGAATAAGAATGGGAATAGCGTTCCTTTCCAGACTGGCCCTGTACCATCGATATATTGTGTGACGGCTGGCATTTTCAGTTCAGGGTTCAGAATGATAATCCCAACGGCAAGACCGACAATAACCCCAATTTTCAGGAAAGTTGCCAGATAGTCACGCGGTGCCAAAATAAGCCAAACTGGCAATAATGCAGAGATAAAGGCATATCCGATCAACGCATAAGTGATGGTGGTATCTTTGAAAGTCAACGCGGGTCCCCAGTAAGGATCGGCGGCGACAACCCCACCAAACCAAATGGCGGCAATCAGCAGGAAAATGCCGATCACAGAGACTTCACCCACACGCCCCGGACGGATATATCGCATATAGATCCCCATGAAAAGCGCAATAGGGACTGTTGAACAAACAGTAAATACGCCCCACGGACTCTCCGCCAATGCTTTCACGACGATTAAGGCCAGTACTGCCAGAATGATGATCATGATTAAGAAGCAACCAAACAGCGCTATTGTGCCTGGCACACGCCCCATCTCTTCCTTGACGATCTCACCCAATGATGCTCCATTACGGCGGGAGGAGATAAACAGCACGATAAAGTCCTGCACCGCTCCGGCAAGCACGACTCCGGCCAACAACCACAATGTTCCTGGCAGATAACCGACCTGTGCCGCCAATACTGGCCCGACTAACGGACCTGCCCCTGCAATGGCAGCAAAATGGTGACCAAACAGGACATTTTTGTTGGTGGGAACATAGTTCAAACCATCATTATTGACAACAGCAGGAGTTGCTCGCGTAGCATCCAGCTTCATCACCTTCGTAGCGATATACAGGCTGTAATAGCGATAAGCAACCAAGTAAACGGCTACGGAAGCGACAATGATCCACAAAGCGCTAACGTGTTCTCCCCGACGTAGCGCAACAACGCCAAGACAGAATGCGCCAATTATCCCCAATATCATCCAGGGGATATGTTTTAACAATTTATTATTGTTCATAAAACTTCCTTTTCCACAGTAAGACGAACAGCAAGTCATTATTTAGTTTTTACTTCCTTTTCCATAAACCGACCATATACAGCCGGCAGGAAGTGATGCCCATAAAAGGGATATACTCCTCGTCACACTGCACTATGATATAAAACTCTCCCTGATAAGAGGGGGAGGATCTTGCCCAGCGGTTGAATACCAACATTGAGCGGTCAAAATCCTCCAATCAGTGGTTCACACATATAAAGCATGAGCCAAGTTTTGTGAGATAACTCACTAACTTATTAACTCTCAAGACGAAGGTCTCTTCATCAATCGAAGTTAATAGCGTCATCCTTCAAATGGTCAAAATCTTTATATTCGTTACTGAATGAAATCACTGTATGTTGGTTCGGACACGCTTGGTTAGAAAACCATGCACATTTGGATACCAAGCGAGGTTCTTCAATTCCCAACCATGTAGATAACATAGGCAGTAGATTCAAACCACTGCGGTGAGCATCTATGATATTTTTGCTTGCTATGTGTTTGTTGGTGCTTTTACTTTTAATGGCATAGTCATAACCGGTAATAATAAAAGGAACTTGATAATTCTGTTTATTACTATCGTTATGGGTCAGATTCTCGTTATCTGTGTTTTTATTTACAAGTGACAAACCATGATCCGCAAAGTAAAGCATTGTCCAATGCAATTGATTTTTATTGGCAATATTTTCAATGTCAGCGAGCAGGCTATCCGTATTATGGATACTCTGGAGATAGCATGAAATATTTTGGGAATGAAAATAGGTGCCATATTTATCGTTCGTTCTGACACAAGGTTGGGGATGCGAACCCATTAAGTGAATAACAATCAGTTTCTTCTTCTGCTCATTCTTCACTAATGCCTTGCGAATATAAGGCAATAAATTTTCATCCGGCATATAACTGCGATCATCTGAATTGCCTTCTTTTAGAAAAGTATAATGATTGGCCTGCTGCCCAATCAGTGCTACAGGAGAATCAAACCCTCCCTTCATTCCCTGATTGGACAGCCAGTAAGTTTCAAATCCCGCTTTTTTCGCCAGTGAAACAATACTGTTGTTCAGTTGAATTTCATTTGCTTCACGGATCGCCAGAGAGTTAGTCAACGATAATTGTGTCGATGGTGCCGCAGAAATATAGTTGGTCAACACGGTGGCATTCGTGTTATCCAACCAAGGCGTGTTTTTATCCGGAAACCCATAGGCACTCATAAAATCTTTTCGGACGCTCTCACCAATCACCATGATATAGGTGTCATATTTCTCTTCTTTCACCACTGGCTGCCAGTCATCCCGATATTTAATAATCTTGGCAAATCGGCTATTTTCTGACATGACTTGCTGGTAGCTCTGATAAGCATCACTGAAAAAGCGAATTTCCGGTAAACTGGTATTCAAAAGGTTCGAGCTATCTTCAAAACCCGATTTTATATACCCTTTGACAGGAGACCAAAAAGCCGAAACTAAAAACAGGGTAAACAACCACTTTTTACTTTTGCTTGTTAAGGTGACATTTAGCTTAAGTGAAAATATCATCAGAACAAAAATAGCAATAGCCGTTAAATAAGTTGAAATAGAAAGGCCACTAATATATTCCGCTGTTTCATTCCTATTTGTATAGATTAATGATCCTACCGCATTGATGTCTGGATAACCGTAATTGAGGCCAATTGGGGTATAGAGCATTCCCACCAAAGAAAAAAACGTAATCAAAAAGACATATATTCGTCTACTGATAGACGCCAAAAATAAAAAGAGAGCACAAGCACTGAAAACATATATTAATTTTAGTTGATACCCTAAACACTTATGTATAAGAAAAATAAGGAAAAAGAGAAAAATAAAACAAGAGAGATTCTTGTTTTTATAAAGCCAAGACATAATCACCCTGTAATTTCACATAGCCGTAGTTAAATTTCTATAAGCCCAACACTGCACAACACAGTATTGGGGAAACTATCACATCATAAATTATAACTTATTGAGTGATCGACAAGTAACGTTCAAAAGCTTCGCGTTCTTCATCTCGCAACGTCAACACTTTAAAACCATCACGGGTTACCAAGATCGTATGTTCAAACTGAGCCGATAACCGACGATCTTTGGTTGTTACTGTCCAACCATCTTTATGCAGTTTAATATCCTTTTTGCCTTGATTGATCATAGGCTCAATCGTGAAAGTCATTCCCTCTTCCAAGATAATACCTTCTCCTATCTTGCCGTAATGCAGAACTTGTGGTTCCTCATGCATATTGCAGCCAATGCCATGCCCACAATATTCACGTACTACCGTGTAATCATTTGCTTCAGCATGTTGCTGTATCGTATGACCAATATCTCCCAAAGTAATGCCCGGTTTGACGATCTTAATTGCCTTATATAAGCACTCTTGAGTCACATTAACCAAACGTTTAGCATAGGACGGTACATCCCCGACACAGAATGTGATGCTGCTATCGCCGTAATAGCCCTCTTTTTTGACGGTGACATCCACATTAACGATATCCCCATTTTTCAGCTTTTTTTCTGAAGGCCAGCCGTGACAAACAACGTGATTTACTGAAGTATTAACCGTATAAGGAAAACCATATTGCCCTAAGCTACCTGGTATCGCATTGAGGGTATTGATAATGTAATCATGACAAAATGAATCAATCTCAAGCGTCGTGACACCGGGCACAATAATTGGGCGGACAGCTTCAAGTACCTGACCCGTCAAGCGCCCCGCTATTTCCATTTTCTCTATTTCATCCCTGTTTTTTATCAATATTCCGTTGCTTCTCGTCATATTATTTTTTCTCTTAATGCAAGTTATGTAGGTTCCTTTTTAATCATGCATCTGCAATAGTGAATAATTCAAGCTAACATTTATCTAAAATTTTCTTAACTACCCGATACGCCAATAGCCTCCTTTCTTCGCCCCAACACGAATCAAACGCCCAATATCCTGTAATATTTTAATATTTCGCTCGATTGTGCGCCGGCTTACCCCCAATTCATCAGCCAATTGGGTTATGGTGGTGGCCGGATGAGCAGCAATAACCAACAAGATTTTTTGCGCCGTAACATTCAGTGGTTGTGGATTTTCCACCGACATTTGTACCGACATTTCTACCGGCACTTCTACCGACATTACGACAGAATTCTGTTTTTGCAGATCCAGGCTTTCTTTAAGTGCTTCGGCTAATTTTTCCAGCATAAAATCGATAAATAGCGTACAGTCGCTGGTACGATCACACTCTCTAAGCACATGATAATAATCCTGCTGTTGATAATGAATTAACGTTTCTACCGGTAACCACGCTAACTCAGGGCGCCATTCGCTCAAAATCAATGTTTGCCACAAACGCCCCATACGGCCATTACCGTCGGCAAATGGATGTATAAATTCAAATTCATAATGGAAAATTGAACTGGCGATCAATGGGTGAATATCCGTCTGTTTCAACCATGCCAGCAACTCTTCTACTAACCGCGGTATCTGGCTAGCAGGGGGAGCCATATGAATTAACTGTTTTTCTCGATAAATGCCCACATCTCCCCGTCGTAATTGCCCAGGATGATCAACCAACCCAGTCATCAGCAACCGATGTGCAGACAGTAAATCCGTTAATCGGGAGCTATGCCAATCAGGTAATTTTTCATAAGCTAATATGGCATTACGCACTTCCTGAATATCCCTTGCTGGTGCCAGTACACGTTTCCCATCAATAATTGCCGTCACCTGCTCCGTAGACAGACTATTATGCTCAATTGCCAATGACGCCTGGATGGTGCGAATGCGATTCTTTTTACGTAATACAGGCGAAGAAGTTTCCTTTTGCATTGACCAACGCCCTAATAGTTCAGCGATTTCTACCACGCGATTAAGTATTTCTGGAGTAATAGTGTAAGGGGGTTGGTAAATAGCCACGATAATTTCCTCTCAGTCCGTCAATTCTCAATATCTCTAATCGAATTCAAGTGCTTTATGCCATCTGCTTTCTTATTATTTGTTATTTGATCGTATGACTCAAACCAAACAACAATCGAGCCGCTTCGCAATCCTGCCGAATTGTGAAAAAATCTGATACATACCTGCGAGTAATCCTGCTAACCTACCATTCAAATCCTCTAATCGCATCCACAGATGAATCACACAGATTATCAATGATAAGATAGCGTTTTCGCCCAGGATGAGGTCTATAGCGTTCCATCCTTAGCTGATTATATTTAGGTTTTGTCATTTAGATGGGTTGACTGAGCGTCGATGACCCAACTGAGTCAACAGGAATAATAGAATTGAATCAAGTCAATATGAAAGAATCTCCAGCAAAGGATATAGATAGCCATACTCCCATGATGCAGCAATATCTGCGTCTGAAAGCGCAGCATCCCGATATTCTGCTGCTGTATAGAATGGGAGATTTTTACGAGTTGTTCTATGATGATGCCAAAAAGGCGGCGAAGTTACTGGATATCTCGCTAACCAAGCGCGGACAATCGGCTGGTCAGCCTATTCCAATGGCGGGAGTTCCTTATCACGCAATCGAAAACTATCTGGCAAAATTGGTACAACTCGGTGAATCTGCGGCGATCTGCGAACAAGTTGGTGATCCTGCAACCAGTAAAGGCCCTGTTGAACGCAAAGTTGTGCGCATTGTCACTCCCGGCACCGTAACGGATGAAGCTTTACTACAAGAACGTCAGGATAATCTGCTCGCCGCTATCTGGCATGATAATCAGGGATTTGGTTACGCAACGCTGGATATCACTTCTGGCCGTTTCCGCGTTTCCGAAATGTCCGATCACGATAGTATTGCCGCAGAATTACAACGCACCCGCCCAGCGGAATTGCTTTATCCTGAAACCTTTGAGCATATGGCGCTGATTGAACGCTGTCATGGTCTGCGCCGACGCCCAATGTGGGAATTTGAGCTGGATACAGCAAGACAACAACTTAATTTGCAATTTGGCACCCGTGACCTGATTGGCTTCGGGGTGGAAAAAGCGACGCTCGCCCTGCGTGCCGCGGGGTGTTTGCTGCAATATGTCAAAGATACTCAACGTACCACTTTACCTCATATTCGCAGCATGACGATGGAACGCCCGCAGGAAACGGTGATTATGGATGCCGCTACCCGTCGTAATCTGGAGCTGACCCAAAATCTGTCCGGTAGCACGGAAAATACGCTGGCATCGGTACTTGATCAATGTGTGACCCCGATGGGCAGCCGAATGTTGAAACGCTGGCTGCATGCACCAACCCGCAATAAAGATATGCTGGAAAATCGCCATCAAGCCATTTCCGCATTACAAGAAATCGGTTATGAATTACGGCCATTTTTACGTCAGGTCGGTGACTTAGAGCGGGTGCTTGCCCGTCTTGCCCTCCGCTCCGCCCGTCCCCGTGATCTGGCCAGAATGCGCCATGCTTTCCAGCAATTGCCTGATATTCATCAGATTCTGATATCCTCAGATGCCCCTTATATTCAAGCACTACAGCAACGTGTGGGGCATTTTGATGAATTGCAGACTCTGCTAGAGAATGCGATTGTCGAAACGCCTCCTGTTCTGGTGCGTGACGGGGGGGTCATTGCCACGGGCTATAATACTGAATTGGATGAGTGGCGGGCATTGGCTGACGGCGCCAGTGATTATCTGGATAAACTGGAGATCCGCGAACGCGAAAAACTTGGCATTGATACCCTGAAAGTGGGCTTTAACGCAGTACATGGTTACTATATTCAGGTCAGTCGTGGACAAAGCCATTTAGTCCCTATCCATTACGTTCGTCGGCAAACGCTGAAAAATGCAGAACGCTATATCATTCCTGAATTAAAGGAATATGAAGACAAGGTGCTGACTTCCAAAGGCAAAGCACTTGCCATCGAAAAAGCCCTGTACGAAGAGTTGTTCGATCTGTTGTTGCCCCATCTGGCCGATTTGCAAATCTGTGCCGAAGCACTGTCAGAACTGGATGTACTGGCAAACCTTGCTGAACGCGCTGAAACGCTAAATTACACCCGCCCGATACTAACCGATAAAGTGGGTATTCAGATCACTGGCGGTCGGCATCCGGTTGTTGAACAAGTCTTAAGCGAGCCATTTATTTCTAACCCATTGACGCTCTCATCCCAGCGCCGTTTGCTGATTATTACAGGGCCGAATATGGGGGGTAAAAGTACCTATATGCGACAAACGGCTTTGATTACCTTGATGGCTTATATTGGAAGTTTTGTTCCTGCCGAAAAAGCGGTTATCGGCCCTGTAGATCGTATCTTTACCCGTGTCGGGGCATCCGATGATCTAGCATCAGGACGCTCTACCTTTATGGTGGAAATGACCGAAACTGCCAATATCTTACATAACGCGACTGAACACAGTCTGGTTTTGATGGATGAGATCGGTCGCGGTACATCAACCTATGATGGTTTATCTCTGGCGTGGGCCTGTGCTGAAAACTTAGCTAATCGCATCAAAGCAATGACACTGTTTGCGACTCACTATTTTGAACTGACAACCCTGCCTGAGAAGCTGGAAGGGGTCGTCAATATTCATCTTGATGCTGTCGAGCATGGCGATACCATTGCTTTCATGCACAGTGTGCAAGAAGGAGCAGCAAGCAAGAGTTATGGACTGGCTGTTGCCTCGCTGGCAGGTGTTCCGCGTGATGTCATTAAGCGTGCGCGCCAAAAATTGAAGGAGCTGGAATCACTCTCCAATAGTGCGACAGCAGGTCATGTTGATACACCACAGCTAACCCTGCTGACAGAAGAGACATCTCCGGCAGTTGACGCATTGGAAAACCTTAATCCAGATACCTTAACACCGCGTCAAGCATTGGAGTGGATTTATCGTCTGAAAGATATGGTTTAACAATGAATGAAACAGCTATGAATGGAACAGCCATGAAGTTTGATACCACTCTATTAGCGCCCATTTATCAATTTTTACAGTGCGAAACTCCCGATCAATGGGTAGAAAAAGCGCGGCAGCCTGAGAATCTGCCAATTTTATTGCGCGATCATCTGCTATGTGAATTAAAAGCGGCACAAAGTGCTATGTTCTTAATTCGTAAATATGCCGTTGATCCTGAAAGTGCCGATGCTCTGCTAGCGTGGTTTCAGCCCTATGAAGATTTTGCCTATAAAAAAGTGGGCGATATCCATTCATTGAAAGGAAAAAATCAGGCCACCAAGCAAATTACCGCTCGGACAAAATCACCTTATAGTCAGGATCTAATCGATAAGATGGTGTTATTAATAAAGGAAGAGTTACATCATTTTTATCAAGTATTAGAAATCATGGATGCCAGAGAGATAAGCTATGACAGTATCAGTGCTAGCCGCTATGCTAAATCCTTATTTCAGCATATTACCAACCATGAGCCTTATACGCTGGTCGATAAATTGATTATTGGTGCTTATATTGAAGCACGCTCATGTGAACGTTTCGCAAAACTCGCTCCTCATCTGGATGAGGATCTGGGTAAGTTTTATATTTCTCTGTTGCGTTCAGAAGCTCGCCATTACCAAGATTATTTGACGCTCGCTCAGTCAATATCTAAAGAAGATATTACAGATAGGGTGAATTATTTCGGCCAGGTTGAAGCAGAGCTTATTCAAACTCCCGATCATGATTTTAAATTTCACAGTGGTATTCCAATTATCTAAAATCGATAAATGACACGCCAAATGGTAATGAAAATTATAAATAAATGAATAAAAGGTGGGCTTATTTAGCCCACCTTGGGATTACCATCGATATACCTTGATCTTTTTATACCGTTATCTTTCCAACCGTCACTTCGGGAATTTCTATTCCCCTTGCCATCACCAAGTTGTCTAATTATCTTTGTTTCTGGAAATTCGTCCATTTTCCACTACACAGCAATTTGAAATTTCTTAGGTATACGTTCTCAGGTATAAAGAATTAAGTTCGGAATAATGATTCTATATTCAAACCTTGGGTATGCAATATATCTCTAAGGCGACGCAATCCCTCAACTTGAATTTGACGAACTCTCTCTCTTGTTAAACCAATTTCTCGCCCAACATCTTCCAATGTTTCTGCTTCGTATCCAAGCAAACCGAAACGACGGGCTAAAACTTCGCGCTGTTTTGCGTTAAGTTCAAACAACCATTTCACGATACTCTGTTTCATATCATCATCTTGAATAGTTGTTTCTGGCCCTGAATCATTTTCATCAGATAAAATATCCAATAAGGCTTTATCTGAATCGCCACTAATTGGTGTATCGACAGAAGTAATGCGTTCGTTCAGCCGCATCATACGACTTACATCTTCAACAGGTTTATCCAGTTTTTCCGCAATTTCTTCGATACTCGGCTCATGATCCAATTTATGTGCTAGTTCTCTTGCAGTACGTAAATAGACATTCAATTCTTTGACGATATGAATAGGCAGGCGAATTGTGCGAGTTTGATTCATAATGGCTCGTTCAATTGTTTGACGGATCCACCATGTCGCATAAGTGGAAAAACGAAAACCTTTTTCAGGATCAAATTTTTCCACTGCACGAATAAGCCCAAGGTTACCTTCTTCAATCAGATCCAGCAGTGCTAATCCACGATTGCTATATCGGCGGGATATTTTTACAACCAATCGCAAGTTACTTTCAATCATGCGTTGGCGTGCAGCAACATCCCCTCGCAGTGCTCGTCTGGCAAAAAAAACCTCTTCCTCTGCTGTCAGCAGAGGTGAGAAACCAATCTCCCCAAGATAAAGTTGTGTTGCATCAAGTACCCGTTGGTTTACTCCCTGCAACAAATCCAGATCTTCATCAAGACCAGTTATATCATCCTCATCTTTCAGCAACGCTTCATCAAAGTCATCAGCTTCCATGCTATTTTCGTCTAAATCCGCATCATCATACAACTCATTAACTTTAAGCGTACTTTGGCTCATCAGCTACTCCTACCCATGATAATGCGGGCAGGAATTTCAGATCCCTGCCCCGGTTTATCGCTGCGGAAGATAACGCAGCGGGTTTACGGATTTTCCCTTATAACGAATTTCAAAATGCAATCTTACTGAACTTGTTCCAGTGCTACCCATAGTGGCAATTTTTTGCCCCGCTTGAACATCCTGTTGCTCACGAACCAACATTGTGTCGTTGTGCGCATAAGCACTTAGGTAGTCATCGTTATGTTTTATTATTATTAGATTTCCATAGCCACGTAATGCATTTCCGGCATAAACCACTTTTCCACTGGCTGTTGCAAATACGGGTTGGCCACGATTACCCGTAATATCAATGCCTTTATTTCCTCCTTGAGAATCAGTGAAGCCTTCAAGAATTTTTCCTTCTGCCGGCCATCTCCAACTATTAATAGTATTAATACCATTAATAGCGCTATTTACTCCTGTATCTGTTGCTGTAGATACTTTTGAATAAGAATTGTCACCATGAGAAATAGCTTTATTTGGCAACATCTTTCCTGATCTTGGTCTATCAATATTTGCAGGATACGCATTAATTTTTTGAAAATCAACCTGACTAATTTTAGATTTAGTGGTATTTGATGCTAATAATACACCATTTTTGGAGGTTGGATTACCTATTCTCAGGACTTGACCAACATTTAAGCTATAAGGCTCTGAAATATTATTTATGTGAGATAAGTCACGGAAATCATTACCTGTAATCCAGGCTATATAAAACAAAGTATCGCCATGTTTAACCGTATAAGTACTTCCGTTGTAGCTTCCTTTGGGAATATTTTCGTAGTTACGGTTATAAATAATTTTTCCTTGAGATGAACTGCTATTATCAGCATTATTCACTGGATGGCGGCTTTTAATAGCATGATTATCTGATACATGATTTGTATCGATATTCACTATTGGGGCTGGACGATTTGGTGTATTACTACAGCCTACCAGTACGATTCCCATCATGACACTGGTGGTTATCCATTTTATTTTTTTCATTAGGTTTTCTAGATTCATACTTTATTCCCCCATAAAGGCAAATATAAGTGTAAATAATAGTGATTTATAAAAATTTAGGATTACAAAAGATTTAAAGCGAAACATTTTGCTTAATTTCAGAAAAAATAACAGCTAATTTGAAACTCCCCCCAAATAAATTAGCTGGTTATGCTAGCTCGCCTTGAATTAGGGGTACAAAACGGACAGGTTCGATAACGTCGCTATGAAAATCATTCCCATAACGATGTACTACTTTCAGTAACTGAGTACGTTCGCCGACAGGTAAAACCATCACGCCTCCATCGGCAAGTTGCTGGAGTAATGCCTGCGGGATTTCGGGTGGTGCGGCTGTGACAATGATGGCGTCAAAAGGCCCTTTTGATAGCCATCCACCCCAACCATCACCGTGACGGGTTGAGATATTGTGTAGGTCGAGTTGCTTCAATCTGCGCTTAGCCTGCCACTGCAAACCTTTAATCCGCTCCACGGAGAAAACACGTTTGGCTAAGTGAGCAAGTATTGCTGTTTGATAACCTGATCCGGTTCCAATTTCCAACACATTGGATTCAGGGGTTAAATTCAACAACTCTGTCATGCGAGCGACAATATAAGGCTGGGATATCGTTTGCCCATGACCAATAGGCAGTGCAGTATTTTCATATGCCTTATGTGCGAGAGCTTCATCAACAAAACATTCTCTGGGTACTTTGCCAATAACCTCCAACAGGTGCTCATTGTGAATTCCTTGCTGACGCAGTTGCGCCAGCAAATTTTTCATTGATCGGTTTAACATTCCCCAATATCCCCGACTTTTGCCAACCAATCACTTATCAGCTCCTGGGCTTTATAAGCTGTTAAGTCCACTTGCAAAGGGGTAATGGAAACAAATCCTTCTTCTATTGCAGCAAAATCTGTCTCAGGCCCAAAATCACTTTTTTCTCCCGGAGGGCCTAGCCAATAGAGCATATTACCTTTGGGATCTTCCATCGCATAGACTTGTTCAGCAGCACTACGGCGACCACATCGTGTCACCCTAAATCCCTTGATTTGTTCAATGGGAATATCAGGTACATTAACATTCAAAATATTGCCCGCCCTCAATGGGGATTTTTGCAGCAGAGCTAATAAACGCACTGTCACTTCTGCCGCTGTTTCGTAATGTTGGTCACCATTGAGTGATACCGCCAGTGCGGGTAAGCCTAAGTGACGTCCTTCCATTGCAGCCGCAACCGTGCCAGAGTAAATCACATCATCACCAAGGTTAGGGCCACAGTTGATGCCAGAAACGACAATATCAGGACGAGGGAGTACCAGATTATTCACGCCCAAATAGACACAATCTGTCGGTGTACCTTCCTGAACAGAAATATCCCCATTGTTCAGAGTGTTGATGCGCAAAGGGCGATCCAACGTTAAGGCATTCGACGCACCACTACGGTTACGGTCAGGTGCAACAACCTGAACATGATAGTGTTTTCGCAATGTAGCCGCTAAGGTTTGAATACCCGGTGCGGTGACACCATCATCGTTACTCAGCAATATCCGCAGCATTGATATATCTCATTGATTTTACTAAAAATAAAATAGGTTAACAGGGTAATTTAACCGGTGTGTGTTTGATCTTAGCATGACGTTGATAGTTTTGTAGAGTGCTTTGCATTCAGGCTATATCAAGGGAAGAGCCAAGATCTTGATTGATCAGTTCTCTGACAACACTGGTTGCAAAGCTACCCGATGGCAAAGAGAAATGCAGAATGACTGTTTGGTCGCCTTGCCACTCCCAACGCAGGTTAAGCGGTTTCACCAATATTGCCCGACGGGCGCTTTCCACACGCTCACGTTTGACTAATGCCCAAAAAGCTTCGTAATCCAATAAGCCTTGTTGTTCGAAATCCAGAGCCTGATCCTGCGTTCCTAATGCTTTGTCGCCCGGTAAAGGCGCTGTTATCTGTAACTCTCCATCCGTTACCCGCTGCTGCAATACCGACAATTCAGGTTCATCAGCCACAAACCAGCTACCGCGCCCTGTTAATTGTAATGCATCGCCATTTTTTACCTTCTGGTGTTCACCCTGGGCGATACGTCTGCTGGCAACAGCATTAAACATCGCGCTGCGACAGGCTGAAAGGTAGAAACTGCGGCGGTTGCGTTCCTTGACATGGATCTCATTAGCTGCCCAGCGTTGAGCCTGAACTAAATTTTGCCCATCCCGCCCGAAGCGCTGTTCACCAAAGTAATTTGGCACACCAGTTTGAGCTATCTGCTGCAAGCGTTTTTCTACAGATTCTCGGTCAGAAATTTCTCTTAATACCAGAGTAAAATCATTGCCTTTCAATGCACCAATCCGTAGCTTGCGTTTCTGGCGGGACGTTGCCAGTACTTCACAACCTTCAAGTTGAAATGCCGTGAAATCTGGATCTTGTTTCCCCGGTATATGTAAACAGAACCACTGTTCCGTCACTGCGTTGCGATCTTTCAACCCCGCATAACTGACAGAACGAGCGGGTATTTTGGCAAAACGGGCAAGATGATCCGCGACAAATTGGGTGTTACATCCTGTTTTACGGATATGTACCATGACGTGTTCACCTTCTCCATCAGGAGAAAATCCCAAGTCTTCACGGACAATAAAATCTTCTGGGATGGCTTTAACAATACCGGTCGCTTCCGGTTGGCCATGAAGCCAATGTAATTCGCTCAAAGTCATACTCATTCCTTTACCAACTCATTCCTTTACCAACAAGGCAACCGCTGCGCAGGCAATACCTTCTTTACGGCCAACAAACCCCAATTTTTCCGTTGTTGTTGCTTTAACGTTAATATCATCCATATGGCATTCAAGATCTTCCGCCAGGTTAACCCGCATCTGGGGAATATGCGGCAACATTTTCGGTGCCTGTGCAATGATGGTGATATCCACGTTCCCTATCCGATAGCCCTTCGCACGGATACGGCGGTAGGCTTCTTTCAATAATTCACGGCTATCTGCGCCTTTGAACGCAGGATCGGTATCGGGAAATAATTTACCAATATCGCCCAATGCTGCCGCCCCCAATAGGGCATCTGTAGCAGCGTGCAAAGCAACATCACCATCTGAATGGGCAATTAAGCCTTGTTCATAAGGAATGCGGACACCGCCAATGACCAATGGCCCTTCTCCGCCAAATTTATGCACATCAAAACCGTGTCCAATTCTCATACGATAGATTCCTTAGCTTTTTGGGATAGGTAAAATTCCGCCAGTGCCAAATCTTCAGGCTGGGTTACTTTGATATTGTCCGCTCGTCCATTGATCAGCACGGGACGATAACCACAATGCTCAAGCGCCGAAGATTCATCGGTGATACAGGCTTGATCTGCAAGTGCTTTGATCAAACAGTCACGCAATAACTGCAAAGGGAATAATTGTGGAGTCAAAGCATGCCAAAGTCCGTTGCGGTCAACGGTATGGGCAATCAATGTGTGGTCAGTTGTGGATGATCCTGTCTCTGATAGCGATACCATGCGTTTCATCGTATCCCTCACCGGTGAAGCTAACAATCCACCACATACGTCAGGAGATCCTGCGTTGTGATCAATAATCTGTAGCAAGCTATCAAGATCATTTCGATGAAGACAAGGACGGGCAGCATCATGCACTAACACCCAAGTTGTCCTGCCTGTAGGCAAATCAGCCAGATAATCTAGCCCAGCCAGAACCGAATCAGCTCGCTCTTCACCGCCAATCACGGTTGTAATTCTTGGATCAGAAGCGATGGGTAATTGCGCAAATTGTGTATCAGCAGGATTTAGCGCAATAATAACGCGTTGTATACGAGGATGCTCAAACAGTGCTGCTAAGGTATGTTCAAGAATTGTTTTTCCGGCAACGTTCAGATACTGTTTTGGGCAATCTGATTTCATCCTGCTACCAATACCCGCAGCAGGGATCAAGGCGATAATTTCGGCCAGAGAAACATCAGCAGGGGAATGAAGTTGTGACTTATTCATTTCGATTATTATTTACGGTTTTGATTTAAAGATTATTGCGCATTATGTTTTGAGGTATCTGGCACCATACGATAAAAAGATTCTCCTGGTTTAATCATGCCCAATTCATTACGAGCGCGTTCTTCAATCGCCTCCTGTCCCCCTTTAAGATCCTTAATTTCAGCAAATAGCTGGTCATTACGTGCGCTCAGTTTAAGGTTATCAATCCCTTGTTTATCGACTTCAGCCTTAACCCGTGCATAATCGTGAATGCCATTTTTGCCTAACCACAGCGAATACTGCAACCATCCCAGCAGAACCAATAATAGTAGCGTTAGTTTGCCCATCTCCCCCCCTGAAAACCCGCTAATCATCCCACAACTGCAAGCATGACGCCACCGACTCTCAACAAAACCATTGACAAAATCATTCGCAAAACCATTTTAGGCCACTTGCAAAACCGACTTGCACAATATGATAGAAATGCATTGCATTAACTGAGTGTAGAAACACATTATTTCACTAACAATAATAATGTGTTTCATGACAATTTGCTGGATTTGGTGGTTAAGTTGGCAGGATTTGGTTGTTTTTCAGGGCAAAAAGCAGCTTTTCAACCGAAGATCCTACAGGTTGTGAACCATCTAAATAGATTTCTGGTTGTTCGGGGGCTTCATAGGCAGCATCAATTCCGGTGAAATTGCGCAATTCTCCCGCTCGTGCTTTTTTATACAGTCCTTTGGGATCACGGGCTTCACATATCTCCAGTGGCGTATCAACATACACTTCAATAAAGCGCCCCTCTTCTATTAATTCGCGTATTTTTTGCCGTTCTGCCCTATGGGGGGAAATAAAGGCGGTCAGAACAACCAGCCCCGCATCAACCATCAATTTTGCGACTTCACCGACTCGTCGGATATTTTCCTGCCGATCTATTTCAGAAAAGCCCAAATCACTGCATAAGCCATGACGCACATTATCGCCATCCAGTAAGTATGTTTTAATGCCCTGAGCAAACAATGCCTGCTCCAATGCGCCTGCAAGCGTGGATTTTCCTGAACCTGATAGTCCGGTGAACCAAATCACCCGTGCAGGATGCCCATTTGCGCTTTCCCGCAGTGCCCTATCCAAAACATGTGAATGCCAGACGATATTCTCCTGAGCCACTTATTTTCCTCCCAATAGATCACGTACTCCCCAATGCGGGAAGTGGCGACGAACTAATTGGTTAAGTTCCAGTTCAAACTCACTGTACTCTTTAGGCTCCTCGTAAACATCTGCCTGAATCTCACGCACCAATCCCGCGCCTACGGTAACATTGGTGAGACGATCAATCAGGATCATGCCACCGGTATCTGCATTTTGCGCGTAGCTGTCGAGCAATAAAGGTTCATCAAATGAAAACTCCACCCGCCCAATGGCATTGAGGGGTAACTCAACCGCGACTTTCTGGGTCAGGTTGTTAATATCCACCTGATATTGCACGTTATCGACTTTGCCACGGCTTTTTTTGCCTGCGACTTTGATATCCAAACTTTGCCCTTGAATCAGTGGCTGTTCCGACATCCAGACGACATCAACCACAGCATGGCGAGTTGCGCTCATTTGATCTTCAACAGCAACCAATAAATCACCACGGCTAATATCTATTTCATCTTTTAATACGAGGGTAATCGCCTCTCCAGGCACGGCAAATGTGAGATCGCCATGAAAAGTGACAATTCTTTCCACTGTAGAAACCACACCAGACGGCATAACTTTTATTTGCTGGCCTTGCCATAAAACGCCCGATGACAATGTGCCGCTGTATCCACGAAAATCAAGATCAGGGCGGTTGACATACTGTACTGGGAAACGCAAGGGCTGTTCCTTCTCTTTTGTTTTTACGTCTACGGATTCCAAGATATCCAATAGCGCTTCTCCCGTATGCCACGCCATTTTTTCACTGTGGATGACAATGTTATCCCCTTCCAACGCCGAAATTGGGACAAAATAGATGTTTAGGTCAGTAGGTAATTGTGCCGCAAAATGCAAATAATCTTGCTTAATCCGCTCAAATATATCTTGTTGATATTCAACTAAATCCATTTTATTGACTGCCACTACCAAGTGACGAATACCCAGCAATGTACTGATAAAACTGTGACGGCGAGTCTGTTCCTGAACACCTTTACGTGCATCGATCAATAAAATGGAAAGCTCACTGGTTGAGGCACCTGTCGCCATATTGCGGGTATATTGTTCATGCCCTGGGGTGTCTGCAATGATAAATTTCCGCTTTTCCGTGGAAAAATAGCGGTATGCGACGTCAATGGTGATACCCTGTTCCCGTTCAGCCGCCAACCCATCGACTAATAAAGCCAGATCGAGCTTTTCTCCCTGAGTCCCTATTCGCTTGCTGTCGCTTTGTAAAATTGCCAGTTGATCCTCATAAATTTGGCGGGTGTCATGTAGCAAACGTCCAATTAGGGTACTTTTACCATCATCCACGCTGCCGCAGGTTAAAAAGCGCAGTAATCCTTTCTCCTGCTGCTCCCGAAGATAGGCCTCAACTCCGCCTTGTTGCTTGATTTGACTAGCAATGGTTTCATTATATGCAAGTGCTGGCATATCTGGACTCCTTAAAAATAACCCTGGCGCTTTTTCAGCTCCATAGAACCTGACTGATCACTATCAATCAGCCGCCCTTGCCGTTCACTGGTGGTCGATATCAACATTTCTTCGATGATTTCCGGCAACGTTTCTGCTCCTGATTCCACCGCCCCTGTCAGTGGCCAGCAGCCAAGTGTTCTAAAGCGAACTTTGCGCTGGTTAATGACTTCCCCTGCTTTCAGATCGATTCGATCATCGTCAACCATAATTAATGTCCCCTCACGCTGAACAACCGGACGGGATTTAGCAAAATAAAGAGGGACAATATCGATCTGCTCCAAGTAGATGTATTGCCAGATATCCAACTCTGTCCAGTTAGATAACGGGAAGACACGGATACTTTCCCCTTTGTTAACCTGGCCGTTATAATTGCGCCAAAGTTCGGGGCGCTGGTTTTTGGGGTCCCAGCGATGGGAACGGTCACGGAATGAGTAAATGCGTTCTTTGGCGCGCGATTTTTCTTCATCACGCCGCGCCCCGCCAAATGCAGCATCAAAGCCGTATTTATCCAGAGCCTGCTTCAATCCTTCTGTTTTCATGATATCGGTGTGTTTGGCACTGCCATGAATAAAAGGATTAATTCCCAATGCCTCTCCTTGTGGATTGCGGTAAATCAGTAACTCAAAACCATATTTTTCCGCTGTACGATCACGGAAATCGTACATATCCTGAAATTTCCAGCCTGTATCTACGTGCAATAAAGGGAAAGGCAGTTTTCCCGGATAAAATGCTTTACGAGCAAGATGCAGCATCACAGAGGAATCTTTGCCAATCGAATAGAGCATAACGGGGTTGGCAAATTCAGCCGCCACTTCCCGAATAATATGGATACTTTCAGCTTCAAGTTGCTGTAAGTGTGTCAGTCTTTTTTCGTCCATTGGGCACTCCTTATACTAAATCAATCACGGCAGGGCGATTTACTGGGTCAGCAGCATTTCCGCCTTCAAACCATCCTATCTGATGGTGGAGTTGAGCCACCTCCCCGATTACCAGTAAGGCAGGTGATGGTGTTTCTTGTGCCAATCGCTCCAATTCGGATAAGGTTCCGGTCAATACTTGTTGCTCTGGACGAGTGCCACAACCAATCACAGCAACGGGGGTATTACTATCCCGACCATGCGAAATCAGCTTTTGGCTGATCAAGGCTGCTTTCATGATCCCCATATAAATGGCTAATGTTTGATTACCCCGCGCGAGTGCAGGCCAATCCAATTCATCACCATTCTCACGGCAATGTCCGGTAATAAAGGTGACACTTTGCGCGTGTTCCCTGTGGGTCAATGGGATACCTGCGTAAGCAGAAGCACCTACTGCTGCCGTAATACCGGGCACGACTTGAAAAGGGATCCCTGCTGCTGCCGCAACTTGTAATTCCTCTCCACCACGGCCAAAAATAAAGGGATCGCCCCCTTTTAAGCGAACCACTTTTTTCCCTTGATTCGCTAATTTGATGATAAGTCGGTTGGTTTCCTCCTGCGCCACGGAGTGATTACCCGCTCTCTTTCCAACGCAAATTTTGTCTGCATCACGGCGAACTAATTCCAGAATTTCTGTACTCACTAAATGGTCATAAAGGACAACGTCAGCCTGCTGGATCACCTGCAAACCTTTTAAAGTTAATAATCCCGGATCACCTGGCCCAGCGCCTACCAGCGTGAGTTCTCCTTGGGGATGAGAATCACCTTGCGCTAATTGCTGTTCAAGTTGCTCTTCTGCTTGTTGTAATTGCCCATTGGCGATCAGTGTGGCAAAACGCCCACTAAACGCCTTTTCCCAAAAATGGCGCCGTTGACGTATGGAAGTAAGACGTTGTTTCACGCGTTCGCGCCAGTGTCCCGCGATATTTGCCATCGTACCCAAGCTAAATGGCAGCAAAGACTCCAGTTTTTCTCGCAATAATCTGGTTAATACCGGAGATTTTCCAGCCGATGAGATCGCCACAATAATCGGGGAGCGATCAATAATTGATGGGAAAATGGCCGAACAGAGCGGTTGGTTATCCACGACGTTGGTCAAGATAGCGCGTTTATTGGCTTCGGCAAAAATATGTTGATTTAGGTTGTGATCGTCTGTAGCGGCAATCACTAAAAATACATCATCAAGATATTCTGTTTTAAACGTTCCCTGTAACCACTCAAATTCTCCTTTTTGCTGGCGTTGTTGCAGTTCTGCATGTAATTCAGGAGCAACAACCGTTAACGCTGCACCAGTACGAAGTAATAGGTCTGCTTTGCGAGAGGCGATTTCTCCGCCTCCAACCAGCAATACAGATCGGGCTTTAAGCTCAATAAATAAAGGTAAATAATCCACAATACCATCCCACATTAGAGCCTGTTCATGTTCTACCCTATGGATTTCAAGTCACAAAGGATATAGCTCTTAATTATTATGATGACCAGAAGATGAATATATGAGGCTGTGATCAGGTTATGAAATGACAAAAAGTAATTATTTGTTCCTGAATCGCATAAGATAATCTTTTCGTATGCTATAAGGCCGATTAAGCAAGATATTCAGAATAAAAAAACAGCACTTCTTTTTGCGAGATGCGCTGTCTAATAGAAATTGTTGTGATCTGTAATATTAATTTAACCTTCGTGCAAACCGCACTCACGCTTCAGGCCAAAAAAACGGGTTTGTTCTTCACTCATACCTGGTTCCCATTTTTGGGTGGTATGCGTATCCCCCACAGAAAGGTAGCCCTGTTCCCATAATGGATGGTATTCAAGGCCATGCTTTGTCAGGTATTGATGTACCTGCCGATTATTCCAATCAATTATAGGCAGGATTTTAAAAACTCCCCGTTGAATTGCCAGCACAGGTAAATTGGTACGGCTTTCTGATTGTTGACGACGCAAACCTGCAAACCAGCTTTGTGCCTGTAGCGTTTTTAGTGCACAATTCATCGGCGCAACTTTGTTGATTTGGTTATAACGTTCGATCCCCTCTATTCCCTGTTCCCATAACTTGCCATAACGAGCTTCCTGCCAAGCCGGTGAGTGTTCCGCACGAAAAATCTTCAAGTTCAGGTTGAGTTTTTCAGTCAATTTATCGATAAATTGATACGTTTCAGGAAATAGGTATCCCGTATCGGTGAGAACCACGGGAATATCAGGATACTCCCGCGTCACCAGATGCAAGCAAACCGCCGCCTGAATACCAAAACTAGAGGAAAGCACAAATTCGCCAGACAGATGTTCCAACGCCCATCTCACACGTTCACGGGCATCCAACACCTCCAGTTGTTGATTGATTTCTGCCAATGACGTGATTTGCTGCTCTGGAGCCAGTGCCACCAGCTCCGATAAATTCAGTCGGCTCATACGGCCTCCTGCCAATCATAAAAATCGACGGCCGAATTCAATACTGGCTTGATGATATCAGCACGGATCAGAAAATCACCGAAACATTCATCGATATGACGCTCCGATGCCCAACGACCAATTAATTCATCCAGTATCTCAAGGATTTCTGCTGATGTGATATTTTCCCTGTACATGCGGGGAATTCGATCACCTATGCGATTTCCACCAAGATGCAGGTTATAACGATCAAGCGCTTTACCCACCAGCCCAATTTCTGCCAACATCGCCCTGCCACATCCATTCGGACAGCCTGTCACACGCAGTATGATCTCTTCATCACCAACACCATGCTTTTGCATTAACGCATCAACATAATCGACAAAAGTCGGCAAGAAACGCTCTGCTTCGGCCATCGCTAATGGACAAGTAGGAAATGAAACACAAGCCATAGCGTGGTGACGCAAAGTTGTCACGCTATCGTCAATTAAGCCATGAGCACGAGCAATTTCTTCAATCCGCGATTTTTCACTCTCAGACACCCCTGCCACAATCAAGTTTTGGTTGGCAGTCAGACGAAAATCTCCTTTATGGATTTTCGCAATTTCTGCGATTCCAGTTTTTAATGGCCGGTTGGGGTAATCCAACAAGCGGCCATTTTCAATAAATAAGGTCAGATGCCATTGATCATCGATGCCTTTTAACCAACCAATTTGATCACCCCGACCAGTGAATTGATACGGGCGAATTGTCGTAAATTTCACGCCAGCACGTTTTTCAACCTCTTGTTTGAAGGTTTCAATGCCCACACGTTCAAGGGTATATTTGGTTTTCGCATTTTTACGGTCAGTTCGGTTACCCCAATCACGTTGGGTGGTGACTATCGCTTCTGCAATTGCCAGTGTGTGCTCCAGTGCAATAAAACCAAATTCACTCGCCAGCCGTGGAAAGGTTTTTTTGTCGCCGTGGGTCATGGCTAATCCCCCACCCACTAATACGTTAAAACCAATTAATTGATCATTTTCCGCAATAGCGACAAAGTTCATATCGTTGGCATGCAGATCCACATCATTTTGTGGCGGTATCACCACCGATGTTTTGAATTTACGTGGCAGGTAAGTAGTACCAAGAATCGGTTCTTCATCGGTTGTTGCGATTTTTTCTTTATCCAACCAGATTTCAGCATATGCATTAGTACGAGGCAGCAGATGTTCCGATATTTTTTTCGCCCACTCGTAAGCCTGTTGGTGTAACGCAGATTGCACCGGATTAGATGTACACAGCACGTTACGATTGACGTCGTTGGCGGTAGCCAGTGAATCCAGCCCCATCTGTGCTAATAGTTGGTGTGCTGGCTTGAGATTATTTTTTAAGATCCCATGAAACTGGAATGTTTGGCGGTTAGTCAATCTAATACTGCCATACAGCGTATTTTCTGTCGCAAACCGATCAATACCCAACCACTGTTTTGGGGTAATAATTCCCCCAGGCAAACGACAACGCAGCATCATGGCATGGCGTGGTTCGAGTTTTTGTTCTGCGC
Organism: Xenorhabdus eapokensis; assembly: GCF_001908105.1. Next base: position 127,960 of record NZ_MKGQ01000011.1, read on the forward strand.
GCTCCGCCCGAATATCACGGTCATCTTGCTGGTACATGCCATGAAAGCGGATAAGGAGGAAATTATCCCCCTCAAATCCGCCTGTCAGCCCATTTTTTAAATCTTCACTAATCGTTCCTCGCAGATAATTGCTGTCCAACTTCATGCGTTCGCTGTCTGCAAATTTACCTTCGACGATCAAAGGATCTGGTTTTTCTTTGCTCACATTGCTCATATTAGTAAACATCTCTCTGATAACGGCGCTCAAGGCGCAATTCACTCAAGAATTCATCAGCCTGTTCAGCATCCATGCCACTATGTTGTGAAATAATGTCCAATAGGGCCTGTTCTACGTCTTTTGCCATGCGATTCGCATCACCACAAACATACAGATGAGCGCCATCCTCAATCCAGCGCCAGACTTCTTCTCCCTGTTCACGCAGTTTGTCTTGTACATAGATTTTATGCTGCTGATCCCTTGACCATGCCAGATCAATGCGGGTCAATAAGCCCTCTTTCACATAGCGCTGGAATTCAACCTGATAAAGAAAATCTTCAACAAAATGTGGGTTACCAAAAAACAGCCAGTTTTTACCTTCAGCTCCCTGACTGTCACGATGCTGTAAAAATGCCCTAAACGGAGCAACCCCCGTTCCCGGCCCAATCATGATGATTGGTGTATTAGGATCGGCCGGTAAACGGAAATTTTCGTTCTGTTCGATAAACACTCGGATGTTGTCATCTTCCTGCAAACGATCCGCCAGATAACCTGACGCGCCACCTGTACGGGCACGTCCTTCAATGTCATAACGAACGACTCCCACGGTAATGTGGACTTCGTTTTCCACTTCAGATTGTGAAGAGGAGATGGAATAGAGACGTGGTGTCAGTGGGCGCAATAAATCAATAAATTGCTGGGCTTCTGGATGTGAAGCAGCCGATCTGACCATATCTACAATGGGTGTTGTCTGAGCGTATTGCTGCAATGCTTGTTTGTTAGCGGCTAGCGATAGCAGTTTTTCATCTTTCGCCAACGCTGCATATTTCCCAACAATCACACCGGTATTTTGGGTCAACTCTACATGGCTAGTCAGCGCCTCACGCAGTGGGAGTGATTTTCCATGCACATTGACCTGCTCTGAACCTTCCAACCAAAGCAGGGACATTAATTCATCCACTAAAGCCGGATCGTTTTCAAACCACACGCCAAGGACATCCCCAGGCTGATAACTCAACCCTGAATCCCCTATATCAATTTCAATATGACGAACATCTTTGTCAGAACCCTGCCCCGTTATTTTCTGGTTCATCAACAGAGAGGCCGTTAGCGGGCTTTCTTTCGTATACGTTTGGATTTCTTTGACATACGCTGGAATAGTCGATGAAGTGGCAGTATCTACTTGTACTGACAAACGCTGCTTCAAAATAGCCGTAATTTGCTGACGCCATTGAACAGCTTGTTCCTGATATTCCACATCAGCATCAACACGATCTAATAGGCGTTGAGCACCAAGCTCATGCAGACGGCTGTCAAAATCTTTCCCTGCCTGACAAAAATTTTCATACGACGTGTCCCCAAGGCCAAATACGGCATATACCGTCTCTTTCATTGATGGCGCTTTTTTGGAATAGAGATACTTATGGAGTGCTACAGCTTCTTCTGCGGGTTCACCTTCACCCTGTGTTGAAGCAACAATAATCAATACACATTCCTGGGAAATTTGCTTAAATTTATAGTCACCCGCATTAATCAAGTTTACATTGATATTTTCAGCTAATAGTGAATCTCTTAGCTGTTCAGCCAGACGACGAGCATTGCCTGTTTGCGATGCGGAAAGCAAAGTCACGGTTTCCTGTACGGAAACGGCGGGAGTCTCTGCTCCAGTTTGTGGCTGATGATTTACCATTCCCCAAAAATAGCCAGATAACCAAGCTAATTGATGAGGAGAAAAATCGCTAATTGCAGATTGCAAGCGTGATAATTGTTCTGGAGAAACAGGTAGTAATGCGATTGAAGGTGGTTTTGCGGTCATTGTCCCAGTGCCTTTTGCTATAGCCAATATCCATGTTGTAAAAGATGTAACAATCAATCCAGCCATAAACATGAATTGATTAAGGTTATCCCAGAATAGGGGCGGTATTTAAAGAAAGGATTGCAATATCTCATAACTAAAATGCCTAACTTTATTTACAGATTTAATATATCAATAAAGTCGTTAAGCATTGTGCTTTTTACTTCCAGAAAAATCACGTTAAGCTCGCAAAGTTCAGGTAGAATAGCCGACCTTTTGAAATCAGGGGAAAGCACAATGAGTACAACCATCTTTAAAGATTTTCAATTCGAAGCAGCACATCGCCTTCCACACGTACCGGAAGGGCACAAATGTGGGCGTTTGCATGGGCATTCATTTATGGTACGTCTGGAAATCACCGGAGAAGTCGATCCGCTTAGTGGCTGGCTCATGGATTTTGCCGATGTCAAAGCGGCTTTTAAACCTGTCTGGGAACAGCTCGACCACCACTATCTCAATGAGATCCCCGGGCTTGAAAATCCAACCAGCGAAGTCTTAGCCAGGTGGATCTGGGAGAAGTTAAAACCGACATTGCCTCAACTCAGTGCTGTCATGGTCAAAGAGACTTGTAGCGCGGGTTGTATCTATCGGGGAGAATAAGGATTCAGCACCAGAGCCTGGTGCTGAATGAGATTTAAGCAATATTTAAGTATTTATGGGTTTGCATCGAAAAACGCCAATTACGGGCAATACACGTTTCGATGCACAGGCGGGTAGCATCTTCTTTCTGGCTAATCGGCTGTAAGGCAATAACCGGACTAGGATTTCCATCAAGCATAATCAATAATTCATCCAATACTTCAATATCGCGCTGCCGCCCGACAGGATGTTTAATTTCATTAGCACGTTTCATAGCCTCAGGCAAAACCTGATAGCCTCCACGCATTTTCACTTTCGGAGAAACCGTCACCCACGTTTTGTCAGAGCATTGAATCGCATGTGTACCACTCGTCTCAATCTGACATTGATAGCCTTCACTTTCCAGTGTTTCCGTCAAAGGACGTAGGTCATATAAGCACGGTTCTCCTCCGGTAATAACAATATGCTTTGCACTGTAACCTTGGCGAGTGAATATGTTTAGCAATTGTTTTGCACTGGCAACGCCCCACAGATCACTGTCTTGCGATTTCAGCAAGATATTTTCCATCGGCTGCTGTTTATCAGCCTCTTTTTCCCACGTGTGTTTGGTATCACACCAACTACACCCTACCGGACATCCTTGTAATCGAATGAAAACCGAAGGTACACCGGTAAACACTCCTTCTCCCTGTAAAGTTTGGAAGATTTCATTTATTGGGTAAATCATAAAAAAACTCTGGTTTTAATAAACTGCCCGTTATTATTACAGATATCTATCCCGCGAACATCCATCTTTATGGTATCGTACTAGGTTGCTTTTGCTGGCATCTCACGCCAGACAGAGCATCGTATGCCTAAATACTCTCAGGCTGAAAGGATAGATGGGAATAACGAATGCAAAATAATGAAAATCAGCTTAAACAGGGTCTAAGCGTGCGGCATATCCGCTTTATGGCTTTAGGCTCTGCAATAGGCACAGGGCTGTTTTATGGCTCAGCAGCAGCAATACAGCAAGCTGGCCCCGCGGTATTGCTGGCCTATTTAATCGGCGGCGCTGCCGTATTTATCGTGATGAGAGCACTGGGCGAAATGGCCGTTCACCATCCTGTTTCTGGTTCTTTTTCGCAATATGCCAGCCATTATCTGGGGCCTTTGGCCGGTTTTTTAACTGGCTGGATCTATATTCTTGAAATGCTGTTTGTTTGCCTGGCTGATATTACCGCCTTCGGCACATATATGAAGCTCTGGTTCCCGCATGTTGATCAATGGATTTGGGTTTTAGGCATTGTATGTTTTATTGGTGCCTTGAACCTGTGTCACGTAAAAATCTTTGGTGAGATGGAGTTTTGGCTTTCAATCATTAAAGTCACCGCCATTATTGCCATGATTATCGGCGGCCTTGTCATTATGTTTTACGGTTTCGGACAAACAACTGAGCATGCAACCGGCCTGTCTAATTTATGGGAGCATGGTGGCTTTATGCCAAATGGTATCAGTGGGGTGATAGCCTCATTCGCCATTGTTATGTTTGCTTTTGGTGGCATAGAAGTCATTGGCATCACTGCCAGTGAAGCGAAAAATCCAGAAAAAACGATCCCTCAGGCAATTAATGCGGTTCCGTTTCGTATCTTAATCTTCTATGTTTTAACGCTGTGTATCCTGATGAGCATCTATCCATGGAATCAAATTGGTCAGGATGGAAGCCCATTCGTACAGATTTTTTCCAATTTAGGCATTAATTCGGCTGCAAATATTCTGAATGTGGTCGTGATTACCGCGGCTATTTCCGCTATCAATAGTGATATTTTTGGTGCGGGCAGGATGATGTATGGTATGGCACAAGAAGGACAAGCTCCCGAATCATTCAAAAAACTAACTCGTAATGGTGTGCCCTGGATGACGGTTCTTGTCATGACTGCGGTTCTGTTACTTGGCGTGGTGCTGAATTATTTGATCCCAGACGAGATCTTCATTCTTATCGCTTCTGTTGCCACATTTGCAACCGTCTGGGTATGGTTGATGATTTTAGTCTCGCAAATTGCCATGCGTCGCCAAATGAGTGCGGAAGAAGTCAAGACACTAAAATTCCCAATTCCGATGTGGCCCATCGCCCCAATCATCACGCTTGTTTTCATGGTCAGTGTCATCGTATTACTGGGTTATTTTGAGCAAACACGAGACGCACTATATGTTGGTCTAGGTTGGGTATTTATTCTGACTCTGGCCTATTTCTTCGGTGTAAAGAAGAAACCATCAGAAAAATATTCTTCTAAATCATAATCATATTTCAAAAAGCGTCGGAGATTACCGACGCTTTTTATCCATTAGTTATCATTACACAAAGAAATCGTTATAATTATAAAGAGAAGTTCACCATTAATGGGTTGTGATCAGAAGCACCGGTCATTACAACTGTTGCACGGGAAACTTTTAATTCACGATAAAAAATAAAATCCAGCGGTTTGCCAAAAACAATCGTTCTATGATCATCATTAAAATAGACTTCTTTCAAGTGCATACGATGTGCGAAACGTTCTAATATTTTTAATCTCTGCCGACTCCACGCATTAAAATCTCCAGCAAAAATAACGGGGCCATTATGTAAGTTTATATGAATGCCAATGTTATTTAATTGCCGACTATAAACATCAACACCAAGACTAAAATTAATGGCATGCACGTTTATCACCATCAACTGGCGTTTATCTGGCAATGGATAAATCGTAATTAATGACGATTTAGATAACCGGAATATCGGTTCTTTTTCACGCAGTGGGTAACAATAAATCGGTGAAGACGATGCTAATGTCATCACACCTGATGGATGTTGAGGGATAGCAAATGCAGGAACCTGATCCGCAACTAAGCCACTGTCTGTAATGAATTTCAATAAGGCAGGGGTCGTTTGTGCTTCTTGTAGCAAGACAAGATCGCTCTTCTCAATCAAGGAAGCCAAAACATGTTGCCATGATGGGCGTTGTTGTTTATAGATATTCCAGATAGCGACAGAAAGTTCGCAATTATGGTCAAGAAGCGGTTCTCCGCGTGGTAACGATGCATCCTCAAGTAATTGCTTAGAAGTAGGAAAAACCCGTTCCACAGGCTGTCCAGCAGCATATCTCACAGCAAAATTCTTTTGAGCGTAATCTTTTCTCACCCAGCTTCTTCTTAAATAACTATTTCTGATCAAGTTTCCCCCAGCTTATTTCAGCACCTTTTACCTCCACTAATATGACATCTTAGTAATTGATTTCAATCTCTAGTGTTTAAAAAACCAACATACCTGTATAACTCTATAATAACAACACAATATGCTAATAAAACAATTATTCATTAGAATTAGTAGAGTAATTTGTTTAATATTAAATAAATAAACATTAATATTTTTGATAAGTATCAAAAAAGTATCATATTCAAGGAGTAAATTTCTCTTGGCTAAGAGACATATAAGAAGGATATAAGTAATAAACTATAAATTAGGCAATAGAAAACCCCCTGAGAGATATCTCTCAGGGGGTTTTCTATATACGGTGGCGGTGCGGACGGGACTCGAACCCGCGACCCCCGGCGTGACAGGCCGGTATTCTAACCAACTGAACTACCGCACCACCGATTTTTTTTACCTTGCTGCCTTTTATGCCAGCAACAAAGGTTTAATTGAATGTCTGGCAGTTCCCTACTCTCACATGGGGAGACCCCACACTACCATCGGCGCTACGGCGTTTCACTACTGAGTTCGGCATGGGGTCAGGTGGGACCACCGCGCTCTTGCCGCCAGACAAATCCTGTTTTCAATCCCGAACAAGCTGTTTTCTCTCTCTGAAACTTT
>NZ_MKGQ01000011.1:134518-137675 GCF_001908105.1 Xenorhabdus eapokensis
CTGAGTTCGGCATGGGGTCAGGTGGGACCACCGCGCTCTTGCCGCCAGACAAATCCTGTTTTCAATCCCGAACAAGCTGTTTTCTCTCTCTGAAACTTTCTCTTCTCTCATGCCCAAAACACCTTCGGTGTTGTCAGGTTAAGCCGCACGGTTCATTAGTACTGGTTAGCTCAACGTCTCGCAACGCTTACACACCCAGCCTATCTACGTCCTCGTCTCGAACGCTCCTTCAGTACCCTCTAAGGAGTAAGGGAAGACTCATCTTAAGGCAAGTTTCCCGCTTAGATGCTTTCAGCGGTTATCTCTTCCGCACTTAGCTACCGGGCAGTGCCATTGGCATGACAACCCGAACACCAGTGGTGCGTCCACTCCGGTCCTCTCGTACTAGGAGCAGCCCCTTGCAATCTTCCAACGCCCACGGCAGATAGGGACCGAACTGTCTCACGACGTTCTAAACCCAGCTCGCGTACCACTTTAAATGGCGAACAGCCATACCCTTGGGACCTACTTCAGCCCCAGGATGTGATGAGCCGACATCGAGGTGCCAAACACCGCCGTCGATATGAACTCTTGGGCGGTATCAGCCTGTTATCCCCGGAGTACCTTTTATCCGTTGAGCGATGGCCCTTCCATTCAGAACCACCGGATCACTAAGACCTACTTTCGTACCTGCTCGAGCCGTCACTCTCGCAGTCAAGCTAGCTTATGCCTTTGCACTAACCTCACGATGTCCGACCGTGATTAGCTAACCTTCGTGCTCCTCCGTTACTCTTTGGGAGGAGACCGCCCCAGTCAAACTACCCACCAGACACTGTCCGCAACCCGGATAACGGGCCTACGTTAGAACATCAAACATTCAAGGGTGGTATTTCAAGGATGGCTCCATGCAGACTGGCGTCCACACTTCACAGCCTCCCACCTATCCTACACATCAAGGCTCAAGGTTCAGTGTCAAGCTATAGTAAAGGTTCACGGGGTCTTTCCGTCTTGCCGCGGGTACACTGCATCTTCACAGCGAGTTCAATTTCACTGAGTCTCGGGTGGAGACAGCCTGGCCATCATTACGCCATTCGTGCAGGTCGGAACTTACCCGACAAGGAATTTCGCTACCTTAGGACCGTTATAGTTACGGCCGCCGTTTACTGGGGCTTCGATCAAGAGCGTCGCCTTGCGGCTAACCCCATCAATTAACCTTCCAGCACCGGGCAGGCGTCACACCGTATACGTCCACTTTCGTGTTTGCACAGTGCTGTGTTTTTATTAAACAGTTGCAGCCAGCTGGTATCTGCGACTGGCCTCGGCTCCGGGAGCAAGTCCCTTCACCTGACGCCAGCGTGCCTTCTCCCGAAGTTACGGCACCATTTTGCCTAGTTCCTTCACCCGAGTTCTCTCAAGCGCCTGAGTATTCTCTACCTGACCACCTGTGTCGGTTTGGGGTACGATTCAATGTTACCTGAGGCTTAGAGGCTTTTCCTGGAAGCAGGGCATCTGTCACTTCAGCACCGTAGTGCCTCGTCATCACGCCTCAGCCTTAAAGCACCCCGGATTTCCCTGGGATGCCAGCCTACACGCTTAAACCGGGACGACCGTCGCCCGGATGACATAGCCTTCTCCGTCCCCCCTTCGCAGTAACACCGAGTACAGGACTATTAACCTGTTTCCCATCGACTACGCTTTTCAGCCTCGCCTTAGGGGTCGACTCACCCTGCCCCGATTAACGTTGGACAGGAACCCTTGGTCTTCCGGCGAGCGGGTTTTTCACCCGCTTTATCGTTACTTATGTCAGCATTCGCACTTCTGATACCTCCAGCAAACCTCACAGTTCACCTTCGCCGGCTTACAGAACGCTCCCCTACCCAACAACACCTAAATGTCGCTGCCGCAGCTTCGGTGCATGGTTTAGCCCCGTTACATCTTCCGCGCAGGCCGACTCGACCAGTGAGCTATTACGCTTTCTTTAAATGATGGCTGCTTCTAAGCCAACATCCTGGCTGTCTGAGCCTTCCCACTTCGTTTCCCACTTAACCATGACTTGGGGACCTTAGCTGGCGGTCTGGGTTGTTTCCCTCTTCACGACGGACGTTAGCACCCGCCGTGTGTCTCCCGTGATAACATTCTTCGGTATTCGCAGTTTGCATCGGGTTGGTAAGTCGGGATGACCCCCTAGCCGAAACAGTGCTCTACCCCCGAAGATGAATTCACGAGGCGCTACCTAAATAGCTTTCGGGGAGAACCAGCTATCTCCCGGTTTGATTGGCCTTTCACCCCCAGCCACAAGTCATCCGCTAATTTTTCAACATTAGTCGGTTCGGTCCTCCAGTTAGTGTTACCCAACCTTCAACCTGCCCATGGCTAGATCACCGGGTTTCGGGTCTATACCCTGCAACTTAACGCCCAGTTAAGACTCGGTTTCCCTGCGGCTCCCCTATGCGGTTAACCTTGCTACAGAATATAAGTCGCTGACCCATTATACAAAAGGTACGCAGTCACCCTGATAAATCAAGGCTCCCACTGCTTGTACGTACACGGTTTCAGGTTCTTTTTCACTCCCCTCGCCGGGGTTCTTTTCGCCTTTCCCTCACGGTACTGGTTCACTATCGGTCAGTCAGGAGTATTTAGCCTTGGAGGATGGTCCCCCCATATTCAGACAGGATACCACGTGTCCCGCCCTACTCTTCGAGCTCACAATACCAGTGTCTTCGGATACGGGGCTCTCACCCTTTACTGCCGGCCTTTCCAGACCGTTCTCCTGACACTGCTATCGCTGATGGCTCTGGGCTCCTCCCCGTTCGCTCGCCGCTACTGGGGGAATCTCGGTTGATTTCTTTTCCTCGGGGTACTGAGATGTTTCAGTTCCCCCGGTTCGCCTCCTTACCCTATGAATTCAGATAAGGATAGTGCAACGGATTGCACTGGGTTTCCCCATTCGGACATCGCCGGCTGATAACGCTTCATATCAGCTCACCGGCGCTTTTCGCAGATTAGCACGTCCTTCATCGCCTCTGACTGCCTAGGCATCCACCGTGTACGCTTAGTCGCTTAACCTCACAACCCGAAGGTGTCTTCGGACTGGAGTTTTTGAGAGACTCATCAATGTTATCGTTCAACAACATCGATTGTTTCAAATTTTCAGCTTGTTCCAGATTGTTAAAGAGCA
>NZ_MKGQ01000110.1 GCF_001908105.1 Xenorhabdus eapokensis
CACATTAGGTATTTTTGCCAACTTTAAACAAGGTAAAAAACAACGCGACTGGCTTCAACAAACTCTCGTTATTGGGTGTTAAAGTCGAGCATCGCGTTAATCTAACAAGGCAGCATATGTTCACCGAAGATGATGTTGGTTTTCATAAAATTGATGTGTTAGAAAGAGAAATAAAAAGAAGAAATAAAAATATTCAAGTTAACACCATAAAAAAATCAATAAATAATCAAGATGACCTTGTTTGTTTACCTGAAGCTGACTTAATAGCACTATCGGCTGATTATCCCAATGAATTGGTTTCCTGGGTTAATTCATATGCTGTAAAAAATAAACTCCCCTTTATAAATATTGGTTATATTGGTGATATTTCTGTTTTTGGTCCATTCTATATCCCTAATGAGTCTGGTTGTTTTGCTTGTAATTCAAATATCGCTCCAGATATTGAATCTGACCATATGGATTTACATAAATATGCTGAAATAATAAATAAAAAATTTCAGGCTCCATCTTTTGTCGCTGTTAATGCAATGTCATCAGCTATGGCAACAAATGATATTATTCGCTATTTAGGAGGATGTGTTAAGCCTCTATCTGTAAATAAAAGAATAGGAATTCATTCTAATGAGTTAAAAATTGAATATCAAGAATGCCCAGTTAATAAAGAGTGTCGAGTATGTTCACATTACTAAGTGGTAGCCGAGGTATAATTTTTTACGGGTTAACAACTAATGCAGCAAGGATGCTTGTTGGTGCAACAGCCACAGTTTACTTGATGTCATCAGGAATGACTGTTGCTGATATCGGCTGGCTAAAATCCATACAGGCCGCAGTAATACTTTTTGCAGATATTCCATTTGGATATCTTGCAGATAAATTTGGCAGAGGAAATACAGTAAAAATTAGTACATTATTCAGTGCAATATGGCTATCAATGACTGCTGTGGGTGGACATAAATCTGTTTTCATGCTAGCAGAAATATTTAATGCCCTTTCTATGGCTTTATTTAATGGTGCATTTAGTGCATTGTTGCTCGAAACTTATAAAAAAGAAACAGGTAATATTAGCTTTGAAAGAGCTATAGGCTCTTTTTCTAAATGGCAATTCATTTTAATGGCTATTTTTTCTTTTATTGGAGCAATTACTTTTCCTCCAGATTCTAAAGTAATATGGTGGATTGCTGCTATAGCTGTAACATCTATTATGTTTTTATTCAACTAAGTTGATCAGATAAACTATCTGCATTGGTGTTATAATCGGTAATCAGATGACTTATTGCCTGTTCTTATGAAATCGAATATCACACTGTCTGAACCA
>NZ_MKGQ01000111.1 GCF_001908105.1 Xenorhabdus eapokensis
AGAATTAGAAAATAGCTTGCTACTCAGGGCTGATAAATATTCCAATACATCTATTTGTCTCAACCATGCTGTAGGCTCCTTACCAAACTTAGCCGCTACGTCTGTAGCATTGATCCATCCTTCTTCATTAAAGCGAATAGGATGACCGTCATACTCAAATGGAATGATGTTACTCATGCGTATTACCTGCTCTATGAAATGAACCTCCGCCGAAATAGGAAACCAGCCCACCGAAGGCTCGCCAGCTCTACTGGCATCCTCGAAGGCTCATTTCGATAGGGTTAGGTTCGATGTTTAGATTGGCGCTTTCGGTGCGCGGTGAAAATAAAAATGCCACCATCCCGTGTGCGTTGGGTGCGCGATGGGAACGGGTGGCAGCATGGGTTATTCCTGTAGCCACTCAAGGGAATGGGTATAGGAATAAAAAAGCCACCACGGGATGTGATGACGAATAAATAGAGTTAACCGAGCAATTCTCATGAATCGCTTATGATATGGTGTTTATATTTTAGTTAACGCACTGTCCATGAATATGAAAGTAGGCTCCTTTCGTTTGTATTTATTAATCATGGGGACAAGACGCTGGAAGTGTTCACTCTTACAATGGGCGTCCAAGGCAGCATTTTATTTCCCTATTATAAAATTCATTAATATGTGTATCATTAGGGTTACAATATTTGACTCACCTATCATGAATTTACTAATAACAGGAGTTCACATGAAAAAATTAGCAGCCCTATTAGTCGCCATATCACTACTTCCGTTTGGCGCTTACGCTAAAGCCAAAGTCGATGTTTCTAAAATTTATGGAAATATCAAAGTCGTTAATTCGGGGGCAGACTATAAGGTCAAAATTGTTAACTCATCACCTGATCTGAAAGTTAAAGTCGTCACGAGTTCCGCGAATTCTCCAGGTAAATGGCGAATAGTGACTTCATCACCGGATTATAAAATTCAATTCGTAAACTCATTCCCAGATTTTACTATCAAATACGCAGACTCATTCCCTGGTCCAACCAAGTAATTCGTTGTACAGATGGGTACTCCTGCCACCTCAGTATCATTTGCTCTGAGGTGGCAATGTGTTTTCTTCAATTTCCCGTATTGCCCGTTTATCTAAATAACTTTTCATAATTATGAGAGTTTCATATTTCCTATCCCTTTCCATTGATTTGCTGAAGCGGCATTTAAAAAAAACTTAACTCTTTTGATCAGCATCCACATATATTGGCAACAATGGTTCCGTGTGACGGTTTCATGCAATGATTGCCATAGCCGCTCTATTTTATTCAGCCAAGGAGAATAAACC
>NZ_MKGQ01000112.1 GCF_001908105.1 Xenorhabdus eapokensis
ACCACGATATCCGCGCCGATGACCATCATCAGGTCGCCGGTTCGCGCAAAATCACCACCGAAGGGGATGTCTCCCACCGGATTGCCGGCAGCCAGCATACTCAGACCGGCGACGCGACTGTGATTGACAGCGGGCAGGAAATCCACCTGAAAAGTGGCGGCAAGGTCGTACTGGAAGCGGCAGCAGAAATCACGCTGAAAGTGGGTGGCAGTTTTCTGAAAGTCACACCGGGTGGCATTCTCTGCTCACCGATTAATGTTGGGCAAGGTTCAGGCGGCAGCGGTCGCGGGGTTTCACTGCAATTACCGGAAGGCGTGGAGCCATTGCCGGAGGTGGAATTTCCGGTCAAAAAATATTGTGCATTGCAGGCTCAGGAGAATGCTGCCTGGGTGATTAAAGCCCCGCTAGGAGGTCAGTCATGACTGATTCTACCCAAAAAACAAGCTGGGCAACCTGGCTGGGCGGATCTGGCAAACCGCCAGTTTACCTGATGATCAACCCGCTTTCGGTGCCTAATCCTGTCAACACGATCTATGTGAACAACTGGGTTGAACAGGCTTTCCCCCTGTATAGCGGTACATCGCTTGCTCACCTGATGGAGCTGGGGCCGTGGCTTATTCAGCCGAAAATGGACTGTCTGTCCACGTTTGCTCGTCTGCTCGACCACCGCGCGTTCAGTGACGGCAGTTGGGGCTGGGCATACCGTAGCGATACGGGCTGGCAGGCACAACTGGATCACTGGCAACGTCACCAGCTCGTGACCCTGCGAGATGAACAGGTCGTCTTCCGGCTCATGGATACGCGTATTCTGCGGGTATTGATGCCCGCGATGCAGCCGACAGAGTGGACATCTCTGCTTAACCCGGTCACTGAGCTGATGGTGGATATGCCTGAACCGACGGTTTTTCTTCGACCGGCACAATGCCCGTTCAGCCAGATTGAACGCCCTTTTGTACTGGAGCCGCACCTGATTGCCGCGTGGGAACAGTCCGATTTTGCACTGGAAGGACTCGCAAAAACGCTGATGTATGAACTGTGGGAAGCACAGGGCGAACTGGCACTGAAACGGGATACTCCCGAAGGTACTTTGATCCGTGACCTTGAAAAATGGCTGCGTCAGCACCGCCAACAGGGTTCACGTTTACAGGCGCTGACCCTCCATGACTTTCTGGCAGGAAGCGAGATTGATGCACAACGTACTTAATCAATAAAGGATTTAACCGAATGAGTGACACAGGAAGATTAGATTGTGTTCCCTGCAATACATTCAAACACTGGCTGGAATTTCAGTTATTGGAT
>NZ_MKGQ01000113.1 GCF_001908105.1 Xenorhabdus eapokensis
AATGAGGTTCAAGCAGGCTCCAGGCGCGATCTGAAATATCGTGGCGGCGGTGTGCAGGTGTACTCATGGTTAATCGACTCTTATGATGGAATGATGGGGCATTATTATTGCACGAAATTTCTCATGACGACACCATCTAGAAATCTTGTATTCTCATGATAACTCAACAACCACCGACTCAAGTCGGTGGGTTAGTGATTAACGGACTGAAAGTCCGGATACGCATCTGCTGAACGATGCGTCAACTGTCCATTCTGAAGTTATCATCCGGGTTGGGTTCAAAATGATGCGCCAGATAAGCCTTTATCATCTCTTCCGTTAACTGGCACACCGTGGCACAAAAATAGCCCCTGGCCTAAAAATGTTGGTCCCAGTAGCGCTTCTTCAGATGCGAAAACTCTTCAAACAATTTACTCGCAGTCCTTCCTTCCATCTCCTCATGATTTCTGAGGGCGCTAATGTCGGGGGACTACTTACTAGTATATGAACATGATCCTTGCCGAGATCTTCTAATATCCTAATTTCAAACGCTTCACATGTCTGACGGACTAATTCTCGCACTCGGAGAGCGACTTCGCCTGTTAGCACTTTGTACCTGTATTTGGTTACCCGCGAAGGAAGTGGCATGGATACGGTTAAAGTGCGTCACGTGAAGCAAACCGCACCGGGAACATACGAATTTCGGGAGGATGGCGCGGATTCGCCTATACTGGTCTGGTACACTAACGCGTCGTCAATGTATAAGGCATTATCACCGCAGGAATTACCTCAATATTTTAACCAGCGTGGTACCCCAATCAATGTCAACACCGTGCCACTTGATGATCCGAGCATGACCGGTCAAACACCCGGCCTGGAAATCCCATCGCAGCCAACGTGGCGGGACGGGATTATGGTCAACCCGCAGCAAGATCCGAATGAAATGGCGGGGAACAAAACAGAAACGCCAATATCGGATGGAACAGACCGCGGGCCAACGAAGACGACCACACCGGTACAGGAGAGTGATTTCCGGGATTATATTCTGATTTTCCCGATTGAGGGCGTGCCGGCGGTTTATGTTTATTTGAGTAGTAAAATCATAAAAAACTCAGCAGGTACTAGGGTCTGTTGATGTTTTAAGGTCATAATTCATTCAACCCACATGGGCAACCAGACAATGATAAACGCCAGAGCCAACATACTGGCGTAATTCCGTTCAAGCTTATCGTATCTTGTTGCTATTGCACGAAAATGTT
>NZ_MKGQ01000114.1 GCF_001908105.1 Xenorhabdus eapokensis
CCGGCCAGTTTGCCTTTTTCAGCCTCGATCGCCTCAAAGCGTTTATCATTCTTCTCTTTGAACTCGTCAAAGCGCCCCTTGATTTCCTGCGCGACCTGTTCAACATCTTTCAATTCAACTGCCATAATGGACTCCGTGATTATTCAAAAGTAATAGTTTTCAATGCATTCAAAATGGACACGTCCGTTTCAGCGTCACGCAGAGACAACGCGCCGTACCCCTCAGCCATAAATGCCTTGGCCTGAGTTCGCGAAAGTCCAACGTCGCGCAGGACTCGCTCAATACTTTTCTGTGAGGGTAATTCGCCGCGGGCAAACGCCGATTTCACGTTGCCTACCCTCGCTTCGTCGTTAGCGGGAAAGGTCACCAGACTCACTTCCCATAAATCCAGCTCTTTTAGTAAAAATGCCTCTTTGCTCCGGTCATATTCCCAGTCTTTCAGGATATAACCGATGGACAGGCCGGAAAGCGAGCCGGCTTTCATGTGGGCATGAGCACGTTTTGCCAATGGATCATCATCAATCAGCAGTCGCCCCTTGAGATATAAGCCGGTTTCGTCTTCTTTCATCTCGGTATAGATACCGATCGGCTCATCCATCCGGTGCTGCCAGAGCAACGCGGGCAGGCTGCCTTTGTCACCCCATTGTTTCAGGGTGTTGGCAAACGCTCCCGGTAACACAATATCGTCGTAGCTGTCTTTCACCCCGAAAACCGACCCGTAGCCCTCGAACTCACCGGAGTCGCTGACGGATTTGATTTTCAGGGGAACATCAAGCCGTTGTTTCGTCATTATCGGCATGCGGTTTATCCTCCGTTTGGTCTTCCGGTTTGGTTGTCATATTCATCGGGGTCAGATAAATATCACCGCCCTCACGCGGGTTGAGTTCTTCCAGCTCCCGGCACTCGTTCGGTGAGTAGATCCCCCAATTAATCCCGGTCGCGTAGGCTTCAAAGCGGGATTTCATATCACCCCGCAAGAGTGCGCCCGTGTTGAACTTGGCGTAGAGCTGCCCTTGCTTGTTGTTTTTCACCAGTCCGGCATTAATCCGTTGCTCAATGCGGATGAGATAGGGGACGAGTGAATAGTTGATAAACCCAATCCCTAAATTCTCAATATTGTTAAAGGTGGCACGGTCAGTGTTCTGCACCATATGCAGGGGAACCCGGAAGATGCGGCAAATTTCCTCCAACTGAAACTTACGGGTTTCCAGAAACTGCGCATCTTCGGCGGATAA
>NZ_MKGQ01000115.1 GCF_001908105.1 Xenorhabdus eapokensis
TTATCCGCGCCATGATGTCATCCGCACCCTGCTTCCTTCTCACTACATCGGTATATCACTACCTTGTATAAGAACAGGCTATTACAGGAACGGTAGCCGTTTTCTCATCAGTGTTTGCAAACTTGATAATGCGTCTATTTTTGTTGCTCAATTAATTAATAGTAAAAGCTTTTTGCATATTAAAATCCACTTCATCCCGCAGAACACGCCAGATAATCCGGGTCAGTTTGTTGGCTAAAGCGATCGTGGCTTTCATAAACCCACATCGGGCAATCAGTTTTCTCAACCATTCTCCCAGACAATCATCCCGTTTTTGAACACAACGCATCACGGCACGGGCACCGTGAATGATTAACGTTCGGAGATGACGGTTTCCATTTTTGCTCAGGGAAGACAGCCGGTTTTTTCCACCTGAACTGTGTTGTCGGGGAACCAGGCCACACCAAGCAGAAAGTTGCCGGCCATTGGCAAATTGGGGCGCACTGACTTCACTCACGAAGGCGGCTGCAATAAGAGGACCGACGCCGGGGATCGTGAGCAGATGGTGATAACCACTTTGCTGACGAGAAAGTACCGCTATTTCATTATCCATTTCATGAATGCGAATGTTCAGATTCCGTCGGTCTTCCCCCAAAGTATGAAGCAAACGTCGTAGTACAGAGGACAGCTCATGGCTC
This sequence comes from Xenorhabdus eapokensis, assembly GCF_001908105.1. The sequence goes on from NZ_MKGQ01000115.1 coordinate 678, forward strand.
TCCTCTTCTAGAATCTCAGGCAGGTACTGTTGCAGTTTCTGAATACCAGCAGGAACGATCACCCCCTCCTCAGCGAGGAAAGCCCGAATCGGGTTGGCGAGTGCGGTACGTTGTTCCACCATGAGTTGTCGGGCACTGCGCAGTGCCTTGATATCTTGCTGTTCCACCGTCTTGACCGGAACAAAATGGATACCGGGTCGGCAGGCCGTTTCGCAGATAGCCAGTGCATCATTGGCATCATTTTTTTGATGATGGCTGAAAGCTTTAACATGCTGGGTCGGCACAAGCCTGATGATAAATCCCATCGCCTGAAGGGTTCTGCCCCAATAGTGAGAAGTTGCACAGGCCTCCATAGCAATGAGGGTTCCTGGCGAAAAAGTGCGCACAGTATCAAGCAATTTTTGCCGTGAAATTTTTCGGTTCGAGGCGACAGAACCGTCCGCCATCCAGACACAGACTTGAAAAACGTTTTTGGCGAGGTCAATGCCAATGACTTTAATCGCATTCATGAGATGTTCTCCCGAAATTCAGTGCATCGGAAAAAAAGATGGCACTATT
>NZ_MKGQ01000116.1 GCF_001908105.1 Xenorhabdus eapokensis
GCCGGTGTTATTGCTGACGCAGCAACATTTGCAGGAACTGTTACCATCAGCAGACCTGCCCGTCTGGCTGCTGGATGATGAATCTCAGCGAAATAAGGTGGCACAACAGCCGGTACATAATCCTGATGTGCCACTTAAACCCCATCATCTGGCCTATATTATCTATACTTCCGGCTCCACCGGACAACCCAAAGGCGTGATGCTGGAGCACCGTAATGTGGTGAACTTTATCCATGCCCAGCATCAAACCAGTGAACCACAATTGGGGGATCGTATCCTGCAATTTGCCACCATCGCATTTGATACCTCGGTCTCCGATATTTTCCCCACGCTGGCCTCCGGTGCAACGCTGGTTCTGCGGCCGCCCCATATTCGGATACCCGATATCACTTTTGTCACCTTCTTGCGTGAACAGAAAATCACCATTATAGATATGCCCACCGCCTTCTGGCACCACTGGGTACAGGAGATGATAGCGGGACGCAGTGGCTTTAGCCCCTATCTGCACACCCTTATTGTGGGCGGTGAAAAAGCGGAATATCGCCATTTAATCAGTTGGTTGTCTCATCCACAAACCCAATCCTGCCGCTGGATTAACTCGTATGGCCCGACGGAAACCACGGTGATTGCCACCACGCTGACATTGGATCAGCAAAATTCATCGCATCTCAACGGGGTTATCCCGATAGGTTACCCGCTGCCCAACACCCGCATTTATATTCTGGATACGCACGGCCAGCCGGTTCCTATTGGTGTCAGGGGTGAAATCCATATTGCCGGCGTCGGGGTTGCCCGTGGTTATCTCAACCGTCCCGATTTGACGGCGGAGAAATTTGTCACTGATCCATTCAGTGAACAGCCTGATGCCCGTATGTATAAAACCGGTGACTTAGGACGCTGGTTGCCAAACGGTATGATTGAATATCTGGGGCGCAATGATTTTCAGGTCAAGCTACGCGGTTTCCGCATTGAATTGGGGGAAATTGAGGCACAACTGGCGGCTTGCGAAGGCGTCAGCGATGCCGTGGTGATCGCCCGTGAAGAAGACACCGGTGACAAACGTTTAATTGCCTATGTGATCCCCGCAACCGGCATCACGCTAAAACCGGCAGATTTGCGTGAACAACTCAGTACCAGATTGATGGAGTACATGCTACCCAATGCGTTTGTGATGCTGGACGCCTTCCCGATGTCCGCCAACGGTAAACTGGATCGCAACGCGCTGCCAGC
>NZ_MKGQ01000117.1 GCF_001908105.1 Xenorhabdus eapokensis
CAGGGCGCGAGCATACTTTTTTAGCATCTCTTGAATGAAGGCAAATGACATGATCTAATGAGACTTATTTTCCTTCTTATTGCTGACCTATGACTCTAATTGAACACTTATCCGTTGTGAAAGAAACCCGCTCTGATATTAATCGTCAATACGATCTGGTTGATATTATTTTCCTCGTGGTCAGTGCCATTATGGCGGGGGCTGAAGGCTGGCAAGACATTGAGACTTATGGGCAAGCCAAAATTAAGTGGTTAAGGGAATACCGTGCCTTTCCCTATGGGATCCCCCGCCGACATACCATTGCGAGAATACTGCGGGCTATCGAGCTGGATTCTTTACTGGAAGCTTTACTGAACTGGGTTAATGAACAGCGTGAGCTGGGCGGTAAACCTGTCATCGCCTTTGACGGAAAAGTCCTGAGACGGGCCTACCGGAACGAAAAGAAAAATGCTGTCCAGCTGGTCACTGCCTATGACACCGAACGGGGATTAGTGTTGAGCCAGAAAGCCACAACCACGAAAAACGGGGAAATCCATGTTGTTCGTCAAATGCTGGATATCCTGAATCTCAAAGGCAGTATTGTGACGCTTGATGCCCTGCATTGTCAGCGTGAAACACTGGAAAAAATCAGGGAAAAGAAAGCGCATGTGGTTGTCCAGGTAAAGAAAAATCAGCCTAAGTTATGGGCAGCTGTCCAGTCACAATTTCAATCGGTGTTTGATGCAGGTAAAGAACAGATTGTCACCGAAGTTAAGCAAGAAGCACATGGACGTAGGGAAGAGCGCTATGTTTTCCAGCTCAAACCCCGATTTTCCCCGGAAAGGGCAGAAACATGGCCAACCATTCGCAGTATCATTGCGGTTGAACGGCACCGGTCAGAAAACGGTAAAGGCACGGTAGATACGTCCTACTATATCAGCTCACTGTCTCCCCGGCACAAGTCATTAGGGCACTACATTTGCCAGCATTGGCGGATTGAGAATAGCCAGCATTATATCCTTGATGTGGTTTTTAAAGAGGATGATTCACGGATTATTCTGGACGGAGCCATTGAAAATTTAGCGTTATTCCGGCGTATCGTATTGAATAGGGTCAAACAATGTGACTGTGGTGCTCCCAGCCAACGAAATAAACTCAAAAAAGCCGGCTGGAGCGATGATTATCGTGCACAAGTGTTCTTTGGATAGATATCAATCAAAGTATGCTCGCGCCCTG
>NZ_MKGQ01000118.1 GCF_001908105.1 Xenorhabdus eapokensis
TTTTTTTAGCACCTCTTGAATGAAGGCAAATGACATGATCTAATGAGATTTATTTTCCTTCTCATTGCTGACCTATGACTCTGATTGAACACTTATCCGTTGTGAAAGAAACCCGCTCTGATATTAATCGTCAATACGATCTGGTTGATGTTATTTTCCTTGTTGTCAGTGCCATTATGGCGGGAGCCGAAGGATGGCAAGACATTGAAACTTATGGTCAAGCTAAAATTACGTGGTTAAAGGAATACCGGGCGTTTTCCCATGGCATCCCCTGTCGACATACCATTGCCAGAATACTGCGGGCTATCAAGCTGGATTCTTTACTGGAAGCACTACTGAATTGGGTTAATGAACAGCGTGAGTTGGGCGGTAAACCCGTCATCGCCTTTGATGGCAAAGTCCTGAGACGGGCCTACCGGAATGAAAAGAAAAATGCCGTCCAGCTGGTCACGGCGTATGACACCGAACGGGGGTTAGTGTTGAGCCAGAAAGCCACCGCCACAAAAAACGGTGAAATCCAGGTTGTTCGTCAAATGCTGGATATCCTTAATCTGAAGGGCAGTATTGTGACGCTGGATGCCCTGCATTGTCAGCGTGAAACACTGGGAAAAATCAGTGAAAAGAAAGCGCATGTGGTGGTTCAGGTCAAGAAAAATCAGCCTAAGTTATGGGCAGCTGTCCAGTCACAATTTCAGTCGGTGTTTGATGCAGGTAAAGAACAAATTGTCACTGAAGTGAAGCAAGAAGCGCATGGACGTCGGGAAGAGCGCTATGTGTTCCAGCTCAAACCTCAATTTACACCTGAAATGGCAGAAAAATGGCCAACCATTCGCAGTATCATTGCGGTCGAACGGCATCGGTCAGAAAACGGCAAAGGCACAGTAGAGACGTCCTACTATATCAGTTCACTGTCTCCCCGGCACAAGTTATTAGGGCACTACATTCGCCAGCATTGGCGGATTGAGAATAGCCAGCATTATATCCTTGATGTGGTTTTTAAAGAGGATGATTCACGCATTGTTCTGGAGGGAGCCATTGAAAATTTGGCGTTATTCCGGCGTCTTGTATTGAATATGGTCAAACAATGTGACTGTGGTGCGCCCAGTCAAAGAAATAAACTCAAAAAAGCAGGCTGGAGTGATGATTATCGTGCACAAGTGTTCTTTGGATAGATATCAACCAAAGTATGCTCGCGCCCTG
>NZ_MKGQ01000119.1 GCF_001908105.1 Xenorhabdus eapokensis
TACGCCAATCAATGTCAACACCGTGCCACTTGATGATCCGAGCATGACCGGTCAAACACCCGGCCTGGAAATCCCAGAGCAGCCAACGTGGCGGGACGGTGTGATGGGTAACCCGCAGCAAGATCCGAATGAAATGGCGGGGGACAAAACAGAAACGCCAATATCGGATGGAACAGACCGCGGGCCAGCGAAGACGACCACACCGGTACAGGAGAGTGATTTCCGGGATTATATTCTGGTTTTCCCGATTGAGGGCGTGCCGGCGGTTTATGTTTATTTAAGCTGTCCATATGGTGGAACGGAAAAAGGTAAATACAGTGGCCGCTCTTATGACCCAACTAAAGCAGGTGGTCCTATTCAGGATTTAGATTGGAGAAATATTGAAATTACACAAGAAGGTATTGACAAAGTTAAACTGCATACTAGCAGATTTGATGAATCTATTGAAAACCAAATCATGATTGAACGCTTAGAGAAAATTCTAGCTGGAGAAATTACAATAACTGATTACGATAAGCGATTTTATACACATGAAACAAGAGAGCTAGAGCGTTATAGAGCTTTAGGTGTTCCTGATGGAGCTAATGATCTTATTACATGGAATAATACGCATACAGCTACACTAGAAGACTATAAGATCAATGAAAAGATAGATTCTTTGTATACTCCTGAAGCTATTGCAATAGCTGCAGAACATGAAGACTATTAATATATGGTGGATTTCCCTATGAGCTACATAAAAAAAATGATAGAAAATGAATCAATTGAAGATACACTGATGTATCTTTCACTAAAGAAATCTTATCAAACTATAGATCTTTTGTATGTCCAGTATCGTTTTGAAGCTATTGCTGAAGGAATTTTATTGAATACGTACATGAAATTATTTCAAGAAAGGAAATTAATTCAAAACGGAAAAAAAGTAATAAAAGGACCAAATTGGGAAGAGCCGGATTTTATTAAAATTAATAAATATAACATCGATTAAATGGAATAAAATTTTCTAAAAAAACGCGATGCTCGACTTTAACATCCTATAACGTTGGCTTGTTGAAGCCAGTCGCGTTGATTTTTACCTTGTTTAAAATTGGCAAAAATACCCAACGTGTGAGAAAGCAGTTTTCTGGCAATTCGATTACTCAAATGCCACAAATCCCGTGCCCAGCACTTCTCGATAGCAAA
>NZ_MKGQ01000012.1:0-72325 GCF_001908105.1 Xenorhabdus eapokensis
CAGTCCATTTTGGGATTTTTTTTGATTTGGCGATTAATCAGATCGCAAAAATTGGACTGAGTTCCCTCCAAGTGATCTACTATTTTGAAAGCTTATTTAACGGGTATGCGTTTAAATCAATTAGTTCATATTCGAATAAAAGATATTGATTTTGAAGAAAATGCCATTTTCTTACGAAGCGAAAGTAGTAAAAACCATTGTGAATACCAAGTAGCCTTATTAAGCCCGCTGAAACCATTATTGCAAAATTTGCTAAATGAAATGATATTAAGAGGGGCTACGCCTAATGATATATTTTTCAATGTACATCGACTATCAGATAGAGAAGTAGATAGAGAAAAAATGATTGATAGCCAACCTATGAAATCATTTTTTCGGCGTTTCTCTACGGAATGTGGCTTTCCAGTTAGCCCACACCGTTTTCGTCATACGTTAGCAACCACATTAATGCGTAGTCCTGAACGTAACATGCATTTGACAAAGAATGTGTTGGGGCATCGAAGTTTGTCTTCTACGATGGAGTATATAGGCCAAGATATCCATAATACTTTGCACATGCTAGAAAATGAATTATCTACTTACTTAAGTATGGGGTTAGGTGGGGAACATAAACGCTTGACTGTGATGAGGTAGGCAGAAAAATTAAAAAAAATTTACATAGAGTTGACGAATCGCTCAACTCTATGTATAAAAACAAACGAGAAGAAGAGCACCTCATGCAACAGGTACTCTTCTTTGGAACTTACATTCAACCATGCGTTCAACTACCAACTAAGCATGATTGGAATCCAGTTTCCAGAAATTTTACTGCTCGTTGAGTTTCTCGCTTTCAACGTTCAGGCTAGGAAATTTGGTGCCCGGAGGCGGAATCGAACCACCGACACGGGGATTTTCAATCCCCTGCTCTACCGACTGAGCTATCCGGGCTAACGGGGCGCATTAAACCGTATTCAGCCTAATCCGTCAAACACTTTCTGCATAAATTTATTTATGTGCTTTTAATTCACACAATAAGCTATAAATCTAAACAAAATGAAGAGGGGATCGCCTCTCCATCTGTTATTTCTCTGCGCTTAGCTAATTGGTTACCAACTATCTGCGATAGCTTTTCTGTGCATTGTTCACTTTTATCAAATAACGACGTGATTCAGCAGCAGGGTGTTTATTGGTCAGGGTTGCATAAATATCACCAGGTTCCATTGAGTTGATGATTTGAACCGCTTTCTTTTTATCATTGGAAAATACGCGTAATACACTGCCTGCACCGCCATTGTAAGCCGTGATAACAGCATATCGACGTGAAGTTGCGTTTTTGATTTCCCCTAAGTATGCATTTTGCAATATTGATAGGTAAGCGGTGCCGGCATCAATGTTGTTCTCAGGATCGAAGAGATAATTACGGCTAGGCTGGCCTGATTTTCCTTGCATCTTGAAAACATCTCGTCCAGCGGTGTGTTGCATTACTTGCATAAGCCCCAGGGCATCAGAGCGGCTGACGGCATAAGGGTTAAAACTGGATTCAGTTTGCATGATGGCAAGGATGAGAGATTCATCAACTCCATATTTTATGGATGCTTTGCGAACAATAGGAAGATATTTATGGGCGCGTTTATCCAGATGGTTAGGAACCAACTGTATAGTGACTGACCAAATGATGTGTAATCCCGATTGACGTTTTTGCAATTTATTCTGGATCAGATAATTGGCAAAATGACGTGCGCGCCATTCCCAGCGAATAGGTTCACCAGTGTTATCCAGAACTTGTCCATATAGAAAGGGTTCTTTGCTGATCTGGATATCGTTGGCGTCGGAATAAAGATCAATCGTTCCAGGGTCATCTCCCATCAGCAAGGTCGTAACAATCGCTTTGCGTAAATGTTCAGCGGGTTCAATTGGGGAAATGGTTTCAATCGTAATGTTTCCCGTCTCAAAATTGATATGGCTGCGGGTTTTATATTGATCTGTATATTTAACGTAATCTTTTGGGCCTGCGATTAATACTTCCTGCAAACCCCAAATATTTTCAATATCGTGGGCAAATTGCCCCATCAAAATATCGAATCCATTGGTGTCTTTTATATATTCTTCATTATATTCACCGTCTTTTTTGCCAGAACAGGAAATTAGAAGTGGAACAAGGAGGATCAAGGCCAGCAGTCTTTTCATTTTACAATGCCGTTGGATATTAATGCTGTTGGATATTGAGGGTTCGTCTATGATTAGAGCCACACAAAATGGCTCCTATTATGCCAATCTATACGAATAGCGTAGTAATATTATTGTTCCGGAGGTGTATAACCGTCGATTTTAATATCATGTCCTTCAAACAGGAATTTTACCATCTCTTGTTCAAGCAGTTTGCGATCTTCTGGATTCATGGTATTGAGTTTTTTTTCATTAATCAGCATGGTTTGTTTGCTCATCCATTGTTGCCAGGCTTCTTTTGAAATTTCATTGAAAATACGCTTGCCTAATTCCCCTGGATAGAGCTGAAAATCTTGACCTTCCGCTTCTCGTTGTAAAAAAGTGCAAAAAATAGTTCTGCTCATAATTAATCCTCAAAATAGTGGGCAGCTTAACCCAATTGTTGCAAAAGGTACTCAACGGGAGCTGCCAATCCAATAGTTGCCGGCTGACGTAAGTTATACCAAAGTCCCTTACTTTCATCCATGCAGGAATCAAAAGTTAAAATATCGATTTTAATAGGAACGATATCTAAATGAAAATGGCTGAATGTATGGCGAAATGCTGTCAGTTGTTCAAGTTTGCTGTGAGAGATGCCTGAGTTTTTCAGCCATTGTTCCAGTGATACTTGATCAGTAAATTGCGGGAAAGCAAACAATCCCCCCCAAATACCAGAAAGTGGGCGCTGCTCCAGCCAAACCATATCGCCATGTTGCATTAATAAAAAGTAGGCTGTTTTTTCAGGAATACTTTGTTTAGGTTTTTTTCCCGGATAGTTTGCCCAACTATGATTGGCGTAAGCGATACAGCCCGTATTCAATGGACAAATCTCACATTTTGGTTTGCTGCGGGTGCAGACCATAGCGCCCAAGTCCATCATCGCCTGATTAAAATATTCGACACCTTGCTTGGGAGTTACGCGCGTGCTGATATCCCATAACTGATTTTCAACCTCTTTTTTGCCCGGCCAGCCCTCAACAGTGTAGCAGCGAGCTAAAACCCGCTTCACGTTACCATCAAGGATAGGGAAATGCTTGCCTTGGGACAGTGAGAGAATGGCTCCAGCCGTTGAACGCCCGACACCGGGCAGGGCAACAACATCATCAAAGGTTGTCGGAAATTTACCCTTGTGTAATGTCTCAATCTGTTGTGCGGCTTTATGTAAGTTACGGGCACGTGCGTAATATCCCAGGCCAGTCCACAAATGCAGAACTTCGTCCAAAGGGGCTGCGGCCAAAGAGGTAACATCGGGAAAACGTGCAATAAATTTTTGGAAATAAGGAATGACTGTTGCAACTTGAGTTTGTTGCAGCATCACCTCTGAAAGCCAGACGTGATAGGATGTTTTTTCTAACTGCCACGGCAGGGTTTTGCGGCCGTAGCGGTGATACCACTCAAGTACCACTTGTGAAAATTGCTCAGCTTCCATCATTAGAATAATTGTCTTGATATCTGGTAATTGTTTTGTGAGCGGGATTGCAACATAGTGTAACCGCAGTGTAAACCCGAACTTTGTTTCGAAGCATTACGCAACATAGCATTAAAGTTGTGCTTATGGACACTGAACTTGATAAACTCAGCCATCTTTGCATAATTGCGCTCTCTTTGGGCAATCCTGCGGTACATAAAGTCCCAGACGCCTGAAAAAAAATGTCTTTAGAAACTGACAAAAAGTACCATGATAAATAATGTAATTTCACCGGAATATGATGAAAATGGCAGGGCGTTGCGCCGTGTCCGCAGTTTTGTGCGTCGGCAGGGGCGGTTAACGAGTCGCCAGCAACAAGCACTTGATAATGTGTGGCCAAAGATGGGAGTGGACTATCAGACAGAATTGTCCAATATGGAAGAGATCTTTGGACGCGAAGCACCTGTTGTGTTGGAAATCGGTTTTGGTATGGGCGCATCATTGGTCACAATGGCAAGCGAAAATCCAGAGAGAAACTTTTTGGGAATCGAAGTTCATGCACCGGGCGTTGGGGCTTGTTTGGCATCCGCAGAAGATGAAAATCTCAGTAACCTGCGAGTGATGTGCCATGACGCTATTGAAGTATTAAACAACATGATCCCCGATCAGAGTTTGGCAATGGTTCAACTTTTCTTCCCTGACCCGTGGCATAAAGCGCGCCATAACAAGCGTAGAATTGTGCAGCCTGAATTCGCCCAATTAATTAAAAGTAAGCTGAAAATCGGTGGTGTCTTCCATATGGCGACCGACTGGCAGCCATATGCAGAGCATATGCTGGAGGTGATGAGTTCAGCCGAAGGGTATCACAACTTATCGGAAAATGGTGATTATGTGCCACGTCCTAAGTCGCGCCCGGTCACAAAATTTGAGACACGTGGTCAGCGGTTAGGTCATGGTGTATGGGATCTAATGTTTGAGAGGGTAAAATAATGGCTAAAAACCGTAGTCGTCGTCTGCGTAAAAAATTGCGTATTGACGAGTTTCAGGAGTTGGGTTTTTCAGTAAAGTGGAATTTTCCGGCAGATACCTCCGTTGAGGTTGTCGATAGCACAGTTGATGCCTTGATTGAAGAACTGATCGAGCCAAATGGTCTTGCTCTGGATGCCAGCGGTTATTTGCAATGGGAAGGTATTGTCTGCCTGCAAAAAATTGGCAAATGTACGGAAGAACATCGCCAATTGATTGAGCGTTGGTTGAAAGATCGCGGTATGGAAGACGTTATCACATCAGAATTGTTTGATGTGTGGTGGGATTGATTCGCTGTTGCATAAGAAAAAGCGTATTACGTAAAAATAGCGCTATATGCAGGGGCTCATTAGGAGCCCCTGTTTGTCTGGAGAAAAAGTGGTGAAGGTAAGGTTCTCTAATTCGTTGTTGGCAGATATTCTAGAAGAAGTACGCCCTTTGATTGGTAAAGGAAGAGTAGCAGATTACATTCCTGCTTTGGCGGAAGTTCCGGCAAACAATTTGGCGATGGCCATTTGTACTGTCGATGGGCAGGTTTTTAAAGCGGGAGATGCAGAAAAACGCTTCTCTATCCAATCCATTTCTAAGGTGTTGAGCCTGACATTGGCGATGACACGTTATAAGGAAGAGGATATCTGGCAACGGGTGGGGACAGAACCTTCAGGGCAGCCGTTTAACTCATTGGTACAGTTGGAGCTGGAAAAGGGAATTCCCCGTAATCCTTTTATTAATGCGGGCGCATTAATCATTTGCGATATGCTGCAATCTCGTTTGAGTGCACCTAAACATCGAATGCTGGAGTTTGTCCGTAGCCTCACAGGGCACAAAAGTATTTGTTATGACGATATCGTTGCCCGTTCAGAAATGGAACATTCCAGCCGCAATGCCGCTATAGCTTACCTGATGAAATCATTCGATAATTTTGAGAATGATGTCATTACCGTTCTGCAAACATACTTCCAATACTGCGCCCTGAAAATGAATTGTGTTGAATTGGCACAGTGTTTTATTTATTTAGCCAACCAAGGACGTATGATTGGTTCCGGCCAACAAATTTTGAGCCTTCGACAAACTCGCCAGATTAATGCGCTGATGTTGACATGTGGTATGTACGATGGTTCTGGCGAGTTTGCTTTCAGGATTGGTATGCCAGGGAAATCAGGTGTCGGTGGTGGCATTATCTGCGTGGTTCCGGGAGAATTCACTGCTGCGGTATGGTCGCCTGAACTGGATAAATCGGGTAACTCATTAGCAGGTTGTGCAGCACTGGAAAAATTAGCAGGACGTATTGGACGCTCTATCTTTTAATCTGTCTGAGTTTAACCTTAAAAATCAGGAGAATGTATGCTACGCAGGATCACGATTGCTGCATCATTATTATTTACGTCTCAATTCGTTGTCACTCAGGCACAGGCGAATTCTGAATGTCATGCGACACTTAATGATGACATTATTGTCACGCCAAATTCTGTCCAGATTACCGGTGCGAGTGGAAACCTAAAAATATTGCCTGATGGCTCCATAACCAGAGAGGGTAAGGCGTTATCGCTAAGTACGGAGCAACGTAGCAAAGCCCAGCAATATCAACAGACGCTCCGCCAGGATTTGCCTTGGGTTAAGAAAGAAGCGCTAAATCATTTGACGAATGCACGCCAGTCACTGGACAAAGTGGTGGTCGAAACAATAGGCAAAGAAAGTCATATTCGTACCCGTTTATCTCAATTGGAATCTGGTCTCATTAAACAGATTGATAGAGTGATTGAAACCCGTACTAATGGTTTTGCTTTTAATGCCAAGGCAGTCAAACAGGTAGAACCTGAAGGCCGAAAACTCATCGAACAGAGCCTTGGTGGTATTTTGCAGGATAGTATTAACGAAATGAGCCGTAAAAATAGTGAGCAAAATGGTGACGGTAAGCAGATGTTATTATCTCTTCTTGGTGGGTTAGGCGGTATGCAAAATGGTTTTGATGCAGAATGGAAAAAGCAGGAACAAGAGTTGAAGCGCTTGAAAGCGGAAGTATGTAGCAAAGCCAGTCAATTAGAACAACAGCGCACTAGTCTTATGGATGCTATTAAGTAAAAATAGGCTGCCTCCCATTGAAGCAAATAAGAATCAATATGAAATTGATTCTTATTTTGTTGACATATTAACGTTGCTACCTAGAATGCAAGTCAGCTCTTATTAATAGACTTAATTTAGGTGTAACTAATGAAAAAAATCTTGCCAATTGTTATTGCATCACTGCTTTCTGTTACCAGTTACTCTGCATTCAGCCAATCGCCAGAATTATTTATGCCAAATTCTGTAACCGCTCAGTCTGGTGATTATGCCACGGTAAAACATCTTTCCGGCGAAACCCAGGTTAAAAAGAATCCCAAACGGGTGGTTTTATTCGATTTCGGTACTTACGATTCAATGGCGAAACTGGGATTGTCTGATCGCGTGGTTGCTTTACCTATCGATAACTTGCCTGATTATGTGCGTAATAGTGTACCTGCAACTATGCACAATGCCGGAGGAATGAAAGAGCCGAACTTGGAAAAATTGGCGGAAATAAAACCAGATTTGATTGTCATTACCGGACGTCAGGGGGCTTTTTATGATCGCCTGTCACAAATAGCGCCTACCATTAATTTAAGCACGGACAATAAAAACTACCTGCCATCCGTTGATAATAATCTTAAATTATTAGGTGAGTTATTTAATAAGCAAGGTGATGTTAAAACTCAATCGGCTCATTTAGAAAAAACGATTGCATCCGCTCAGGAAAAAGCAAAAGCAGCAAACAGTAAGGTATTGGTATTACTGCATAATGCAGGTGAGTTATATCCCAATAATCAAGCTATCGTTTACAACGTCATCAAAGCGTCTCGTGCAGTATTGCCAGCTAAATCAGACAAAGATAAAAGCCGCACTGTGACAGCGGAGATGATTGCGCAAGCAAACCCTGATGTGATTTTTATTATCGACCGTAGTGAAGCAATTGGTGCAGGTAAGTTGGACAAAGATCAATTTGAAAGTGATCAAGTCAAATCAACTAATGCCTATAAAAACGATAAGATAGTGTACTTGCAGTCTGACCTTTGGTACTTGTCTGGTGGTGGTTTAGACAGTATGGCGCGACAAGTAAATGCAGTGGCTGATGCCTTGTAATTTCTTAATATTGTAATTTCGCAAAATTAAAATTCCTTTTTTCTGCCTTTACCCTGAGATCTGAATAGTGAGATTTCGGGGTAATTCTATTCTCTATTTATCGCCGCAACTCACTTATTATTCCTAAATTGAAACAATCAAGCAAAATGATGGTTTGGCCTTGCGGTACAGAAAATCTACGTTAGGATATTTCAAAAGGCATCCAATGGGGGACATAAGCATGATTATTAGTTCAACTGAATTTAAGAATAATGATTTCTTGAAAAAAGAGCATGAATTTAATCAATTTGATGGCAATGGTGATAACCGTTCCCCCGAACTTGCCTGGGCGGACGCACCAGCCGGAACCAAAAGTTTTGCAATTACTGTCTATGATCCTGATGCACCAACGGGTAGTGGCTTCTGGCACTGGGTCGCTTTTGATATTCCCGTTGTAACACAGTCCTTACCTGCCAATGCAGGGCAAAGTGGCGGTAGCAAATTACCAACCGGTACAATTCAGAGCAGAAATGATTATGGCCTGTTTGGTTTCGGTGGTCCCTGCCCACCCGTGGGCGATAAAGCCCATCGTTATATTTTCACTGTACATGCCTTATCGGTAGAGAAACTGGGAATTGATGCTGAAACAACAAATGCCGTTGCGCGTTTTATGATCCAGGCCAATACCTTGGCAACAGCTTCTATTACCAGCTACTACCAGCGTTAACCGATTAATAATTCTTCCGTTTCCAGTAAGGGGTATCAATATGAGCAGCAAAAAAATTCAATGGAACTATGGGTTACAGCCGGAAGCGGTAGAAATCCTCGCTAATGACGGAGGCATGATCGTCTGCCCAACCAAAGTTGGCTACATTATCATGACATCTGATGCGCAAGGTCTGGAGCGCAAATTTGAGGCTAAGCAGCGTAATCGTAACAAGCCAGGTGTTGTTTTATGTGGTTCTTTGGAACAATTGAAAGAGTTGGCTCAGCTTAACGCGGAAATTGAAGAACTTTATCAAAGACATTGGGATGAAGACGTACTGTTAGGTTGTATCTTGCCGTGGAAAGAAGAAGCAATAGCCCGTATTCCAGATGATGGTTCTAAAGAACTGATGATGGATCAACGTGGTACGAGCTGTTTCGTCATTAAATTTGGCAAACCCGGTGAAATTCTGGCAAAAGAACTGTGGGAAAAATATGGCAAGTTCTCTTTTGCCAGCTCAGCTAACCCATCAGGTCAGGGCAATCGCGGGTTGGTTGAATGTATCGGTGAGCGGATAGAAGAGCGGGCTGATTTGATTATCTGCGCTAATGACTATGTCAAATCTATTCAGCCAAATGAAACTGAGCAAACTCGTTATGAACAAGGTGTGATGGTTTCAATGGTCAATGAAAATGGTCAATTAGTTCCATTGCAACAGGGGCAACGCGATATTACCCCATGTCCGGTATTAATCCGCAAAGGGTTGGATGTACATAAAATCATGGCGATAATGTCCGACATTTTCACTACCTGGGATTACCGTCACGGCAATTACTATTAATTATTGTTGATTAAGAGTAATGGCTATTGATACCTCTGGCAGATAATATCTTTGGCGGGTATTGTTGTACCCGCATTGATAGCTGTAGTTACGCTTTTTTTCCTTTCTCCAAATCTTGTCTTAGCCTGCGTTGCAAAGAGCTGGCAAACTGTTGTACACGCGAAGATAGTGTATTTTCGGATTTAAACAGTATCCACGCCTGATAAATATCCATGTTCCATTCTGGGAGAAGCCGGACTAATTTCCTTTCTGCCACGGCTTCATGGGTAACATAATCGGGGAGATAGGCAATACCAGCCCCTGACAGGGCGGAACTCATTAACGCCACACTGTTATTGATGCGAAATCGGCTGCGCACTTCAATATCCAGCTTATTTCTTTCCTTACGGAATGGCAGGGAAATAGTATGCGCAGGGCCACGAAATAGCAGATAATCGTAACGAGGAAGATCTTCGGGTTTCTCGATTGGCGCTAATTGATTTATATAGTCTGGGGTTGCGTAAAGTCCCCAGGTGATATCAATTAAAGGCATAACCAGTGGATATTGTGGTGTTTCACGCCCTATGATGATCGCAATATCGCACTGGTCTTCTTCCATATTAATTGTTCTGTCGGTCAGTTCCAAATCAACACTGATATGAATATTTCCGGCGATAAAGTGATTCAGGGCAGGAACAATACATTGGCTGCCAAAGGATACTGGCGCAATCAAGCGTAAACTTCCCATCGGTTCTTCATGGAAATTACGTATAAAATGTTCAGCATGTTGGGCTTCGGTGAGGATCCGATGGCAGTATTGGTAATAACTCATCCCGACTTCTGTTACTTGAATTTTACGTGTCGTGCGGTTGAGTAATTGGGTGCCTAATCTTACTTCTAATTGTGCAATCTCGCGGCTGACAGAAGACTTGGATAGCCTTAACGATCTTGCTGCTTCGGTAAAACTCAGCGTCTCTACGACACGGGCAAAGACCACCATTGAGGTAAGATTCTCAATATTATTCATGCAATAACCTGATGATTTACTCGTAGGAACCAGCCTATAACATATCACATATCCTATAGTGATATGTCAGATTCAATGGGTAAGAATTTCCCATTTTGTGGACAACTGTCCCATAATGGAAACAGTGAACCATATGATGGTATTTCCCTACGTTAAAGAGTCGTAATCTTGTTAGGATGACACTCTATTGAGTCTGTTTTTATCTTTCGGAGGGCAATGTGAGATGAGCCAAACTATTACACAAAAAATTCTTGCACGGGCAAGTGGGCGTGCACAAGTCACTCCGGGTGAAGTGGTTTGGGCGAAAGTGGATATTCTGATGTCTCACGACCCCTGTACGCCAGGTGTAGCCAGCGTATTTAAAAAGGAGTTTGGGCAAGAGGCAAAGATATGGGATCCTGAACGCTTTATTTTAATTCCAGACCATTTTGTCTATTCGGCTGACTCACAAGCTAACCAGAATATTCGGGTGATGCGTGAATTTGCCGCTGAACAGAACATAAAATATTTTTATGATGTTGGGACGCCCAATTATAAAGGTGTGTGCCATATAGGCCTTGCCGAGGGAGGACATATTCGTCCGGGTGAAGTGTTACTGGGCACAGATTCTCATACTGTGACCGCAGGTGCTTTTGGTGCATTTGCCATTGGGTTAGGGATTACTGACGCAGCTTATGCATTGGGTACGGGAGAAATTCCCCTTAAAGTACCAACAACCATTCGGGTCAATTTTACCGGAATCAAGCCAGCCCATGTTTTGGCTAAAGATATGATTTTATCTGTATTATCAGAATTAACTGTCGATGGTGCGACCTATCAGGCGATAGAGTTTGGGGGTAACGTTATTGATGAGTTATCGGTAGAAGAGCGCATGACGATTTGCAATATGGTCGTTGAGTGTGGGGCTAAAAACGGCATTATGGTTCCCAATCAGGCAACCCTGGATTATTTGGCAGAAAGAAATAATCTCCCGTTTGAAATTGTCTACCCTGATGAAGATGCTCAATATAGCCGTGTGTTAAATATTGATGTTTCCACGATGCAACCAAAAATTGCCAAACCCCATTCTCCCGATAATGTTGTTTCCATTGATCAGGTAGCCAATGTCGCCATTTCTCAGGCATATATTGGTTCTTGTACGGGGGGTAAGCTGGAGGATTTTGTTGCGGCAGCCCGCGTTATCAAAGGGCATAAAGTGACAATTCCAACTTTTGCAGTACCTGCAACAAAAGAAGTTTTCCATCGGACGATTACCACCCAAATTGATGGCGTTTCTGTCTACCAAATTTTAAGCGATGCGGGAGTGAAACTTTCTTCTGAATCAGGGTGTGCCGCTTGTTGTGGTGGCCCGCCTGACACATTTGGCCGCGTCAATGATCCAATATCAGTCATATCCACCACCAATCGCAATTTTGTCGGCAGAATGGGGCATAAACGTGCCAATATTTATCTTGCTTCCCCTTATTCTGTTGCCGCGGCGGCTATTACTGGTCAAATAACAAATCCTGAGGAGTTTTTATGAGTGAGTTAAAGGAAAATATCATTCGGGGTGAGGTTTATGTATTGACCGATAATATTGATACTGACCAGATTCTTTCAGCCGAATATCTCAAGGTCAATCCTTCCACTCCTGAAGGATATGCTCAACTGGCTTCGCTGGCGATGTGCGGATTACCGGAAGGTTCACTGCCTTTTATTGATGAAAGCAAGGGAAAAGCGAAATATCCGATTATTGTCGCAGGACAAAATTTTGGCTGTGGATCTTCGCGTGAACATGCTGTGGCAGCCTTAGGTGCTTCAGGAGTGAAAGCGGTGCTTGCTCAATCTTATGCCCGTATATTCTTTCGAAATTGTGTCTCAACCGGACAGTTATTGCCCGTTGCCGCCCAGGAGCGCTTGTGTGACAAATTAGTCACGGGAGACAGTATTGAGATTGATATTGAAAACCAGACCGTCATTCTGCTGAAAGATGGGGAAAAATATCGCACTGATCCGATTGGTGAACTTGCCAATATCGTATCTGCTGGTGGGCTATTTTCTTACGCCCGTGCTTCAGGCCGAATTAAATAATATGAAAAAACTGCACCCTGAATTTTAAGGTGCAGTTTTTTTCCTAAAGAAACAGCTCCAGTAAGGAATTCAGGAACAGTTTTCCGTGCCTGGTGATTTGCCAGTGTGTATCGCTTTCAGTGATATAGCCTTTCGCCAATGCCTCGTCAATTTGTGGACGAATGACATTTTCCGGCAATCCGGTGAAATCACTGAAATCCTGGCGTGGCATTGATTCCAGCAAGCGGAAACGGTTCATGAAAAATTCAAATGGGCGATCTTCATTATCCACCTGATTTTGTTGATCCAAATAACGCCCTTGCATATAACCGCGTGGATGTTTGGTTTTCACGGTACGGAGAATACGGCCATCTGCAAATGAAATCTTGCCATGTGCGCCGCAACCAATCCCCAAATAATCACCGAAACGCCAGTAATTGAGATTATGCTGGCATTGATAACCGGGTTTGGCATAGGCCGAAGTTTCATATTGTTGATAACCCGCTTCTGTCAGTAATTGATGGCCTTGGGAAAAAATATCCCATAATGCATCATCATCCGGTAAGACCGGAGGGCGAGAGCCAAAACTGGTATTGGGCTCAATTGTTAGTTGATACCAGGACAGGTGGGGGGGCGATAACTCGATAGCCTGACGTAAATCATTCAATGCTTCATTGAGTGTTTGGTTAGGCAGGCCATGCATCAAATCCAGATTGAAACTGCGTAACCCAAGCCGGTCAGCCAATTTTGCTGCCCGTTTGGCCTCTTCTGGACCGTGGATACGCCCTAAACGGATAAGTTTATCTGAACCAAAACTTTGTATGCCGATGGAAATGCGATTGATTCCCGCTTGCTGATAAGCACTGAAACGATCGGCTTCAACGGTTCCTGGGTTGGCCTCCATCGTAATCTCTGCTTGCGGAGAGAGTGGCAGTGAGGCCCTGACGCCATCAAGCAATCGTTGCATCCCTTCAGCGCTTAACAGGCTGGGCGTTCCGCCACCGATAAAAATCGTTGATACCTCACGATCACCAATCATTGGCCGATCCGCATGCAAATCTGCCAATAGATGATCAACATATTCCTGATGCGGTACATCCCCTTTTAAGGCATGTGAATTAAAGTCACAATAAGGGCATTTCTGCACGCACCACGGAATATGAATATAAAGACTCAGAGGTGGTAATTTAAGCATTACGCATGGCTTCCAATAACATTGCTAATGCTTTCCCACGGTGTGAAACGGCATTTTTTTGCTCACGAGTGAGCTCGGCGGCTGTACAGTTAAATTCAGGGGCATAAAAAACGGGATCATAACCAAAACCGCCTTTTCCAGCCGGTTCACGGATAATCATGCCTGACCAGCGACCGTGAAATACCAGAGGGGTGGGGTCTTCTGCATGGCGTAAGAAGACCAGTACACAATTGAATTGAGCCTGACGCTGTTCATCAGGGATATCGCGCATGACTTGCAATAACTTTTCCAGATTTTCCTGATCAGAGGCATCACTGCCGGCATAGCGAGCGGAATAAATGCCTGGTGCGCCACCTAATGCATCAACCGATAATCCTGAATCATCGGCAATCGCAGGGAAACCCGTCACTGCTGCGGCATGGCGGGCTTTGATGATTGCGTTTTCAATAAAAGTAAGACCTGTTTCATCGGCTGAATCCACACCTAATTCGGTCTGAGCCACGATATCTAAGCCAAAATCAGCTAATAAATCAGCCAATTCACGTACCTTACCTGCATTTCCCGTGGCGAGAACAACTTTTTGCATTGCCATTTATTTTATTAACCTATATATCCAACTAATCTACGTATCTAATTGATCTGTTTATCTCATTAACCTGTGAACATTGAAGCCAGCCACCCCATTACATCGTAGCGCAGGGCATTCAGTGCGTAGAGGATAAGAATGACAATCATGGCAGAGAAATCAAGACCGCCCATAGAAGGGATAATACGGCGGATAGGTGCCATTAGTGGTTCAGTTAATTGAATCAGGACATAATCCACAGGGTTGCGCCCTTGGCTGATCCAGCTTAATAACGCGCGAGCGATCACTAACCAGAATACGAGCTTGCCGGCAGCGGTCAGTAACTCAATCACGCTAAACAAGAATATGGCACCAGAAGGAACCAGAAATTGCCCTGTGGCTAACCATATCGGCAACAAGATCTTGATAATAATCAGCAGGTAGGAGAGAAGCACGGACGCGGTATCAATGGGTCCAACGGCAGGAATGACTCTGCGTAATGGGCGCACCACAGGTTGGGTAATTTTAACGATAAATTGTGAGAATGGATTATAAAAATCACAACGTACCCACTGCATCCAGACACGTAGCAGTAAAACGGCAATATATAAATCCAGAACGGTGAAGAAGACGATGTTTAAGAATTGCATGTAGCAGCCCTGATTGAATTAAACCAATTGAATTAAAATAATTTTTCCATTTCCTGTGCGCGGCGGATGGCTCCTTGCATGGCATTGGATACGATTTCAGGCAGCTTGCCTTCATAAAAAATGCGCAATGCTTCAGCCGTTGTACCGCCTTTAGATGTTACCTGCTCCCGCAGGATAGCAAAAGGAAGATCTTTTTGCGTTTCAGCAAGTTTAGCTGAACCTATGGCGGCTTGCAGGACAAGTTCTCTGGCCGTTTCGCTGTCAAATCCCAGACGTTCCGCTTCTTGTTGCATTGATTCCATGAACAGGAAGAAATAAGCAGGGGCACTGCCTGCGATAGCGATGATATCGTTGATACCGTTTTCATCATTTACCCAGCAGACTTTCCCGACGCTGCTCATCAACGATGCCGCAAACTCGCGATCAGCTTGCCCAATATGCTCAGGCGCAAACAATCCACTCATTCCCTGACCTACCAGCGAAGGGGTATTTGGCATGATGCGGATAATATTGAGATTATCCTGCAAGAGCGTGTAAAAACGGGAAATGGGAATGCCAGCAGCGATAGAAATAACCAGTTTTTCACTGAAATCGACGTGCGAATGCAGTGATGTACAAACTTCCGCCATCATTTGCGGTTTAACCGCCAGAACGATAACATCAGCTTCTTGTGCGTAACGAATATTATCGCCTTGACTATTAATGCCATACTCTTTTGCCAGAACATCACGGCGGGTGGTCGTTGGAGAACAGACAGTGATAAGTTCGGCAGGATAACCTTTTATGATTAAGCCGGCAACGATGGCATGAGCCATATTTCCTGCGCCAATAAAGGTGATTTTACGATTTTCCATTGGATAATCTCGTTTATTAATCAGTTAATTTTAGCTATTGAATCAGGTGATTTTCATTTTCTATATTAAGAATTGTACTGACGGGCACCGAATATTGCCGTTCCAATCCTAACGAGTGTAGAACCACAAGCAATGGCGGCTTCCATATCATCCGTCATACCCATTGATAGTGTATCAACTTGGGGATATTGTGCTTTTAGCTCAATCAATGCTTGTTCCATTTGGCGAAAAATGGCTATTTGGCGTTCAAAGTTGCTTTCCGGTGCCGGTATTGCCATCAATCCGCGCAATACCAGATTAGGTAACCCATCAATAGTTGCAACCAACTCAGTTAACTCTTCCAATAAAATGCCTGATTTGCTCTCTTCTCCACTGATATTAATCTGGATCAGAATATTAAGAGGCGACATATTTTCAGGACGTTGCTCGCTTAAACGTTGGGCAATTTTTGCCCTATCAACGGTATGACACCAATCAAAATTTTCGGCAACCAAACGACTTTTATTAGATTGTAATGGGCCAATAAAGTGCCACACTAAATCATCACGGTTAATAAAGTGTTGGATCTTTTCAACCCCTTCCTGCACATAATTCTCACCAAATTCCCGCTGGCCATTGGCTATAGCTTTTGCGATGGCATCCACAGGTTTGGTTTTACTGACTGCAAGCAAAGTAATTTCTTCTGGAGAACGTCCGCATTTTTGCGCTGCAAGTGTCATGCGGTTCCTGACATCGTGAAGATTTTGTTCGATATTGTTCATAATTGACTCAGGAGATAAAAAAATGAATATGGAAAAATGGGTGTCCCTTAGTGTAAAGCATAATGCTTCCGATCTGCATCTTTGTGTCGGGCAAGTTCCGGTTTTGCGTATTAATGGTGTGTTATATCCACAGAGACAATATGAGGAAATTCAATCCCATACTCTTATAACGTGGAGTGAGGAAATATTATCAGATGTACAGAAACAGCAGTTACAAAAGCACGGTCATGTTGATTTTGTGGTAACGATGCCGGATAAACAGCGGCTCAGGGGAAATCTGTTTTATCAACAATCTCATTTATCATTGGTATTGCGATTGATTGAAAATAAATGCCCGACACTGGAGCAACTCTATGCGCCTGACATCATCCAGCATCTTATTTTGCAGGAAATGAGTGGATTGATATTAGTGACAGGAGCGACGGGAAGCGGTAAGTCAACTACGCTGTCAGCTATGATTAATGCTTTGAATAGCCATGCTTGTAAGCACATCATTACGCTGGAAGATCCAATAGAATTTGTTCACCAAAGCCGAAACTGTTTGATACAGCAAAGGCAGATTGGTAAGGATGTTGAGGATTATCAAACGGCATTGAAAGGAGCATTACGCCAGGATCCAGATGTGATCCTGCTGGGAGAATTACGGGATAAGGAAACGATCAGGTTGGCTTTGACAGCGGCTGAAACAGGGCACTTAGTTTTGTCAACGCTGCATACCCGTGGTGCCATTCAGGCGATAGATCGTCTGGTTGATGTTTTTTCCGCAGAAGAAAAAGGTTGGATTTGTAGCCAGTTGGCTGGAAGTTTAAAGGCCGTTATTTCTCAACAACTGCTTCCCGCTAAAGATGGTGGTAGGGTAGCTATTTATGAAGTTTTGGTCATCAATCAGGCTGTTAGTCATTTGATCAGGGAAGGCAAGAATCATCAAATAACATCATTAATGCAGACCGGTGCTGCTCGCGGTATGCAAACTTACGAGCAAAGCCGACAACAACGTAACACGTTGGGATTGTTGGCAGAGCAAAGGGGGGACATTCTGGCAAATGTTTTTTGAGATAAATAGCTTTTGGGGTAAACAGCTTGGGGTAACAGCCATGCTGAATAATGAGTATGGCTATTACGAATATGACTGATATTGTTGTTAGTTATACTGCTGCTCAAACCAGCTTTCCAGAATAATAACAGCGGAAGTGGCATCAACCTTACTTTTATTCAGCGCCTTGTAGCCACCGTGATCAAACAGGTGAGAGCGTGCTTCCACCGTGGTCAATCGTTCATCGTGCAGTTCAACTTGTACCCCGAAACGCCCGTGTATTCGGTTGGCGAATTTGCGGGCTTGTGCAGTAACAGGTTGTTCTGTGCCATCCATATTGAGAGGCAGACCAACAATAACCAAATCGGGCTGCCACTCTTTAAGTAGTTTCCCAATAAGTTCCCAATTGGGAGAACCTTCGTTGGCTTTGAAAGAGGTTAATGTTCTGGCTGTACCTGTGATTTCTTGCCCGATGGCAGCCCCAATACTGCGGGTTCCAAAATCAAAAGCAATGATTGTACGGTTTTTCATCAGGCGTGTCCTGCTTGTGGTGAGAGATTATCAATATTAACCCCCAGCAAAGAAGCCGCTTCACGCCAGCGGATAGCAATAGGGATATCAAAAATGATAGAAGGATCAGCGCTGACAGTCAGCCAACTGTTTTCCATAATTTCCCTTTCCAACTGACCGGCTTCCCAACTTGAGTATCCAAGGGTCATTAAAATATTTTTCGGTTGGCGTGATGTACCCAGGGCTTCCAGCACATCCTTGGATGTCGTGATCATAGTGTGTTCAGAAATCTGAATACTGGAACTGAAACCTGATTGCGGCGTATGCAAAATAAAACCGTGCTCCTCAGACAGAGGGCCGCCAGCCATCACTGGCCGATTGAGATTTATCGTACTGTCTTTATCTTTAGGAACGATATCTAATTTTTGCAAAATACTTTGGATAGAAACTTGGGCTATTGGCTTATTGATAACTAATCCCATTGCCCCGTTTTGATCATGTTCGCAGATATAAACCACGGAACGATTGAAATAAGGATCAGAGAGCGAAGGCATGGCAATAAGAAAATGATGCTGTAGGTTCATGTGTTTTCTGATAATTATTTTGGCAATATAAGAATGACTGGCCCACAGTATGTGGGCTCTTATTATAAATGGCAAATATTGTCAGGAAACGAACGTTGTTTGGCCTGTTATGCGACCTGTTTTTCCAATCGTTTTTCGATAGCATCCATCAGCATGCCAGTAATGGAGATGTCTGGGAATGCCGCTTCTATTTCACGTACACAGGTTGGGCTGGTGACGTTGATTTCAGTTAAACGATCGCCAATGATATCCAGCCCAACAAAAATTAATCCTTTCTCTTTTAATACAGGAGCAACTGCGCGGGCAATTGCCCAATCGCTTTCTGACAATGGGCGTGCTTCTCCACGGCCACCTGCCGCCAGATTACCACGAGTTTCTCCTTGAGCAGGGATACGGGCAAGACAATAAGGTACAGGTTCACCATCAACAACCAGTACGCGTTTATCTCCCTCTTTAATAGCAGGCAGAAAATTTTGTGCCATACAATAACGAGTGCCATGTTCAGTCAGCGTTTCAATAATAACACCGACATTGGCGTCGTCTTGTTTTAAACGGAAGATGGAAGCCCCCCCCATACCATCTAAAGGCTTAAAAATAACATCGCTATGTTTTTTATGGAATTCGCGTAATTTTTTGGCATTGCGGGTGACTAGCGTATCGGGTGTCAATTCCGGAAACCAGGCAGTAAACAGCTTTTCATTACAGTCGCGCAGGCTTTGGGGCTTATTAACGATCAGGCTGCCTTTGGCTTCTGCTCTTTCCAGAATATAGGTTGCATAGATGTATTCAGTATCAAAAGGCGGATCTTTGCGCATTAAAATAACTTGCAAGGTATCGAGAGCGATTTCTTGCTCACTGCCAAACTGATACCACTGTTGGGGATTTTCTTCTACCGTGAGTAAACGTGTGTGGGCGCGAGCCTCTCCTTGATGCAGGTAGAGATCATGCATTTCCATATAATGGATTTCCCATCCGCGTTTTTGTGCTTCCAACAGCATGGCAAAACTAGTGTCTTTCTTGATGTTGATGGATGAAATAGGATCCATCACAATACCGAGCTTGATCATTTTTTCTCCTTAACCCAGGTCACCAAAACGTACTTGCAATGCGGTAATTGCAGTGAGTGCCGTCGTTTCTGTCCTCAGGACACGAGGCCCTAACAGGATATCAGTAAACTGATATTTTGCTGTCATTTCTATTTCTTCGGCAGATAATCCCCCTTCAGGTCCAATCAGCAGGCGCACTTTTTCCACAGGAAGTGGGAGGGTATTGATGCTATGGCTGGCACGGGGATGCAAATTCAATTTTAGGCTGCCATCGTTTTCTGCACACCAGCTTTCAAGTGGCATAACGGGACGGATTTCAGGGATCCGGTTACGTCCGCATTGCTCACAGGCAGAAATGGCAATTTTTTTCCATTGTTGTAATTTCTTTTCCAATCTTTCTGTATCCAGTTTTACACCACAACGTTCAGACAGAAGTGGGGTAATCGTGTTGACACCCAACTCAACAGATTTTTGGATTGTAAATTCCATTTTTTCACCACGGGACATGACCTGCCCCAGATGCAGGTTCAGTGGTGATTCATGATCAGATAATTTGCCATCAAGGATAGTCGCTCTAATCGTTTTTTTACTGGCTTCCGTGATTACTGCATCAAAAACTTGATTACTGCCATCAAAGAGTTGTAATGCTTGCCCGTTACTCATTCTAAGCACGCGACCAATGTGATTGGCAGCATCATCACTCAAATAAATATCCGCTCCTGTTGTAAGCAGTTCAGGGTGATAGATGCGGGGTATTCGCATATTTTTCTTTCCTTCTTTTTCCGGATTCTTCCGGCATGGCGCAAACAGTCACATAACAAAGTTGATTCATTGCCATGATAAATGAGTGCTGTTTGCGTGATCAAGTTATCTCTTGGTTTAAGGGATACAAGAGATCTCCTTGCGAGCTGGTTCGCATATTGATTTTATAAATGCGTTTTTAGCTAAATTTTTATTGCCAATAACCTGAACGAAAAATTAGTATTCATCTTGTTCTGATTGAGGTCAGGAAATAAGGAAAGAAGACGGTAACAGGGATGTTTTTTATAAATTGATGTTAATTTTTTCACAGATGAAAAGAAGGAAGAATTCCATTTTAATTGACGTAGATTATATAATAATTATGTTTTTCTGTAGTACCTTATTGCTATTGGCCGTTATCGATATTAAAACGTATTGCTTGCCAGATATTATCACTCTTCCTTTATTATGGCTTGGGCTTTTAGTTAATATTGATGGTGATTTGGTTTCGATAAAAAGTGCAATATACGGTGCCATATCAGGGTATCTTTTTTTATGGTTTTTGTATTGGTTGTGTCGATATCTCTTAAATAAGGAAGGAATAGGTTATGGTGATCTCAAATTAACCGCGGCAATTGGTGCCTGGTTGGGTGTGGAAATGATACCAATGTTGATGCTAATGGCATCATTATCTGGATTGTTTGGGTTTATAATAATTGGAGCGAAAAGAAAATCTTTTCCTGAATTTATCGCATTTGGCCCTTATTTATGTTTATCCGCAATAATATTGCTGGGGTATGGTATTGGTAGAATATAATATTAATCTGCAAGGTGGAAAGTTAATAAAAAGTGAGATTTTTATTCAAGCTGATTTATTAGGTTGTCGACTATTACTCAATTGCTCACAACTTAAATTTATTGTGTGTTTCAATTTATTAAAAGTAGCTAAATATCACGTCAATTAAAAAAATAACCATGTTTGTTTAATAGGCTTTTTGATTATTAAAATCAGTATTTAATTGGTTTTTGTATGGGGGTGAATATAAGGTATTAAAATGGAATTTGATACAAGTGTTATTAATAATTAATGCTGAGGGTTTGTTTTTTATTTAATGTGTTGGAGTCATTGAAATTAAATAGGGAAGTTTCATTAAGATAATTTTTCAAATATTGCGGCCGCTACTATCCGTAACGCCCGCAATATTTTCAACTTACTGAGGCCACTTCATTTCGCCTTTTAATACTTTGGCACTTAACTCAAGGCTGGATTCGTCAGCCAGATCCGGATAGTGTTTTTTCATGGCTGTAATTAGTGCATTGGAATCTTTTGCTTTCGGTAATTCTTTTTCCAATGTGGTCAGATAATTCTGTGTGAAAGTTACTGAATTCAACGTCATGGATGAATTCCCCAGATAGTGACCTGGTACAACAGTTTTAGGTTGCAAACTCTTGATGCGATCCAATGTTTGTTGCCAATGTTGGCGTGATGCTTTGGTCTGGGTATCCGCAGTCCAGACATGGATATGGTCAGAAACAGTGACACCACCAACAACTGCTTTCAGTTGAGGGATCCAGACAAAAGTACGATCTGCCGCTGGGCCATCTAAACCTTCAACAATCAGTTTTTCACCATCAACAGTGAAGGAATTTCCTTTCAGTGGCTCTGGTACGACGATCTTTTTGGGTGCCTGGTCTGCAAGAATTCCACTCCAATAAGTCAGCTTACCATCTTTGGTTTCATTGATCGCTTTGATGGTTTCTGGTGATGCGATAACTTTGGCGTCAGGGAAAGCTTCGGTGATCACATCAAGACCAAAATAAAAATCAGGATCGGATTGGCTGATATAGATCGTTGTTAGTTTTTTACCTGTTTGCTGGATCATTTTTACCAGCTCTTGGGCATCATTTTTCTTAAATTGGGCATCGATCAGAACAACTTCATGATCACCACTAATAATTTCAGAAGAAACAGGGAAGACACCTTTCTCGCCTGGATTGTAGACATCTAATTTCAGATCTGTTGCTTGAGCCAGTGATGCTATCCCCAGGGAGAGTGTCGCTGCCAGAGCGATATTTAATGTTGTTTTGCGAGCCATCATCGAATTCCTGTACCAAAATGCGTGTTTGCTTGAATAGTATGTATGATAAGTTGCGTATTTCGATTTAAAAACCCCATAATCAGCAACTATTTGTTGCATAAATCGATCGAATTAGAAGTAAAAAATAGGTTGGACGAAATGGATAGGATCACCGCAGCACAAGTGTTTATTACGATTGTCGAACAGGGTAGCCTCATCGCAGCCGCAGAGCGATTGGATATGTCGAGGGCAATGGTATCGCGGTATTTGGCTGAAATGGAAAAGTGGGCAGGAGTTCGCTTATTGCATCGTACAACACGTAAAATTAGCCTCACTTCGGCGGGAGAGAGTGCTTATCAACGCAGCTTTAAGTTAATGGAATTAGCAGAAGAAATGCCTGTACAGCAAGCGCTGGAAGCACAAACCTTGCGAGGATTGTTGCGTGTAAGTTGTTCCCAATCGTTGGCTATCAGTGCATTGGCGGTTGCCATGCCTGAATTTATGCGGATATATCCACACATTGCCGTCAATTTGCAAATGAATAATAAAGTTGTCAATTTGATAGAAGAACGCATTGATTTGGCGATCCGTATTACCAATAATCTGGAGCCGAATCTGATCGCTCGTCCATTATCGACTTGCCATTCCGTTGTTTGTGCTGCGCCTTCTTATTTAGCGGAAAAATCTACTCCCAATAATCCTATGGATTTAACATCACATAACTGCCTGACCTATAACTTTTTCGGCAAAAGTTTATGGGTATTTGAAAAACAGCATGAGCACTATTCCGTTCCTGTCAGTGGTACGTTAAGTGCCAATGAATCGACGGTATTAATGGAAGCTGCTTTGCAGGGCGCCGGAATTGCCATGCAGCCTTACTATTCAGTTTCTTCTTATTTGATGTCAGGGCAGTTGGTTGAGTTGCTGCCTGATTACCAACCTCAAGCAATGGGGATCTATGGCATTTATACCAGCCGCCAGAATATGCCAGCGCCTTTGCGGGCACTGTTGGATTTTCTGGTGGATTGGTTTGCTACATCACCTCACTGGCAGCAATTAATGTTGAAACGCTAATGTCAATTTTTCGGCAAATAGAGCAGCCTGTTGTTTTAAATGGGTAATGAAAGCCTCAACGGGTTCTGAGGAGGGACGATGTATGGGTTTGATTAGACTTACTGTGAATGGAATATCGATACTGAATGGCCGAATGCAAATTTTTGCGCTGTTATCTAAATAATCCAATGCAGTTAGCGGATTTACGATGGATAGACCAATGCCTTCGTTAATCATGGCACAAATTGAGGCTGCGCTATGGGTTTCCATGATCATGTTGCGATTGATTTGATGCTCAGTAAAGATTGTATCAATGAGTTGCCTGTAACTGTCTGTGATCGAGAGGCTGATAAATTTTTGATTGTGAAAATCTGCTGGCGTCAGTTGTGATTTTTGACCGAGAGGATGATTTACAGGTAAGACACAAACTTCATTTAAGGTTATCAATGTTTCTCGCTCAGTACCTGCTGGTGTCTGCAAATGTTCGGTTAAGCCAATATCATAGCGCTGTGCTGAAAGCCATTCTTCCAATAAGGGAGACTCTTGCGGAATGATGGTCAGTTTGGCTTCAGGATAATGTTCGATAAAACTGCAACAGGCTTTTGGCAGCAGGGATTGGGAAAACATTGGCAGGCAAGCGACGGATAATTGCGCCTGTTCAAATTGTCGGATACTGTCAGCCGCGTTGATGATTCTTTCCAGCCCATAATAAGAGCGCTGCACTTCCTCAAATAACCGTAATCCTTGCGCGGTAGGAAACAGGCGGCCTTTGATTCGATCAAACAATTTAAATTTTAATAATTGTTCAAGGCGTGCCAGTTCACGGCTGACGGTAGGTTGGGATGTTTTCAGTAATAATGCCGCGTCAGTCAGGTTCTTAGTCGTCATTACAGCATGGAAAATTTCAATGTGTCGCCATGAGCAGGAGTGCATGTCTTATCTCTTTGGGTGAAAAATAGACATAACGATATCATAAATGAATAGATTGTGGCTAAATGGATATTTTTCTTCCTGCTTTATTATTGTCAATAATGAAGGATCTACTGATTTTGTGGGGCGCTTCAATGACTATATCGAGCTTTACTCATGACTCAGGGAAACATTTTACCCCTGATGATCTACTCCGTTTGCCAATGCAGTACGGAACACCATTGTGGCTTTATGATGGCGATAGCATCATCAAACAAATCAAAAAATTAAAACAATTTGATGTCATTCGGTTCGCACAGAAAGCATGCTCCAATACCCATATTTTACGCTTGATGAGAGAGCAGGGTGTGAAAGTTGATGCAGTGTCATTGGGTGAAATAGAGCGGGCGCTTTATGCCGGTTTCAAACCTGGCCGCGATAAGTCAGAGATTGTGTTCACGGCGGATATGATTGATGAGGCAACATTGTCGCGTGTCATTGAACTGGATATTCCGGTCAATGCCGGTTCTATTGATATGTTGGCACAAATTGGTGAACGTCAGTCTGGTCATCCGGTATGGTTACGTATCAATCCCGGATTTGGGCATGGGCATAGCCAAAAGACCAATACAGGCGGCGAAAATAGCAAACATGGGATCTGGTTTCAGGATCTCCCTCTGGCAATTGCAAAAATTCATCAATATGGTTTGAAATTAGTGGGACTGCATATGCACATTGGCTCAGGGGTGGATTATCAGCATCTCTCCAATGTCTGTAATGCTATGGTGGAGCAGGTCATGCTGTGCGGGGAGGATATCCAAGCTATTTCCGCAGGCGGTGGCTTATCTATTCCTTATAAGGACGGTGAAGAGTCAGTCGATACCGAACATTATTACAGCTTGTGGCATGAGGCTCGTCAACGTATTGAGCAGCACCTGGGGCATCATATTGGGCTGGAAATTGAACCTGGGCGTTTTCTGGTTGCTGAGTCAGGGATCTTAATGGCGGAAGTACGGGCGGTTAAATCTATGGGGAATCGACATTATGTGCTGGTGGATGCGGGTTTTAATGACTTAATGCGTCCGGCGATGTATGGCAGTTATCACCCTATTTCTGTGTTGCCGGTAAACGCGCTACCGGAAACTACATTGTTAGAAACCATCGTTGCGGGGCCGCTATGTGAATCTGGTGATGTGTTTACTCAATTGGAAGGCGGGGAGGTTGTATCACGTATGTTGCCTCATGTTAACGTCGGGGATTATCTGATTTTTCACGCTACCGGCGCTTACGGTGCTTCTATGTCTTCAAATTATAACAGCCGCCCTTTGATCCCTGAAATTTTGTTTACTGGCGGAAAAGCGCGTTTGATTCGTCGCCGCCAGACAATCGAAGAGCTGTTATCACTAGAATCCATTTAAAATAAAAACGGGGCGCTGGTGCCCCGTTTCTTGTCCCATATTGGTATTAATCAGGTTTTTGGGTCAGCATCAGGCTGCTTTATTTTGACGCTGACTTTCAGACTTTTTTGCTGAATTGGGTACAGCAAATGCATCCGGCTTAAATTCATCAACATTGATTGAACGCAGTCGACTGTTTTCAGCACGCTTCAGGATATCGGCTTCTTCCTGAGTAATC
The DNA here is from genome assembly GCF_001908105.1 of Xenorhabdus eapokensis. Next base: position 25,970 of record NZ_MKGQ01000012.1, read on the forward strand.
TTGTGCTCTGCCAATGCCTGTTCAGCCAATTTATCCAGACGGGTGAAGCTTAGGTTTTTGCCGGCTTCTCGGCTTAGGCGAACATGGATTGGCTCTGCGGCGATGATATCGTGCAACGCTTCTTCCAGTAACCCGTGTGGGTTGTGCTCACTGGGTGTCAGATATTGCCCACGCCCAATTCGGCTACGGGTTGCGGAAGGCGTCTGTAATATCTGAGCCAGTTTGTGATCCAATTTATCAGATGGTGCGGTATGTACACGCCCCAATGGGAAAATAATCACTCGCATTAAACCTGCAACCAGACGGTTAGGGAAATTGCGCAGCAAATCATTCATGGCCTGTTCAGCTTGGTTCAGGCTATCTTCTACTGCCCATTGGATCAATGGAAAATCTTCTTTCTGGCGACCTTCATCTTCATAGCGTTTCAAGGCCGCAGAAGCCAGGAAGATTTGGCTCAAAATGTCCCCCAAACGAGCTGACATGCGTTCACGACGTTTCAGACTGCCTCCCAATACGCCCATTGAAACATCAGAGAGCAGGGCAAGGTTAGCGCTTAAGCGATTGATCTGTTGGTAGTAACGGCGAGTAGCATCATTGACTGGTGAACGACTGGTTCTGCCTTTAGTAATACCAAGCCACAGGCTGCGCAGCATGTTGCTGGCAACATGGCCCAAATGACCAAACAGAGCTTTGTCAAAGTGTTTCACATTGTTGCTTTCTGCTGCGGCGATTTCAGCCAATACATAGGGATGGCAACGGATTGCTCCCTGACCAAAGATGATCATGCTGCGGGTCAGGATATTTGCACCTTCAACGGTAATAGCAATGGGTGAACCCTGATAACCGCGGGCAAGGAAGTTAGATGGTCCAAGACAGATGCCTTTACCGCCAGCGATATCCATAGCGTCAATAAAAGAACGTTGACCTCTATGTGTACAATGGTATTTCACGATAGCAGACAGAACCGACGGTTTTTCGCCCAACATGATACCACTGGTGATCATGGTTGCGGCCGCATCCATCAAATAAGCGTTACCCGCGATACGTGCCAGTGGCTCTTCGATACCTTCCATTTTACCGATAGGCAGCTTGAATTGACGGCGAATATAGGAATAAGCGCCAATTGCCATAGCTGCACTTTTCAATCCCCCTGTTGCGTTGGATGGCAAAGTAATACCACGGCCAACAGACAGACATTCAACCAGCATACGCCAGCCCTGACCTGCCATTTTCGGCCCACCAATGATGTAGTCGATAGGAACGAAAATATCTTTGCCACGGGTTGGACCATTCTGGAATGGGATATTCAGCGGGAAATGGCGGTGACCAATTTCTACGCCTGGTGTATTGGTTGGGATCAAAGCACAGGTAATTCCCAGTGATTCAGTATCGCCCAGCAGATGGTCAGGGTCATACAGTTTAAATGCCAATCCCAGCACGGTAGCGATAGGGGCAAGAGTAATATAACGCTTATTCCAGTTCAGGCGCATGCCAAGAACTTGTTTGCCTTGCCATTCACCCATACAGACAACGCCAGTATCAGGGATAGCTCCGGCATCTGAACCCGCTTCCGGGCTGGTCAACGCAAAACAAGGAATTTCTTCACCACGGGCAAGTCCAGGCAAGTAACGTTTTTTCTGTTCATCTGTGCCGTAGTGTTGCAGCAATTCACCTGGCCCCAAGGAGTTAGGTACGCCAACAGTAATTGCCAGAATACCTGATACGCCGGACAATTTTTGCAATACCTGAGATTGAGCGTAAGCGGAAAATTCCAGGCCACCATATTCTTTCTTGATGATCATGGCAAAGAAACGGTGTTCTTTTAGGTACGCCCAAAGCTCTGGTGGTAAGTCAGCCAATTCATGGGTAATTTGGAAATCATTTGCCATGCGGCAGGCTTCTTCTACCGGACCATCAATAAAAGCTTGTTCTTCAGCCGTTAACTGCGGCTTTGGATAGTTATGCAGTTTTTGCCAGTCAGGATTACCGCGGAACAGATCGCCTTCCCACCATGTAGTTCCCGCATCAATGGCTTCTTTCTCTGTTCTAGACATACTTGGCATAACCTTACGGAAGGCTTTTAGGCCAGGTGCAGAGAATAAAGATATACGTACAGGTGTAAACACAAGAGGGAATAGAACGATGACGAGCGGTAACAGCAGCCAATAACTCCAAAGGCCAGTGATACCCATAACGAATGTATAGGCAACAAGCAGTAAGCTACTGAGCGTCAGGCTGACTTTGTGATAACAAAGCCCGCCAATCAAGATTAAAAATAAGATAATGCTGAAAGCGGTCATAGTAAAACTCCTGTAAATCTCAGGTTGAGTTGTCAGAGGTCTGACCTGTTGTGATGTTCTTCTTTTTTAGATGAGGAAAGTGCATTTATCAATATATTTACATCTTAATTACAATCTAGCTCACAAAGTCGTGTTAGTTTTACAAACGATAATTCTTGCAAGATGTGATGATATCTTCTTTCAAATAGGGGAATCCGTTACACTTGCTGACCAACATTATTAATCCCGAAGACTTTTCAGGAGTATGAGTTCCATGTATCAAGAACTGATCCGCAGTGAATTATCCGAAGCCGCAGATACGCTGGCTAACTTCCTCAATGATGATGCAAATATCGATGCCATCCAAAAAGCGGCGGTTTTGTTGGCTGATTCATTTAAGGCAGGAGGAAAAGTCCTTTCCTGTGGTAATGGTGGCTCGCATTGTGATGCCATGCATTTTGCGGAAGAATTGACAGGTCGTTACCGTGAAAATCGTCCGGGATATCCGGCCATTGCGATTTCTGACCCTAGCCATTTATCTTGTGTGAGTAATGACTTTGGTTATGATTATGTATTTTCCCGCTATGTTGAAGCCGTCGGTCAGAAAGGTGATGTATTGTTGGGCATTTCAACGTCAGGAAACTCTGGCAACATCATCAAAGCGGTTGAAGCAGCTCGTGCCAAAGGGATGAAAGTCATTACACTGACAGGCAAGGATGGCGGAAAAATGGCAGGGACGGCAGATGTTGAAATTCGAGTCCCCCATTTTGGTTATGCAGATCGTATTCAGGAAATTCACATCAAAGTCATCCATATCTTGATTCAATTGATTGAAAAAGAGATGGTAACAGCCTGATTGCTGTGCGTTAGGAATCGGCGTTGGGGTTAGCTGTTAGGGGTAGGCAATGTGTGAATTACTTGGCATGAGTGCTAACGTGCCAACAGATATCGTTTTCAGTTTGAGTGGACTCATTCAGCGTGGCGGACACACTGGTCCGCATAAAGACGGTTGGGGAGTTACCTTCTATGAGGGATTGGGATACCGGACATTTAAAGATCACCAATCCAGTTGCCATTCACCTGTCGCTCGATTTGTACAAGGCTATCCAATCAAATCAGAAGTGATTGTTGCCCATATTCGTCAGGCAAACAGTGGTCACGTTTCCCTGGCGAATACTCATCCCTTTACCCGTGAACTGTGGGGCAGATATTGGACTTATGCCCACAATGGTCAGCTTAAGGGATACAGTAAGCTGAAAACGGGTAATTACCGGCCGGTTGGTGAGACAGACAGTGAATGGGCATTTTGCTGGATATTGCATCAATTATCGCTGAAATATCCCAAGCGACCTTCCAATTGGCCTGCGGTATTTAAATTTATTGCTTCTCTGGCGGATCAACTGAGAAAGAAAGGTGTTTTCAATATGCTGTTGTCAGACGGGCAGTTTGTCATGGCTTATTGTTCGACTCAATTGCATTGGATTACTCGTCGTGCTCCTTTCGGCAGGGCTAAATTACTTGATCAGGATGTTGAAATTGATTTCCAGCAGCACACTCAGCCAGGGGATGTCGTATCCGTCATTGCCACCCAACCTTTAACCGGCAATGAAGTTTGGCATCGTATTGAATCAGGTAACTATGTGCTATTTCATCTTGGAGAGAGAATAATTTGATTCTTTGTGCCAAAAAGGTGATGAATTTCCTCGCGTTACATTAACAACATATTGCCCGCCTATTACGCTTCCTGTGCAGGAATGCGAGTTTCGCAAAATACTCATAGGCGGGCTGTCATTGTTTACAAAACAAGTTCATTAGGAAAAACCAGATTACCAGATTAATAGCGCGATATTTGAATGAAGATCTTAGTTGCTTTCTGATTGAAAATTGCCATGACATAGGGAAAAGTGATAGAAACATTCGTCTTTATCGAGTAGTTGACGGTTTAGCAAAGAAATTATTCTTATTTGCTTGAACTAAGTCACTTGATTAGTCAGACAGTCAGTGGGGGAGATGTTAGAATTACTCCGGCCAAAATTAAGAGAAACTTTGTAACGATTATCGGAGTGAATAACTTGAGACATATAACCTATATTGCTCAAGGTTGTTGTATTACTAGAGTCGCTGCATTACTTCACGGGAATACCGCAAGGTAATCTGTAGTATATGATTTAACTGATAAACTTGTGCAAATCTTATGATTAAAATTAAAAAAGGACTCGACCTCCCGATAGCAGGAGCGCCTGCCCAAGTTATAGAAGATGGTCCAGCTATTCGCCATGTTGCTTTACTGGGTGAAGAATATGTTGGAATGCGTCCTTCTATGCTGGTTAAGGAAGGTGAGCATGTCAAAAAAGGGCAAATTCTTTTTGAAGATAAGAAGAATCCAGGCGTTGTTTTCACTAGTCCCGTAAGCGGGAAAGTGGTTACCATTGGACGTGGTGAACGTCGTGTTTTGCAATCCGTTGTTATTGAAGTGAGTGGCGATGAGAAAGTCACATTTGATCGCTACGAGCGTGCTGAACTGGCTGGCCTGAGTCGTGAACAAGTAGAGAAAAATCTGCTTGCGTCAGGATTGTGGACAGCATTGCGTACACGCCCTTTCAGCCGTATCCCTGTCTCCGGTTCCACACCAAAGGCAATCTTTGTCACGGCAATGGACACTCAGCCACTGGCTGCTGATCCACTCGTCGTTATTGCAACTCAGGCAGAGGCTTTTGTTGATGGCCTGAATGTTCTGTCAGCATTGACAGAGGGAAAAGTCCACGTTTGCCACAGCGCTGGAACTATTCCAATCGTGGGAAATAACGCTCAAATCACCTATAACCAATTTGCAGGCCCACATCCAGCCGGTCTGGTGGGTACGCATATTCATTTCATTGAACCTGTTAGCGCCAAAAAAACGGTTTGGCATCTGGGTTATCAGGATGTTATTGCTATCGGTAAGTTGTTTACTACCGGTGAGCTTTATACTGATCGTGTGGTATCTCTGGCAGGACCACAGGTTAAATCGCCACGCTTGGTACGCACCCTGTTGGGCGCTGATTTGCAGGAATTGACGCAAGATCAGTTGAAAGAGGGTGAAAACCGTATTATTTCTGGTTCCGTATTGTGCGGTACACAATCAGATGATGTTCGCCATTATCTCGGTCGCTTCCATACCTTAGTTTCTGTACTTGCTGAAGGTCGGGAAAAAGAGCTGTTCGGCTGGATCGCGCCAGGCATTAATAAATTCTCCATCACCCGCACCACAATCGGTCACTTCCTGAAAAAGAAACGTTTTGCCTTCTCAACCACGACAAACGGCGGGGAACGTTCCATGGTGCCCATTGGCAACTATGAGCGTGTCATGCCACTGGATATCATGGCTACTCACCTACTGCGTGACTTGCTTGCTGGTGATTCTGATAGCGCTCAGATGCTGGGTTGTCTGGAGCTGGATGAAGAAGATTTGGCATTGTGTACCTATGTTTGCCCTGGCAAATATGAGTACGGTCCAGTACTGCGTGAAGTGCTGACTAAGATTGAGCAGGAAGGGTAATTCATGGGCCTGAAAAATTTATTTGAAAAAGTAGAACACCACTTTGAGGCCGGTGGCAAACTGGAAAAGTATTATCCTCTCTATGAGGCAGTGAGCACCGTTTTCTATACGCCGGGTACAGTGACAAAAGGCCGTGCCCATGTCCGTGATGCCATCGATCTCAAACGTATGATGATCCTGGTGTGGCTGTCTGTTTTTCCCGCCATGTTTTGGGGCATGTATAACGTCGGGAATCAGGCGATACCTGCTCTGACCCATTTATACAGTGGCGATGCCTTACAGCAGGTTCTGGCTTCTGACTGGCATTATGTACTGGCTCAGTATCTTGGTGCGTCATTAACACCGGATGCGGGGTGGGGCAGTAAAATGCTGTTGGGAGCGGCCTATTTCCTGCCAGTTTATATGGTTGTGTTTGTCGTGGGTGGCTTCTGGGAAGTTTTGTTTGCCATTATCCGCAAACATGAAATCAACGAAGGTTTCTTTGTTAGCTCCATTCTGTTCGCATTGATTGTTCCACCAACACTGCCATTGTGGCAGGCGGCTTTGGGGATTTCTTTCGGCGTAGTCATTGCGAAAGAGATCTTTGGTGGTACGGGGCGTAACTTCCTCAACCCCGCCTTGGCAGGGCGTGCTTTCCTGTTCTTTGCTTATCCGGCTCAGATTTCAGGTGATTTGGTTTGGACTGCGGCTGATGGTTTCTCTGGTGCAACACCTTTATCCCAATGGGCAACGGCAGGTAGCCACGGCCTGATAAATGCTATTACCGGTCAGCCAATCACTTGGATGGACGCTTTTATTGGTAATATTCCCGGCTCAATTGGTGAAGTCTCTACGCTAATGATTTTCATTGGTGGAGCCATCATCCTGTTTGCGCGTATCGCTTCATGGCGCATCGTTGCTGGTGTGATGATCGGTATGATTGCAACGTCTTACCTGTTTAATGCGATTGGTTCTGGCACTAACCCAATGTTCGCGATGCCGTGGTACTGGCATATGGTGCTGGGAGGCTTTGCTTTCGGGATGATCTTTATGGCAACGGATCCTGTATCCGCAGCGTTTACGGATAAGGGAAAATGGGCATACGGTATTCTGATCGGTGCTATGTGTATTTTGATCCGAGTCGTAAACCCTGCCTATCCGGAAGGAATGATGTTGGCGATTTTGTTCGCTAATCTGTTCGCGCCACTGTTCGATTATCTGGTCGTACAGGCCAATATTAAGCGGAGAAAAGCCCGTGGCTAATGATAAACCAAGAAGTAATGACAGCATCGGCAGAACCTTCCTCGTTGTTTTTGTGTTGTGCCTTGTATGTTCGATTGTAGTTGCTGGTTCAGCCGTAGGTTTGAAAGCGCAGCAGCAGGAACAGAAGCTGCTGGATAAGCAGCGTAATATTCTGGATGTGTCTGGTTTGCTAAAACCTGGCATGACAACTGCGGAAATCAAAGAAGTCTATAACCGCCGTATTCAGCCTGAATTGCTTGACTTGAAAACCGCAACGTTGGCAAAAAGCAATGGCAATTTTGACCTGAATAATGCCTTGCGCAGTGACGAAACCAGTATTGCTTTGTTACCTGAACTTGATCTGGCGAAGATCCGCCGTCGTGCCAATATGGCTGAAATCTACCTGGTCAAAGATGAAAGCGGCAAAACGACGCAACTGGTTCTGCCAATATATGGATCTGGCCTGTGGTCAATGATGTATGCCTTTATTTCTATTGATATAGACGGTGTCACCTCTCACGGCATTACTTACTACTCGCATGGTGAAACCCCAGGTTTGGGAGGTGAGGTTGATAACCCACAATGGCGCAAGCAGTGGGTAGGTAAAAAACTTTATAACCCGCAAGGTGTTCCGGCACTCAAAATCGTCCGTGGTGGTGCAGGTGATAACCCTTACGGTGTAGATGGGTTGTCTGGAGCCACCCTGACGTCTAACGGTGTTCAACATATGTTTGATTTCTGGCTGGGTGATAACGGTTTTGGCCCGTTCCTGAAAAAAGTACGTGAGGGAGCCTTGAAAGATGGCTGATAGTAAAGAGATAAAACGCGTCCTGCTTGGGCCGCTGTTTGATAATAACCCAATTGCATTGCAGGTTTTGGGGGTGTGTTCAGCGCTGGCGGTTACCACCAAATTGGAAACTGCGCTAGTCATGACCCTTGCAGTTACGCTGGTGACAGCGTTTTCTAGCTTTTTCATTTCATTAATTCGTAACTACATCCCTGGTAGTGTGCGGATCATCGTACAGATGGCGATTATTGCATCTCTGGTTATCGTCGTAGACCAGATCTTGCGGGCTTATGCCTACGAAATTTCCAAACAGTTATCGGTGTTTGTTGGTCTTATCATCACGAACTGTATTGTTATGGGACGTGCTGAAGCCTATGCCATGAAAGCGCCACCCGTTGAAAGTTTTATGGATGGTATCGGTAATGGTTTGGGCTATGGCGTCATCCTGTTGCTGGTTGGTTTCTTGCGTGAACTGTTTGGTTCAGGAAAATTGTTCGGTGTTACGGTGCTGGAATCTGTCAAGAATGGCGGTTGGTATCAACCCAACGGTTTATTCCTGCTGGCACCGAGTGCATTCTTCATTATTGGTATGCTGATTTGGGGTTTACGGACCCTGAAACCTGCTCAGGTTGAGAAGGAGTAACAAACAAATGGAGCATTATATTAGTTTGTTTGTCCGCGCAGTCTTTATTGAGAATATGGCGTTATCTTTCTTTCTCGGTATGTGTACGTTTTTGGCGGTATCGAAGAATGTTAAGACGGCCTTTGGCCTTGGTGTGGCTGTAACAGTCGTATTGGGAATTTCCGTGCCTGCTAATAACCTCGTCTACAATCTAGTTCTCCGTGATGGAGCGCTGATGGATGGGGTGGATTTGAGCTTCCTGAACTTCATTACCTTTATCGGGGTAATTGCAGCGCTGGTACAAATTCTGGAAATGATCTTAGACCGTTATGTTCCGGCACTTTACAACGCGTTGGGCATTTTCCTGCCGTTGATTACAGTGAACTGTGCAATTTTCGGTGGTGTTTCATTTATGGCTCAGCGTGACTATAACTTCAGTGAGTCCATCGTATACGGTTTCGGTTCAGGTATGGGCTGGATGCTGGCAATTGTTCTGATGGCTGCTATCCGTGAAAAAATGAAATATGCGGATGTTCCGGCAGGTCTGAAAGGATTGGGGATCACCTTTGTCACCACTGGTTTGATGGCATTGGGCTTTATGTCCTTCTCCGGTGTGCAGCTATAAAGGCGAGAAGAATTCATGGATATAATTATTCTAGGTGTAGTCATGTTTACCCTGATTGTGTTGGCACTAACCGCAATGATTTTGTTCGCAAAATCTAAGTTAGTGAACACCGGGGATATCAAAGTTGAAATCAATGGCGATGAGGATAAAAGTTTCTCTGCTCCCGCTGGTGACAAGTTGTTGAGTATGCTATCCAACCAGGGGATTTTCGTTTCCTCTGCGTGTGGTGGTGGTGGCTCTTGTGGTCAGTGCCGGGTGAAAATTAAGGAAGGTGGTGGTGATATCCTGCCAACGGAACTTTCCCACATCAACAAACGTGAAGCCAGAGAGGGCTGCCGATTGGCATGTCAGGTCAATGTTAAACAAGACCTGAAAATCGAACTGCCAGAGGAAATTTTTGGTGTCAAAAAGTGGGAATGTGAAGTTATCTCTAACGATAACAAAGCCACTTTCATTAAAGAATTGAAGCTGAAAATTCCCGATGGGGAAGTGGTGCCATTCCGTGCTGGTGGTTACATTCAGATTGAATGCCCTCCCCATGTTGCCCGTTATGCTGATTATGATGTTCCACAAGAATATCGCGAAGATTGGGATAAATTTAATCTGTTCCGTTATGTCTCTGAAGTCAAAGAGCCGACGGTTCGTGCGTATTCAATGGCGAACTACCCAGAAGAGCATGGCATTATCATGCTGAATGTGCGTATTGCAACGCCCCCACCAAGAAATCCAGATGTTGCTCCGGGTATCATGTCTTCTTATATTTGGTCGCTGAAATCAGGTGATAAGGTAACGATTTCTGGTCCGTTTGGGGAATTCTTCGCGAAAGACACTGATGCAGAAATGATCTTCATTGGTGGTGGTGCTGGTATGGCGCCAATGCGTTCTCATATCTTCGACCAGCTTAAGCGATTAAGCTCTAAACGTAAGATCTCTTTCTGGTATGGTGCGCGCTCTAAGCGTGAAATGTTCTATACCGAAGATTTTGACCAACTGGCCGCAGAAAATGAGAATTTCACATGGCATGTGGCACTGTCAGATGCTCTGCCGGAAGATAATTGGGATGGCTATACAGGCTTTATCCACAATGTTTTGTATGAAAATTATCTGAAAGATCATCCGGCCCCCGAAGACTGTGAATTCTATATGTGTGGGCCTCCCGTCATGAACGCTGCGGTGATTAAGATGTTGAAAGACCTCGGCGTAGAAGATGAAAACATCATGTTGGATGATTTCGGTGGCTGATGGTATACCCAATAAATTTCGGGTTGCCGCTAACATGATGTAACGACAAGCGCCCACATTTTGTGGGCGCTGACGATTCAGAAAAAGCCAAAATAAGTCAGAAAGAGTAAGTTATGCTGAATAAAAAAATGATCAACTGGGGAGCATTGTTGTTTGCGACCATAATGCTGGTGGCATGTGGTGGCTCTGAACAGCAAAACCTGAATGGGCAGACGATGGGGACTTATTACTCCGTTAAATATGTTGCTGGCTCATCTGCCCCTACCCCAGAAAACTTGCAAAAAGAGATTGATCGTCTGCTGGAAGAAGTCAACGATCAGATGTCCACTTATCGGCCAAATTCTGAATTGAGTCGTTTTAATCAAAGCCGTGAAGTGAACAAGCCTTTTCCTGTCTCTGCCGCGACGGCGAAAGTGGTCAAAGAATCTATTCGGATCAATAAGCTGACAGAAGGCGCACTGGATGTTACGGTTGGCCCACTGGTAAATCTGTGGGGATTTGGGCCAGAAGGGCGCATTACCAAAGCGCCGACGGATGAAGAATTAAAAATTCGCCGTGCCTGGACGGGAATCGATAACTTATCTGTCGAAGGCAATAATCTGATTAAATCCATCCCCGAATTGTATGTTGACCTCTCTTCCATCGCCAAAGGTTATGGTGTGGATGTTGTTGCTGAGTATCTGGAATCTCAGCACATTAAAAATTACATGGTTGATATTGGAGGGGAAGTTCGCACATCGGGCAACAATGGTAAAGGAAACCCGTGGCGGATAGCGATTGAAAAACCATCGGACAGTGGCATGGCACAAAATGCTCAGGAGATCATTGAACCGGGTAATATGTCTGTGGCAACTTCAGGTGATTATCGCAACTATTTTGAACAGAATGGCGTGCGCTATTCTCACACCATTAATCCGCAAACCGGCAGGCCGATAACGCACCATTTGGTTTCAATTACCGTGATAGCACCGACGTGTATGAGTGCCGATGGCTTTTCTACAGGGTTAGATGTATTGGGGCCAGAGAAAGGTATGGAAGTAGCTGAGAAGCTGAATATTCCAGTCTTTATGATTGTTAAAACCAAAGACGGTTTTGAAGAGCGCTACAATACTGCCTTTAAGGCTTATTTACAGAAAAAATAAGAAAGGGGAGGAAGGTGATGGAAGTCTTTATTGCTACTTTTATCTTTTTCTTGCTGGCTTTTGCAGGCATGGCGTTAGGCTATATTTTTAAGCGCAAGAGCATTCAAGGAAGCTGTGGTGGCTTGGGAAGCATCGGTGTGGAAAAAGTTTGCGATTGTCCTGAACCGTGTGATGCCCGTAAAAAACGCATGGCGAGGGAAACTGCCCGTCAAGCACAGTTAGAGAAGCATCGTATTCTTTGATATTTCTTACCGTCAGGCACATTTGCTGTTAGAACAAATACCCTGCTGCCAGATAAACAGCGGGGTTTTTGTTGTTTGTTCAGGGATGTGGCTGTTCAATGCGCATTAAAAAGGTGACATTCCCTATGGGCTTGATGCAAATAATTTTTCACTGAGCTTATTGAGATACCCAAATTTTCCGCAACTTCTTTGTAACGCAAGCCCTGGAATTGAATGAGCAGAAATGTCTGCCGGACTTTTGCCGGAAGTTCATCCAGAGTTTCATCTATCTTTTCTAACTGTTCTAACAGCATTAGTTGATTTTCAGCAGAATTTGCTGAGATTTCAGACTGTTCACTGACATATTCCAGATAATGATCTTCCAGTTTTTTTCTGCGCCAGTAATTGGAGAGCGTTCTGCGCGTTATTGTCATTAAAAAAGCTCTTGGCTGGCGGATCTTTTCAAGATCCGAAGATTGCATCAGTTTGATGAAAACCTCATGAACGAGATCTTCAGCCTGATTGGGATAAGCACTGTTTTGTCTGATCCAGTTGCATAACCAGTGATGGTAATCGGCGTAGAGTTTCTGGGTAATTTGATTGTGTCCAAATGTGCTTTTTTGCACCGCCATAATGATATTGCCTGATAGTATATAACTGATAATAGTTATTATTTGTATTTGATAAGCGGAAGTCAATGCAGCGTTTGGAAACCTAACCCTCTTAAGGTAAGAGGGTTAGGTATTGGAGGGTTAAGTGTCAGTTAGAATTGCTGTGAAATGCTGAATTTATAATTCCGGCCAATACCTGAAACTGCTTCCCCTAAGTACGGAGAATAATCACGGTTGAACAGGTTATCGATAGTGACTCGTGCTTCAAATCCTTTGATAAAATCAGGGCGCCAGCTTGCAAACAGACCGTGCAAGGCATAACCACTGCTCTTTGGTAGTGACCAATTTTTAACCGATGGCTCTTTATCTGCTGGTGAACGATCTTGTTTACGGATAAAGTCACCTTTCCATCCCATTGCCATCTGCCATTGTGGGATCTTGAACCCTAACATGGCATGTGCAGAAGTTGGTGGTATTTCCACCAGCCAGGTTTTATGCTCTGACCATGGATCGCGCATAGAAGTATCACGCTGGCCACGTATGGTAGAGAAAGATAATTTTCCGAAGAGTGTGCGGCTGTCATAGAAGGTTTCTATTTCCAGCCCCTCGATGGTATATCCTGACAGGTTGCGATAGTTAGCTTGTGGTTTTTCACAGTCGTAGTACGGTATTAAGCCATCAGCTTGGGCTTTACAATAAACTCCACGTTTTTTAAAGATCTCATCTTTACCACGGTTGCGGAATAAGGTGGTACGGATTTGTAGGCTATCTTCTTCAAATACCACATTATTGAAGTCGAGAATTGCACCAAGGCGTATCCCTGTCATTCTCTCAACATCGAGATTACGGCTTGAGCCTCTAAGACTACCGATCCCTTGTACCTCATATTGTTCATCAACTACTGGTGCACGCCATGTACGGCTGACATCAGCAAACAATGAAAGGTTTTTATTGGCTTGCCACAGAATGCCTAAATGGGGTGACCAGCCCGTATAGGTTACACTGTTATAGTCATGATTGATTTCTGGCGATTTATCGTTATATATCGGGGCGTTATTTTCTCTACCCCTATTTTTAACATGATCATAGCGAACACCCGGTGTGACGGTGACGTTGCCTATTTTCAGGGAATCTTGAATATAGAAGCTGTAAGCTAATTGATCGCCAGCAGGCATATAGCCTGGCTGATAATAACCATAGTTATAGTTTTTATACTTTATTTTGCTTTTATCGAACATCAGCACGTTGCGTTCGTTTTTATGCCAACGGGTTCCCACCAGTAATTCGTGTTCAATCATACCTGTTGAGAATACGCTTTTATTGTTGATATCAACCAGATTATCGGTGTAATCAACCCAGCTTTTGTTTCCCATGGAAAAGCTGTAATTAGCTGTGACATTTTTTGGGCGATGGTCATTTTGCTTAGTTTTTGAATAAGTGTAAATCATCGTCAGGTTCAGCCAAGGATTGTCCTCTGGAGCGATATTCCATTTGGCAGTGTAGTTTTGATCAATCTGATTACGAAAAACGAGTTTTCTCTTCCATGCACCATCCCAACCATATGTTTCTATATCGTAGGCCGAAGGCACATTCATTTTATCTCGTTTGGCCGCCCAAGGTTGCCAGCCATCCGATTCAGATCGCATGGCAGACAAGCTTACTGTATGAGCATCACTGGGATAAAAGTTGGTTTTCAATAAATAAGATGTTTGGTTGTTTTGTGAAAACTCAAAACGTGTACCATCAGGGCGTTTAACATTGTGCCCATCTCGCTTGCTCACATAGAGCAATCCATCAGCAAAACCGTTGGGATCTCTGCCGTATATGGCACCACTATTGATCCACTGCCTGTCATTCGTGTGGTAGCTTTGTTTGACAAAAGCTCCCCAGTCTTCATCAGGGCGCAACAAATCGTTCGCGTCTTTTGTCACAAGTTTGACCGAACCACCAAATCCACCATTACCGTTGAGTAAATTGTGTGGCCCTTTATCAACTTCTACACGTTTGATTAACTCAGGCTCGATAAAGACGGAACCCTGACGATATTTTTCAAACCCTTTTGGCGCATCGTCCAGTGTGATTTTGATATCTTCCTGGTCACCCATGCCCCAGATATTCAGCGTTTGCCCGCCGGGACGCGGAGAGCCAGACATTAAAACACCAGGAAGCTGGTCAAGTAACTGAGCAATATTGTCGGCCTGGGTTCGGTCAATATCCTCCTTTTTGAGTACTGAACTTCCTGCACTGGTGCTATTGTGTAAGCTCTCAACAACAGAAAGTGTGGGTAATTTTATCACCTCATTTTTCTTTTCAGATTTTTGCTCTTTGGGATCTTCGGTGGCGTAAACCGCACTGGAGAATGCCGTTCCCAATATTAATGCCCCTGAAAATGTACCTGTTAAAATTTTATGAATTATGGTAGCGATTGGGCGTTTTTCTAATTTTTGACTATTATTTGCCATAAATTCCCTGGAATATGATCGAGTGAAATATTATTCAATGTAATAAGTCACCTGAGAAATCAAAAAAGGTAAATAAAAATGAGAATTATTTTTATTTACCTGTGGATTTTGGCAAGCATACCATACGATGATGAGGCTTATCCCATAGAGGGTGAGATTTTTAGCATTGAAATTTAAGTTCAATTTCATTAAGTACAAGGGGTTCGTCAATGAAGAAAAAGATTCTTGGTTCTCTGATCTTGGCAGGTATCGTAGCCTTGATCGCTGGCTGTGATGATGCATCTAAAAAAGCGAAAGATCCGGTACAGCAAACTGAAGAAAGCGCAGTGCAAACGAAAACTGAAGCTGAACAAACGGCCACGGGTGTAACGGATAATGCAAAAGATAAAGTACAGGAGATAAAGGAAAACGCTTTGCGTGAAGGCCATAGTCTGATTGATAAGTCGGCTGAACAAATGAAATCAAAGGTAACGGATATACAGAATCAAGCGACTAAAACAGCGAGTGATGTAATGGAGGCGATGAAAGCGAAAACAGATGATCTCCAGCATCAGGCCAATGATAAACTCGATCAGCTTTCAGATGCCATGAAGTCGAAAACGGAAGAAATAAAGTCTGAAGCTAATAAAAAGGCAGATGACTTAATTAATCATCTTAAAAGTAATGATCTTAAAAATGACAATGATAAAAAAGAAGAAAATTAATTTATCTTCTGAATTCAAGATGTGTTTAGTATAAAGTGGATTACATCATAAGGGTGATCTAACAATGATCACCCTAATTATTTGCAACTTAAATCCAGCCTTGATTTCTTATTCTGTCTTGACTTACTTATCTATTTAAAAGTAGGTTATGGGTGGGCTTTGTAAATGATAATCAGGATATAATAATGGAAATAAAATATAGCATAGGAAGACAGAATCCCGAATTAATTCAGCAAGCATTTGCCATTCGTAAACAAGTATTTACGGATGAGTAGGGGTTTGATGCAGAGATTGATATTGATGAATATGATGATATTGCTTTGCATGTGGTGGTATTTGATGGTGAAGAACCAATAGGGGTATTACGGGCGATCCCGAAAGATAATAACATGCTCAAAATAATTATTACTATTCGTAATGTAAATACGGGAAAGGTGAGTGTTCAAATAATATTGCTTGAACATCTCAATTTCCCGTATTAGTGATTTATTCAGTCTTTATAAGAATAAATTGATTGATCAACTGTTTTTTATTCATTGCCGGACAGGTACATCATTGGCGACATAATATGTCGCCTGACTGCGGGGCAGAGGAGAAATTCCCCTGATTTTATCGGCAATTTTTTCAGCCATCATAATGGTCGTGGCATTTAAATTACCGGTAATAATTGTTGGCATCATCGAGGCATCAATCACCCGCAAATTTTCAATGCCATGTACACGTCCTTGACCATCCACGACCGCCATTTCATCTGTGCCCATTTTACAACTGCATGATGGGTGAAATGCTGTTTCAGCATGTTCACGAATAAAGGCATCTAGCTGTTCATCGGTTTGAATTTCAACACCTGGGCTGATTTCACGCCCGCAATATGGCGCCAGCGCAGGTTGCGCCATGATTTCCCGCGTAATGCGAATAGCAGCCCGGAACTCCTGCCAATCTTGTTCTGTTGACATGTAGTTGAATAAAATACTCGGATGCTGACGTGGGTCTCGCGATTTAATTTTTACCCGACCACGGCTTGGGGAACGCATAGAGCCTACATGAGCCTGAAAACCATGTTGATTGACGGCATGACTACCATTGTAATTAATGGCAACAGGCAGGAAATGAAATTGAATATTTGGCCAGGCAAATTTTTCGTCGGTACGAATAAAGCCACCCGCTTCAAATTGATTGCTGGCACCAATACCTGTTCCTTTGAATAGCCATTCAGCACCAATTTGAGGTTGGTTATACCATTTCAATGCGGGATAGAGGGAAATGGGTTTGAGGCATTCATACTGCAAGTACATTTCAAGGTGATCTTGTAAGTTTTGCCCAACGCCCGGCAATAGATGCACCGCAGGAATACCAAGCTCATTTAATATTTCTTCGGGGCCAATACCTGAGCGTTGCAAAATTTGTGGAGATGCGATCGCACCGGCGCAGAGTAAAATTTCTTTACGCGCTTTCGCCTGAGTTAAAGTTGCGCTATTGCCGTGATAAAAATTGACGCCAACGGCTGTCTTTCCTTCGAATACGAGGGTATTAGTTAACGCATGAGTCATGATAGTGAGATTGGCGCGTGAACGAGCTTGATCCAGGTAGCCACGGGCTGTGCTGGAGCGGCGTCCTTGCGGGGTGACGGTGCGATCCATTGGCCCAAAGCCTTCTTGCTGATAGCCATTCAGATCGTCAGTACGTGGATAACCCGCCTGAATACCGGCTTCTACCATCGCGTGAAAGAGTTCATTGTTTCCTGCCTTGGGTGTTGTGACACTGACAGGCCCGTCTGCACCATGATAATCATTTTCGCCAATATCCCTTGACTCAGCTTTGCGAAAGTAGGGAAGGCAATCAAGATAAGTCCAGTCTTCCAGCCCTGGTTGTGTTGCCCAATGATCAAAATCCAGCGCATTACCACGGATGTAGCACATGCCATTGATAAGTGATGATCCACCCAGCCCCTTACCACGCCCGCACTCCATACGCCGGTTATTCATATGAGGTTCGGGATCGGTTTCATAAGCCCAGTTATAACGGGTTCCTTGCAAGGGATATGCCAGCGCCGCTGGCATTTGAGTACGGAAGTCGAATCGGTAATCCGGCCCGCCTGCTTCCAGCAGCAGAACAGTGACGTTGGCATCTTCCGTTAAACGAGTTGCAAGCACGTTACCCGCTGAACCAGCACCGATAATAATGTAATCAAAAACCATTGTTATCTCCTCTGTTTCAGGCGTGGATTAAAATAGGGAGGCAAAGTTGCCTAATTCCACCTGGATTGATTTGGTTTGAGTGTAATTTTGTAGTGTGATCAGCCCATTTTCTCGGCCGATGCCAGAATGTTTATAACCGCCGACAGGCATAGCTGCCGGAGATTCTCCCCAGGTATTGATCCAACAGATCCCTGCTTCTAGTTGGTGGATCACGCGATGTGCGCGGGAAAGATCTTTGGTGACTAAGCCGGCACCCAGGCCATAATGTGTGTTATTGGCTCGGTTAATGACTTCATCTTCCGTTTCATAAGTCAGGATAGACATCACGGGTCCAAAAATTTCTTCCTGTGTAATCAACATATCATCAGTACAATCACTGAATACTGTTGGCGCAACAAATGCACCTTTCGCCAGTTCGCCTTCCAGCAGGCGCTTGCCGCCACAAAGCAGACGGGCATGACTGTTTTTGCCGCTTTCGATATAGCGTAAAACAGATTCCATATGTGGGAAGCTTACCAGAGGGCCAAAGTTAGTGTTGGGATCGAGAGGTGAACCAATGCGAATACGCTTAACACGTTCAAGAATTTTTGCTTCAAATTGTGAGAGCAATGCCTTGGGGACAAAGACGCGTGTTCCGTTCGTACAAACCTGACCTGAACTGAAAAAATTTGCCATCATGGCAATATCCGCAGCACGATCCAAATCGGCATCAGCAAAAATGATCAGCGGAGACTTGCCACCTAATTCCATCGTGACTTCTTTTAGGGTGGAAGCTGAAGCATTTGCCATAACCTTTTTGCCTGTCACGATACCGCCAGTAAAAGACATTTTGGCGATTTTAGGGTGAACAGTCAGATAATGCCCGACCTCATGGCCGGCGCCAGTCAAAACATTGAAAACACCATTTGGCAAACCGGCTGCGGTATAGATTTCAGCTAACTTTAAGGCAGTGAGAGAAGTGACTTCACTGGGTTTGAAGATCATAGCATTGCCGGCAGCCAGAGCGGGGGCTGATTTCCAGAGGGCAATTTGGATAGGGTAGTTCCATGCGCCGATGCCCGCTACGATCCCCAATGGTTCACGGCGTGTATACACGAAAGAAGATTCACGTAATGGGATCTGTTGGCCTTCAAGGGCTGGAATTAAGCCAGCATAGTATTCCAGCACATCGGCACCCGTGACGATATCAACCTGTTGGGTTTCAGAAAGGGGTTTGCCGGTATCCAGTGTTTCCAATTCAGCCAGTTCATCATTGCGTTCACGCAAGATATTTACCGCCTTGTGTAAGATCCGTGAACGTTCCACCGCAGTCATGGCTGCCCAGATTTTCTGTCCTTTTTGGGCGCTTTCAACTGCTAAATTAACATCTTGTTCTGTGGCAGACTGAAATTGAGCAATAACTTCGCCACTAGCTGGGTTAATGGCGTCAAAAATTGTATTATCAGGATTGGTGCTATCTACATAAGCACCGTGGATATAAAGTTTTTGTAATCCAAAATGGGTCATAGATTCTCCTTAAGAGTCTATCTATTAGGTGATAAATCGGGGCTTATCAGATGCTTCGAGTTTCTGTTCGATGTAATCGATCGTAATTTTGAATGCTCCTGCCATATCGAAAGGCTTCCTGCTTAATGCACTTCGCAGCCAAATGCCGTCAATCAACGCCGCAAGGCCTTGTGCAGCCAGCCGTGCTTCTGCTTTTGGCATGGCATGCTTAAATTCAACACAAAGATTGGAATACAAACGGCGTTCATTGATTTGTTGTAACCGATACAAATTTGGTTGGTGCATGCTACTCGCCCAGAATGCTAACCAGGTTTTCATTGCAGCGCTGTTGATCTGGCTGGGATCAAAATTCCCTTCGACAATGGCTTTCAACCTTTGCGTGGGCGTTGCGTTATCGAGCAGGCATAATCGGCGTGCTACAGCCATTTTTAGCTGATGTAATAGATAACGCATAGTGGCTTCCAACAGGCCGTCTTTATCCTTGAAATAGTGGCTGATAATACCGTTGGAAACCCCTGCTTTTCGGGCTATTTGTGCAATAGTCGCTTCCTGCATTCCAACTTCATTCACAACGATTAATGTTGCATCAATGAGTTGTTGTTTTCTTATCGACTGCATTCCAATTTTTGGCATGATTTTATGCTCAGCAAATCAATTATTCGGACAGTATTAAACTTTTTTTTAATTGAATGTTCAATCAAAATTAAATATGTTTTATCACAATAATTTTACAAAAAAGGCGGGGTTTTATTTAATATGGTTTAAATTTTTCATCTAATTCAATTGGTTATGTAGTTTATGTTTTTCATGTGTTTTAATGCTATTAATTTCAGGAACTGCCTATGAATACACAAGACAGTCCAAAAAATACCCAGAAAGATACGCTGAATTCTGTCGTTTTTTTTACTTCTGCCGGACTGATTATTGCATTTTCTCTGTTCACTATTTTTTTCACAGAGGCAACCAGTGTTTGGATAAAAAATACACTGAATTGGGTGTCTAAAACGTTCGGTTGGTATTATTTACTGGCCGCGACACTTTACATTGTGTTTGTTGTTTTTGTTGCAGCCTCCCGTTTTGGTTCAATCAAATTGGGACCGGAGCAATCTAAGCCGGAATTCAGTTTGCTGAGTTGGGCAGCAATGCTGTTTGCCGCTGGGATCGGCATTGATTTGATGTTTTTTTCGGTGGCTGAGCCTGTCACGCAATATATGCGACCGCCAACGGGTCAGGGGGAAACCATTGAAGCAGCTCGTCAGGCGATGGTGTGGACACTGTTCCATTATGGCCTGACGGGCTGGTCGATGTACGCCTTGATGGGAATTGCACTGGGATATTTTAGTTATCGTTATAACTTACCTCTGACTATCCGCTCCGCCCTTTATCCTATTTTCGGTAACCGCATTCAAGGCTCAATCGGTCATATGGTCGATATTGCGGCGGTAATAGGGACAATTTTTGGTATTGCAACGACATTGGGAATTGGCGTTGTACAGTTGAATTATGGATTGAAAGTCCTTTTCGGATTACCACAAGGATTGGGGGTTCAGGGAGGCTTGATATTATTATCTGTGGTGATAGCCATTATCTCTGTGACTTCTGGCGTAAACAGAGGCATTCGATTTTTGTCTGAATTAAATGTCCTGCTGGCGCTAGGCTTGGTTTTGTTCATGTTGTTTATGGGCGATACGGAATTCTTGCTTAACGGATTAGTGCAGAATATCGGGGATTATATCAGCCGTTTTATGGGCATGACGCTGAACAGTTTTGCATTTGAACGTCCAACTGAATGGATGAATAACTGGACACTGTTTTTCTGGGCATGGTGGGTGGCCTGGTCGCCGTTTGTCGGATTATTCTTGGCGCGCATTTCTCGTGGCAGAACTATTCGTCAATTTGTTATGGGAACATTAGTCATTCCATTTGTTTTTACACTGTTGTGGCTATCGATTTTTGGTAACAGTGCGTTGTATGAAATTCTTCATGGTAATCGCCAATTAGCGGAGACAGTGCTACAACACCCAGAACGAGGTTTTTATAATTTGCTGTCACTTTATCCGGCATTCACATTTAGTGCTTCTGTGGCTACCATTACCGGATTACTGTTTTATGTCACATCGGCGGATTCTGGCTCGTTAGTGTTAGGCAATTTCACCTCTAATCTGAGTGATATTAATAATGATGCACCGAATTGGTTGCGTGTTTTTTGGTCTGTGGCAATTGGTGTATTAACGTTAGGCATACTCATGACTGATGGCATTTCTGCTTTGCAAAATACCACGGTCATCATGGGGCTCCCTTTTAGTTTTGTGATCTTCTTTGTTATGGCGGGGCTATATAAGTCTTTGCGGGTGGAAGATTTCCGCAAAGCCAGTTCGTTGCACAATACATCCCCCACGCTTATTCATGACAATGGTTCATTGAACTGGAAGCAGCGTTTGAGCCGTATGATGCATTTTCCTGGTACGAAGAACACTCAGCGAATGCTGGATATGGTGTGTCGTCCGGCTATGCTGGAAGTGGCTAAAGAGTTGGTGGTGCGTGGTGCGAAAGTGCAGTTTAATGCACTGCCAGCCAAAGGAAACAAGCGACTGAATCCACTGGAGTTGATTGTTGATTTAGGTGATGAACAGAATTTTATCTATCAAATCTGGCCACAACGTTATTCTGTACCTGGATTTACCTATCGAGCGAGATCGGGCAAATCTTACTATTACCGATTAGAAACTTTTCTTATGGAAGGAACGCAGGGCAATGATTTGATGGACTATACGAAAGAGCAAATCATTAGCGATATTCTTGATCACTATGAAAAGCATCTGAATTTTATTCACTTAAACCGAGAGGCGCCGGGGCAGACATTGATTTTTCCTAGTGGGTAATCAACAAACAATGAAATAAACGTCGCTTTCGTAAAGTGATTTAACCGATATCACGTTTCAAGCCAGTTTCTGTGAAACGTGATTTTCTCTTCTTAATGTTTAATCTTCATCACGAACGGGTGTTTGTGCATATAAAAGATCTGCAGCACGATGGCAAAGTTCTGTAAATATAGCGATTTCGCCCTGGGACATATTAGACGCCACAATATCAGCCATGTTATGTCTGCTGGATTCGGCTCGCTGCAAAAACTTTAGCCCTTTTGGGCTCAATTTGGTGACCAGCTCGCGTTTATCGTTTTCCCCTGCTTCTTGTTTAATAAGTTCTTTATCTTTTAGCAATCTCAGAATCTTAGATATTTTAGAGCGAGTAAAACCGAGCTTTTCGCCAATCACCGTAGGATTCATCGGTTGATATTGTCGAAGTAAATATAAAATATCATATTGCGCCCATGAAATACCCTCAGGATTTGTAATGGTTCTTCTCGCAACAAGAACGCACTGAAGCCTACTCAATGCATCTTCAAAAGGTGTTACGGTAGTATCATAAATATCTTGATTATCTGTTTTCATGTGGACTCTTTATAACCTGAATGTTGAATAAGAAACCGAGCTAATCGCCTGTCCCATAAATAAAATTTTATAACGAAAAATGATTTTTATGGGGCAGGCTCGTAAATATCCACTTATTTACGATTATGGACAGTCAAAATCAAGAGAAAATAGCTGCTCGGTTAAGAACGTCCTCATAGTCATTCAATTCTTTAATCTTACCCTTGTTCAATTTAAACACATTAACATATAAGCAATAGAAATCTTTCTTATGTGGCAACGTCTTACCATTCAAGCGATATTCAACGATAAAAATATCAGGATTATCTGTAGGGTACAGTTCTACATCCTGAACAGAAGTAAAAATCAGAGGCGCCTGACCAAAACTTGCTGAATAATGCTCAAGTATTTGTGACTGGCTCTCAATGGTATCGCGACTGGTACGAAATGGTAACCTCAGGATACCATCGTCACAAAATAGAGCCGCAAGTTTTGTTGGTGACTTTTCCAAAACAGCTTCTATATATTTATCGAACACAACTTTAAACATTATTTCTCCTTAGTGTTTTACGGGTTACTTACTTTCAGGTTTATATGACGGTATGCTTGCTTTATCCATAAAATAAGAGATTAATTTTGAGAAAGTTTTTACATTAATATCTGGAAAATCGAGACCCAAGGCGTTAATGGCCTCGTGTGTGCTTTGGTTGTTATAGGTGCTATGACCAATATTCAGAGCATCTTCTTTAAAAAGGTGGATCAGTGAACCCAGAGCCACATCATCACCATTGACAACCATGTGTTCGAGTTTTTCTAACCATGCTGATTCAGGAACCGTTGTGATGTCATGTCCTGTTTGTTTGATAGCCAGATATGCTGGGGTAAAATCAGTGCCTTTCGGATGAAATAAATGGAAGTTTTGTTGCTCATGTATCTTATTAGCGGTTGATAATGTCACAATGGCTTGACTGACGAAATCAACCGGCAATAAATCAGTACGTAGCAATTCAGGATATGGTGCAATTCCCATTTGGATAAAGCTTTTCATTTGTAGCCATAAAAAATCGTCTTTTTGACATGCACCGGTAACACTGTCACCTGATATACGTCCTATCCGATAAATATTGATATCAACACCTTGATCTCTGGCCTGCTGTACATATTGCTCAGCTACCCATTTACTTTGGGTATAACCGATAGACAGTGAATTTGGGTAGTCAGGAAGGCTATCTTCTGTGATTGGTTGTTTAGGATAGTCTGGTGCAAATACGGCAATAGTAGAAATATACTCCAGTTTCTTACGCTCGTGGTGACAACAAAAATCAATGACTTCCACGATACCATCGACATTCGTTCCCTTAACAGAACTGTATGGGAGAACAAAATTAATATGAGCAGCTACGTGATATATTTTAGAGACTCTTTCTGAGAGTGACTGATATTCTGCCTCAGTTAAATCAAATTTCGCCTTAGCAATATCTCCCACCACAATTTCAACACGTGAAAAATCAATGTCATGATCGATACCATAACAATGAGCATTTTTTATGATACGGTTCAATCCCGCACTATTATCGGTAGCTCTGACTAAACAAATGACTTTACCCGTTGGCTGTTGTAATAAAGCGCGAAGCAGATAGATACCTAAAAAACCGGTGGCGCCTGTGAGTAATATATCACTGCTTATTGATGGGGTTAATTGGCGTGTATCCGTCCAATCATGTTGGACGAAAGCATCGTTAATAAATGTATTTTTTATTTCATTATTTGATTTTTTATCACTATTCAGATAGGTATCAACCGAAGCGGCCATGTCGCGTAAGGTAGGAGTATTGAATAGTAATTTGAGCGGGAAATCGACATTAAATTGTTTGCGTAGTAAATACACTAACTGTGTTGCTAATAGTGAATGCCCTCCGATGTTGAAGAAATTATCTCTTAGTTTAATGACTCGGTTCGGAAAAACTTTTTGCCAGAGTAATTTGACTGTTTGTTCGGTTGAAGTCAGAACCTCTTCAATATTGTTTTTTTCAACATCATCCGACATTTTAGATATTTCAATGTGATGTAGTGCTTTTCGGTCAATTTTACCACTAGGAGTAGTTGGAAGATCGGCCAAAAATACGAACTCATTTGGGATCATATAATCCGGTAGATAGCTACGTAATCTAGTCAGCAGTTCAATACGTTCTAATGGCACAATTGTGACGATAAAAGCCACCAATATTTTGTTACCTGCTGATATTTCTTTTCCAATAACCGCAGAGACTTTCACTCCATCCAATGAATTGATAACGGCTTCTATTTCTGATGGTTCAATCCGGAATCCCCGAATTTTTAACTGATTATCCAGACGACCCAGGTATGTAAATGAACCATTGGATTTTAGTTTTATGAGATCACCCGATTTATAAGCATGTTGGCTCAGTGCACCTGGCCAGTTTTCGGTTAAAAATCGTGCTTGAGTTTCATAATCTTTATTGTGATAACCTGGGGAAAGAAAATCGCTGATAATCCAAAGTTCGCCTGCGACGCCCGCGGGAACCATATGTTTGTGTTCATCTAATACAAGCAGGGTAAATCCGGGGAGCGGATACCCTATTGGTGCACTGTCTCCCCACAAAGAGATATCTGTTGGCATGACATAAGCGGAACAAACATGGCTTTCTGAAGGGCCATAAAGATTAATCAGTCTTCGGTTGGCATTAAACATCTGTTTAATGTCAGCGGTAAGAACCAGTTGTTCACCTGTTGAGTAGACTTCCTCAAGCATTGATAGTTGGGCTTTATTCGTGACGGTTAATTGAGCCAAATGTTGAAGTGCTACATAGGGAAAATATGCCCGGCGGATCTCGTTTAACTCAATGACATTTTGCAAATGATGCAGATCCTTACGTTCTTCTTCATCTGCGATATATAACTTTCCACCAGTACATAAAGTGCCAAATATTTCCTGTATAGAAACATCGAAAGACAAAGACATATAATGAAGTGTGCAATCACCTTCACCACAAATAGTGATCTCTTTTTGCCATGTAAGAAGATTGGACAGTGTCTTATTCAGTAAACGCACCCCTTTGGGTTGTCCTGTTGAACCCGAAGTGTAAATGACATATAACTCATCTTCCGGTTTGCGTTGCACCGATTGCCAGTTAACATCCCGTATAAATACCGTTTCATCTAACACGACTTTGTGGATGGTCGCAGATAATGTTGTGACAAACTCACGGGTGGTTACGATACAATCCACTGCTGCGTCCTGCAGCATATATTCAATACGTTCCTGGGGATAATTTGGGTCAATGGGAACATAAGATGCCCCCGTTTTCAAAACGGCCAGCAAAGCGGCAATAGAATCTTCATTTCGGTTTAGCAATAAACCTACTCGTGAACCAACGCTGATGGTATAACTGGTATGCATAAATTCAGCTAGCTGGTTGGCGCGATGGTTTAACCAGCCATAAGTCCAGTGACCGTGACGTGTTATTAATGCAGTATTGTTCGGATGAATTTTTGCATATTCCTCTATTTCACCAATAAAACATGGGTTGTTCATATCAGCGAATGGAGTACTTGAACGATTTACTATGGATAGCTGTTCATCTTGAGTGAGTATTTCAACTTCACTTAACGTTTTTTCACCCCACTCACCCATACATAAAGCGGTTTGTCTGTATAGCTCCAGCCAATATTGAATGGTGCTGCCTTCAAATAGCTCGGCATTAAATTCCATAATTAAACGATGAGATGTACCCGTTTCGACAAATAGGGTTAAATCGTATTTAGCGGATTGAATATACTGTTCAGTGATCTTTATTGAGTAAGGGAAATCCTGAAATGCATCATTGATAGTATCAAGATTGACAAGTAATGTTTGAAAAACAGGATTATCTAAGCCAAAGTTCTGGCCTGCATCTGCAACAATGTCAGTAAATGGTAATTGCTTATTAAAATGTGCCTGAATAAAGCGGTTACGAATTGATACTGCAAACTGATTCACTGTACTACCTGAATCTAAATGAGATCTGAGCGGTAAAGTATTAACCAAATATCCTACAGTTTCTTCAAATTCACTGTTATCCCGTAGCGCAAAAGGGATACCAATGGTGATATCTTTTTGACCAGATAAACGATACAGCAAAAACTGCCAACACATCGTCATATACATGAAAGGAGTCATTGCAAGATTTCTTGCCTGCTTCGATATTTGCAATGTGTCATCATGGCTAAGTTGCAAATGACGATAACCTGCTTTGGTTCCTTTGCACTCTTTTCTGGAGTAATCAGTTGGGAGATCTATCATAGAAGGGTACGGAGTAAGTACTTCCTTCCAATAGCTTTTCATGGTGGAAATTTCAGGTTTGGCTAATTGTTCTTTTTGCCATTGGGTGAACTCCAAGTAATCAGCACTGATTTTCCGATAATGAAACTCTCTGTTTTCAGCCAAATGCGCATAACATGTGAGAATATTTTTGATAAAAATAGTCACTGACGGTGCATCAACGATAATATGATGAAAACAACACGCCAACCAACACCGTTGTAATTCCCCTGTTATCAAACAGATATCGAATAACGGTCCTTTTGCCAAATCATATTGTTTTGACGCCATTTGTTGAATAACTGCTTCTGGGTGATTCACCTCAGTGATAGTTTTGCGTGTAATATGAACGTGATAGGGTTGTTCGATGACTTGATAAAGCTGATCTTGATTAAATGTAAAGTGTGTGCGTAAAACCGGAGTGACTGCAACAAATTGAGTGACTGCCTCTTCCAGTAAACGGTGATCTAACTGAGTCTCTATTTCTATCAGTAATGGAATATTGTAGCTTTCGGGTTGGCTCAGCACCTGATCAAGTAACCATAACCCTTTTTGCCCTTGTGTACTGGGTATATATGTTTTGTTATCCAATATATCCTTTACGGCTTTGTTCAATGATTCATTGTCCATTGCTGCTCTCCAGACCATCTTTCCCAAACTGAGCTGCTAATTTTTCGACACTATCCACTGAAAACACATCGGCAGATGAAACAGGAATATCAAGTGCCTTACTGACAAGAGAGGCTAATTTGATTAGGTGAAGGGAATTTGCTCCCTGTTCCCAAAACGAAGTTGCTGGGTCAAGGTTCTTATAACCCGTGATCTCTTGCCATATTGAGAGAATTTTGGATTCTATGTTGTCATCGCGTTGTTTGTGCATCCCATTAACAATAAGCTGAGCCATTTGATTTCGGTCGCGTTTACCATTTTTATTCATTGGCAAAGAATTAACATGTGTAAACCGTTCTGGAACCATGTACGACGGCAGCTTTGACTTCATAAATTCGCG
The DNA here is from genome assembly GCF_001908105.1 of Xenorhabdus eapokensis. The sequence continues at coordinate 53,889 of NZ_MKGQ01000012.1, forward strand.
AAGATTGATGTTGGATAGAGAACCTGACTTACTCAGATAGCAGGCATGTAATAGAGGCTCATTATCCGTTTGCTCTATAGTTACAATGACATCTTCTATTTGAGGATGTGAACGTAGTGTATGTTCCACTCCGGTGATTTCGACCCTGAAGCCACGGATTTTACACATGTGGTTACTGCGCCCCAGTAGTGTGATATTGCCGGATTTATCTCTTTTAGCTTGGTCATTAGTGCGGTAATAGCGTTCATGATTGCCATTAAGATTTAGCCAGACAAAACGCTCATGGGTTAATTCAAGATCTGAATATCCTTCCGCAAGCCCTGCGCCACTGATACAAAGTTCCCCCTGTATATCTGGAGCACAAATTTCTAAATTATCATTCAGCACGACAATATTGACGAGAGGCAATGGGTAACCAACAGGAACGGGGGAATCAGCATCCAGTATTTCATCTGGTAACACCTGATAGACAGAAGTAAGAGCTGAATTTTCCGTACATCCCATACCATTAAATATACGCCCCTTACCTGCCTTGGCTGCCATTGAAAACAGTCTGGGATTAACAAAATCACCTGAAACGATGACACAATCAGGTTTATGTAGAGTATTAGGAGAAACTTCTACAAATAACCGGAACAGACCACCAGATAAGAAAAGAATAGAAATATGCTGATGACTAATAATGTTATCGATTTCGGCTAAATCAGGGACATCGTTTGGATAAACAACGAGTGTGGCTCCAGTCAGAAGGCTTATCCAAATTTCATTGGCACTTGCAGCAAATGACAGCTCTGCTAGCTGTAAATAACGGTCATTGTTTGTATTACCTAACTGGCTGATAGGGATTGCCAGGCGGGTTAACCCACAATGACGGATAATCACACTCTTTGGTTTTCCTGTTGAACCCGAAGTCAACAATATCATCGCTGGGTCTGTCGCAACTAACGTTTCGGTTATAGTTTCAAATCTTGTCGGTATGTAATCTAAATCACGGGCTTGAGAAAAAAGGTTTTCTATAGAGATAAATGAGTAATTTACTTGTGAACCCGGTGTTTTAAACTTAGTTCTTTCAGCGTTATCAGAATCTGAAATCAGTAAACTGATGTCAGCGGTCTTGATGCAATCTGCTATATACTGTTCTGGGCTGTTATTGTTAAATACATTACTTAACGGAACAATAACCCCCCCCAACCGAATTACCGCTATCAGCACCAGATATAATTCAAAGCTGCGAGTGATCTTAATTGCTACTTTATCTCCCTTTTTTACCTTCATTTTTTGTAAAACAAATGCTATCTGGGCTGATTGTTGCCAAACTTCACGATATGATAATGTTTCGGAGTTAAATATTAACGCAGTTTTATTGGGATATTTCTTTACTATTTCACCAAGAATATTTGGTATAGTACGAAACTGTTCAGCCTGTTTTTCAATCATGTAGTAAACCTCATTATATTTATATGAGTTAAAACAATGAAAATATATTAAATAACTCTTTTAAGAAGTCTTCGAAAAATGATCTTGATCAATGTGCGTTCATTTTTGTTTATTTCTATTGCCTAAGATGCTGATGAAACAAAGTCTACAGTGTAATCCTAAAATCAGTCAAATGATTTACAAAAAGAAATCATGTTGTTTTTATTTTTGTTATCATTAAATTTAAGTTCATTAAAAACAGTGTCTTATTAAAATTTCGAGTAATGGTTTCATTTAAATAGTTGACATAATGTATGTAAATTACGGATGATGAACAGCGCGAGATCGATGTCTATCTATTTATATAGAACTGTATCTCTTTTGATGTAAAAATTTATCATTTTAATTTAAATACAAGCCAAGAGCGTATTTATTCCCCTTGCTTTATTTAAACATGTTCATGCAACTACCCTGATTATTAATAGGTAATATGCTCTCGATTGTGCATTATTAATTTACCCTTCATTAGAAGTGGAGTATTAGTCAGATGGATACATTAGAAATTATTGGCTCTTCATGGCAGCAACCGATTTGGAACAACCTGGTAACATTATCCTACATAAAAAAAGAGTTATTGGGGCTACCACCATTAATTAATTATAAAAAATTGACACATTTTTATAATCAATTGGAAAAAGTTTGGTTACACAAAGCGGTAATAATTCAAATGGGTGATTGTGCTGAGCGAATTATCGAATGTGATCAACAATCGGTTGTTCCAAAAATTGATTTATTACATGAATTATCAAACATTTTTTCTACTTTACTGAATAAGCCTGTGATCACAGTTGGCCGCATCGCGGGTCAATATGCAAAACCGCGCTCTAATGCAATTGAAAAATATCGCAATACTACGTTACCTGTATGGCGTGGCGACAGTATAAATAGCCCAGAACCTGTTTCAGATGCCAGAATAAATGATCCCAAACGGATGTTAATCAGTTATCACGCAGCTTCACAAACCCTGTCTACGATTGATGATTACATTCGAAGTAGACCTGATATGAATTTACAGGTCTGGACAAGCCATGAAGCCTTATTGTTAGACTACGAACATTCTCAGTTGAGAACCACACCTGATGGACGGAGGTATCTTGGTAGTACCCATTGGCCTTGGATCGGCATTCGTACCCTTGATTTAAATAGCCCTCACGTTGAGATGTTATCAAATATAGATAACCCGGTAGCATGCAAAATCAGCGATAAAGTCTCTCCTGATTTAATCACTGGATTGTGCAAAAAACTCAATCCCCAAAAAATCCCTGGGCGACTGACATTTATCACCCGTTTTGGCCATAAACATATTCATAAACTCGGTCCTCTGGTTGATGCGGTATTGGAGACAGGTATCCCCGTGCTTTGGATGTGTGATCCCATGCATGGAAATACAACAAAAACAGCGAATGGAAATAAACAACGAATTTTTGACGAGATGGTGGATGAAGTGACTAGTTTTCAAATCCAGTTAGCCAAACGTCATGCTTGTTGTGCAGGCATTCATTTAGAAACAACGGCTGAAGATATCGCTGAGTGTTTTGGTTGCGGTTTCAATCCTAAAGAATCCGAATTATCGAACATCGTATGCGATCCACGATTGAACAAAATACAGGCAGTTGAACTTATTAAACAATGGGCAATTAATCAGGAGGCATTATGACATTTGACAAAAAATATGTTGCTGTGATTACCGGCGCATGTGGTGGTATCGGTGAAGCCATCGCCAGACGATTGGCGACGAAGGGAATAATCTTAGCACTTATTGATAAACAGGCAGAGGCGTTACAAACTCTGGTGGACAGGCTTAGCGATGAATATTCTCAATCTATTATCGGTTTTCCTGTGGATGTTGCGGAACCTCAACAAGTTGACAGCGCATTCCTTGCCATCAGAAATCAACTCGGACCCATTGGTTATTTGGTGAATGGCGCTGGTGTATTGCACCATGCCGCTGTTGAAAACACCGATATTGATGCTTGGAACCGGATCTTTGCTGTTAATGCGACGGGGGTATTCAATGTCAGCAAAGCCGCAGCCAGTTATATGCAGGAGCAGAAAAAAGGGAGCATCGTGACTGTTGCTTCAAATGCTGCACGAGTACCCAGGGCAATGATGGCCGCATATTGTGCTTCAAAAGCGGCTGCCCAAGCCTTTACCTATGCACTTGGGTTAGAAATAGCTCCATTTGGCGTCCGGTGCAATGTCGTTGCTCCTGGCTCAACAGATACATCAATGCTGCGCAGTATGTGGGAAAATGAAGCCGATAAAAGCCACACATTGTACGGTAATCCAGATCAATTTCGCATTGGTATCCCACTACGCAAGATTGCTACGCCAGACGAAATTGCCGCCGCTGTTTGTTTCTATCTAAGTGAAGAATCCAGTCAAACAACGTTATCGACTTTACTGGTAGATGGCGGAGCGGCATTAGGTAGCTGTTAGTGAATAGCCAGCAAGAGATATAACATGGAAAAGATATTATCGTACCCATTGCCTAATGATGCTGATTTACCCAAATCTACAGCAAATTGGCTTCCAGATCGGCATCGCGCCGCTTTGTTGATCCATGACATGCAAAAATACTTTGTAGATTTTTTTGAGGCTGAAACCAGTCCGATAAATGGGGTGATTAGTAACACCTGTATGCTATTGAGTGTTGCCAGAACTTTTAATATTCCCGTGTTTTATACCGCTCAGCCCGGCAGTATGACGCCAGAACAACGCGGATTATTAAAAAATATATGGGGTGAAGGCATGCAAGCAATAGATGAACATCGGGAAATTATTCCGCTTCTGACACCCACTAAAAATGAAACTGTACTGACTAAGTGGCGTTACAGTGCATTCTTTAAATCCAATCTGCTACACCATTTAAGGGATTTGAACCGCAATCAACTGATCGTTTGTGGAGTATATGCCCATATAGGATGTCTGACTACCGCGATTGATGCTTATTCACATGATATCGAAACCTTCTTGGTCTCAGATGCTGTGGCGGATTTTTCAAAGGAAAAACATCATCAGGCGTTGAAGATGGCAGCAGAAATATGTGCCGTAGTGGCATCGACGGAACAAATCATTGCAAATCTAAGAAAATAATACGTCAGGGAAACTAAAAAGCCTGATAAGACAGATTCTAAGGGGGAATGATGTTGTTGAAAGAATTATCACAGGGAGATTTGCAATCAGAGGATGCGAAAAATCTCTTTAGCCGTTTAATAAAGGCGAATAAACCTTTTGCCTGTATTTATCGCCCATTATCTGATGCTAAGGATTCGTTTTTATTACTTGAGGGGAAAATAGAATACAGTCATTCACTCTCAGCCCTAGATACAATTTCTTTAGAACCGACTTTTTCATTGAAATCAGACAGTTTCTGCACAGTGGATATCACTTCGGCTGAAGAGCTAAGCGCTTCTCAATTAATTATCATTCCATTCAATCAGATTGCTGAAAAGGGATTTGCATGCCATAACGACAACGAGCCGGTCATTATCATGAATGTCGAGACGCAAGCTCGTTATCAAATAAATAACTGGGGATTTATTGAGGGTAGTAAGCCAATAAAAGCGGCTAATATACATTTCGATGTTACAGACGAGGATTACAGTCAGATTGTAGAACAGGTGATCAATGATGAGATTAGTGCCGGAGAAGGCAGTAATTTCGTTATATCGAGAAGTTTAGAAGGTGATATTGAAGATTTTTCATTGCAAGATGTGCTCTCACTATTTAATCAATTATTGATAAATGAATGTGGCTCTTATTGGACATGGATTGTTTATACCGGTGACCGCTATTTTGTCGGTAGCAGCCCGGAGCAACATATTATGGTGGATGGTAAAGATGTTACCATGAATCCAATAAGTGGCACGTTAAAATATCCAGAAAAAGAGATAGAACAGGCTTTGTACTACTTCGTTGATGACAAAAAGGAACAAAATGAACTTTTCATGGTTGTTGATGAAGAACTGAAAATGATGAGCCGTATATGTGATAGTGATATTACGGTGATTGGTCCCCAATTAAAGATGATGTCTCAGGTTGCACATACGGAATATTTTATCCGTGGTTCAACATCACAAACAATTCAAACTATCCTGAAAGAGTCGTTGTTTGCACCAACCGTTACTGGAAGTCCAGTGCAAAATGCGTCTCAGGTCATTAAGCGCAGGGAAAAGCGAGGTCGTGGTTATTACAGTGGTGTTATCGGCATGATTGGTGTTAAGAATAACCAACGCTATCTGGATTCCACTATATTAATCCGCGCGGCTGATATTAAAAAAAATGGGCATTTCCGACTGACATCAGGAGCAACAATTGTTCGTGATTCAGCTCCGAAAAATGAAGCTGAAGAGACCAAAGCAAAATTGAGTGGTTTAATGAGTTCTTTTTTTGATGAGAAAAAAAACATTAATTCAACCATTAGTACCCAATTATCTGAACCTGTGTTGAGTAATATCGTTGCAATATTACAGCAGCGTAATCATAAAGTTTCTTCTTTCTGGTTAGATAATTCTAAAAAAATAGCATTGGCGCCCAATTCTCTTCCTTCTATTACGCTCATTGATATGGAGGACTCATTTACTGAGATGATTGCTTACCAGTTACGTTATATCGGGCATAATGTAACGATCGTTTCATGGTCTGAGTCTGGGGCACGTTTGCCGCAATTAATGAATTCAGGTAAAACAGATATTCTGTTTATTGGTCCAGGTCCAGGAGACCCGAACGCTGTCAGTCATGACAAGATGGCAACGGGACGAGCATTGATTACAAATCGTTTAAAACAGAATTTACCACTAATTGGAACCTGTCTGGGGCATCAACTTATTTGTGCTGAATTTGGTTTGCCCATCAAACGGCTTCCCAAAACACGGCAAGGAACACAATATAAAGTAGCCATTGAGCATATAACCTGTCATGTCGGGTTTTATAATAGTTTTGCCGCGATGCACAAATTACCGCACTGGTTTACGCCAAAATATAATCGATTGGTTTATCTTGAACGATTAGGTAAAAGTGAAATTATTGCATTGAAATCTAATAATGTGGCATCAATACAGTTTCATAACGAATCCTTTTTAACTATTGATGCATTTCCTATTTATAATTGGATGATTAATAACTCTATAGGATGTGAAGGTGAATTTTTTTAAAAAATCAATGTGTTAAAAGAAAAAATCGTGAATCTTTGTTGGGACAATCTATGTAACATGCTGAAAAATACACTTGGTTGTCCCGCTTAACAGATTGGTACTTTATTTTTTGTTGGTTTTATTTAGCGACAATGTTGACGTAAATAATCTGCGGTCAATGAATTACCCTCTTCAAACATTGCCTGTGGTGTGCCACTGAACATCACCTGACCACCCTCAGTCCCTGCGCCTTCACCTAAATCAATAATCCAATCCGCTTCTGCAATAACTTCTATATTGTGTTCGATGATCAAAACAGAGTTTCCCTGTTCGACAAGGCGGCGAAATAACGTAATAATTACAGCCACATCAGAAGGATGAAGCCCGGTCGTTGGTTCATCAAAGATATACACGTCACCTTTATTGTTAAGGTAAGATGCGAGTTTTAGTCTTTGGCATTCTCCCCCAGACAGGTGATCAAGTGATTCACCGAGACGCATGTAACCCAATCCAACATCCTGAATGCGCATTAATGTTGGGTGAATTTGATTGTCCCCCTCAAAAAAATTTGTTGCCTGAGTAATACTCAGATTCATGAGATCAACAATCGTTTTTCCTTTGTATTTATAATTTAAAGTTTTTTTATTGAATTTTTGCCCCTGACAAGCTTCGCAAGGCAAGGATATCGAATCCATAAAAGCCAAATCGGTTTCAATCACGCCTAATCCTTTGCATTCCGGACATCCTCCCTTCGCATTGGGGGAAAACCACGATTTATCCACGTGATTAGCCAGCGCAAAGCGCTCCCTGATGTGATCAAAAATACCGCTCCACGATGCAATATGTGAGCGTTTCGAGGTATGAATAGGTTTTTGGTCAATAACAACAGCATTTGTACATTGAGGAACAACCTCTCCCATAATTAAGGAGCTTTTTCCGGAGCCTGCTACGCCACTGACAGCAAGCATTATTCCCAGCGGGACCTCTATAGATATCTCTTTAAGATTATGTAGTGTTGCGTTCCTGACAGAGATATAACCAAGCGGTTTTTTGGGATTTCGATTAAGGCGGGTTGTTTGAGACAAATATTTTCCTGTTAATGTGCCAGAGGCACGTAACCCACTCAGATTGCCCTGATAAGTGATAGTTCCACCGTTATCACCTGCACAGGGGCCTAAATCAATGACATGATCTGCGATTTTAATAACATCCGGGTCATGTTCGACCATCAAGATAGTGTTGCCCTTGTCACGTAATTGCTGAATCAGTGTATTAAGTTTTGCTATATCGGCTGGATGTAATCCGGTGCTGGGTTCATCAATAATATAAGTCATTCCGGTAAGACTACTGCCTAAGTGCCGCACCATTTTTAATCGTTGTGACTCTCCACCTGATAATGTTGTGGTTGAACGGTTAAGATTCAGATATCCCAATCCGATAGAGCACATTGCTGCTACTCGTTCTTTTAAGGCATTAATTAGCGTAATCACTGAAGGAGCAGCCAATGTAGTTATAAACTGGCTCAGCGCTATAATCGGCATATCGACACAATCACCGATACTTTTGCCCTGAATTAAGCATGACAGGATCTGTTTATTAAGTCTCTGTCCATGACAGACAGGACACTGTTGCATTGAAACAATATTCCGAAACTCTTCACTTTTGTACTCTTTGTTATCTTTTACAAGATAACTGCGTGTGAACCTGGGAATGAGTCCTTCAAATCGGGCAGACTTAGGCCAGTCAGGGGATGGGTTGGTCGGCGCAATGTTATCCGCGTAAAGCAAAAGCTGGCGCTCTTCTGTCGAGTAATCGGCGATTTTCTTATTATTATCAAACAATCCAGAATGAACATATCGGCGCCACCGCCAGGTTCCTGGTGCAAATGAGGAATATGCGATTGCACCTTCATTCAGAGATTTGTCTTCATTCAACAGTTTTTTTACATCTATCGTACTGGCAATGCCCAGTCCCTCACAATTGGGACACATACCTGATGGGTGGTTGAAAGAGAAAATGTTGGAATACCCGACAAAGGGTTGACCGATTCGGGAAAACAGAAGGCGTAACAAAGTGTAAATATCTGATGCTGTACCAACTGTTGAGCGGACATTTTCCCCAATCCGCTTTTGATTAATGATAATTGCGGTAGTGAGGTTATTTATCTCATCGACATCAGGCTGGCCATAGTACGGTAACCGATGCCGGATATAAGGAGGAAAAGTATCATTGAGCTGTCTTTGGGATTCTGCTGCAATTGTACCGAATACAAGAGAACTTTTACCTGAACCAGAAACACCGGTGAACACAGTGATGACATTCTTAGGAATACGTAAGTCAATGCCTTTAAGGTTATTTTGCCTTGCACCACGAATTTCAATGGTGTTTTGTTCATGATTTCTCATTTCATTTATCTCCTTACACGCACTAACATCAGGGAAAAGAGAGTGATAATCCCACAGCCGATTAATACAATAGATATAGGAAACAGAGACACAGATTTACCAAGACCAGTTAAAAATGCCGTTAAAGAAGCCGCGCCAAATTGAAGAGCACCGAGGACAGCAGAGCCAGCCCCTCTTACATCAGGAACTGCTGTTAATGCTAAACTAGCTGCATTGCCAAAAATAAATGCCATCGTAAACATAAGCATCATAAAAATTGCCGTCGTTAACTCAAGCTGATAGAGGCTGAGATAATTCACAACCAGTAGCAAACAAGCTAAGAAGAAAGTGGTTACAACACCAATTATGACAAGCGTTTTGGCGCCGAACCGCTCAACCCACCGGGCACTCAGTATGCTGCTGAACATCATAATTCCGGCATTAATCGCAAATACAATGGAAAAAAATCCAGGACTGAATTTAAACATGGACTGGTATATAAAAGGCGATGCTGAAATATAGGCAAACAGTGCCCCAAAAGTAGAGGAGAATATTAGGGTATATCCCATATAGGTTCTATTTTTGAACAGTTTTAAAAACTGCTTAACCAGATTGTTCTTATTGCCACCAGATGCTGATTTACCCGGTAAACTTTCCGGTACATAAACGAACGTTAAGGTGGTAATTATCAGTGAAATAACCGCCATAAAGATAAATACAACCTGCCACGGGAAATAAGCAGCAATTCCTCCTATCAATGGAGCAACTATTGGTGCTGCACCTTGTATTGCCAGCATCAGATTGAAATAGTAAGCGGCTTTGTTACCGAAACTGAGGTCGGAAACAATGGCTCGTGTCAGAACAATACCTGATGCGCCCCCAGCACCTTGAAAAAAGCGGCTAATGATTAACATCTCAATATTTGAGGATAATGAACAAGCAATTGATGCTACAGTTAGCAAAATCATGCCACCTAATAACAGTTTTCTCCTGCCAATAGTATCCGACCAGGGACCAATGATTAATTGTCCAATGGCAAGACCCGCCATAAATGAAGTTAGACTTAATTGAATACCAGCCTGAGTCGTGACTAGTGCATGTGACATGGCGGGGAATAAAGGAAGGTACATGTCGGTTGAAAGAGCGCCAATAGCACTCAACATTCCCAGAACCAGAACAAGTTTGAATCCCAGTTCATTCTTTTGGCTAGGTGAAGCAGTTTGATCTAAATAACTGTTATTTATTGTGTTTTCTGATTTTTTCACTGTCGTTCATCTCATATAATAAACATATTATGAAGACTATAACACTGCAAAAAAATGATTTCAAAATAGAAATTACTTTCTTCAAATCGCTGACCGGCTCTATTCAAAATTGAATCTTGGTTTACCTTTTTTGTTAGGTGAAAAGATTTGATGTAACCAATTGTTAATTATTTTATTTTTTGTTTTTAACTACCATTCATCTCATAATATAAATATACTATAGAAACTATAACATTGAAGATAATTGATTTCAAAATGGAAATTAGTTATCTTCGGGTTGCTGACAAATTTCATTTAAGATACAAGGCTAGTTTTTTCATAATGAATACAGTTATCCATTTGTATCCTATAAGAGTATCCGAGAAATCAACTTCTTGAAGTTCCTCTGCAAAATTAGCTAGAGTTTTATGATCTCTTTCTGTATATTTATACAGTATTTTGGTGTGGGGAGATCCGATGCGCAAAATTATTCATATTGATATGGATTGTTTTTTTGCTGCCATTGAAATGCGGGACAATCCTGCACTTCGCGATATTCCTGTTGCAGTTGGCGGAAGTGCCTCTCGAAGAGGGGTTATTAGTACGGCAAATTATCCTGCCCGCCGTTTTGGGGTGCATAGTGCGATGTCGACTGCCGTGGCATTAAAACTATGCCCACAATTGAAAGTTATTCCTGGCAGAATGGCGCATTATAAAGAAGTCTCTCAACATATCCGGCAAATTTTTTCCCGCTACTCTGAGTTGATTGAACCTCTGTCTTTAGATGAGGCTTATTTGGATGTGACGGATTGTCGTTATTGTCACGGTTCTGCCACTTTGATTGCTCAAGAAATCCGTCAGACAATTTTTGCTGAATTGCAGTTAACCGCTTCCGCAGGCGTTGCCCCCGTCAGGTTTTTAGCCAAGATTGCTTCTGATATCAATAAACCCAATGGACAATATGTTATCTCACCTGAACAAGTAGACACTTTTGTTAACTCTCTGCCCTTACGCAAAATTCCTGGTGTCGGAAAAGTCACAGCCAAGCGTTTATCAGATATGGGGTTGGAAACCTGTTCTGATGTGCAACGTTATGACAAGCTGACGTTGATAAAAAGTTTGGGTAAATTTGGATTGTCACTTTGGCAGCGCTGTCACGGTATTGATGAACGGCAGATTACGCCAGAACGTTTGCGTAAATCCGTTGGGGTAGAAAAAACGTTGGCGCAGGATATCCATGAATGGCATGAATGTGTGGAATTGATTGAACAACTTTACCCTGAGCTGAAAAAACGGCTGGAAAAGGTAAAGCCTGATCTTCGCATTGCCCGTCAAGGTATCAAATTAAAGTTTGATGATTTTCAATTGACAACACAGGAACATATCCATCCTATGTTGGATAAACACGATCTGATTCAAATAGCAAAACGTGCCTGGGAAACACGCAGGAAAGGGCGAGGGGTCAGGTTGGTTGGGCTGCATGTGACATTACAAGACCCACAACTGGAGCGTCAGCTTTTATTGGAATGGTAAGGGGTAAAAAACGCAATCTCCCCCACGAGCAGTGGCGGGGGAGAGGCCGTATAACTTCTATTATTTTTTAGCCCTATTATTCTTTAGCCGGAATAGCTTTTAGAATTGCAGTGAGTAGCTGCCAATATTGACTGACACTTTTGATGTGTACTTTCTCATCAGGGGAATGGGCTCCCCGAATGGTTGGGCCGATAGAAACCATGTCCAGAGCCGGATACGGTTTTTTGAAGAGACCACACTCTAATCCAGCGTGGATCACCATAATATTCGGCGTCTTATCGAAGAGTTGATAATAAGTTTCACGTACTAAATGCATGATTGGCGAATTGGCATCAGGCTGCCAGCCCGGATAGCTGCCACTTGCCACGGTTTCTGCGCCAGACAGTTTTGCCAGAGAATGCAGCATTTCAGTAACGTAAACCTTGCCACTTTCAATAAGTGAACGGATAAGGCAGATAATCTCGGCTTTCTCGTCGTCCATGGTGACAACGCCGACGTTTAGCGAAGTTTCTACAACACCTTTGGCGACATCACTCATACGAATAACACCATTTGGCATACTATTGAGCATGGCTATGAAGCGAGCCTGACAATCCGTTGTTAGCGCTGGTGATGATGCTTCGGTTTCTTCTAACAAGAGAGTGAGATTATGCTCAACGACGGAGTATTCGTTCTGCAGTGTTTCCTGATAGCTGTCTTTTATTTGATACAGTTTTTCAATTTTATCAGCAGGAACAGCAATTACGGTAGAACCTTCACGAGGAATGGCATTGCGCAGGGTTCCACCTTGCAGATGAATTAATTTCAGATCCAATTCAGTGGAATACGCAGCCAGAAAACGAGCCAGTAATTTGTTGGCGTTACCCAATCCAAGATGAATATCGCCACCAGAGTGACCACCTTTTAATCCCTTAATAGTTAATTGCAGGGTCTTATAGTTAGCAGGCAGCGCTTCACGGGACAGTCGTAAGGTTGTGAAAAAATCAATGCCGCCCGCACAACCCATGTAGATTTCGCCTTCTTCTTCTGAATCGGTATTGATCAGAATATCAGCTTGCAGCCAGCCGGATTTCAAGCCGAATGCGCCATCCATACCGGCTTCTTCAGTCATGGTTAGTAAAACTTCTAATGGGCCGTGTTTAACGGATTCGTCCGCCAAGATCGCCAGAGCGGAAGCCATACCAATACCGTTATCCGCACCTAAAGTTGTACCATCAGCCGTAATCCAATCACCATCAATGTAAGGACGAATAGGATCTTTTGTGAAATCGTGTTGGGTAGCGTTATTTTTCTGTGGAACCATATCAAGGTGCGCTTGAAGTACAACAGCCTTGCGATTTTCCAAACCTTTTGAAGCTGGCTTTCTGATCAAAATATTACCCACTTCATCCCGCTCTACATGGAATCCTTTGCTTGTTGCCCACTCAATAATATGGGATGCGAGAGCTTCTTCATGATAAGAAGGATGGGGGATGGAACAGATTTGGGCAAAAATATCCCATAAGGGTTGTGGGGATAGCGTTGATAATTCGGACACGGCGAATCTCCTGTAACTGAATCTTAGTGGGATGAAAGTGGTAATGTTTGACACATCAGGGAGTTTTTGTCATCTGCATTGGCCCTAACATCCATGCTATGCTTGAGAATATCATTTTATTGTCAACAATGGGCAGTAAGAATGAAGGCTTACCTTGTTTTTACTGGTTTTTGTTGGTTCAAATCACTATAATCCCGCGCAACCTTTTTTCCGCAAAAAACACTTTTCTGAAATATTCTTTCGTTTCCAGGATCTAATTTTATGAGTGAAAAATATGTTGTAACGTGGGATATGTTGCAAATACATGCCCGTCAATTGGCGCAACGTTTACTTCCTGTAGAACAGTGGAAAGGCATTATTGCCGTTAGCCGTGGTGGCCTTGTTCCGGGAGCGTTATTGGCGCGTGAATTGGGTATTCGCCATGTCGATACTGTCTGTGTTTCCAGCTATGATCACGATAATCAGCGTGAGTTGAAAGTATTGAAAAAAGCGGAAGGTGACGGTGAAGGGTTTATTGTTGTTGATGATCTGGTTGATACCGGAGGCACTGCTCAGGCAATCCGTGAGATGTATCCGAAAGCTCACTTTGTCACGATTTTTGCCAAACCTGCTGGCCGCCCTCTTGTAGATGATTATGTTATTGATATCCCCCAAAACACATGGATTGAGCAGCCGTGGGACATGGGCGTCGTATTCGTTCCACCCGTTTGTGAGAAACAGTAAGATTTTTCTTTTGTTATGACGAAACAAAACCTTTCAGAATCGCTGTTTAAGCCTCGGTTTAAACAGCGGGAAACCTCTACACTGGTTAAATATACTTGCCCACAATCGGTAACTACCAGTGATAGGAAGCTTAGTGGGGAGCGCCGCGAGCGTTGGTATCGCATGATTAATTGGCTCGCTTGGATCTGGAGGGGAATCAATCCGCTGGAAATTCAAGATGTCCTCAGTCGGATTGCCGTGACAGATGCCGAGCGCAGTACTGAACATTTGTTAGATACTGTGGTCGGCTATCGGAAAGGAAATTGGGCATTCGAGTGGTCTCAGCAGGCAATGTACTGGCAGCAGGAAGCATTGCGTACTGAAGATACGGAAAAAGCCGAAGCATGTTGGTTAAAGGCTGCAACGCTATATAGTATTGCCGCTTATCCTCATTTGCGCGGTGATGAACTGGCAGATCAAGCCATTGTGCTGGCTAATAAAGCCTATGAAAACGCAGCGCGTTTTTCTGACTATGAATTGAAAAAACTGGAATTCCAGTTGGAAGGGGGCAAAAGTGTTACTGGATTATTGCACCTGCCTTCCCATGTACAGGGGCCTTGTCCAACGATATTAGTCTGTGCCAGCCTTGATAATGTACAGAGTGATTGCTGGCGCTTGTTTCGTGAACACTTCTCGCCTCTCGGTTTTGCCATGTTAACGGTAGATATGCCTTCTGTTGGTTATTCCGCTAAATTTACCTTGACGCAGGATACATGCGCACTTCATCAACAAGTTTTACAACAGCTAAATAGCGTGCCGTGGATTGATCATACCCGTGTAGGTGTATTTGGTTTTCGTTTTGGCGCAAATATCGCTGTTCGGCTTGCCTATCTGGAGCCTAACCTTATTAAAGGCGTATCGGTCGTCGGCCCGATTGTTCATGAATTACTGCATGATAAAAAATTACAGCAGAAAATTCCGTCAATGTATATTGACGTCTTGGCCAGTCGCTTAGGTATTTATCACGTTGATGAAAAGAGATTGCATTCAGAACTGGCGTGTTATTCGTTGAAGAATCAAGGGTTATTAGGCCGTCGTTGTACTGTACCGATGTTTTCGGTGTATTGGGAAGATGATATTTTTAGCCCAAGGAAAGACTCGAAATTGATTGCTATGTCATCAATGGAGGGGTCATTGCGAGCTATTCCTGCTACCTCAGTTTATAGTGGTTTCAGTAAGGCATTACACGAAATACGTGTATGGTTGAAAGATAAAGTTTTATAAAACAAAATTTATCACTTGATATTTTTTAATTGTTTGATACAAAGGGGTTCTGTATATAAGGAGACCTTTGTATGACTTTACCTGCAAGTTATTCTAAAAATAGGTTGTTAAAGTACTTTTCTGCATTAGGGCCGTATGTACGTGAATTAAAGTGCCAAAATGGTTATTTTTTCTTTGACTGTTTAGCTGTTTGTGTCAGCGCTAAAGCGGCACCGGAAAAACGTGAATTTTGGGGATGGTGGTTAGAGTTAGAAGAGCAGAAACAAGGTTTTGTCTATCACTATCAGATAGGCTTATTTGATAAACATGGCGAATGGAGTGTCATGAATATCAAAAAAAAGACCGATCTTGAGCACCTTGAATCAACTCTACAGGCATTCCATAAACGTCTGGTTGATTCTTTTGACACGCTCAAACTGACATTGATCCCATCTGAAAATACCGCCCCCCTGCAAACGCAAGTGATAGCGTGATTTTGTTTTTAACCTGCTTTTGCTAAATTTTGCGTTATGTCAGTTGGCATAACGCCTCTCTCCTGTTAAAACTGAACATTGTTTTTTTAAACTAATCGTTTTTTTAAACTAATCGTTTTTTCAAATTAACTGTAATGGCAGAAATATGATGAATGGCAGCCAAACATTGGTTGTAAAACTGGGAACGAGTGTATTGACCGGTGGTTCTCGTCGTTTGAATCGTGCCCATATTGTGGAACTGGTTCGTCAATGTGCTCAACAGCATGAAAAAGGTCACCGCATTATTATTGTGACTTCTGGTGCGATTGCCGCTGGGCGTGAGCATTTAGGATACCCGGATCTTCCGGCAACTATTGCGTCAAAACAATTGCTGGCAGCCGTTGGGCAAAGTCGCCTGATCCAATTGTGGGAGCAGCTTTTCTCTATTTATGGTATTCACGTCGGGCAAATGCTCCTGACTCGCGCAGATTTGGAAGACCGTGAACGCTTCTTGAATGCAAGGGATACCCTTCAGGCTTTACTTGATAATCACATCGTTCCCATTATTAATGAAAATGATGCCGTTGCGACAGCAGAGATTAAAGTGGGTGACAATGATAATCTTTCTGCACTGGCGGCTATTTTGGGTAGTGCAGATAAATTGTTGCTTCTGACTGATATAGCAGGGCTTTATACCGCAGATCCTCGTAGTAACCCTGATGCAAAATTGATCCCTGAAGTGCATGACATCAGTGATGAGCTGAAAACGATGGCTGGAGACAGTGTTTCGGGATTAGGAACGGGGGGAATGGCAACAAAACTTCAGGCGGCAGGCGTAGCTGGACGTGCTGGAATTGATGTCATTATTGCCGCGGGTAATAGGTCGGATGTTATCGCTGATGTCATCGCAGGAAAATCGGTTGGAACACGTTTTCATGGCCTGGCTAGTCCAATGGAAAACCGTAAACGTTGGATTTTTGGAGCACCTCCGGCAGGGGAAATTATTGTCGATCATGGTGCGGAAGCGGCGATTGTTGGGAAAGGCAGTTCGTTGTTGCCAAAAGGGATCAAAAACGTTAAAGGTGATTTTTCCCGCGGTGAAGTTATTTGTATCCGTAGCTTATCAGGCAAAGATTTGGCTCATGGCGTGTGCCGTTACAACAGTGATGCACTACGCCTGATTGCAGGCCATCATTCACAGCAAATTAGCCAGATACTGGGTTATGAATATGGCGCAGTTGCGGTTCACCGTGACGATTTGATCGTAATTTAATGAATTGATCGTGAGTTAAGGATTTCACCATGCTAGAGCAGATGGGAAAAGCAGCCAAAGCAGCATCGTGGCAGTTGGCACAATTGAGTAGCAATCAGAAAAACCAAGCGTTGAATCACATTGCTGATTTGTTGGAAACGGAGATTGAAGAGATTCTTGCTGCCAACCAGCAAGATATGAAGCAAGCCCGTGAACAGGGGATGAGTGCAGCACTACTCGATCGGTTATTACTAACACCAGAACGGCTGAATGCCATTGCTAACGACGTGCGCCAAGTCTGCCGTTTGGCTGATCCTGTAGGGCAAGTTATCGATGGGCAATTATTGGATAATGGATTGCAATTAAGCCGCCGCCGAGTTCCGTTGGGCGTGATTGGTGTGATCTATGAAGCTCGCCCGAATGTGACTATTGATGTGGCGTCGTTATGTCTGAAAACGGGTAATGCAGTGATACTGCGTGGTGGCAAAGAGACCCATCATACAAATCAAGCGATGGTTAAAGTTATCCAACAGGCATTGGAACAAAGTGGCTTGCCGGCTGCTGCGGTTCAGGCTATCAATAAACCTGATCGTGAATTGGTGGCTGAATTGCTGAAAATGGATCGTTATGTCGATATGTTGATCCCTCGAGGCGGGGCGGGGGTACATAAATTGTGTCGGGAACAATCGACTATTCCTGTGATTACTGGCGGTATTGGTGTTTGTCATACATTTGTGGATGAAACCATCAAGATTGAAAAAGCACTGGAAATCATTACTAATGCGAAAGTTCAGCGGCCAAGTGCTTGTAATTCACTGGAAACATTATTGGTGCATGAAAAAATAGCCGCCGATTTCCTGCCAGTTTTGAGTACCAAAATGAAAGAGCAGGGCGTGACATTACATGCAAGCAAATCAGCGATGGCATTGCTGCAAGATGGCCCTGCAACTGTCGTTGAAGTGGCAGAAGAAGATTACTGTGATGAATGGTTATCTTTAGATATGAATGTGGAAATTGTCCGTGATATCGATCGCGCTATTGAACACATTCGTACTTATGGTACAGCCCATTCCGATGCAATCCTGACGGAATCTTTGCAGCAAGCTGATTACTTTGTGCGCCATGTGGATTCAGCCGCAGTATATGTGAATGCCAGCACGCGTTTTACTGATGGCGGACAATTTGGTTTAGGGGCTGAAGTGGCTGTCAGTACTCAAAAATTACACGCCAGAGGCCCAATGGGGCTTGATGCTCTGACAACGTATAAGTGGATTGGTTATGGTGATTATTTGCCGCGGAGCTGACGATATCCTACTTTAACGCGATGCTCGACTTTTAGGGTGAGTTGAAATGACATAGCCGCTCCTTTATAACTTTAAGTCGTCAAAAATAGAGAAATAAAGGAACAAAAGGCTATGTCACAGCAAGATTTTATCAT
>NZ_MKGQ01000012.1:72425-78550 GCF_001908105.1 Xenorhabdus eapokensis
CACGTTGGGTATTTTTGCCAATTTTCAACAAGGTAAAAGTCAACGGGACTGGCTTCAACAAGCCAATGTTATAGGATGTTAAAGTCGAGCATCGCGTTACTTTAATTAGTTTTTATTGAACTATGCTGAGTCACACTTAATTTTAGGTGTGACTTTTTGATCCATCAAAAATACCCTTTTACACTAGTGTAAATATTTAGTTACTACACTTGGTGTTTGGGCTTAATTTCATAGACTCTTCGGGAAAACAACGAAATGAAACAAACTCTATTCATCGTAGGTGCACGAGGTGCAGGGAAGACGACAATAGGTAAGTTGTTGTCTGAAGCGCTGTCGTATAAATTTATTGACACCGATGAAAGTATCCAGACCATGAGTGAAATGACGATAGCTGAACTTGTTGAACAATATGGCTGGGAACATTTTAGGAAATTAGAAAGCCAAACGTTGAAAACAGTTAGCCAGAGTGAATGTGTCATTTCAACAGGTGGAGGAATGGTGTTGTCGCTTGAGAATCGCCAATATATGCAACAAAATGGTATTGTGATTTATTTACAGGCATCCGCAGCAGTTTTAGGTCAGCGATTATCCCTTAATCCAGAGAATTCACAGCGTCCCAGCCTAACCGGGAAGTCCATCGTAGAAGAAATGGAGGGAATATTGGTTGAAAGAGAACCTTTATACCAAGAATGTGCCAGTTTTATTGTTGATGCCAATCTCGCAACAGAATATATCGTATCTTGCATTAAATCTTACATTTTAGACCAGGAAAGCAAACTAATTTGATATATCAACGATGTTTAAGTTTATTTTCTAACTGACAGGGAAATCTGATATAACAAATTGCCCGTACAACTTATAGTACCATTCTGTTTACTCACTTTAATTTTATTAATTATATTTGAGATATGGATATGCTCTTAAATTTTATTCGGTTACTTATTCGTACACTCTTCAGGGTTACCATTGAAGGTGATACCAAACAGTTACAACAACACACTAAATGCATTATTACTCCCAATCATGTTTCGTTTCTGGATGGTCTGTTAATTGGACTATTCCTGCCGATAAAGCCTGTATTTGCTATTTATTCTAATATTGCAACTCGTGGTTTTCTCAAATTTATCAAGTTTTATGCGGATGTTGTCCCTTTGGATCCAACCAATCCAATGGCAGTCAGGACATTGGTTAAAGAAGTGGATAAAGGGCGCCCGATTGTGATTTTTCCCGAAGGGAGGATCACCGTAACCGGCTCCCTTATGAAGATTTACGATGGTGCCGCTTTTATTGCCGCGAAATCAGGCGCGAAAGTCGTACCAATTCGAATTGACGGGGCAGAACAAACGGTTTTTGGTCGATTAAAAGGAATTACGAAGCTACATTGGTTCCCGAAAATCACCCTCAAAATTTTA
This sequence comes from Xenorhabdus eapokensis, assembly GCF_001908105.1. The sequence goes on from NZ_MKGQ01000012.1 coordinate 73,838, forward strand.
CCAGCCGTTGATCTGCCAATGCCGGATGCACCTGATTCAACAACACGACGTCGTTTAGCAGGAGAACATCTCCACGCTATCATGATGGATGTGAGAATGCAGACGCACCTAAAGGAGACGTTATTTAGCGCTTACCTAACTGCGCAAAAACGGTTTGGCCGTTTTAAGTCCTGCATTGAAGACGTGAATTTTAAAGAAGATAGTTATCATTCATTACTGAAAAAAATATTGGCAATCAGTCGGATCTTAGAACGCTTTACACAAGAAGGTGAACGGATTGGGCTGCTGTTACCAAATGCGACTGTGATGGCGGCTACCTTATATGGTGCTTCATTGAAAGGACGAATACCGGCTCTTTTAAACTATACGGCAGGAAGCAGCGGCATTAAGAATGCCATGCAGGCTGCAACCATTAAAACCATCGTGACATCCCGCCAATTTCTGGAAAAAGGGCAATTGACTCATCTGCCAGAACAGGTGACTGAAGCCAATTGGCTATATCTCGAAGATTTGAAAGACACGATCACGCGGGAAGATAAGCTTTGGATATTGTGGCATTTGATTTTTCCTGCCAAAGCCATTTTGATTTCACAAAAACCAGATGATGATGCCTTGATCCTGTTTACGTCAGGCTCAGAAGGTGCACCCAAAGGTGTTGTTCACAGCCATGCCAGCTTATTGGCGAACGTTGAACAGATAAAAACTATTGCTGATTTTACTCCGCTGGATCGCTTTATGTCTTCCTTACCACTGTTTCATGCTTTTGGTCTGACAGTGGGTCTATTTACCCCATTAATGACAGGCAGTCGTGTATTCCTTTACCCAAGCCCACTACACTATCGTGTTATTCCTGAACTGGTCTATGACCGTAATTGTACCGTGTTGTTTGGAACATCGACTTTCTTGGGTAATTATGCTCGTTTTGCCCATCCTTATGATTTTGCCCGCCTGCGTTATGTAGTAGCCGGAGCAGAAAAACTGTCAGAAAATACCAAGCGAGTTTGGCAAGATAAATTTGGTATCCGTATTCTGGAAGGTTATGGGGTGACGGAATGTGCACCGGTAGTGGCAATCAATGTACCGATGGCGGCAAAAACAGGAACAGTCGGGCGGATTTTGCCTGGTATGGAAACCCGTTTGCTGCCTATACAGGGGATTGAGGGTGGAGGTCGCTTACAGCTACGCGGGCCAAATGTTATGAAAGGATATCTGAAAGTTGAAGCACCTGATCGTTTGGAGCTACCGTCTGCCGAAGACGCAGAAGGGAATAATCAAGTTGGCTGGTATGATACCGGAGATATTGTTTCTATTGATGAAGAGGGTTTCTGTACGATCAAAGGACGTGTGAAACGATTTGCCAAGCTTGCAGGGGAAATGGTTTCTCTTGAAGCGGTAGAACAAATAGCTTCTCACGTTTCTACTGATGCGCTGCATGCGGCTACGACCAGGAGTGATCGAAGCAAAGGCGAAGCACTGGTATTGTTCACGACAGATGCAAATCTAAATAGAAATAGGATGTTGGGAATGGCACGTGAAATAGGGATGCCTGAGTTGTCGGTTCCACGAGATATTCGTTATGTGCAGCAACTTCCTTTGCTCGGCAGTGGCAAACCGGATTTTGTCACCCTAAGAAAAATGGCTGAACAGGAGTAAGGCAATGGATGTCACTGTGGAGACACAACCGCTACTATCCCGCGGAATGAAAGCAGTATTACTGTCACAATTTCTCTCTGCTTTTGCTGATAATGCTTTGTTTTTTGCCATATTAGCCCAATTAAAAGCAGAGTTTTATCCTGAATGGAGTTGGCCAGCACTGCAAATTGTTTTTGTCCTGACTTATATCATATTTGCCCCTTTTGTTGGGCAAATTGCTGATCGATTTGCAAAAGGGCGTGTTATGCTCTTCTCTAATGGCATCAAATTGCTTGGCGCCATCAGCATTTGTATCGATATGAATCCTTTTCTGGGATATACCTTAGTGGGAATTGGGGCTGCGGCCTATTCTCCTGCTAAATATGGGATCTTAGGCGAGTTGACAGATGGCGGGCGTTTGGTAAAAGCCAATGGCATGATGGAAGCTTCTACCATTGCAGCTATCCTGATTGGCTCAGTTGCCGGCGGTTTCCTTTCTGATGTGAGTTTGGTTCTGGCATTAGGGCTTTGTGCCTTATTGTATGGTGCCGCAGTCGTATCCAATTTCTTTATACCTCGTCTGGTGGCGGCTCGTGAAGGCAAGGGGTGGAATCCTAAAAAAATGTTGGTGGATTTCATGATGGTTTGTGCTTCACTTTGGCGTAATCAGGAAACGCGCTTTTCACTGGTAGGTACTAGCCTATTTTGGGGGGCAGGTATTACGCTGCGCTTCCTGTTAGTCGCATGGGTTCCTGCTGTACTGGGGATTAATGGCAATACAACGCCCACATTGATGAATGCAGTAGTGGCGGTTGGTATCATTGTTGGAGCAGGTTTAGCTGCGCGGTTTATTACACTGAAAACTGTGCGCCGCTGTATGCCAGCAGGGATCTTAATTGGACTCATGGTGATTCTTTTTGCTACTCAGCAATCAATCGTATTTTCCTACTTAATTTTGATCGTCCTTGGGGTATTTGGTGGTCTTTTTGTCGTTCCATTAAATGCGCTATTACAAGAACATGGAAAGCATTCGATGGGAGCAGGTAAAGCTGTTGCTGTGCAAAACCTGGGCGAAAATAGTGCTATGCTGGTAATGCTGGGGTTGTATTCGGTTTCCGTTATGTTGGGAGCCTCGGTTGTTACTGTTGGCATTGGTTTTGGTATCTTGCTCTCTTTGGCAATTGGGGGACTATGGATTTGGGATCTGCTTCGGAAAAATTAATTTCTTATAGAATTGAAGGCCTGTTATGGATGAAAAAATCCTGAATCAGCTTAGTATTGAACTCGGAAAGAGATTAAGACAGAAAAAATTATCCGTGACCTGTGCAGAATCTTGCACAGGAGGTTGGATAGCTAAAGTGATTACAGATATTGCGGGAAGTTCGGCCTATTTTAATCGTGGTTTTGTGACTTACAGTAATGATGCTAAGCAGGAAATGCTGGGCGTTTTACCAGAATCATTGGCGCAATTTGGTGCGGTAAGTGAGCAGGTCGTAAAAGAGATGGCTACAGGGGCATTAATCGTTGCTAAGGCCGATGTTTCTATTGCTGTCAGTGGCATTGCTGGGCCAGAAGGGGGAAGTGAGGAAAAACCGACTGGCACGGTTTGGCTTGGGTTTGCCTTTTACGTTAATGAAAACATTCAGACTGTAACATATCGCCAGCATTTTTCGGGTGATCGTAATGCTGTGCGTCTACAAGCTGCCACTTTTTCTTTAAAAACTGTATTGGATGAAATCATAAAAAATTAGCTTGATGCTGTATGATTATACTGTATAATCATACAGCACTTTGGTATCAGAAACAGCTTATCAGCAGTGAGGCAACCCCTTCATTGCTTGCGAAGGAGTAAACATGGCTAACGATGAAAACAAACAAAAAGCACTAGCAGCAGCGCTGGGCCAAATTGAGAAACAATTTGGTAAAGGTTCTATCATGCGTTTGGGTGAAAACCGCTCAATGGATGTTGAAACTATCTCTACCGGCTCCTTGTCACTGGATATTGCATTGGGTGCGGGTGGTTTGCCAATGGGGCGTATTGTTGAGATATATGGACCAGAATCTTCCGGTAAAACAACGCTGACATTGCAAGTTATTGCTGCTGCTCAGCGCGAAGGCAGAACTTGTGCTTTTATTGATGCCGAACATGCTCTTGATCCAGTTTATGCGAAAAAACTGGGCGTAGATATTGATAATCTGTTGTGTTCTCAGCCTGATACTGGCGAACAGGCATTAGAAATCTGTGATGCCTTGTCACGTTCTGGTGCTGTTGATGTAATTATTGTCGACTCGGTTGCAGCATTAACACCAAAAGCAGAAATTGAAGGTGAAATCGGCGATTCTCATATGGGGCTGGCTGCACGTATGATGAGCCAAGCGATGCGTAAATTAGCAGGGAATTTGAAAAACTCGAATACCCTGTTGATCTTTATCAACCAGATCCGCATGAAAATTGGTGTGATGTTTGGTAATCCTGAAACCACCACAGGTGGTAATGCGCTGAAGTTCTATGCATCTGTCCGTTTGGATATCCGTCGTACTGGTTCAGTGAAAAATAGCGACGAAGTGGTTGGTAGCGAAACGCGTGTGAAAGTGGTCAAGAACAAGGTTGCTGCGCCATTTAAACAAGCTGAATTCCAAATTCTCTATGGTGAAGGTATTAACACTTTTGGTGAATTGGTTGATCTGGGTGTTAAACACAAGATGGTAGAAAAAGCAGGCGCATGGTATAGCTACAGTGGCGAAAAAATTGGACAAGGTAAAGCCAATGCCACTATGTACTTGAAAGAACACCCCGAAATTGCATCCGAACTGGATAAAAAATTGCGTGATTTACTGTTGAATAATACAGGTGAGTTCAGTAGCGCAGCTACGGATTACGTGACTGATTATGAAGACAACGGTGAAGAAGTGAATAACGAAGAATTTTAATTAATTATTCTACTTCCATATTTATTCATAATGCAGAGCTAATTTGGCCTTTAAATAAGCTTTCAAAATAGTAGATCACTTGGAGGGAACTCAGTCCAATTTTTGCGATCTGATTAATCGCCAAATCAAAAAAAATCCCAAAATGGACTG
>NZ_MKGQ01000012.1:78650-92352 GCF_001908105.1 Xenorhabdus eapokensis
TCTTAGTGTGCGTTGAAGAATTTATGACCGCCTTTTCATCAGGGCAACAACCGGGAGTGAGAAAAATGAGTGTATCGTTATTATGAAAGCTTATTTAAAAACCACATCCATATCGGGTGTGGTTTTTTTTACACCTGTTTTCATAAAGAAAATAAACATCCTTGAAATAGGCGTATTGAAACAGGTGTCACTAACAGACTTTCAGAAAATCCTTAGACGAATTACAATGCTGGAAGGCGAATGGATTTATATGGGATTTTACTTCTTATGGAAGACACTCTATCTTAACCCTACTTTAATTTATTCGTGAGTTGAAATGGTGGTGCGATATATCACCTTAACCATTCATAGATCTGTTTTTTCAGCTTGATTTCGGGACAATTATGAGCAAAAGCACCGCTGAGATCCGTCAGGCGTTTCTTGACTTTTTTCATACTAAAGGGCATCAGATAGTACCAAGCAGCTCGTTGGTGCCAACCAATGATCCAACATTGTTGTTCACCAACGCAGGGATGAACCAGTTCAAAGATGTCTTTCTAGGATTGGATAATAGACCTTATTCTAGAGCAACAACGGCTCAGCGCTGTGTTCGTGCTGGCGGTAAACATAACGATTTAGAAAATGTAGGTTATACAGCCCGTCACCACACTTTCTTCGAAATGTTGGGTAACTTCAGTTTTGGCGATTATTTTAAACAAGATGCAATTCAATACGCATGGGAGTTACTGACCGGCGAAAAGTGGTTTAACCTGCCAAAAGAAAAACTGTGGGTTACTGTCTATGAGACAGACGATGAAGCTTATGACATCTGGCATAAAGAAGTCGGTGTTCCGGCAGAAAGAATCATTCGTATAGGTGATAACAAAGGTGCTCCATATGCGTCAGATAATTTCTGGCAAATGGGGGATACTGGCCCATGTGGTCCTTGTACGGAGATTTTTTACGACCACGGTGAACATATTTGGGGAGGCCCTCCAGGCAGCCCAGAGGAAGACGGTGACAGATATATTGAAATTTGGAACATCGTTTTCATGCAATTTAACCGCCATGCCGATGGCACTATGGAACCGTTGCCAAAACCTTCAGTTGATACCGGTATGGGGCTGGAACGTATCACAGCCGTCTTGCAACACGTTAATTCCAACTACGAGATAGACCTATTCCAAAACTTAATTGCTTCGGTTGCAAAAGTGACAGGAGCAACAGATCTTACCAATAAATCTCTGCGTGTTGTTGCAGACCATATCCGTGCGTGTGCGTTCTTGATTTGCGATGGGGTTATTCCATCCAACGAAAACCGCGGCTATGTACTTCGTCGTATCATTCGCCGTGCTGTCCGTCATGGCAACATGTTGGGGGCAAAAGAAGCCTTCTTCTACAAGCTAGTTGCACCACTGATTAAATTCATGGGGGCGGCTGGTGAAGAGCTGAAACAGCAGCAGGCTTTGGTTGAGCAGGTATTAAAAACTGAAGAAGAACAGTTTGCTCGTACTTTGGAACGTGGCTTGCAGTTGCTGGATGAAGAGCTGGCTAAATTATCTGGTGATACGCTCGACGGTGAAACTGCTTTCCGTTTGTATGATACCTATGGTTTCCCTGTTGACTTGACTGCGGATGTTTGCCGCGAACGTAATATCAAAGTTGATGAAGCTGGTTTCGGTGCAGCAATGGAAAACCAGCGTCGTCGCGCCCGTGAATCCAGTGGTTTTGGTACAGATTACAATGAGCTGATCAAAGTTGATGGACGCAGTGATTTTTGTGGTTATGAACATAACTCACAGCAAGCTACTGTTATCGCTATCTTCCGCAATGGCCAAGCTGTTGAGCAAATTCACGCTGGTGAAGAAGCGATTATTATACTTGATAAAACCGCTTTCTATGCTGAATCTGGTGGACAGGTTGGTGATACGGGTAAATTGTTGAATGACAATGGTGTATTCGAAGTCGTTGATACACAAAAATATGCTCAGGCAATTGGTCACATCGGTAAGTTGACAAGCGGTAGTTTGAGCATTAATTATGCAGTTGAGGCTGAAATTGATGTGGCACGCAGAGATGCGATCCGTTTGAATCATTCAGCGACCCACTTATTACATGCGGCATTACGTCAAATTTTGGGAGAACATGTTGCCCAGAAAGGCTCTTTAGTAAATGATAAATATCTGCGCTTTGACTTCTCTCACTTTGAGGCCATGAAGCCAGAACAGATCCGTCAAGTCGAAAACTTGGTGAATGAAGAGATTCGCAAAAATTCACCAATTGTTACAGAACTAATGGAGCTGGAAGAAGCAAAAGCGAAAGGTGCTATGGCACTGTTTGGCGAGAAATATGACGAAAAAGTACGTGTACTTAGCATGGGAGGTTTTTCTACCGAATTATGTGGTGGTACTCATGCTAGCCGCACAGGTGATATAGGGTTGTTACGTATATCGAGTGAATCAGGTACAGCAGCCGGAATTCGTCGTATTGAAGCCATCACGGGGCAAACTGCGCTAAACTCTGTCTATCAACAGGCTGATTTACTGCAAGACATCGCTCATTTGGTGAAAGGTGATATCAGTAGCCTGAATGAGAAAGTGAAAACAACACTGGACAAAACGAAACAGTTGGAAAAAGAGTTGCAACAGTTGAAATCTCAGCAAGCAGCTCAGGAAAGCTCCTCTTTGGCTAATCAAGCCAAGGAAATCCAAGACACTCGTCTACTGGTAACTCAATTAGGTGATATAGAGCCGAAAATGCTCAGAACGATGGTTGATGATCTAAAAAATCAGTTAGGATCAGCAATTATTGTGCTTTCTACAGTGACTGGTGATAAAGTCAGTCTAATTGTTGGTATAACGAAGGATTTGACTGCTAGAATAAAAGCAGGCGATTTAATCTCTTTTGTTGCCCAACAGGTTGGAGGTAAAGGAGGAGGGCGTCCTGATCTGGCTCAGGCTGGCGGGACTGATGTAACAGCTCTTCCTTCTGCATTAGCTAGTGTAGAAGAGTGGGTAACATTGCGGTTATAGTTGGTATTGCCGTGACAGCAGCGGCACCGTGAAAGTGTTTTTTTATGGTGCCGGATGTTTTTTTGTTGTGAAATTGTTGAAATGTTGGGCACATACTTATATTTTAGCTATCCTATAGATATCTATAGATATAGGAAATGTGTTCAAAACTGCTTATACTTTAAGTAGATATCATTGCTTTACGTTTTCACGGTGTTTGATGGATAATAGCGGGGAAACCTAGAGACCCGACTCTTTTAAATTTTCAAGGAGCAAAGAATGCTTATTCTGACTCGTCGAGTTGGTGAAACGCTCATGATAGGCGATGAGGTAACAGTCACAGTACTGGGAGTTAAAGGCAACCAAGTTCGCATTGGTGTAAATGCGCCCAAGGAAGTTTCTGTTCACCGTGAAGAAATTTATCAACGGATTCAGGCGGAGAAATCCCAGCCTACAACTTTTTAATTCAAGAATGGCGTCCATGCTTTTTTAAGACTTGGGCGCTACTCTACTCCTTTCTGTCTTCTTTTTCTGTTTCTTTCTACTTTCCTGTTTTGTAACCCTGCTATGTTTATCTCTTTTTGATACTCTGATCCTATTCTCTCATGTCTTTTTATTTTCTATCAGTTGAAAAAGCCTCGTTCATGAGTCCATAGAGATGAATAATCATTTTCATAAATTTTAACGGTTTTTAGATTATTTCACTGTTGATAAAACAACCCCTTAGATGTTAAATCAAGCATTTTGCATGTTAAGTATCCAAACGGAAAAAAGTTACGAAAAATTGTTTGACTTATCAGGTAGGGAAAGTAATATGTGCGCCATCGCAGCGACGAAGAGCTTGAAGGAAAGCTTCTGAGTAAATACCGGAAGTAAAGATCCTAAAAGCTAAGAAGTGAAAACTTCTCAGTCGCAGGTTTTAAAAATGGTGAGGTGGCCGAGAGGCTGAAGGCGCTCCCCTGCTAAGGGAGTATGTGGTTAAGAGCTGCATCGAGGGTTCGAATCCCTCCCTCACCGCCATTTAATGCGCATCCATAGCTCAGCTGGATAGAGTACTCGGCTACGAACCGAGCGGTCGGAGGTTCGAATCCTCCTGGATGCACCATTTAAACACCGCGATTTTTAGGTATCTCAATTCTAGTCAGGCAATCACTATCGCTTGAGCGGAAATAGAAAACCGACAATGCATCCATAGCTCAGCTGGATAGAGTACTCGGCTACGAACCGAGCGGTCGGAGGTTCGAATCCTCCTGGATGCACCATTTTATATATCCCGAATTTTGGGTATTCAAATTCTATAAAGTCAGGCAATCAACAACGTCTGAGTTGAAATAGAAAACTGACAATGCATCCATAGCTCAGCTGGATAGAGTACTCGGCTACGAACCGAGCGGTCGGAGGTTCGAATCCTCCTGGATGCACCATTTTATATATCCCGAATTTTGGGTATTCAAATTCTATAAAGTCAGGCAATCAACAACGTCTGAGTTGAAATAGAAAACTGACAATGCATCCATAGCTCAGCTGGATAGAGTACTCGGCTACGAACCGAGCGGTCGGAGGTTCGAATCCTCCTGGATGCACCATTTTATATATCCCGAATTTTGGGTATTCAAATTCTATAAAGTCAGGCAATCAAAAGCGTCTGAGTTGAAATAGAAAACCGACAATGCATCCATAGCTCAGCTGGATAGAGTACTCGGCTACGAACCGAGCGGTCGGAGGTTCGAATCCTCCTGGATGCACCAGATTAAAACCCCTTCCTTATCAAGGAAGGGGTTTTTCTTTTTTATCTTTTGTTCAAAAATAACATTTATTTCATTAATTATGTTTATAATTTGTGCGGTGATATGTTGCCCCCTTTATGTAATCAGCGACAACTTGACTTGTTTCATATAAAGTAAACTTTTAGTAATAATCTCTTCAACTCCACGGGAGGACAAATTGATCCCGGACGTATCAAAAGCATTGTCATGGTTAGAGGCAAATCCTACCGTATTAAACGGTATTTGTCGTGGCATTGAACGTGAAACATTGCGTGTTACTCCAGACGGTCATTTAGCTAAGACGGAGCATCCAAAATCACTTGGTGCTTCTTTAACGCATAAATGGATTACAACTGATTTTGCTGAATCTCTATTGGAATTTATTACCCCTGTTGATAGCAATATAGATAGAACCACTGCTTTCCTTAAAGATTTGCATATCCATACCGCCCTGAATCTGAGCAATGAAAAAATGTGGCCTTTAAGTATGCCATGTTTTATCGACGAAGAAGAAAATATCACTTTGGCTCAATATGGTACATCTAACTTAGGCCGTTTTAAGACCTTGTACCGTGAAGGATTAAAGAGCCGTTATGGCGCACTAATGCAAGTAATTTCTGGTGTGCATTATAACTTTTCTCTGCCAATGAGTTTTTGGCAGGCATGGTTAGGTATTAAAGACGCCGAGACAGGGAAAGAGCAGATCTCAGATGGCTACCTTCGTTTAATCCGCAATTATTACCGCTTTGGCTGGGTTATTCCTTATTTATTTGGCGCATCACCGGCAATTTGTTCTTCATTCTTACGTGGACGAAATACAATATTACCTTTTGAGGAAACAGAAAGAGGGACTTGTTATCTGCCTTATGCGACTTCGTTGAGGATGAGTGATCTTGGGTATACCAACAAATCGCAAAGTGATCTGAATATTACTTTTAATCATCTTCATATCTATGTAGAGGGGCTTAAGAAAGCAATTCATAAGCCATCCGAAGAATTTGCGGCAATCGGTATCAAAAAAGGGAATAAGTACTTACAGCTCAACACTAATGTTCTTCAAATTGAAAATGAGTTGTACGCACCAATACGTCCAAAACGAGTCACGAAAGAGGAAGAATCACCTTCAGATGCTTTGTTGAGAGGTGGTATAGAGTATATTGAAGTGCGTTCTTTAGATATTAATCCTTTTTCCCCTATTGGAGTTGATGAGACACAAATTCGTTTTCTTGACTTATTCTTGATATGGTGTGCTCTGGCTGATGCTCCTGAAATGGGAAATGAGGAGCTTGCATGTTGCCGTGGAAACTGGAATAAAGTTATCTTAGAAGGACGTAAACCTGGATTGTCGATTGGCCTTGGTTGTGGGATTGAACAACAGCCACTTAAGACTGTAGGGCGAAAATTATTCAGGGACTTAGAGAGAGTTGCTGAAGTTCTGGATGCCTGTTCAGGGACTCAATATCAATCAGTCTGTAAAGAATTGGTTAATATGTTTGAAGATCCATCACTAACGTTTTCGGCGCGTGTCCTGGATAAGATGAAATCTCAGGGGATAGTTGGTTTTGGGTTGGAACTAGCAGATCAGTATCATAATGAATTGATTGAAGAACATTATTCAATTTTGAAGGATGAAAATTTTTCGGTTGAGCGTGAATCTTCTGTATCACGTCAACATGACCTTGAACAGCAAGATATCATGAGTTTTGACGAGTATTTACAACTTCATGCAAGGCGTTAAAAAAGAAAACGGCCACCACTGGTGGCCAAATGAAATATCTTAGAGAATAGGGATGATAACAATTTTGCGCGTCTTCATATCTTATGACCAGCCGCGAATGAAAAGGTTTCATCTATCTGAAAAATTTTTCGTAAAAAATCTGATACCTCAGGAGGTAGTATTATGCCTTTGTTGGATAGTTTTACAGTTGACCATACTCGCATGGCCGCACCTGCTGTCAGAGTTGCCAAGATAATGAAAACGCCTCACGGCGATACTATCACAGTATTTGATTTACGTTTTTGTGTTCCTAATAAAGCAGTAATGCCAGAACGAGGTATTCACACACTTGAGCATTTGTTTGCGGGGTTTATGCGCAATCATTTGAACGGTGATGGTGTTGAAATTATTGATATCTCTCCAATGGGATGTCGTACTGGTTTTTATATGAGCTTGGTCGGTGTTCCAGAAGAGTCAAGAGTCGCTGAGGCTTGGAGAGCTGCAATGGAAGACGTGTTAAAAGTTCAAGATCAGAGCCAGATCCCAGAATTGAACATTTATCAGTGCGGTACATATGAAATGCACTCATTGAAAGAAGCTCAAGATATTGCTCAACGTATTCTTGATTCTGGTGTTCGTGTTAATTATAACGATGAATTGGCGTTGCCTGAAGAAAAACTTGTGGAGATTCAGGTTTAAATCCACAATATTTTATTGAAGGGCTAGCTTATTCTGCTAGCCCTGTATTTAGTTGCCTAGACCGATGAGATTGGACATTTTTAACCTGAATATATGATGACGGTTAGATTATTCACCAGATCTTATGTTCTGCTCTGTTCTTTTTTCATCGGTGTGACACGAACCTGCTTGATAACATTATCGTGTACCGCAAGAACCTCGAAATTGTATTCACTAATCCTCACTTGAACATTTAATTTGGGAATTTCACCTAGTTCTTCCAGAATCATTCCATTCATTGTCCTTGGGCCATTTTCGGGAAGTGTCCAACCGAAAACCTTATTTAATTCACGGATATTGGCTGTACCATCAACCAGAACGGTTCCGTCACTTTGTGGAAGAACTTCTTCTGCCAGAGTTGGCGACATGGAGGTGGTAAAATCGCCGACAATTTCTTCCAAAATATCCTCGACAGTCACTAGCCCTTGAATATCACCATATTCATCAACGATCAAACCCGCTTTTTGTTTATTACGCTGGAAATTAATCAGCTGGATATTTAATGGTGTGCTAACTGGGATGAAATAGATTTTATCTGCGGCTTTGAGTAAATTTCTTTTTGTGAATTCTTTTTTCTCCATCATCAGTCTATAAGCTTCACGCACTCGGAGCATACCGATAGCATCATCAAGTGAGTCCCGATATAACACAATGCGTCCATGTGGAGAGTGTGTCAGTTGCCTGATAATGGACTTCCAATCATTATTAATATCAATACCGACAATTTCATTACGTGGGATCATAATGTCACCAACGGTGACTTTCTCAAGATCTAATATTGAGAGCAGCATATCCTGATTGCGGCGTGATAGATTGGCATTTGATTCATTCACAATTGTGCGTAGCTCGTCTTTACTGACGGCATCACTACGAATATTAGCAGTTTTGATCCCCAAACAGCGCATAAATAGCAAACTTATCCTATTAAATGCCCAAACAAGGGGCAGCATGATTTTTTCTAGTGGACGTAACAGGAAACTACTTGGGAATGCAATTTTTTCAGGGTAAAGCGCTGCGATGGTCTTTGGCATCACTTCAGAAAAAATGAGAATAATGAACGTCAGTATACCTGTTGCAATCGCAACACCAGCATCGCCATAGAGCCGCATACCAACGATAGTAGCAAGAGAGGACGCCAAAATATTGACAAGATTATTTCCGATAAGTATCAAGCTAATGAGTCTGTCTGGATAACGCAGCAGTGATTCAACCCTGCGTGCGGGATTGCTTCCCTGTTTAGCCAAATGGCGTAAGCGATATCGATTGATTGTCATCATGCTAGTTTCTGAGGCTGAGAAATAAGCCGAAACAATAACCATGACAACAAGAATTATAATTAGTGTACTTGTTGAGACGTTCTCCAAAACAGAATTCCTTCCTAATAATGATACAAATTGGCGATAGTAAATTAACTTATTAATAAACCATCATTTCCTGCAATAACCTGCTACCGAAGAAAGCAAGTGTTAGAATAAATGCGCCAATCAAATTGAACCAAATAATACGCTTACCACGCCATCCTTCATGATAATGTCCCCAAAGCAAAATAACGTAAATAAACCATGCAATGATAGATAAAATTGATTTATGGATATTTTCTTTACTGAAAATATCATCCATATACATGATGCCAGTACATAGCGTCAATGTGAGTAAAATTACACCAACTTGGGTAATGTGAAACATTTTCCGCTCAATTGTCATCAATGGGGGCATACCAGAGGTAAATGTGAGTTTTTTCTTTTTCAGCCGATGATCCAACCAACCAAGTTGCAATGCATAAAGTGCTGCAATGAGTAAAGTGGCATAGCCAAGTAATGCCAGCCCAATATGAATAAATAATTCGACACTATTTTCAAGATGCGTAATAAATTCTCCCGGCATCATGCTAGCCAGTATCAAATTAATCATGGCGAAGCTGTAAACAATTGGCAGTAAAAACCATGCACGTCCACGGAAAGCGACGACTGTCATGATGATGCACATAAGCAAGCTGACAATTGAGCCTAAATTCAATAACGTAAGATTTTGCCCGCTGCTGACATGAAAAACTTGGTATTTTAATGCAATCGAGTGAGCGACTAACGCTACAATTGCAAAAGAAAGTGCCAGTTTTTGATAACTGTTCTGTTGACGTAATAAACCTGGCACGATGAGCGTCAGACTAATGAGATAGGCAAGTAAAGCAATAATTGAAAATATCAGCATAACGTTTATCGTTTTCGCAATGAAATCCATTGGGTATGGATTGAACCTGAAATTTAAGTATACCGCTAGCAGGGGTAGCCTCCAACCGTTGTTAATCATACTTGGGAATCTCTTTGCAGAGATCACATAATCATCGTGCTATAATTTGCGAAATTTGCCTTACAGGTAGACCCACTTGTAGATATCTGAGCTGAGACAATGTTTGATAATTTAACTGACAGACTATCGCGCACATTGCGCAATATCAGCGGTCGCGGGCGGCTGACTGAAGATAATATTAAAGATACGCTGCGCGAAGTTCGTATGGCTTTGCTCGAAGCGGATGTTGCATTGCCTGTCGTGCGTGATTTTATTGCACGAGTCAAAGAGAGCGCAGTGGGGCATGAGGTTAACAAAAGTCTGACTCCAGGTCAGGAATTCGTCAAAATCGTTCAGAATGAATTGATTAAGGCGATGGGAGAGGTTAACAGTGAACTGAATCTTTCCACACAGCCTCCCGCAGTGGTTCTTATGGCTGGTTTGCAAGGTGCAGGTAAAACGACCAGCGTTGCTAAATTAGGTAAGTTGCTGAAAGAGAAAAACAAGAAAAAAGTCTTGGTTGTTTCTGCTGACGTATACCGACCAGCGGCGATTAAACAGCTTGAAACCTTATCTGAAACAGTTGGAGTTGACTTTTTCCCTTCCGATCCACAGGAAAAGCCTGTTGATATTGTTAATAAAGCGATCCAACATGCTAAGCTGAAATTCTATGATGTATTGTTAGTCGATACAGCAGGCCGTCTGCATGTTGATGAAGCGATGATGGATGAAATCAAAGCGGTTCATGCGGCTATTGATCCTGTTGAAACCCTGTTTGTTGTTGATGCAATGACGGGGCAAGATGCGGCAAATACAGCAAAAGCATTCAATGAAGCATTGCCATTAACAGGGATTGTTCTGACCAAAGTTGATGGTGATGCGCGTGGTGGTGCTGCGCTTTCCATCCGCCATATCACGGGTAAGCCTATCAAATTCCTCGGCGTTGGCGAAAAAACGGATGCATTAGAACCTTTCCATCCTGATCGCATTGCATCTCGCATTCTGGGCATGGGGGACATGCTTTCACTGATCGAAGAACTTGAAAGCAAAGTTGATCGTACCCAAGCAGAAAAACTGGCATCTAAGCTGAAAAAAGGTGACGGCTTTGATTTAAGTGATTTTCTTGAACAACTTAAACAGATGCGCAACATGGGCGGAATGGCTAGCATGTTGAGTAAAATGCCGGGAGTATCACAGATCCCTGATGCCGTTAAATCCCAAATGGATGACAAGGTTCTGGTTAAAATGGAAGCCATCATTAATTCCATGACCCGTAAAGAGCGTGAAAAACCAGAAATCATCAAAGGTTCCCGTAAGCGCCGCATTGCGATGGGATCGGGTACACAGGTGCAGGATGTCAACCGTTTGCTGAAACAGTTTGATGAAATGCAGCGTATGATGAAAAAGATGAAGAAAGGTGGTTTGGCAAAAATGATGCGAGGCATGAAAGGTATGCTGCCACCGGGATTTATGGGGCGATAATCAACAAAGTTGCGAAAGAAAATGTTCTTTGGATTGCTTTTTGCGCCAAAGTGAGTAAAATTTTCGGGCTTTTAAATGGACAGCCGGACTCCATTCCTCGATGGAGTCTGGTTGTTTTGCTAACTAATGAGGATGTTATGGTAACAATTCGTTTAGCTCGTGGCGGCGCAAAAAAGCGTCCGTTTTATCAAGTAGTCGTGACCGATAGCCGCAATGCGCGTGATGGTCGTTTTATTGAGCGTGTTGGTTTCTTCAACCCAATCGCTTCAGGAAAAGCAGAAGCTCTGCGTTTAGATCTGGACCGTATCGAACACTGGGTTGGTCTGGGTGCATCTGTGTCTGATCGTGTTGCTACACTGATCAAAGACGCTAAGAAAGCAGCTTAATCTGTCGCGGTGGTAACAATGAGCAGACAATCTGGCCTGAAGCACCCTGCTGAGCCAATTGTATTGGGGAAATTGGGGTCTGCATATGGCATTCGTGGTTGGCTCAGAGTTTTTTCTTCCACCGAACACACCGAAGCCATTTTTGAATATCAACCGTGGTTTATTCAACGCTCAGGCCAGTGGCAACACATTGAGCTGGAAGCGTGGAAATACCATAACCAAGATATTATCGTCAAAATCAAAGATATTGACGATAGGGATGCGGCGAATTTATTCACTAACTGTGAAGTTGTGGTGGATTGTAGCCAGTTACCAGAACTGGAAGAGGGTGATTATTACTGGAAAGACCTTATTGGCTGCCAGGTAATAAATACAGCCGGTTATAACCTTGGAACCATTCATGACATGATGGAAACGGGTTCTAACGATGTGATGGTAATAAAAGCAAACCTGAAAGATGCATTCGGTATCAAGGAGCGGCTGGTTCCGTTTCTTGATGGGCAGGTTATCAAGAAAGTCGATCTCGCTACCAAAACCATTGAGGTAGATTGGGATCCTGGTTTTTAATCTCCGATAAAAACGGTTTAAATGAGTGGGACACAGTATGTGGATTGGGGTTATTAGCCTGTTTCCTGAAATGTTCCGCGCAGTAACCGATTACGGGGTAACTGGTCGGGCAGTAAAAAACGGCCTGTTGAGTATTGATTGCTGGAATCCGCGGGATTTTACCTACGACCGGCATCGTACTGTTGATGATCGTCCTTATGGCGGTGGTCCAGGCATGCTGATGATGGTGCAACCATTACGGGAAGCCATTCATGCAGCTAAAGCTTCGGCAGGTGATGGTGCAAAGGTGATTTATCTTTCACCTCAGGGACGCAAACTCGATCAACAAGGAGTTTGTGAACTGGCCGTAAATGAGAAATTAATTCTGGTTTGCGGGCGTTATGAAGGTATTGATGAGCGTATCATCCAAACCGAAATTGACGAAGAGTGGTCTGTCGGTGATTACGTTCTTAGCGGGGGGGAGCTTCCTGCAATGACGATGATTGACTCAATATCACGGTTTATTCCGGGAGTATTAGGGCGTCAGGCGTCGGCAGAAGAAGACTCATTCGCTGATGGACTGTTGGATTGTCCTCATTATACTCGCCCTGAAGTGTTAGATGGTATGGAGGTTCCCCCAGTTTTGCTGTCGGGAAACCATGCTGAAATTAATCGCTGGCGAATGAAACAGTCGCTTGGCCGAACCTGGTTGAGAAGGCCCGAACTTCTAGAAAACCTAGCTCTGACTGACGAGCAAAGGATGTTGCTATCTGAATTCCAGCGGGAATATCAAGATCAGGCAACGAATTAATCCAGACATATCCCACCGAAGGGATGTCTTTGATATATCAGTTTACCTAGGGTAAGAGAGTTATTATGAGCAACATTATTAAACAACTTGAACAAGAGCAGATGAAGCAAGACGTACCTTCATTCCGTCCGGGTGACACCGTGGAAGTTAAGGTATGGGTCGTTGAAGGTTCTAAAAAGCGTCTGCAGACATTCGAGGGCGTGGTTATTGCAATTCGTAACCGCGGTCTGCACTCTGCATTCACTGTTCGTAAGATTTCTAACGGCGAAGGCGTTGAGCGTGTATTCCAGACTCACTCCCCAGTCGTAGACAGCATTTTCGTTAAACGTCGTGGTGCTGTTCGCAGAGCTAAACTGTACTACCTGCGTGAGCGTTCTGGTAAGGCAGCTCGTATTAAAGAGCGTCTGAACGCAAAATAATACGCTTTTGCTACATCCGAAAGTTATTAAAAGGCCAGCATATATGCTGGCCTTTTTACATGGTGCGCCGAGCATGGCGCGTAGCGCCTTGATTGGCGCTGTTAGTTAACTGTGGTGGTTAACCGACGACTTGGAGGTGAAAGTCCTCTACACACCCGGCAAGGGGAAGTGTTAGCTGAACGGCAAGGGTGTTCATCGTGAGGTGAAATCTGAAGGAAGCTGAAAGCAAAATGCGGGTCTGACGAACAGGAAGCCGTTTAGGCGGTACAGCGGGGTAAGGCGGCCATTATCGTCAACGCCCAATACTTGCACGGAACGCTGTGACGTAGAGCGGACAGACATATGCAGGAAGGTCACGCGAATTACCTCGGGAGAGCTATCATTCTGCCAATGTGCTACCAATATCGAGAGGTGTTGGGATGGAATGACAGAAGTCAGCCGACGCCGTAGTAGTGATAATTAACCCGAATTCTGCTTAAGCCATCATTGGAACAGCGTCTTCTGAATAGAAAACTTCCAGTGATGGTTTTTTCAATTTAAGGCAGTAAGCGATCAGTCCAC
>NZ_MKGQ01000012.1:92452-104578 GCF_001908105.1 Xenorhabdus eapokensis
ACATCGGCAGTTCCAGCGTTAACATGAACCGCCGTATACGGAACCGTACGTACGGTGGTGTGAGAGGACGACGAGAGTGATCCCGTCTCCTACTCGATCTAAATCAGGAAACTTATTTTTTTAGTCGTAAGTCTAGGTTAGGGGGACAGCAGGTTACATAAACGTACTGACTAAAATATACCCTACTGTACACGCACCACTGACACCAATCAATCCTGGTAAAAGAAAGCTGTGGTTGATAATAAATTTCCCTATCTTTGTTGTCCCTGAACGGTCAAAACCAATACAAGCCAAATCGCTTGGATAAGTAGGCAAAACAAAATAGCCATAGGCAGCGGGGAAGAAAGCGATCAGAAGTTTTGGATCAACCCCAAGCTGCAATCCCATTGGTGCAATAGCAGTTAAGGCGGCGGCTTGGCTGTTAACCAGTTTTGATACCAAAAACAGCACAAGGGCATACGTCCATGGTTGTGCTTGGACGACATCTTCCAAGACTAATTTTAATTCACCTAAATGTGAGTGGAAGAAAGTATCGCTCATCCATGCCACCCCAAAGACAGAAAAAATCGCAACCATACCGGCTTTGAACACGGCGCCATTAGCGATTTCACTGGTTTTGACTTTACAGGCCATCAATATAATGGAGCCCGCAATTAACATCATCATCTGGATCACCAGATTCATAGATAGGGGTTTTAGCGTACCTTTTACTTCAAAAGTAGGACGTAATTCGGTACATGCACCAAATAAAACTACGACGGCAATTGCGGCAAAGAAAATCCAGGTTGCCCAATAAGCTTGCTTAGGAAAGACTTGATCTAATAGAGTGTCAGAACCACCATAAATAAATTCACGTTGCTTTGGATCTTTAATTTTCGCTTGGAATTCTTCGTCCTGATCAAGATCTTTTCCTCGACGTAAGCTCCATAATGCAGCAAGTATTACTCCAGTGAGTGAAGCGGGTATTGAAACAGCCAAAATTTCTAAGATCCCGTATGCTTGCCCAATGCCGTGGCTGGCAGCAATAATTGACACTAAAGAGACAACGGCGACAGATACAGGAGAAGCAGTAATTGCCATTTGAGAAGCGACAGAAGCAACAGCCATTGGCCGTTCAGGGCGAATACCTTTTTTTAAGGCAATATCACCAATGATCGGAAACATGGTATAAACAACATGACCAGTACCGCAAAGAAAAGTGAGCATCCAAGTGGTTAGTGGTGCCAAGATGGTGATATGTTGCGGGCTGCGGCGCAGCAAGCGTTCAGCAAATTGCATCATAACATTTAGCCCACCTGCTGTTTGTAAAACAGATGCACAACCGATCACAGCAAGAATAGTGAGCATCACATCAACGGGAGGCTTACCTGGTTCCAGGCCAAAGATAAATGTCAGTATAAAAAGCCCAATACCGCTGATCAGCCCTAATCCCATTCCTGCATAACGCGTGCCGATCAATAAACATATGATTATTATAGCAAATTGTAGCGTTATCATATCTGTCCTTAATAATTACCTTTATTACCAAGCTGGTAGTTGTTGCTTGAGATCTATTGGGTATATCTATTATTTATAAATGTTGTTTTATAGTTTTATAACAACATTAAAAGCACATATTAATCTTATTAGAATGCTTATATAAAAATGGGATTGAGATCTTATTTTTATTATCTGATTTTTAAAGATATTTGTCTTTGTAGTAAATGTGTTTTAGTTATTAATAGAATTATTCTATTTTTGTGTATCTGTTAAATAGCATTTTCAATTTATTAACTTTAAGAACTTTTTATATATTTTGAAGAGAAAATAAAATTCAATAGATTATTAGTATGTTCATAATATTAATAGCCCTGCATTCTAATGGAAAGTATTGTTTACATATAATATGAAATATTTACGATTTTGGATTGTATTCTTTACAACTCATGGTATGTTATCCACCAGACACTTAAACAAACATTAAACAGACAAGGCAGATAGAAATGATCATGCAAAAAGACGCTCTGAATAACGTTCATATCCTTGATGAACAAGTTCTTATCACTCCAGAAGAGTTGAAACAGGAATACCCGTTGAATAGCCATGATCTCCATGCCATCACAAACGCGCGTAATACCATCGCTGATATTATTCAGCATCGTGATCCTCGTTTATTAGTGGTATGTGGTCCATGCTCAATTCATGATGTAGATGCTGCTCTGGACTATGCCCGCCGTTTGAAAGCGCTTTCTGCTGAATTGAGTGATTGTCTGTATATTGTTATGCGTGTCTATTTTGAAAAGCCTCGTACAACCGTTGGTTGGAAAGGGCTAATTAGTGATCCCTATATGGATGGTTCATTTGATATGGATGCGGGACTACATATTGCCCGTCGTCTATTGTTAAACCTGGTAGAAATGGGATTGCCTTTGGCTAATGAGGCACTTGATCCCAATAATCCACAATACTTAGGGGATCTATTTAGCTGGTCAGCAATTGGCGCCAGAACAACTGAATCTCAAACTCATCGTGAAATGGCATCAGGGCTATCTGTATCAGTCGGTTTTAAAAATGGCACAGATGGTAATTTGAATACCGCAATTAATGCCATGAAAGCAGCAGCAATGCCTCATCGCTTCATGGGGATAAATCAGTCAGGCCAAGTTTGTTTGCTACAAACCCAAGGTAATCCGAATGGACATGTAATATTGCGTGGCGGCGCAGTGCCGAATTACAGTGCAGAACATGTTGCTGATTGTGAACGCCAAATGATTAAAGCAGGGTTGATACCATCACTCATGATTGATTGCAGTCACGGTAATTCCAATAAAGATTTTCGTCGCCAGAGTATTGTTGTGGATTCTGTTGCTGAACAGATTGTAACCGGAAATCAATCCATCATTGGGATTATGTTGGAAAGCCATATCAATGAGGGCAATCAATCTTCCGAACAGCTTCGTTCTGACATGAAATATGGTGTTTCGGTCACTGACGCTTGTATTAGCTGGCAGACTACGGAGCAAATATTGAGAAAACTGCACCAACAAATTGCTCCGCATTTGGCTAATCGAAATGTAATGATGGAAAAAGCAGGATAATCAATATGACGGCAGAATTATCACAACTGAGAACTCAAATTGATGAGGTGGATAAAACCTTATTATCTTTGCTGGCGAAAAGAATGGATTTAGTAGCGCAAGTTGGTGAAGTTAAAAGTCAGTTAGGTTTACCGATTTATGCTCCTGATAGGGAGGCAGCTATGTTGGCCTCCCGCCGTCAGGAGGCGGAAAATATGGGAATTCCACCTGATTTGATTGAAGATATCTTACGCCGAATTATGCGAGAGTCTTATGTCAGTGAAAATAATAAAGGCTTTAAAAAACTCGGTACTCATTTGGGACCTGTGGTCATTGTAGGTGGCTCAGGCAAAATGGGGCGATTATTCAGTCGATTATTGACGTTGTCTGGCTATGAAGTCAGAGTGCTCGAAGCTGAAGATTGGGATAACGCCGAACATCTATTGGCAGGGGCAGGGATGGTGATTGTCAGTGTTCCCATCCACTTGACAGAGAAGATTATTCGTCGATTACCTCCGTTACCAGAGCAGTGCATTTTAGTTGATTTAGCTTCAATCAAGCAAAAACCGTTAAATGCGATGCTTGAAGTACATCAAGGGCCTGTTTTGGGATTGCATCCTATGTTTGGGCCAGATGTAGGTAGCTTTGCTAAGCAAGTAGTTGTGTATTGCGATGGGCGCCATCCAGAGTCGTATCAATGGTTTTTGGAACAGATATCGGTATGGGGAGCGAGATTGCATCAAATCACTGCGGAGAAGCATGATACAAATATGGGCTTCATTCAGGCGCTGCGTCATTTCACTACTTTTTCTTATGGGCGGCATCTTGCAGGAGAAAATATCGACTTACAGCAATTGCTTTCACTATCTTCACCGATCTATCGATTAGAGCTAGCAATGGTAGGACGATTATTCGCCCAAGATCCCCAACTGTATGCTGATATTATTATGTCTAGCCCTGAAAACATTGCACTTATTCGTCGATATTACCAAAGTTTCGGGCAGGCTCTGGAAATATTGGAACGTCAAGATAAGTCGGCTTTTATTGCGAGCTTTAGCCAGGTAAGTGATTGGTTTGGTGATGAAGCAACCCGATTTATGAAGGAAAGTCGCGTGCTTTTGCAGCAGGCGAGTGATAATCGGGTATAGGTCTTATTTTAAAACCGGATGGAAACATCCGGTTTTATTTTTACTTTAGATAGAATCAATCGGAATGACATTTTCTGATGGGTAAGATCCTAACACTTTCAGAAAGCGAGTCATTTCTGTCAGCTCTTTCAATGCTTGTTGCATTTTTATGGAACGTTGATTGGCTTGCACATCAATATAAAACATCTCCTCCCACGGTTTGCCATTGATTGGGCGAGACTCCAATTTACTCATGGGGATATCATGTTTTTTGAGGATAATAAGGGCATCAACCAGCGCTCCTGCTTGTTGTCCGGTTGACATAATGAACGTGGTTTTAGCCGGAACTTGCTCGGATACGTCAATAGATTTGCGGGAGACAACAATAAAGCGAGTACTATTTTCTTGCTGATTTGCCAAGTTGTTTTCTAAAACCTGTAATCCATAAAGAGTGCCGCCAGCCTCACTGCCTAATGCGGCTATTTCTGGTGAGTTAAGTTCAGCTACTTTTTGCATAGCAGCAGCAGTGCTTTCGCAGTAGACAATATTCCAGTCAGGATATTTATTGAGATATTGGCTACATTGTTGAAAAGGTTGGGAATGGCTATAAACAGTTTTTATCCTTGAGATATCAGTTTGTCCGGTAATTAGTAGACAATGGTTGATTGGCAGAGTTATCTCTCCAACCAGGGATAAGGGGGTAAGTTGCAATAAATCATAAACTTCATTGATTGCCCCTGAGCTGGTATTTTCCAGTGGCAGGATGCCATAATCAGCCTGTCCAATCTCAACCAGTGAGAAAATATCTGAGAATTTGTGACAACTACACTCAACCAATTGATTAAAGTGGCGGGCAGCAAATTGTCGAGCTGCAACATGAGAATACGAACCTTTGGGCCCCAGAAAAGTAATACGGGCAGAATCGTAAGGTGTTTGATTCAGATATTGTTGTAATAACGCCTGTTGGGTGAGAACAGAATCCTCAATGATCATCTGAAATAATCGTGTAATGTAAAATCCATCTAATCCACGTGATTTTCCTTTATCAACCAACACGCTTAGTAACTCACGTTCACGGTTTTTATCTCGGATAGGGCGATTATCGTGCAGTTTTGTCTGGGCGATGTCACTGGCTAATTGTCGGCGTTTAGCAAGCAGATCCAGTAATTCTGCATCAATATGGCTAATTTCTTCTCGTAAACTAACTAAATCTCGTTCCATAGTATATTCCTGACATTCTTATTATGAGTGTAGCCTGTGCATCGTGAATATGTTTATGATCAGTAAAACAAAAAACCTCCCTGTTGGTGGGAGGCTTTTATTCGTTTTCTTAAATTTTCTTTGAAACGAATCAACCTCCTTATGAGAAGGTGAAAAAAAAGAAAAATAAGAAACACGGTTTAATAATCATTTAGCCTGTTAGCACATTATTTTATGGTTTCAATAATGTATTTTAATTAACCTATTTAGCTTGGAGTGTCAACAGGCAATAAAAACGCGCTCATTGAGCGCGTTGGGACAAAAACCAGGGATGGTTATACTTCTAAGTTGAGATTGGACTCTTTAACACTATTGTCTGCACGGCGAGCTTCCGCTTTATGTTGCACTTTATTGAGTTGGCGTTCTAATTTTGTCAACAGATCATTGATTGCTGTGTACATATCTTCATGTTTGGCGCTAGCCACTAACGTGCCATTCGGTGTACCAATTGTGGCATCAACTAAGAATCCTTGCGGTTCTTTTGATAGGACGATATGTGGATTGATTAGATTGACTTGCCATTTGCTCAACTTACTTAGACGGTCTTCTACATGGCTACGAATTGCGGGGGTAATTTCCATTTGTTTGCTGGTAATGTTCACTAACATATAGTTACCTCTTTGGTGTTACTCCGTCTTTGATGTATTCAGCATAGCGCCATTTTGCATAAAAAGAATGATCTAAATCACTTTTATTGAGTGATTTTGGCAGTAGGTGACGGAATTGTGATAGCCAGAAAAGATATGGAGAATATTTGTTGCGCAAGGAGGCGTTATACGTCATTATTGGTCAGTTATGTGATTATTAAATTGAGTTATAGTTATAAGGAACGCCTTATTTCCAAGGTGAAAATAAGGCTGATATAGCCAAACATGACCAGCAAATATGACCAAATTGTGTATGATCAAATTGTGCGAATGCGTTCAGTTTGTTGGCTAAACAGAACAAAAAGCAAGCTTTACAAAAATTACATTTCCAGCAGTGATATTCCTGGCAACTTCGCTATTAGAAAAAACAATAGATAAAAAAAACAGCAGCCATGTAGCTACTGTTTTCGATCACCTATTCAAATTTGATGGGATGAGGTTTTATACAGGGTTGGCAGCGATGAGCTGTGCCACTTTATTGGCTTCAGCCGTCAATCCTAATTCTTTATAAGCTAACTCCATATAAGGGAGTGCCTTCCGGGTTGCATTAGTATCAGGATAGTCTCGTAGCATCTGTTCTACCCGATTAACGACAGCTACGTAAGCACTGCGTTTAGTGTAATATTGCACAACTGCAAGTTCATATTTGGCTAAACGTTCTTTGAGGAATATTAACCGCTTGGTCGCATCAGTTGAATACTGACTGTGTGGATAATAACGCACCAGTTGGTTGAAATCACGGAATGCAGCACGGGCATGTTCAGGATCACGATTTGATCGATCAATGTTGAAAAGGCCTTGTAATAGGCTGTCATCCAAAGCTAGCGAGACCAAACCACGCATATAGAGCACATAGTCGATATTAGGATGGGTTGGGTTCAGGCGCATGAAACGGTCAATGGATGCGAGAGCCAGTGGGTATTCCGCTGATTTGTAATAGGCGTAGATCAGATCAAGCTGAACTTGCTGAGAGTACGGGCCAAAAGGATATCGGTTATCAAGGGATTCCAATTGCTTGATAGCCGCTTTATAGTTACCTTCTTGCAGCTTTTCCTGCCCAATTGAATAAATTTGGGATGGCGGGATATCAGGAACAGCATCCTTATTGCTGGAGCATCCAGATAGAACCAGGCTCAATGTGGTCGCTGCCACCAGATATTTCATGCGAGTCATCACGTGTTGATTATCCTCTGAGTGTTTTCTGGGAGACTGTCCGTGAAGCTCCCGGCAAAATATGGGGTTACAATAGCACATTATTTTAAATGAAACGGCTTCGCCGTCAAAACTCAACGTAAAATATAGAAGTTATATATGGCACAACAAATCCGGCTTAATGCAATAGTCGCTGAATCTCAGCTTGGTCAACGTTTAGATCAAGCTTTAGCTGAATTGTTCCCTGATTACTCCAGGTCACGTATAAAAGAGTGGATCTTGGATAATAAAGTTCAAGTTAATGGTAAATTAATTAGCAAACCAAAAGAAAAAGTCTTAGGCGGAGAAGAAATTTCCGTTGATGCTATCATTGAAGAGGATGCACGTTGGGAGCCTCAGGATATCGAATTGAATATTGTCTATGAAGATGACGATATTTTGGTCATCAATAAACCACGTGATTTGGTTGTTCATCCGGGAGCTGGTAATCCTGACGGTACAGTGCTGAACGCGTTGTTATATCGTTATCCTGAAATTGCAGATGTTCCCCGCGCAGGTATTGTTCATCGTCTTGACAAAGATACGACAGGGCTCATGGTTGTGGCAAAAACTGTTCCGGCACAAACGCGATTGGTGGAATCTTTGCAATTACGTGAAATAACCCGTGAATATGAAGCAGTTGCTTTGGGGCATATGACAGCTGGAGGAATGGTAGAAGAACCCATCTCCCGCCATCCAACAAAACGCACACACATGGCAGTACATCCTATGGGAAAACCTGCGGTTACCCATTATCGCGTTATGGAACATTTCCGGGCACATACTCGTTTGCGTCTGCGTTTGGAGACAGGCAGAACCCACCAAATTCGTGTGCATATGGCACATATAAAACACCCGTTAGTGGGTGATCCTCTGTACGGTGGACGCCCTCGTCCCTTAAAAGGGGCTTCTGATGAATTTCGCGAAGTGATGCGCAATTTTGATCGCCAGGCATTGCATGCAACCATGTTACGTCTTTACCATCCGATCACTGGAATTGAGATGGAATGGCATGCTCCCTTACCGGACGACATGGTTAAATTGATTGAATTGATGAAAGTGGATGCTGAGACTTTCAAAAACGAGATGGATTGGTAGGTAAATGATACCCCTGATTTTTCCTGATTGGCCACAGCCCGATAATGTTGGTGCTTGTAGTACTACCCGTTTTGGCGGAATAAGCCTGCCCCCATATGATAGTTTAAACTTGGGTAATCATGTTGGGGACGTCCCTGAACACGTGGAACGGAATAGAACGCTATTGATTGAGTATGCCCAATTGCCGCAGCAACCTACATGGTTGGAGCAAGTACACGGCACGCATGTTATCACACTTGATGATCAGCCATTGGTGAATAATCAGGGTGATGCCGTTTATACGAATATACCTGGTCGGGTTTGTGCTGTAATGACAGCAGATTGTTTGCCAGTTCTTTTTTGCAGTATTTCTGGTGATGAAGTCGCAGCGGCTCATGCAGGATGGCGCGGATTATGTGCCGGAGTGTTGGAGAATACCGTGTCTCGATTTAGCGCAAAACCTGACATGATCCGTGCATGGTTGGGGCCTGCTATTGGCCCTGAAAAATTTGAGGTAGGAAGTGAGGTCAGGGAAGCTTTCATTACGAACAATCCTGATCTGAAACAAGCTTTTATGCCTTATGGTGATAAGTTTCTGGCAAATATTTACTTACTGGCTAAATTAAAATTGCAGTCAGTAGGAATCACAGAGATTTTTGGTGGAGCCGCATGTACTGTCACGGAGGAAAAAAACTTTTTCTCCTATCGTCGTGATGGTAACACTGGGAGAATGGCAACTTTAATCTGGTTGCGATAACCTACTTTACAGGACGATCTTTGGCGTATAGCGGTAAGTTTCCAATTAACTTTTCAGAACACCTTGAATATTTAAGGAATGACCTTATCTAATCTCCAGTAGCAAATTCTGACCAGTATTGGAGGTGTTATGCGTCTGGATCGTCTTACCAATAAATTCCAGCTTGCTCTCGCTGACGCCCAATCCCTTGCATTAGGGCGTGATAATCAATTCATCGAACCTCTCCACTTGATGAGTGCATTAATTAATCAAGAAGGCGGTTCAGTACGTCCTTTATTGGCCTCGGCAGGGGTGGATACGGGAAGCTTCAATAATCAACTGAATCAGGCTCTGCACCGATTGCCGAAAGTAGAAGGCAATGGTGGAGATGTACAAGTATCCAACGAACTGGGACGTTATTTAAACCTGTGTGACAAACTTGCACAAAAAGCCGGTGATAACTTCATTTCTTCTGAACTCTTTGTTCTGGCAGCGATAGAAGAACGTGGAACATTAAGTGACATGCTGAAAGCTGCGGGCGCAACCAAAGATAAAATCACTAAGGCAATAGAACAAATGCGTGGTGGTGAAAAAGTGAATGAGCAAGGCGCAGAAGATCAGCGTCAAGCATTAAAGAAATATACCATTGACCTGACTGAACGAGCCGAACAAGGCAAATTAGATCCTGTCATTGGGCGTGATGAAGAAATTCGACGAACTATTCAGGTATTGCAGCGTAGAACCAAAAATAACCCTGTTCTCATTGGTGAGCCAGGTGTTGGGAAAACCGCGATTGTTGAAGGTTTGGCACAGCGCATTATCAATGGTGAAGTTCCAGAAGGGCTGAAAAACAAACGAGTTTTGTCTCTTGATATGGGTGCGTTATTAGCCGGTGCTAAATACCGTGGTGAATTCGAAGAGCGTTTGAAAGGTGTTTTGAACGATCTTGCCAAACAGGAAGGTTCAGTCATTCTGTTTATTGATGAATTGCATACTATGGTAGGAGCTGGCAAAGCCGAAGGCGCAATGGATGCCGGTAATATGCTAAAACCCGCTCTGGCTCGTGGAGAATTGCATTGCGTTGGGGCAACAACACTTGATGAGTATCGTCAGTATATAGAAAAAGATGCGGCTTTAGAGCGTCGTTTTCAGAAAGTTTATGTGGCAGAACCTACGGTTGAAGATACGATTGCTATCTTACGTGGATTGAAAGAGCGATATGAATTGCATCATCACGTCCAAATCACTGATCCAGCAATTGTGGCGGCTGCAACACTATCTCATCGCTATATTTCTGATCGTATGCTACCTGATAAAGCTATTGATCTGATTGATGAAGCAGGGGCAAGCCTGCGTATGCAGATGGATTCTAAACCAGAAGCATTGGATCGCCTTGAGCGCCGTGTTATTCAATTAAAACTTGAGCAACAGGCACTGAAAAAAGAGTCTGATGATGCCAGTAAAAAACGTTTAGAGATGCTGAACGAAGAATTGGCAGAAAAAGAACGTGAATATTCTGAATTGGAAGAAGAGTGGAAAGCGGAGAAAGCTGAACTTAGTGGCACACAGAATATCAAGGCTGAATTAGAAAATACTCGTCTTGAATTAGAAAAAGCTCGCCGTAGCGGTGATTTGGCTAAAATGTCTGAAATTCAGTACGGAAAAATTCCGGAACTGGAAAAACGTTTAGCAACAGCAACAACAGCAGAAAGTCGTCATATGAAGCTGCTGCGTAACAAAGTCACAGATGCTGAAATTGCTGAAATACTCGCACGCTGGACAGGGATCCCTGTATCCAGAATGCTGGAAAGTGAAAAAGATAAATTACTGCGCATGGAGCAAGCATTGCATCAGCGTGTAATAGGGCAGAATGAAGCTGTTGATGCTGTATCGAATGCAATTCGTCGTAGCAGAGCGGGATTATCTGATCCCAATCGTCCGATCGGTTCTTTCATGTTCTTGGGGCCGACCGGAGTGGGTAAAACAGAATTGTGTAAGGCGTTGGCTAATTTCTTATTCGACAGTGATGATGCTATGGTGCGCATTGATATGTCGGAGTTTATGGAAAAACACGCAGTTTCAAGGTTGGTGGGAGCGCCTCCCGGATATGTTGGATATGAAGAAGGGGGGTATCTGACGGAAGCGGTGCGCCGTCGTCCTTATTCTGTCATTTTGCTGGATGAAGTAGAGAAAGCTCACCCAGATGTTTTCAATATCTTGTTACAGGTATTAGATGATGGCCGTTTGACTGATGGTCAAGGAAGAACAGTGGATTTTCGTAACACGGTTGTGATTATGACCTCTAACTTAGGTTCCGATATGATTCAAGAACGCTTTGGTACATTGGATTATATAGGTATGAAAAATATGGTGATGGAAGTCGTAGGTCATCATTTCAGACCTGAGTTTATTAACCGTGTTGATGAAGTTGTTGTGTTCCACCCATTAGGACAAGAGCATCTAAAATCTATTACCAATATTCAATTGCAACGTTTATATCAGCGTTTGGAAGAGCGCGGTTATCAGGTGGAGATAACATCTCAAGCACTGGAAAAATTAAGCGAAGCGGGTTTCGATCCTGTATATGGAGCTCGTCCATTGAAACGGGCTATCCAGCAAGAGATTGAAAACCCGCTGGCCCAGCAAATTCTTTCTGGTAAATTGATCCCAGATAAATTAGTGACTTTAGAGTTAGAAGACAATCGTATTGTTGCAACACAATGATATTGATTACTTAGACAGTTTTTAAGAGGTGTTTTTTGCACCTCTTTTTTCTTTTTGTAGATTAGGAAAACACCAAATTAGGGTTTTTTGGGTGATAAATAAGCGGTTGGTGATTTTTTTTAAAAAAAACTATTGTCACATCCGTAAAACTCCCTATAATGCGCCACCACTGACCGACGATGTGCTGAGACACGCCGCGACGGCAGCGGAGAAAGGCGAAAATAATCGCTTGACTCCGGAGGCAAAAAGCGTAAGATACGCAGCCTCGCAACCCGGAAGAGATGTCCGGTTGCCAACGCTCTTTAACA
>NZ_MKGQ01000120.1 GCF_001908105.1 Xenorhabdus eapokensis
ACTTTAGCAACAACACCGGCGCCTACAGTACGGCCACCTTCACGGATTGCGAAACGCAGACCTTCGTCCATAGCGATTGGTGCAATCAGGTTAACTACCATGTTGATGTTGTCACCTGGCATAACCATCTCTACGCCTTCTGGCAGTTCGATAGTACCGGTTACGTCAGTAGTACGGAAGTAGAACTGTGGACGGTAACCTTTGAAGAATGGAGTATGACGGCCACCTTCATCTTTGCTCAGGATATACACTTCAGATTCGAACTGAGTGTGTGGGTGGATAGAACCTGGCTTCGCCAGAACCTGACCACGCTCAACGTCATCACGCTTAGTACCACGCAGCAGAACACCTACGTTCTCACCTGCACGGCCTTCGTCCAGCAGTTTGCGGAACATTTCAACGCCGGTACACGTGGTTTTAGTGGTTTCTTTGATACCGACGATTTCAACTTCGTCACCCACTTTAACGATACCGCGCTCTACACGACCGGTAACTACAGTACCACGGCCGGAGATAGAGAACACGTCTTCGATTGGCAGCAGGAATGGCTTATCAATGTCACGCTCTGGTTCTGGGATGTAAGAATCCAGGGCTTCTGCCAGTTCGATCACTTTCGCTTCCCACTCTGCATCGCCTTCCAGCGCTTTCAGCGCAGAACCACGGATGATTGGGGTGTCGTCGCCTGGGAAATCGTACTGAGACAGCAGCTCACGTACTTCCATTTCTACCAGTTCCAGCAGCTCTTCATCATCAACCATGTCACATTTGTTCAGGAACACGATGATGTAAGGAACGCCTACCTGACGACCCAGCAGGATGTGCTCACGAGTCTGTGGCATTGGGCCATCAGTTGCAGCAACTACCAGGATCGCGCCGTCCATCTGAGCCGCACCGGTGATCATGTTTTTCACGTAGTCGGCGTGGCCTGGGCAGTCAACGTGTGCGTAGTGACGAGTTGGAGTATCGTATTCTACGTGAGAAGTAGAGATGGTGATACCACGGGCTTTTTCTTCTGGTGCGTTATCGATCTGGTCGAATGCACGCGCGCTACCACCGTAAGTTTTTGCCAGAACGGTAGTGATTGCAGCAGTCAGGGTAGTTTTACCGTGGTCAACGTGGCCGATAGTACCAACGTTAACGTGCGGTTTTGAACGTTCAAACTTTTCTTTAGACA
>NZ_MKGQ01000121.1 GCF_001908105.1 Xenorhabdus eapokensis
ATGATAAAATCTTGCTGTGACATAGCCTTTTGTTCCTTTATTTCTCTATTTTTGACGACTTAAAGTTATAAAGGAGCGGCTATGTCATTTCAACTCACCCTAAAAGTCGAGCATCGCGTTAAATATAGATCTGCATCAAACGTTGATTATGATCCTTTACCTGATTCATCTGTTGTTTTCTCTTCATCGATTGAGAGCATCAACCATAACGCCGAAATTTATAACCAAGAACTATTAGCTTGTCTTCACTCTCGGCTAAGACGGTTTATTAATGCTGTCTTTGGATTATCTGTTGGACCCGCTCGCGGTAAAGTCGGACACTTCTATGAAGATTCAGCCGTTTTATATTCGGAGAATGGTGGGCGTGAATACTTCGGTACACTTTACTGGGGAGGGAATAACGGCACTTTCTATATACAGATTGATGGAGCAGGTTGTGCACATGTTATGAGTGGCACAACCCCAGAAAAAATTTATAAGTGGTTAAACCATTTAGATATTATTGAGCTGAAAAGGTTAGATTTATCTACTGATGATTATGATGGGGTTTTCACCTCTCTGAATGCACAAACAGCCTTTGAAGATGATGCTTTCTACGGTGGAAGAGGGCCAAGACCTGCTCACGGGTATGATATTAAATATCATGGTAATGGCAGTATTAAAAAAGAAATTTTTGAGGTTGGCTCCCGTCAGTCGCGTGTTTATTGGAGAATTTATAATAAGGCAGCCCAACAAAAGGTATCAGGTACTTGGTATCGTTCAGAGGCAGAGTTAAAAGGAATTCCAACTGAAGTACTGTTAGATATTCAAGGGACATATACGGGATTATGCCCTTATGCTGCTTCTATTAATCCGACTAAACCTGCACCTATTCCAGTTCGTGATGGTCGTAAGGCTATTGATGCTATTGAAGCTAAGGTAAGCTGGTTGAGAAAACAAGCCTCTTCCACTATTGCAAAAGTTATTCATTTCTTTGAAGGGGACACTCAGGCTGTTCTGTCAATGATTGTTCGAGATGAACATATTTCTGATTTAAACCTGAAATTAGATTTGCCCCCAATACAGGGCGCGAGCATACTTTGGTTGATATCTATCCAAAGAACACTTGTGCACGATAATCATCACTCCAGCCTGCTTTTTTGAGTTTATTTCTTTGACTGG
>NZ_MKGQ01000122.1 GCF_001908105.1 Xenorhabdus eapokensis
TAAATAAGATTTCAAAATAATAGATCACTTGGAGGGAACTCAGTCCGGTTTTTGCGATCTGATCAATTGCGAAAAATCACAAATCACCCAACGGACCGAGTTATGCCTATCATAGCACCCCTATCTCAAGATGAACGCCAGAACATGAAAAAACTTATCCATAAAACGCGTGATAAGAACTATGCTCGCCGATTGCTCGCGTTATTGATGCTGCATGATGGATGTACGGTGACTTACGTTGCTAAAACCCTCTCTGCGGCACGCTCTTCTGTCAATCGCTGGATTGAGTGGTTTACGTTATATGGATTAGAAGGGCTTAAAAGCTTATCGGCGGGCAGGCCTGCTGTTTGGGAGCTAACGCCACTCTATCCGCTTCTGACTTTATTATTACAGCATTCTCCCCAAGATTTTGGTTATCTCCGCTCACGCTGGAGCCTTGAACTCATTACTCATAAAATCAATGAATTATTAAACATATCGCTCTCACAAAGTTCACTCTACCGCTACTGTGGTCAGATGGGCATTGTCTGGCGCAGAGCAGCCCCCACTGTGAAACAGCCTGACCCAGAATACGCGGAAAAAATGGCAAAAATCACGGAAGCCAAAGCGAAGAACTCAGAACACCATCCGGTTTTTTATGAAGATGAAGTGGATATTGATTTGAATCCGAAAATCGGGGCAGATTGGTGTTTCAGAGGCCAGCAAAAACGGGTTGTCACACCGGGAAAAAATGAAAAATATTACCTTGCCGGTTGCCTCAATGCCCAAACAAGGAAAGTCACCTATGTTAAAGGAATGAAGAAGAATTCTGATTTATTTATCCGAATGTTAGAGGCACTTAATCACCAATATCCCCACGCAGAAACTCTCACATTAATCTTAGATAACTATTGCATTCATAAAAGCAAGCGGGTCAAGGATTGGCTGGCACAACATCCGAAATTTAACCTATTGTTTTTACCGGTTTATTCTCCCTGGTTAAATAAAATAGAACGGCTTTGG
Organism: Xenorhabdus eapokensis; assembly: GCF_001908105.1. Next base: position 1,003 of record NZ_MKGQ01000122.1, read on the forward strand.
CAATCACTCCATGAGACAGTCACACGTAACCATTGCTGTCAATTTATGTGGCAGTTGCTCAAAGATGTCGATGAATTTTTGGGATCATATTCATCACATCAAAAACCGGGCATGAAAAAAAGGAGTGTAGCGCTATTATGAAATCTTATTTA
>NZ_MKGQ01000123.1 GCF_001908105.1 Xenorhabdus eapokensis
ACTCTTAGTGTGCGTTGAAGAATTTATGACCGCCTTTTCATCAGGGCAACAACCGGGAGTGAGAAAAATGAGTGTATCGTTATTATGAAAGCTTATTTATAAAGGGGTATCTGTATGTGAAGCAATGATAGCTGCTCGGGCTCCCGATTCACTGGCCAACAAATGTTGATGTTGCGTAGTACAATGAGTTGACTCTTGTATGATGACGATTGATCCACGAGGCACATCGAGATACTGCTGTTTTTCGCATCCGTTTCCACCGATGAAGTGTGGAGGGGCACTAATAGATCCAGGCGTCGATGAACTGAACATAGCGGGAACGAGATCCAGCGTTTTTCCATTGTTCATCAGTTGAGCATGTTCGGCTTTGCTATATAGAAATTCGAATTTCTCGGTCCAAACTTTCAACCCTGCATTACGAAGCTGCTCGGAAAAGTATTGTACTGATTCAGCATGTCCATTGCTTCCTGCTTCACGATTACCTCTATTATTATCTGATATTTCTTGAAGTTTCTGAATGTGTTGCAGTACACTATCTACCTTACTGCTTATTATAACTGAATTTGTATCCTTTATCGTTGCAGTTGCAAGAACTGGAAAAAATAAAGAGGTTACTACAACAAGACGACATAGAGAGCTTTTGAAAAAAGGTAAAGAGGATTTTATACATATATTTTTAGTAGTGCTGCTCATATTAAGGTTTTCCTTCTCCTGTTAGGAGATGTCGATTCATCGGTCAAGAACGACATCATCATATCGTTAAACTAACGCAGGTAATTTAAAAAGGACTACTATATATAACCATCAAGACTACCACATATAAATACGGCAAGTAATGTATATGAAATAAATTAAAACATCATCGTTAATGATCACATTTTTAATAAAACTTTGCATGCAGTACTTCTGTTATTTTTTATAAAACCAATCTTCTTTTTTATAATATGAAACTTGGATTCGCCTAATAAGTGCAATTTCTGAAAAAGGCGGGCAGTTGCTATAGTAGGCATCTTTCTCGCCAAAGAAAAATGCACTATGGCCTCTACACAACTGCAGGGCGCGAGCATACTTTTTTAGCATCTCTTGAATGAAGGCAAATGACATGATCTAATGAGACTTATTTTCCTTCTTATTGCTGACCTATGACTCTAA
>NZ_MKGQ01000124.1 GCF_001908105.1 Xenorhabdus eapokensis
GGTTTATTCTCCTTGGCTGAATAAAATAGAGCGGCTATGGCAATCATTGCATGAAACCGTCACACGGAACCATTGTTGCCAATATATGTGAATGCTGATCAAAAGAGTTAAGTTTTTTTTAAATGCCGCTTCAGCAAATCAATGGAAAGGGATAGGAAATATGAAACTCTCATAATTATGAAAAGTTATTTAGAATCAGTAATAATGGCTTTTTCTACTTTTTTGCAGTAAATCGATGCTATGATCTAAAAAGTAATGTTTCTTAACTAAACAAATAATAAGCCCTGTAATCACAGGGCAATCCGTTAATGATAAAAACCACTCAGAACGGGATCTCATCCCACTCCATATCCTCCGGCAACGCTGAAAGCTGTGCCGTCTGAGTCGGCGCACCCTCTTTTTTAACGCCCTGAGAGGGCTGTGGCTTCTGAACGGGTTTCGGTACTGTCTGCTGCTTAGCCACGGGCTTTGCCTCGCCACGGCTGCCCAGCATCTGCATCGTGCCATTCACACTCACCACCACTTCGGTTGAATAGCGATCCTGCCCCTGTTGGTCCTGCCATTTGCGCGTTTGCAGCTGGCCTTCAATGTAAACCTGGGCGCCTTTTTGCAGGTACTCTGCCGCAATTTCGGCTAGTTTGCCGAAGATCACCACCCGGTGCCATTCGGTCTTCTCCCGTATTTCACCGGTTTGTTTATCCCGCCAGCTTTCTGATGTTGCCAGTGACAGCGTTGCCACGGTACCGCCGGTTGGCAGGTAACGGATCTCCGGATCTTGTCCCAGATTACCGATTAAAATCACTTTGTTGATACCCCGTGAAGACATATCGATTTCCTTTCTGTTACGCTGACTGACGTTGTGTCCAGCGCCCCTGTTTCAGGGCAAATTCCGCCTGCTCACGGCGGGCAAAATACTCTGTTGATTCACGAGAGCACGGGACGCCCTCATCCATCGTGCCGATATAAAAACCTGCACGGGTTTGTAACACCGTTAACGGTAATTGCTTATAACAATATTGCAGTGCCAGAACGCCAATGGAGGGAATAGTCATCTCTGTACCCTATTGTATTTGTTAGCAAAGAGACTGCCCTGAAACATCAGGGCAAGTCAGTGGAGTAGAATGAATATCAGAATGAATTTTC
>NZ_MKGQ01000125.1 GCF_001908105.1 Xenorhabdus eapokensis
TTTGAATGCGGCAACGGGCGCAATACGCTGGTGTTTGCCGATGACGCCGGCTCGGTGCCGCCGGGCATTGTCCTGCCCTACCAGCCGGGTGACACCAGTACGCTGGGTGAACCCGCCATCAGCAACCTGACACACAGGGCACAAGTCCGCCCTGCACAGGTGCAACTCAAAGACTACACCTTCAAAAATCCCGCGTGGCCGGCCGAATTCAGCCAGCAGATGAAGGAAGACACCCTGCAACAGCGGTATTACGAACATTACGACTATCCGGGTCGTTTTAAGGATGAGGCGCACGGTAAGGATTTCACCCGTTACCGGCTGGAAGCGCTGCGCAACGATGCCGTGACCGGGCAAGGCAGCGGCAATGCCATTGCCATCCAACCGGGGCGATTATTCACCCTGTACAACCACCCGCGGGAAGATCTGAATCAGTCCTGGCAGGTCGTGGGCGCCAGCCATGCCGGCAGCCAGCCCCAGGCGCTGGAAACCGCCAACAGCGGCACGGGCACCAGCCTGAACAGCCAGTTCCACTTTATCCGCCATAACCAGCACTGGCGCCCTGCGCCGCTGCCAAAACCCGTGATTGACGGCCCGCAGATCGCCAAAGTGGTGGGGCCGGCCGGCGAAGAGATTTTCTGTGATCAGTACGGGCGAATTCGCCTCCAGTTCCCGTGGGATCGCTACGGCAAGAGCGATGACCAGAGTTCCTGCTGGATACGCGTCACCCAGCCGTGGGCGGGGCAAGGCTGGGGCATGCTGGCGATCCCGCGTATCGGCCAGGAAGTGGTGGTGGATTTTCTGCACGGCGACCCGGATCAGCCGATCGTTACCGGGCGTACCTACCACGCCAGCAACATTCCACCGGGCGGGCTGCCGGGCAGTAAAACCCAGATGGCCTTCCGCTCCAAGACCCACAAGGGCGAAGGGTATAACGAGCTGCTGTTTGAAGATGCGAAAGGCAGTGAGCGGCTGGCATTGCATGCGCAGCGGGATATGAGTACGGAAGTTCTCAATAACCGGTCAACCCGTGTGGTGCATGACCACACAGAAAGTGTCGGCAACAATCAGGTGATTACCGTGCGCAAAGATCGTCATAAGGAAATCATCGGTACGGAAGT
>NZ_MKGQ01000126.1 GCF_001908105.1 Xenorhabdus eapokensis
CGAGGTGAATGATGGAAAAGCGTATTGAAGAACCTTACTTTTTTAATCCAAATATGGATAGTGAAGAGCTGGAATACTGGTTAGGGCAGCAGAAAGTGTTTATCTCAAGGTATAACGCATTACTTAGAGAAAAAGCCGCCCTGACTGAACGGCTTGCTGAAATAGAAAAAGAGCTTAATGAGAGAGCTATGTACGGCTTTGAAGGTAAATCGAGTCTTCCTTGGGATCCCAATCTTTTTCAGAAAATTCGTCAAGCGAGTAAGAGTTAGCAGGTAAATCAAGTGAGTTCAAATACTCCTGTGCGTCAGGGTGCATATTTTCTCTCCGTAAGCGATCGGAGATAATGAACATGCTGTCATTAAAAGAAAGCGCTCGTATTTCTGACAAGCTCCACTTTGTTATTTCGAGAATCATGTGGTGTAGTGCTTTTTCATTTTCAAGCGGTGAATGAGGTGAACCATATTTTTTCCTATGTTCATCCAAAATACACTCAAGGATAAATATCTGCTCAATACGATGCCATACTTGATTCGCGCGGTAATTATTTTTCCCGAACAGAAAAGAAATATCCATTCCATTGTTTTGGCAAACTCTCGTTTTTATTATCAGAAATAGGTCTGAATAATTACTCATATTGATTTCTCGCCGAAGCTAATCAGCCATCGCTTCGGTTATTGATTGATTTTTGGCTGACCTAACAGCTTACCTTAACTATCAACCCATTACTTTTAACCGACTCACAGGGGTAACCATCGTTCACCCCACGGACGCCCATTGTTCAGATGGGGTGGAATATGAAGATGAAAGAAAATCCTGACTTATGGGCTGACATATTAAACGGCCTAAAAAACTCATGGCCGCAAATATCCGGCTCTGTTTTGGCGGCATTAATTTGCTACGGACGCCTGATTTATGACGGCGTGGAACGAAAGAACCGCTGGGTCGAGGCACTCCTGTGTGGTGCGCTGTCATGGAGCGTATCCAGTGGATTAGAAATGTTCGGCATTCCTGCCAATTTTGCACCGGCTATCGGGGGTGCCATTGGGTTTATTGGCGTAGAGAAGCTACGTGAGTTTGCTGTTCGTGCCATTAATAAACGTTTGGG
>NZ_MKGQ01000127.1 GCF_001908105.1 Xenorhabdus eapokensis
ACTCTTAGTGTGCGTTGAAGAATTTATGACCGCCTTTTCATCAGGGCAACAACCGGGAGTGAGAAAAATGAGTGTATCGTTATTATGAAAGCTTATTTAACCCAATACCAAAGTGAATTAATTTTTCGGAAATACCCAACTTCTATATCCCAATCAACATTTCCATTTTGCTTGTTGCCTGCAAAAAAGTGTATATCAAGTCCCATTTTTTACTCCTCATATAATAAAAATAAAGGCAGGGACTTTCCCACAGGGAAAGTCCCTGCGGGGTTGATTAATAAAACTATTATTGATTAATTTCAGTTTTCACTGGTAGTTCATCCCATGAAACAAAATAGTGATTACGATAATAGCCTTCTTCAACTTGGATTATCCCATGGTGTCCACATTGAGCACATATCGCATCATCATTTTCACAGAGAAAATCATCATCACCATCAGTTAGGTATACCCCTTGATATCCACAATTTTCACATGGCTCCAACCAATTGATGAATACTTTCGTGAGTATATTTCCCATTAGGCATTCCCTCTAAAGCGACTATCTCGTGACACTAAAGGGTCTTGTAAAAAAAGGGCACTATAAGGTGTACTATCCATAAGACTTCTCCACGAAAAATAGAGAAATCTTCCCAGGGGAAAATTTCCCCATTGGGTGAAAGGAATAATTGAAAATGCTACTATAGATAATCGTTGTGAAAATTTTCTTAATCGCCTTAGCGATCCCCATTTTCAAAGAATAAATGAGTTTACCCAGAGTATTTACTGTCTGCTTTTTCAGGTATGGCAGATAGTGTAGTCACCCGAAAGCGCTCCTCTCAGACTACTGGAACATTAGTTACATAGCCACCCGAAAGCGCTCTTCTCAGGCTGTTAGAGCATTAATAGATTGCACAAGGCAATGTAAGAACAACATTATTTTCTAACTAAGATCGCTACCTGTCAATAGCAAAAAATCAAATTATAAAGATAACTTCAAATATTCCAGTACTAAATAAGCTTTCATAATAACGATACACTCATTTTTCTCACTCCCGGTTGTTGCCCTGATGAAAAGGCGGTCATAAATTCTTCAACGCACACTAAGAGT
>NZ_MKGQ01000128.1 GCF_001908105.1 Xenorhabdus eapokensis
TAAGTTGATCAGATAAACTATCTGCATTGGTGTTATAATCGGTAATCAGATGACTTATTGCCTGTTCTTATGAAATCGAATATCACACTGTCTGAACCAGAACGTATTACATTACAACAACTTGCTTTGAACCACATACATCGGGACATCCGTACGCGAGGAACGGGGTTACTCATGCTTGCCAGAGGCATCAAACCCCGTCAGATCGCCGAGGAGATAGGATGTAGTCTCAGAGTTATCTATGACTGGGTTCACGCCTGGCATGATTCAGGGATAGCGGGATTATTAGGGGGCCATGTCGGTGGTCGATATCCCGCCATGACACCTGAGATGATTGCCACCGCGGTCGAATCCGCTCGCGCAGAATCTCTGACGCTAGCCCGAATCGCACAGAAAGTTGAGGATAAGCATGGCCCTTTGCCCTGTACACTGGAGACGCTGGCTAATACCCTGAAAAGACAAGGATTAACCTATAAGCGAGCTCGCTTGTCTTTAAAAAAAACGCAATGAAGCGGAATTTGCTGAAAAAGCCGCCTTGTTGAATAAAATGAAGGCGGGCGCACGGTCAGGTCATTACCGTCTAGTCTATTTTGATGAGGCGGGTTTTTCTGCCTCCCCACCGGTACAATATGGATGGAGTCCACGAGGTAAGCCCCATGAAGCAGAGCCTCAAAGCTCTGTCAGACGGTCAGTGCTAGGTGCGCTAAATTACACTGATAACACGCTGTTTTATCAGATAATATCAAGCAGTGTCACGCGGAGTAATGTCATTGATTTTTTAGCGCAGGTTGCCCAACAAGGAGATCATCGCCTGACAGTTGTCGTGTTAGATAATGCGCCTATCCATCATGGGATCGATGAAAAAATTAAAAATCGCTGGTTACGAGAGCACAACCTGTTTTTACTTTACCTTCCCGCCTACAGCCCAGAACTGAATCTGATTGAAATCGTCTGGAGGGAGGCGAAATACCACTGGCGACGTTTTATCACCTGGACTCAGGAAACCATGGAATATGAGATCAATACATTATTAGCTGGTTATGGTGACCAATTTGCAATTAATTTCTCTTGAGGACTTA
>NZ_MKGQ01000129.1 GCF_001908105.1 Xenorhabdus eapokensis
TCCTGCCAATTTTGCACCGGCTATCGGGGGTGCCATTGGGTTTATTGGCGTAGAGAAGCTACGTGAGTTTGCTGTTCGTGCCATTAATAAACGTTTGGGAGGTAAACAGTGACCAGAGGTATTCGCAACAACAATCCGGGCAATATCCGCCACGGTGACCAATGGCAGGGACTGTGCGGCAGACAGACTGATAAGTCATTCTGTCAGTTTATCGCGCCAGAGTACGGTATTCGGGCAATGCTCAAAATCCTGCGCAATTACGTGAAACTCTACGGCGATAATACCATCCGCCAGTTTATTTCCCGCTGGGCACCACCGAATGAAAATAATACCGAGAGCTACATCACGCATGTGAGCCAAACAGTCGGTGTATCCAGTCATACCGTGATTGATGTTAACGACAAATCCATAATGACAGCATTGACTAAGGCGATGATCCAGATGGAGAACGGCAAGCAGCCTTATTCTGAGGCAACGTTTGAAAAAGCGTTTGAGATGCTATGAAATTCAATCCTCAATATCTGGCTTACAGCTATCTGGCGGTTCTCTCTACCTTGGTTTGGTTCGGCTACGGCAAATATCAGGACAAGGCTGAAGAATACGCTAGGTTAAAGCGACAGTATGACGAACAGGTCACCATCACCGACAACGCTTACCACTCTATCAGGTTATTCAATGACATCTCACGCATTAATAGCGAAAACCGGCATCGGTCAGCCGTGGATTCTGAGACAACTCAGGCGGCCATCAAAACGGTGGTTGTTAGTCATGATTGCGCCCATCGCGTTGTGCCTGATGGGGCTATTATCCGGTTGCAGCAACACACGAACCGAATACGTTCAGGTGCCACCGATACCCATTCCGGCACATCTGCTCGCTGATTGTTTACCTCCTACCATCCCTGACACAATGACATGGAGTGACAGTCTCATTTTGAATGAGCAGTTATTAACGGTGATTGAACAGTGCAATCTAAATGACTTTTCAAAATGGTAGGAGTATCAAAGAAACTCAGTCCCATTTTTGCGAATTTGGATTTTCCAGACACAAAAAAGCAAAAAGAAGGACTGA
>NZ_MKGQ01000013.1:0-46404 GCF_001908105.1 Xenorhabdus eapokensis
GGCTTGCCGCTGCAATACCAGCCCCAGCCGGAAACCGCGCATGGGGTAGATACGATTTATCAGGTACGGTTAGGCGTCGGCATGAGCCCGCAACGTAGCTTGCACAAAGATTTCAACCCGGAAAACCCGCGCTATCACCTCTCCCATATGCACAGCAGCGAAGGCTTTCGTGACTTCGGCAGCCAGACCCCCTATACCGTGTTTGAAAGTTACGGTCGTTTTCAGAAAGATGCGGCCGCCATCCCATTTTTAAAATACAGGCAGGAAGCGCTGGATAACCAGAAACAGACGGGCAGCGGCAGTAGTAACTGTATCAAACTGATGCCAGGTAAAATTTTCGAGATAAAAAATCATCTCCATAAACCGCTTAATGTTCGCTGGCAGGTGGTCGGTATCAGCCACCACGGGCGTTGCCCGCAGGCATTGGGAGACAGTGGCGGTGAAGGCACCACACTTTCCAACCAGTTCAGTTTTATTTCCGGTCTGGATGATTATCGTCCGCCTTTCCACTACAAGCCTCTGGCAGATGGCGATGAAACTGCCATCGTGGTCGGTCCGGAAGGCGAAGAAATTTTCGTCAACAAAGACGGGGCGATTAAAGTCCATTTCCGCTGGAACCGCTATGACCAGCCGGATGATAGCGCATCGTGCTGGGTACGTGTCGCTCAGGGCTGGAACGGTAACGGCTTTGGTTTTATGGCGATACCGCGTATCGGGCAGGAAGTGATTATCTCTTACCTGAATGGGGATATCGACCGCCCCATCGTCACCGGCTGTGTTTACAACGGCCTGAACCGTCCGCCGCTGGATTTACCGGCGCAAAAAACCCGTACCACGTTTAAAACCAAAACCCACAAAGGCAAAGGCTTTAACGAACTGCGCTTTGAGGATGCGAAAGACAGCGAAGAAATCTATCTCCACGGCCAGAAAGACCTGACTGCGCATATCGAAAACGATGCCTACTGGCATATCAAACATGACCAGAAGAGCCGCATCGATAACAACCGTTACCACGATATCCGCGCCGATGACCATCATCAGGTCGCCGGTTCGCGCAAAATCACCACCGAAGGGGATGTCTCCCACCGGATTGCCGGCAGCCAGCATATCCAGACCGGGGATGCGACCGTCATTGACAGCGGGCAGGAAATCCACCTGAAAAGTGGCGGTAAAGTGGTGCTGGAAGCGGCAGCCGAAATCACGCTGAAAGTGGGCGGTAGTTTTCTCAAAGTCACACCGGGCGGCATTTTGTCTTCCATGATTAATGTCGGGCAGGGTTCAGGCGGCAGCGGGCGAGGGGTTTCACTGCAATTACCGGAAGGCGTGGCACCACTGGCACAAGTGGGGCAACTCCCGATGGCGGAAGCACTCCCGATAACCGAGTTTCCGGCTAAGCCTCCCTGCGCCATTCTCGCGCAACAAGAGGAAAACTGGGTTATTACCGGATCAGAGGAAGCATGATGGAATCGACTAATTGGAAAAGCTGGTTATCACAGCAAGACAGAGGAGCGTGTTATTTTCTGGTCAATAGTCTGGCGAAGCCGAATCCCGTCCAGCTTTTTTACCTCAACGACTGGACAGAGCAGGCATTTCCGCTCTACAGCGGTACACCGATGAATGCCATGCTGGAACAAAGCCCGTGGCTGATCCAACCCAAAGCCAAGTACCTGCCGGAACTGGCGCAATTGCTGGATAAGCATGAATTCAGCGATGCCAGTTGGGGCTGGGGCTATCGCAGTACCTTACCGTGGTCATTTCAGTTAGAACACTGGCGCTTACATCAGCAGGTATTGCTGCGTGGTCAGGTGGTGGTGTTGCGACTGATGGATAACCGCATTTTCACACCGTTACTGCCCGCTTTGAAACCGGGGGACTGGGGTGAACTATTAACCCCGGTGAATGAATTGATGATCGATACGCCTAACCCGGTTTGCTACTACCGCCCAGAAAATTGTCCTCAGGAACTGAACACGAATTTATTTGTGTTGGGTGATCATCTGGTTGAAGCGCGTTACTCAACCGATACGACGCTCAAGAATCTGGCTTACGCGTTAAGTTGTCAGCTTTGGGAAGAAAACTCCGAATTGGCACTGAAACTGGATGAACCGGCAGGACAATTGCAGCACAACCTTTTGGCGTGGCTGAAACAGGCGAGAAACGAAAACGGTAAACTGGACACGTTAACCCTTGAGCACTTTCTGACTGATAGTCAAAAAATTGCCCTTAACGAGCCTATTGACGGATAAATAAAACATAAGGAAAAAAGAATGAAGCCGTTAGATCCGACAAATTGCATTGATTGCCAAAAAATACTGAAACACTGGATTGAATTTCAGCTCGTCGATGAACAGGGTGAACCATTAACGGGTATGCCTTATAAACTGACAAGTCGCGGAAACAAAAGTATTGTGCGGACGGGAACCACGGATGGTAATGGAATATTACGTGAAGCAGATCTTCCCCCTATGCCTGTGACACTTACTGTCTCAGCGCAGCTTTTGGCTGATAAAGTGACCCAATGCCCTGCTCGTCCAGATACCGGAAAAATAGGAAATCTTCAGATAAGAGAAAATAGCTACAACGGCAAACACGACTATCACTATATTACATTAGGTGCAATCAGCGATGCTTACCCAAAAGTCAAAGGCTGGCAAGAAGACGAATTAAAAACATCTGAACACTTTAAGGATTCGGTATTAAAAGGATTTACTGCCCATCCCCTTAATAGACGATATGTACTGGAAGTTCAGGCAATAGAAAGTGGTATTAATTTGATTATTGGCGTCTTTTTTGATGGGACGGGGAATAATACAGAAAATATCAATGAGCGGCTTCTGTGTGTTCCGGAAACAGCAGATCAACAATCGATGCGCTGTTCCTTTAACCAATTTGGCTTGCCCGGTGATACCTCGCGGATCAGTTATGATGGTTATTATACCAATGTACATTTTTTGCATGAGATATATAAGGTGGGTAAAACAGATAACAACTCGCATCAAATTAAAGTCTATATTGAGGGAATTGGTACACAGGCTGGAAAATCAGACAGTGTGGTGGGTTATGGATTGGGGGTAGGGGAAACCGGTGTTCATGCTAAAACTGAAATGGCTATACAGAAAATAAAGATTGAGATAACAGAATCACTGAAAAATATTCAGGATAATATCAGATATCTCCAGTTTGATATTATTGGTTTTAGCCGGGGAGCAGCGGCTGCCCGCCATTTTGCCAACCGGGTTTTTAATCGTGATCCTATTCTGGTGCAAGCCTTAACTGATGGTTTTAATCAACGACGTTACCTGAATAAGTCCAAATATCCTACAGGGAAAAGCCGTTTTCTGGGTATTTTTGATACCGTTGCGGCGATTGGTACACTCAGCAATGGACTTAACCCTCATACCGCTGATACAGGCGATATTGATATTCGTTTACCTGAAGGCATAGCAGAGCATATTTTCCATATTACGGCCATGAATGAATGTCGTTATAATTTCTCTTTAAATAGCATTAAGCCTGATTATCCGGAATTAATATTCCCCGGCGCGCATTCCGATATTGGTGGAGGCTATAACCCGATGGAAACAGAACGGTTATTTATCACACGGCCACGTAGCCTCACCGTGGATGAGAGTACCCCTAATAACACCACCTGGATATATAGAAGAGCACAGGAAGAATTATTTCAGATAAGAAGCTATCCGGCTATTGCCCCGTTATTGCACAACAACGAGGTGAAAGTAGAAACGTGGCAAAATAACCAGTTTTACCCGCGTAACGAGCTGGAGCGTTTTCAAAAACAAGTAGCATCGGCGACAGTACTATATCGGGAAATCACCAATGACTGGTCTAAAGTAGTCATGCTGGTCATGCAGGATGCCGCACAAGAGTCTGGTGTGATTTTTGGTGAGCCTAATGCTGATGATAAAGATTACCAACTCTGTCCAGAACTTGCACCACTGGCAGAAAAAGCAATCAATCAAGGGCGTGCTGTTCGACAAGGCCAGTCATTAATTCCTTTTAACGCAGAAGAGTTAGCCTTGATCCAGACTAAATACGTCCATTGCTCATCACACTGGAATAGTGTGGTAATAAAAGATGAACAGATTCAAGGTGGTGTGAAGGCGGTAGAGTTAGTCAGTTTTGTGAACCGCCCTTGTGAACAATGGCACCGAACCATTTTTGATATTACTGGTAAGGAAATTTCAAAATGAGAAACAAAAAACTATTAGTCCTGTTATTGGGGCTAGGTGTGGTGGTGGGATTAACGGCCTGCCAGTCTTATCTACCCGGCAAACGGGTAGTGAATTACAAGCCTATTGTGCGCCACAGTGAGCCATTGCCTTATGAAAAATGGAGATTTCAATTTATCACTCCGGAATATTTTCCTGTCAGTATTAGTTTTGTTCAATTTCAGGATGAAGATAATTATATAGTGCAAAAATTTATGCCTGATGGAGCTGATTCAGATTATCGTAGTGTAACCACATGGAATAAAAAACTAGGTGGAGGCTCTAGTGGAATTAACAATCATGGTGAAGCACTGCCTAGGTCATTGATTGTTTGCTGGGACTCCGTAATTGATAAAAAATCCTATCAGACTCTGTTTGAATTTACGCCAGAGGTAAGACAATTAATGAGAAAACCAGCTACCTATCCAGGTTATGAAAGTTATCCGCCAGACTATCGAGAGAGAATTTTTATTGGATTAGCACCCGGCGGTACAGCTCGCGCTTGGCTACGGGGTTATGATAAAAATAATGGTGATAATATATTAATTGCCACCGGTGAGTCAGTTTTCGGCGAAAATATGACGGTATGTCAGGGCAAAACAAAAGTTCTGAATGGTTATAGTGAATATTCCGAACGTATCAAGGACTTTATCAAAGGGAAAAAATACCCCTATGGAGAGTGGTAAACAATTACCTTGAAGTCATCCCAATATCAGAAGCCAATTTATTTATGATTTCGATAGCCTGAAACAGTTTCTCCGGTTGTTTGACCCGTATGCTGACACGCATCGCCCCTTGAGCCGCCAGTTCCGCCAACACATTGACGGCATTGTACAGGTGGAAGAGAGTCTGACTGACCGGATGCGGCGGGGGCGCCCCATTCGCGGGCATCTACTCTCACTTATGCTGAACCCTGATTATTATCGTAATCAGGGGGAAATGTATCGCTTCTGCCGGTTAATCAACCAGGCACTGGCTTGTTTTATCACCCAATCTTCGTTTGTCATGCTGGAGATTTTCACCCCGGACAGTCACAAGGTGCTATGGCAGTTCTGGCACGTCGATGGGTTACGCCCGGCCATGTAAGGCATGCATGTCATAACCGATAAGGAATAAAAAATGAAAAGTGGATTACGTTTTACCTGCCGTATCGCGGGTGTGCCGGAAGACACCTTTGCTATAGGCGAATTTTCTCTACAGGAAGGATTATCCGAACTCTTTACCCTCAATCTGACACTGGTCAGAACGGGCAACCCGAACCCCTTTAAACCACAGGCGGAGATTGATTTGGCCTCGCTGCTGATGCAGGAAGCGGTACTGCAAATCTTTCATGGGGCAACCGAGCAACGCAAAATCACCGGCATCATCTCCCATGCGGACTGGGTAGGCACCGATGGTAATAAGACAATCGCACATTGAGCCGCAGTTGACAAATGAAGGCCAGCCAATCTTATTTATCATGTATAAATTACCAGTATTTAATTTCTTTTTATGATTATTCCATTACATAACAATTCAGGCACATTTGATTACCCTAAAACTATCATAAAATCACGTTAGCAACTATTTATCTAGTATATTATTTGTTTACCATGTTTTTCTATTTGAAATCAAAAAAAACATGGGTACAATTACTATACTTTTTAGCCATTCAGAGTGTTTCTGTATAACTCTTTTGATGCTAAAGGTTAGAAGTAGGCATTTATTTTTATCTTGTAAACCGCATTTAAGATACCAAATAGTAATTTTATAACAATCGCTTGTATGTAATAAGTGATGTGGAGTTGTCTCCATAATTCAAGATATACCTTCATGTTATATTGTAAATTCCAAAAATATCAGGCTGCTGTTGGAAAGGCAGATGGGGACATTTTCTGTCTGTGTTTATCTATCAGTGTCGTGATGTAAGATGTGGCGATAAAAATGAAGTTGTAAAATTCATAGGAAATAATATCAATTAGTTGATTTTAAAGGTTAAAATTCCAAGGCCGTTTTCTCATATCAAATTTGATTATGAAGGGGGGAATGATGTTTTTCCGTGGTGTCAACAAAAGTAATATGATTATTTTTTCGTTAATACTGGGAATTACTATTTTATTTTTGTCTTTTGAAAACAGCAGATTAGGGATTATTGATTACGCCGATAAGCATTGCCGGAAAAATACAACCTGTTTGATTGATGTAAATAAGATTATTCCTTTTGACTGGGATAAAATGTATATCATCGACAAAGGTATCTCACCGGAAGATATTGAAAAAATTATCGGGGTGAAGTTTAATTACGAAACGGGGCTTTTTTATAAAATTATTTTTGTCAGAGATCAGAAGGTGATTTATTCAGATGAGTATCATCTATCTGATGAGTCCCATATGAAAAAATTTATTAAGCCTAATTTTCACTATCCTTATGAAAAAGAAGGGAATTATTTTAGTCATTTTGCCATTTCTAAAGACAATCCCATTCTTTCAGTAAAAATTGAAAATGAACCGCTTATGAGTGATAAAATTTATTACAATATTTTTCCTTCTAATGCGCAGCAAATTAGAGGGAAAGAGCTATAAAGCTTGTTGGAAATAGATAGAATAAATACAGGATTGGATGCAGGCCGTATTCTTACGCGCCTGCATTTTTTATTTATTTCTTATGATATCTATTTTTTGCTTTTAGAAGGTTTTTGAGACTGCTTTTTGCTACCTGGCTGTTTAAATCGTGGTGAATTGTTTTTATCAGCTAAACTCCCTGTTGTATTATTTTTTGCATTGTCTTTCGTTGTTTCTGATTTATTTTTTTGTTCCTGCAAAAGTTTTTCCAGAGCACATGTGGTTTTTATGTTTTCCAAAGTGCGAGCTAATCCTTTTATTAAACGCTTATCTTTATCAGCTTGAGCATATTGGAGCTGTTTTTCTAACGTTTTTTTCTTTATCTCGCATCCCGTTTTACCTTGGTTTGCATAGGTAGCACTCATACTGAAAACGATCAATACAGATAAGATCACTGTTTTCGACACCATGAATTATTCCTAAAATTTTAAGAATACCTATCTGAAATTTTACACGCTGATCTCGATTTGATCTTGAAAACCCCTTGGATCCACAACGAAGAGGGAGCACAAAGAGGCTTTTAACTTTTTTGTTGGGAATGAGGCTATAATGCCTCTTTAGTTGTCTGGTAGGGCATCAGGCAAGTTATCAATATTTTGCTCTTGGGGTTAAATCCAATGTTAAGTTATCGCCACAGTTTCCATGCCGGCAACCACGCTGATGTGTTAAAGCACGTAGTACAAAGCCTGATCATTGAGTCGTTTAAAGTAAAAGAAAAACCTTTCCTGTATCTGGATACCCACTCTGGCGCAGGCCGTTATCACTTGAGTGGAGAACATGCCGAGCGCACAGGAGAGTATCTGGAAGGTATTGCCCGTATTTGGCAGCGTGATGATATTCCCGAAGAATTGGCTGCGTATATGGATGTTGTGAAGGCGCTGAATCCACAAGGTTCTTTACGTTATTATCCTGGCTCTCCATTGATTGCCCGTCACTTATTGCGTGAGCATGATGAGCTTAATCTGAGTGAATTGCATCCCAGCGATTTTCCTCTGTTACGTACGGAATTCTCCCGCGACATGCGCGCCCGTGTCCTGAGGGAAGATGGTTTTCAGCAGTTGAAATCCAAATTACCACCAAAAAGTCGTCGTGGGTTTGTGCTGATCGACCCGCCTTATGAGTTGAAATCGGATTATCAGAATGTTGTTCAGGGTATTCAGGAAGGGTATAAGCGCTTTGCTACAGGTACTTATGCACTGTGGTATCCTGTTGTTCTGCGTCAGCAGATTAAACGCTTAGTGAAGGGGTTGGAAGCAACGGGTATTCGTAAGATCTTACAAATTGAACTTGGTGTGCGCCCTGACAGTGATCAACGTGGCATGACGGCATCAGGTATGATTGTCATTAATCCACCGTGGAAATTAGAACAACAGATGAAGGCTATATTGCCGTGGTTGCATCAGGTACTGGTTCCTGAAGGTACAGGACATACATCAGTAGAGTGGATTGTCCCCGAATAAGGTAAAGGTTCAGCATGGCATCATTATAAAATGTGTTGTTATTCAATTGATTACCCATGAATAAACTGTGGTGCGATATCACTCGATAGCCGTGGCCTATGGCAATAAGAGTTAGAATCGTCCACCGTCAATGATAACTTTTTGTAATAATGACGTTAGGTTGAACTTGAGCAGTAACTTAATTGATTAGACGGAAGTGACCTAAGATGAGTAAACATTACGATTATATTGCAATTGGTGGCGGCAGTGGTGGCATTGCTTCCATTAACCGTGCGGCCATGTATGGGCAAACATGTGCCTTGATTGAAGCAAAGGCATTAGGTGGGACATGTGTTAATGTGGGCTGTGTACCAAAGAAAGTAATGTGGCACGCTGCTCAAGTTGCGGAATCTATTCATCAATATGGTCCCGATTATGGTTTTGATACCACCGTTAATCATTTCGACTGGAAAAAACTTATTGCCAGCCGTACTGCTTATATTGATCGTATCCATCAATCATATGAACGCGTATTGAATAACAATAAGGTCGATGTCATTCAAGGATCCGCCCGTTTTGTTGATGCACATACTATTGAGGTTAATGGCGAAAAAATCACGGCCGACCATATCCTGATCGCGACAGGGGGTCGCCCGATACGTCCAGATATTCCCGGTGCGGAATATGGCATTGATTCAGATGGTTTTTTCGAGCTTAATGAAATGCCGCAGCGCGTTGCTGTGGTAGGGGCTGGCTATATTGCTGTTGAAATCGCGGGTGTTTTGAATGCGTTGGGTAGTGAAACGCATCTGTTTGTCCGTAAACATGCGCCATTACGCTCTTTCGACCCTATGATTGTGGAAACACTGTTGGAAGTCATCAAAACTGAAGGGCCAACATTGCATACAGATGCGATATTACAGTCTGTAATTAAAAATCATGATGGCAGCCTGACGGTTAAATTGCAGGATGGTCGAGAGCAAGTTGTTGATACGCTTATTTGGGCGGTTGGGCGTGAGCCGATGACAGATAAGCTGAATCTGGCCGCAACAGGTGTTGAACTGAATGAAAAAGGCTATATCCAAGTCGATAAGTTTCAGAATACTAATGTTAATGGTATTTATGCGGTTGGTGATAACACGGGAGCGGTGGAATTGACGCCAGTTGCGATTGCGGCAGGGCGTCGTTTGTCAGAGCGTCTGTTTAATAACAAACCTGATGAGCATCTGGATTACACTAATATACCAACTGTGGTATTCAGCCATCCGCCAATTGGTACTGTAGGTTTGACGGAGCCACAGGCAAAGGCTCAGTATGGTGAAGATCAGGTTAAGGTTTATACATCATCATTTACCGCAATGTATACTGCGGTGACACAGTACCGCCAGCCATGCCGTATGAAACTGGTCTGTGTGGGAGCCAATGAAAAGATAGTCGGTATTCACGGTATCGGCTTTGGAATGGATGAAATACTGCAAGGTTTTGCGGTTGCGCTGAAAATGGGGGCAACGAAGAAGGATTTTGATAATACGGTTGCTATTCATCCCACGGCAGCGGAAGAGTTTGTGACTATGAGATGAGAGATTAGAAAATTTCTTCTTATCAGTTGATCCTGGAAAACAAAGCTATACTGGCTATATATACTGCATATATAGCCAGTGTTTTTTATAAACTGAATAAATTATATGGTTGAAAGATAAACCGTCCTTAACTTCTAAATCCTAAGTCACTATCATCTTTATTTCCCATAATTTTTCTTGTTAGTTCATAACAACCTGTTATTCTATTCTTACTCACCAAAAATCTGGAAAAAACTTCAAATTCAATCATAGAGCCATCTTTTTTATTAGCCTTAACCAGATGATGTGTATGAACATTTTTACCGTTTTCTGCGACAGATAAAATAGTCACATTCACGTTGGTTAAAGAGATCTTCAGTAGATTTATATGGGAAACAAAATCATTAAAAGATATTTTATTACCATTTACTACTTGGAAATAATCTTTCGAAAAAAAATTTTCAATGGTTGAAATATTCATATCATCATTTTCAAGTATTTGTTTCAAAGCATTTACCACAATATTAGAGTGAGACAAGGTATATCTCTCCATAAAAAAGATGAAAACAATATACAATGTTATAAATTGTAGTAGAGAAAATCTAGGGTGATGGTATTTTATTTTCACTGAATAGTTTATATTTTCCTTTTCGGAATCAAGTATTATAGCTTACGGTTACTTTGTGTTAGGAGGTGATCTATTCTATTTCTCTGTTATTGTAGTTATATTTTTGCTTTGGCAAAGATTTTATCGAGTTATTGCAAAATTAACTAAAAAACATAAAGATTGGTTTTGAGTAATGTTTTAAAGAGTGATGTAAATAACATTATTAATAAAAAATAAGCAAAACATATTCTATGGTGTCAGGTTTATTTATGATCTAATTGATAATATGAGTATGGTATCGTATATGCTGACGCAACGTTCGTGGCAACCTGTTTGGTGAATGGGCGTCCAACAGTCCCTGAAGTTGTCATGAGTGCTATTTGATTGATTATTTGATTGGCCTCTAATTGTTAAAGAGGCCAATAAAAAATCACAACCCCGGTGCTTTCCACAATGAAGTTGTTAGCCCATCATCTACCAGATGCAGTTGGTCTGCATATACTGCCTGCCAATCTTTCTTCGCTTTTTGGTAAACCTCACGGTGGCGTAAATTCGGTTGATATTCCCGCTCCCAACGCACCAATCTTTCTCCCGTCGCGGGCATGGAATCATATAATCCAACACCGACCCCTGCCGCTATTGCACAACCTAATGCCGTTGCTTCTTTTACCACAGGCACCCGAACAGGCAATCCGGTAACGTCAGACAGAATTTGGCTCCAGAGTTTGCCTTTTGAGCCACCGCCAGCGAAGACCAGTGAATCTGGTTGAACGCCAGAGAAAGCCGAAACCATATCGAGGTTACAGGCCGAGACGATAGCCGCGTTTTCTTCCAGTGCCCGGAATAGTGTTGCTTTGTTGCATTTTTCCGGATCAATCGAGAGATTGAGGAAAGATGGAGCCGCGTGATACCACGATTTAAAGCGCATGACATCGGAGAAAATCGGCATGACACCATAGGCACCGGCAGGAACCCTTGCCGCCATATCTTCCAGTAGATTATAGGCATCAACGCCCAATCGTTCGGCCAGCAATTTTTCTTCTGCGCAAAAAGCATCGCGGAACCAGCGCATGGTGAGACCGGTGAAGAAACTAATGGATTCTGCTTGTGCCATGCCGGGAATCACGTGTGGGTTGATACGAATGTTCATGTTTGGATCGGTGATTGGTGCAGGCAGATTGACGACTTGCTGCCAGAATGTTCCGCCGAGTACTGCGGTTTGGGCGGGTTTAACAACGCCAATACCAAGACAGCCGAGTTGAACGTCTCCGCCGCCCATAATCACGGGGATGCCGCTGCTCAAGCCACATTCTGCCGCTGCCTTTTCCGTAATATAGCCGAGCAAGGTTCCTGTTTCTTTGACGGGGGAGAGGATATCAGAGCGTAAGCCTGCCATTTCCAACAAGCTTGGGCGCCAGTCGCGGCTGGTTAAATCCAGCATACCTGTTGTGCCCGCGTTAGAGGGATCAACGGCCAGCTCGCCACTTAGCCTATAAGCCAGCCAATCACTGATCATGGTGAGGGTACTGGCATGTTGATAGATATCAGGGCGGTGATGCGCCAGCCAAAGCAAGCGTGGCATTGCTCCCAATGCCAATGTTTGGCCGGAATAGCGGTAGACGTCATATTCAAAGGTATTATTGTAAAGCTCCTTCAGCTCGCTGACTTCATGGCTGGAGCGGGCATCTACATTGGCACATGCCCAGATAGGATCGCCATCGAGATTATAGAGGACAATACCTTCCCGCATTGAACAGGCAGCAACTCCTTGGATTGCATTGGCGGGCAATTCCGCCTTTTGCAGGGCTTGCCGAATGCATTGGCAGGTCAGTTGCCAGTTATTTTTCAGATCGAATTCCATTGAACCGGCAACATTCGGTACAGGATGGTGTATCCATTCGGCTTGTCCAACGGAAACCTGATTCCCTTCGAGATCAAATATAACTGCACGAATACTGCCAGTTCCTGCATCAAGCGCCATCAAATACTTCCTTGATGGGTGAGCATGAGCGCATTGATTCATAATACTATCCTCGTCTGTTGTTATCTTTGTTCGATATGGCACAGGGAATGGATAGATATATAAGCATTATTAGTCGATCAAGTTAGCATTGCCTTCACGGTTTGTTCTTCTGTCACCAATGAGTTGGTATAACCCCCCTTTTAGTGCAGCAACGATAGCGTCTGCTTTTTCGATACCACCTTTGCGGCCAAACATCAATTGTTCCATCGCCGATATAGCCGGAATGCATGATGGTTTCTTCAGATAATACGCTTTTCTCTGATACTGATTGTTTCTTATTTAATTTGATCGACATAATAACTTCTTTATCCACGAAGAAAGAATAAGAATAAAGATCTCTAATGTACTAGAGTCTTATCGCAAAATTTGAACATATTTAAATGTAGATCTGATTTTTTCACAAAATGTGATCTGATTATTGAAAAAATCTTAAGTTTTTCATTAGAGTCTTGAGCAAATGTTTTTAAAATAAATAAGTGTTCAATTTCATATCGGTGTCAGAAACGCAAACCTAAAATTTCATGAGGTATGTGATGTCACAGAGCAATACTGCCACTAATACCAATGATCCGTCTTGCCTGAATCCAACCAACAATACTCCGCTTTTAGTTGCTCGTGGGATCAGTAAGCAGTTTTCTGGCTTGATGGGGTTAAAGCAGATTGATTTCGTGTTGGCTCCCACTAAGGCACATCAAGATTTCACCAAAGACAATATCAATCAGTACGATTTCTAATTCATGGGGCTGGTGTATAGCCCCTGACACCTTTCTGGAGGGAGAAATGGCAGATTTAGATGATATCAAAGATGGTAAAGATTTTGGCATTAATACACCGCAGCAGAACACGCTGTTTGAACTGAAAGGTTGTGGTGCGTTGGATTGGGGTATGCAGTCCCGTTTGTCACGAATTTTCAATCCCACCACCAATAAAACGGTGATGCTGGCATTTGATCACGGTTATTTTCAAGGTCCAACCACAGGTTTAGAACGTATTGATATCAATATCGCTCCGCTGTTTGAACACACCGACGTGTTGATGTGTACCCGCGGTATCCTGCGCAGTCAGGTTCCGCCTGCAACCAATAAACCAGTCGTTCTGCGTGCGTCTGGAGCCAACTCGATTCTGACTGAACTCTCCAATGAAGCTGTTGCGGTGGCGATGGAAGATGCACTTCGCCTCAACGTCTGTGCGGTTGCGGCACAGGTTTATATCGGTTCAGAACACGAACACCAATCCATCAAAAATATAGTTAAGCTGGTGGATCAGGGAACACGTTATGGCATGCCAACAATGGCGGTGACGGGCGTCGGTAAAGATATGGCGCGTGACCAACGTTATTTCTCGCTGGCGACTCGTATTGCAGCCGAAATAGGGGCGAACATTATCAAAACCTACTATGTCGATAGCGGTTTTGAGCGAGTGGTGGCAGGCTGCCCAGTGCCGATTGTGATTGCAGGTGGTAAGAAATTACCGGAACTGGAGGCGTTGAATATGTGCTATCAGGCGATTGATCAAGGGGCATCTGGTGTGGATATGGGACGCAATATTTTCCAGTCGGAAGCACCTGTTGCGATGCTGAAAGCTGTGCAGGCCGTAGTGCACCATAATGAGAAACCGGCTCAGGCTTATGAGCTTTTCCTGAGTGAAAAAGCCAAGGGGTAATAATATGCATATCACATTAGTGGAAATTAATGTTAAGGCTGACAAGGTAGACGAATTTATCGACGTATTTCGGGATAATCATCTTGGTTCTGTTAAAGAGTCAGGCAATTTACGGTTCGATGTATTGCGTGATGAGAATATTCCAACCCGTTTTTATATCTATGAAGCCTATGCTGATGAAGAGGCTGTTGCGGCGCATAAGAAAACCCCCCATTACTTGCGTTGTGTCGAAAAACTGGAAGCATTAATGACTGAGCCTCGCAAAAAAACGACGTTTATTGGTTTGATGCCGGAAGGGAAGTAAGGCAAAAGGGGACTCAGGCCGAGTGACAGCAAATATTTTCGCCTGTCATCAAATGGAAAATAAGACTGGTCTAACCCTCTGTTTATCAATGTAATAATGATAACGGAGGGTAATTGGCGTCACCATGATTATTGATATAACCATTTGGCAATAAATGCGGTTACTTGCTCCGGCTGATTGATATTAAGCTGTGGAAATGGTGTTGCCAGCGCAATATCGCTAGCAATTGCTATGACATAGGGATCGAGGATCTCATCAACGGTATGATTCAGGCCATCTCGATAAAGGGCTATTTTGGGGATTGGTTCTTGTTTGAATCCTTCAACCAAAATCAGATCCAGCGAATTTGCATCAAATCGGCTGGCAAGATAGTAAAGATCCGGTTCTGGTAACTCTGGGGTTTCAGTCATTAAAGCCCAGCGCTGCTGGCTGGCGACTAACGTTTGTACCGCCCCCGCTTTGCGGAGTTCATAGCTGTCTTTGCCTGGCTTATCGACATCCATATTGTGATGAGTATGTTTAATTAGCCCAACGCGGATATGTTGCTGGCGTAACAGTGGAATGACTTGCTTTAATAGTGTTGTTTTTCCGGTTCCACTATAAGCGGTGATACCCAGAATAGGCAGTGCTGTATTGTTGCTGCTGTGGTTCATGCTGGCTCCTGAAGGCATTCCCAATGACGGTGTTTCCAGTTATGGCATTCTTCAGGTGTATTTAAGTTAGTGAAAGCGTTGGGATTGGGAAAATAGACCGCCTTTGCCTTAATCATCTGCATAAATAACATCAGTTTTCTGTCTCCCAAAGCGAGATAGCTTTCCAGACGGGGGATTAGGTTGCGGTGCATTAATACCAGGGTAGGATGTGCACGCACGCAATCATGTGCATAAGCAGCCCAGGCGTTTTGTTTGTAGTGCCACAGTTTTGCGACCAGGTTTTCAGGGAAATTGGGGACATCGCAAGGGACAAATACCACCCATTCGTGGATGGCGCTTTTTAAAACCGCCAACATACCTGCCAATGGTCCGGAAAAATCGGCAACGATATCCGGTATGATGGGATAGCCACTCTGATGATAAATTTCCAGATTGCGATTGGCATTAATCAACAGTTCATGAATCTGTGGCTGCAATCTGGTGGCAATGTGTTGGTATAGTGGGGCATTGTTAAATTGCAGCAATCCTTTGTCGTTTCCCCCCATGCGGGTGGATAATCCCCCCGCCAGAATTGCGCCACTGATTTTTGGATGCGTCATGTTTAATCACCTGGTATTGGGCAATGAACTATTTCTAACCATGCTGCTTGAGGTGGCAGTATAACTTTACGCTGATTGACAGACCAATGCTTTCTCTGAGCCATTAACCCTGCTAATTTGTATCGTGATTTATAAGGAACTAAAAATGAAGTATCACCGCCTCAATGAAGTTATCGAACTTTTACATCCAGTATGGAAAAATGAGCCGGATTTGAATCTGATAGAGCTGTTGCAGAAACTGGCTGATGAAGCGGGATTCACAGGGCAGTTGTCTGAATTAACGGATGATATTCTGATTTATCATCTGAAAATGCGCGGTACGGATAGCCATGCCGAAATCCCTGGGTTGAAAAAAGATTATGAAGAAGATTTTAAGACGGCGTTGTTGCGTGCTCGGGGCATTGTTAAAGATTAATGAAGAGAGAACTGTGTTGTGACAGAACCGAAGGCTTTTAATTTCCAAAATATCACGCCAGATTTAATCATGGATGCATTGGGGCAATCTGGCCTGTACCTTGATTCTGGTCTAACCGAACTGAATAGCTATGAGAATCGGGTATATCAGTTCATGGATGAAAACCGCAAACGCTATGTTGTGAAATTTTATCGCCCCCTGCGCTGGAGCCAGCAGCAAATTCAGGAGGAACATGATTTTGCGCATGAATTGCAACAGGCTGATTTGCCCGTGGCAGCGCCGTTGATATTTGATGGGCAGACGGTGCTAAATTATGGTGGTTTCTTTTTTGCCATTTTTCCCAGTGTGGGGGGACGCCAGTACGAATCAGATAGTGTTGACCAATTGGAAGATGTTGGGCGCTTGCTGGGAAGAATGCATCAAATTGGGGCAAAAAAACCATTTTCTGCTCGTCCTACTCTTAACCTGAATGAATATTTATATCAGCCGTATCAATACTTGGCTGAATGTGAACTCATTCCCGCCAGGCATAAACAGGGTTTTCTGGCTGCACTGGATGAATTAAATCAGACGGTGGCAAGCCAATGGCATGATAACTGGCAGGTATTGCGGCTGCATGGGGATTGCCATGCTGGTAATATCTTGTGGCGTGATGAAGCATGGTTTGTGGATCTTGATGATGCCCGCAATGGTCCCGCTATGCAGGATTTGTGGATGTTGCTCAATGGCTCACGGCAAGAACGGTTGATCCAGCTGGATATTTTGCTTGAGTCGTATGATCAGTTTATGGCATTTGATCCCAAGACATTGGCATTAATAGAGCCTCTGCGAGCGATGCGAATGGTCTATTATTTAGCCTGGGTTGCTCGTCGTTGGCAAGATCCGGCTTTTCCAAAAGCGTTTCCGTGGATGGCTGATAGTGATTTTTGGCATAAGCAAGCGAGTCTTTTTTCTGAACAAGTCCGGCTGTTACAGGAGCCACCTTTACAGCTCAACCCGATGTATTAATTTTTTTGGAGACCATTATGAAGAAATTTTGGCTAGCGCTGGTGGGAGCGTTCATGGCATTTAATGCGTCCGCTTCCAGTTTTTCTGAAGGCAAACAGTATACCGAGTTAAAAGATCCGGTTGCGAATCAGCCTCAGGTGGTGGAGTTTTTCTCTTTTTATTGTCCTCACTGCTATCAGTTTGAAAATATTTATCATGTTCCTGCTACTGTTGAGAAAAATTTGCCAGCAGGTGTGACTCATGAACGTTATCATGTGGATTTTCTGGGGCCTTTGGGGAAAGCACTAACTGATGCCTGGGCAGTCGCCATTGTCATGAAGATAGAAGATAAAGTCACGCCTATTTTGTTTGATGGCATTCAGAAAAGCCAGACCATCAATAGTAAGGAAGATATCCGCAATGCTTTCATCAAGGCGGGAGTATCTGGTGAAGAATATGATGCAGCCTTGAACAGCTTTATCGTGCAGTCGGTAGCCGCTAAAGAGCGTCAGTCAGCCAAAGATTTCAACTTGCGCGGTGTTCCGGCGATCTTTGTTAATGGTAAGTACTTGATTAACAATGGTGGAATTGATACCCGTTCAGCTTTGGACTATGCCCAGAAATTCTCTCAAGTAGTGAACTATTTGGTGAACAAAAAATAAGTCGCCAGATGCGGATGTAAAGAAACAAAAACGCGAGTATTAATATAAAATAATACAGGTATTGTGCCGACTATAAGAGAGTTGGCACAATACTTGCCAAAAAACACCTTTCATAACATAAACTCTGGTAATATCCACAAGTCAGTGATTTTAAAGCGGTTGTAATATTTATTTAATATTTTGCGTAATTCATTGATTTTTTATCTCCTGTTATCCACGCTTTGTGGGAATAAACATAAATCTGTTTTATATGCCATTTTTTGTGCACAAAGTTATCCACAGAGTACTTATCAGAATATTTGCCATAAAATGCAAGTTGGTACGAGAAATTTCCCGCAAAATTCGTCTAGAACGACACAGTATGGCATTCTATTCTTTATTTATCCCACAGAACGACGAAGAAAATTTTATGGCACAGATAGCAGACAATCCCCTGATTTTGGTTGATGGTTCTTCATACCTTTATCGTGCATACCATGCGTTTCCTCCACTGACAAACAGTTCAGGAGAACCGACGGGCGCCATGTATGGCGTGCTGAACATGTTGCGAAGTTTAATCATGCAGTACAGACCCAGTCATGTGGCGGTCGTGTTTGATGCCAAAGGCAAAACGTTCCGTGATGAGCTATTTGCTGAATATAAATCCCATCGGCCGCCCATGCCGGATGATTTGCGTTTGCAGATTGAGCCGTTGCACAAAATGGTCAAGGCAATGGGACTGCCAATTCTGGTTGTGCCAGGGGTTGAAGCTGATGATGTTATCGGTACATTAGCTTTGCAGGCAGAAAAAGAGGGGCGTTCGGTGCTGATCAGCACTGGTGATAAGGATATGGCGCAATTGGTGACGCCAAATATCACCCTGATTAACACCATGACCAACACTATTTTGGGGCCGGAAGAGGTTGAGGGAAAATATGGTATTCCTCCTGAACTGATGATCGATTTTCTCGCCCTAATGGGGGATTCTTCCGATAATATTCCGGGAGTGCCAGGAGTGGGAGAGAAAACTGCCCTGGGGTTATTGCAGGGGATTGGCGGATTGAATGAGATTTATGCCCGGCTTGATGACATTGCCACACTCGGTTTCCGTGGTGCCAAAACACTGGGTGGTAAAATGGAACAGCATAAAGAGGTGGCTTATCTTTCCTACCAATTGGCGACAATCAAAACCGATGTTGAATTGGATAAGAATTGTTTAGATCTTTCCATTATGTCACCGGATACGGCTGAATTACTGACTCTGTTTAGTCATTATGAATTTAAGCGGTGGATTAGTGACGTACAAAATGGCAGTTGGCTGGAAGGCAATGGGAAGAAACCTGTTGCAGCCAACGTGAAGTCAGAATCAGTGGCTGCTGTTCCAGCCGCTGCTAAAATTTCACCGGAAAATTATCAAACTATCCTTGAGCGCCAATCCCTTGATGAGTGGATTGAAAAGCTGAAACAGGCTCCGGCATGCTCTTTTGATACTGAAACCGACAGTCTTGATACCCTAACAGCGAATCTGGTGGGGATGTCCTTTGCCATTGCAGTGGGGGAATCAGAAGTCGAAGCCGCTTATCTGCCATTGGGACACGATTATCTGGATGTGCCACAGCAATTAGATCTGCATGAAGTGCTCGCAGCATTAAAACCGCTACTGGAAGATGCCAATCTGCCTAAAATTGGTCAAAACCTGAAATTTGATCGTGGTGTTTTAGCGCGTTATGACATTGCCCTGAATGGTATTGTTTTTGATACCATGCTGGAATCGTATGTTTTGAACAGCGTGGCAGGGCGACATGATATGGATAGCCTTGCTGATCGTCATCTGGCCTATAAAACCACCACATTTGAAGAAATTGCGGGCAAGGGCAAAAAGCAATTAACTTTCAATCAAATTCCGCTGGAGGAAGCTGCAAAATATGCGGCAGAAGATGCGGACGTGACTTTAAGACTGCACCAGGCTATGTATCCTCAATTAGAGGGCGCCCCAACTTTGCAAAAAGTTTTCCATAATATCGAAATGCCACTGGTACCGGTGTTGTCTCGTATGGAAAGAACTGGGGTATTGATCAACGCCCAAACGTTGGCAGAACATTCAAGGGAAATCACTGCGCGTTTGGATGAGTTGGAAAAATCTGCGTATGAGCTGGCAGGGGAAGAGTTCAATCTGGCGTCACCAAAACAGTTACAAGTCATCTTATTTGAAAAAATGAATTTGCCTGTATTGAAGAAGACGCCAAATGGCGCACCATCAACCAATGAAGAAGTGCTGGAAGAGTTGGCAGAGCGCCATGAATTGGCAAGGGTGATTTTAGAACATCGTGGTCTGGCAAAACTGAAAACCACTTATACTGATAAGCTGCCTCAGATGGTGCACCCACTGACACATCGTGTTCATACTTCATATCATCAGGCGGTAACTGCGACGGGGCGCCTCTCTTCCCGTGATCCAAACTTGCAAAACATCCCTGTTCGCAATGACGAAGGACGCCGTATCCGTCAGGCATTTGTTGCACCGGAAGGTTACCGCATTATGGCGGCGGACTATTCACAGATTGAATTGCGTATTATGGCGCACTTATCACAGGACAAAGGCTTGTTGGAAGCCTTTGCCCAAGGTAAGGATATCCACCGTGCGACGGCTGCGGAAGTGTTTGGCATACCATTGGCACAAGTGACCAGCGAGCAGCGTCGCAGTGCCAAGGCGATTAACTTTGGTTTGATTTACGGCATGAGTTCGTTTGGTTTATCTCGCCAATTAGGTATTCCGCGTGGTGAAGCACAGCGCTATATGGATCTCTATTTTGAACGTTATCCGGGAGTGTTGGCTTATATGGAACGTACACGGGCGCAGGCGGCTGATCACGGATTTGTCGAAACGTTGGAAGGCCGTCGGTTGTACCTGCCGGATATCAAATCGCGTAATGCCATGCGCCGTAAGGCGTCAGAGCGCGAAGCCATCAATGCACCTATGCAGGGGACGGCAGCGGATATCATCAAATTGGCAATGATTGCGGTAGATAACTGGCTTGTCAGTGAGCAACCCAAAGTACGTATGATCATGCAGGTTCACGATGAACTGGTATTCGAAGTACATGAGTCAGAGCTGGAAACAGCGGGGCAGAAAATCAGGGAACTGATGGAACAAAGCATGCAGCTTGATGTGCCGTTAAAAGTGGATATTGGGATTGGTGATAATTGGGATCAGGCTCACTGATCTCCCTTCTATCTTAAAAACTGAAAAAGAGCCGCAGAAATGCGGTTCTTTTTTTATTGCATGTTTTTTATGGAAATGCTGCTTGTTTAATGAACTTAATTTGTCTCAATTATGCTGCGAAGAGGCGTATGACAAGAATTTCAGTTAGGTTTTAGATTAGATCTAGATCTCATAAATATGTAATTAAACTACATAAATGACGACATAATAACCTAATTTGCTTAAATGTTAACTGCTGAATCGAGGTAATAGGTGAAAATTAATTACAAAAAAGTCTTTTTTTGATGAAAAGAATAGGTTAAAGTTATCGGCGTAGGGTACAGAGGTAAGATGTTCTATCTTTCAGACCTTTTACTTCACGTAATCGGATTTAGCTGAATATTAGCTGCCCCAGTCATCTCTTTTGACTGGGGCGTTTTTTTATGTCCGATTTATAGAAGTGCGGTGAGCAAGGGGCGGATATTACTCCGTCTCAATAGCAGGCTGATTGAACCAAAGGTTGAGTTTTTGCTCTAGTTTATCGGTGCCGATTTTTTTCAGAGCGGAGAAGTATTCGATCTGAATATCACCATTCAGAGATGCCAATTCCTGACGAACTTTCGCCAGTTGGCTTTTACGGGCACCGGAAGTCAGTTTATCGGCTTTAGTGAGCAATACCATGACGGGGACTTGCATCACGACTGCCCATTCGATCATTTGCCTATCCAGATCTTTCAATGGATGGCGAATATCCATCAAAACCACCAGCCCTAGCAAGCATTCACGTTTTTGGAGATACTCCCCCAAGGCTTTCTGCCATTTACGTTTCATCTCTTCTGGGACTTCAGCGTAACCATATCCCGGTAAGTCTACCAGACGAACACCTTCTTCAACTTCGAACAGGTTAATTAACTGAGTACGGCCGGGGGTTTTACTGGTACGCGCAAGACTCTTTTGACGGGTTAATGCATTCAGGGCGCTGGATTTACCCGCATTCGACCTGCCGGCAAACGCGACCTCAATGCCCGTATCTTGAGGCAGGTGGCGAATGTCAGGTGCACTCGTGACAAAGTGGGTCATATGATAGTTGTAGTTCTTGATGGTCAAAATGGTTATCTCCCTGAGGAATACACAAAAATAGCGCGGTGATTATACCGAGAGCAACCGCTTGTGGACAGGCGTAACTTGATGAGTCTGCTTAACCTATTAATTCAGATGATTAGGTCCTTTAATTTATTCTATTTTTACTTAAATTGAAGCAAGCCTATTTATAGCGATATTGACATGGCGATCTTCAAACAACGATAGTTTCCGTGTAGCCCATTTAGCACCACCTTTCCATTGGCTCAAGCCCCTTTTAACTGATTCTATGTTGCTATCACATTTTTCTTTATATAAGAGCCAATCGACTGTAGCCAGCAACTCCATGCCATAGGGCGACTCAAATCCTTCAATGAGCTCTGCTGTTTTTTCTAATACGGATAAGTAATCTTTAGCTTCGGTTCTCAAATAAATCTGAAGTTCTTCTTTTTTAGCATCATTAAATCGGATCACATCTAGTGGATCACTATCAGGAATACGTTTATCAGAGCAAAGGTAGCTACCATCTAATGCATTGAGTAAATGAGTTAAGTTGTGGGCATATGGTCCATAGTTTTTCGCTTCAAACTTAAGCTTGAGAATGTCCGGAAGGCTTTGTTTTTCAAGTTCTCTAGAAAGCAGCCAAGCTAGCTTCTGAATTTCGAGTAAACTACACTCCATACCTAGTATCCAGTAACGACGAATAAGTTCTGCGATCATGGCTCGGGCTGGAGTTAATGCATCAATTCCCTTTTTTTTACTAACATTTTGGTATCTGGCAATAGGTTCGTAAATGTAGATGTTTACCTCATTTAGAGGTGATAGTGCTACTTCGATCGCTGGTTTCACGTCATCCCAGTTAAGACCACCATTACCTGCCCCTAAAGGAGGAATTGCAATAGATTTGATGTTATTTTTCACTATCCAATCTTTAAGATCGCTTAACCCTTCAACAATCCATTCCATTTTAGAAGGGGAGCGCCAGTGCTGTTTAGTTGGAAAGTTAACAATCCAGCGAGGGCGAACAAGCTCTCCTGTTTCAGTAACAAATATTTTTCCAGTCTCAACGTCACCAGAATTACAAGCTTTTTTATACAACGCCATGTTCAAAGGGAAACGTTCTTTGAACATTAAAGCAATTCCTTTGCCCATAACTCCTACGGTATTGACTGTGTTGACTAATGCTTCCACATCAGAGTCGAGTAAATTGCCTTTTGTATAATGAATCATGAAAAATACCACCCTGGTCTTGCGATCACCTGAACATTATGACCAGATTGTTTAATTAACTTTTCTAAGTATTGCTTATCTTTTTCAGAATAACACACGATACCAATAAGAGCCTCTACGGGGCAATAGTTATGTATAAGGGCTTCAGTTTGGTAACGCTCAAATTTTGCGAGATCATCAGGATCTCTTTTGAAATCTTTTGATTGGATAATATCCCAGTCAATTTTGTCTAGATCTGCAACATTAGAGTAAAAATTCGACCACATGTAGTACGCGTGGCTATCAGTAAAAATAAAGGGAACATCTAATTTATTTAATTTATGCAAACTGGAAACAAGGATGATTATTTCATTATTAGGGCGTTGTTTTATTCCTCCCCAACCACTATGTATGTTCTTTAGCAGAGGAGAAAAAGGTGTGAAGTAAAACGGGATATAATCATTTAGTGTTCCTCCTGGGGCAATGGGAACAGGGTGATTAGCCCTTTTCAATATGAGTTCTGGATTACCAATATCTACCCAATCATTTGATTTATTGCTACTATTTCCAGCGAAAAAACCATTTTGAAGAATCCATAATAGGTTATTTTTGTGGATAATTCGCCAGATCAACGCTTTTTCGGGATTCAATCTTTCTTTATAGTTCATGTTAGCGACCATTCTGGAAAAAATATCCGAAGGCGCAGTTTAAGAAACTGAGCTTACAGATTTTGAATTATTCTGATCATACTGTCGAGTGTTCATCAATCTTCAATTTTTATACTTTGACATGGAAAGCGTATCAATATGGGGGTTATTCTCAAAATAACCTTTGTTTAAATATGCGAATATAAAAGTCATATGACTCGTAAATGTAGGTAAATCTTTGGAACTTAACTCCATTGGGAATTACACTTAATGAGTTTTGTTGTTATGAGTTTTATTGTTGACCTCAAAAATAAAGGAATCATCAATGTTTAAACGTATTTTTGTGTCGCTTATGACTGCATGTGCCATCAGTGCGATAGCTGTCCCAGCATTAGCCGCTGAAACTCACGTGAAGCTGGTAACATCGGCTGGAGAAATCGAACTTGCGTTAGATGGCAATAAAGCACCAATTACTACCAAGAATTTCGTTGAGTATGTCAATGAGGGATTTTATAACAACACTATCTTTCATCGCGTTATTCCAGGTTTTATGATCCAGGGTGGCGGTTTTACAAAAGATATGAAGCAGAAGGCCACCAAAGAGCCAATCAAAAATGAAGCAGATAACGGTCTGCGTAACCTTCGTGGCACGATTGCTATGGCACGTACCGCAGATAAGGATAGCGCAACCAGCCAGTTTTTTATCAACGTGACCGATAATGCTTTCCTCGATCACGGGCAGCGTGACTTCGGTTATGCAGTCTTTGGCAAAGTCGTCAAAGGCATGGATGTGGTTGATAAAATTTCTCAAGTCAAAACAGAAAATGTTGGCCCTTATCAAAATGTACCGGTAAAACCTATTGTGATCTTGTCTGCCAAGGTTGAACCTTAACAGCCTGAACACAGACATAATACGGTATTCGGATAATCATTAATGGTTGTTTGAGTACCGTTTGTATTCCCCCTCCCCCCCTTTCTACGTTGTTGCATGGTTGCTGCATGATAGTAATGCGCTCGCCGTATCACTATTTTAAAAGTGCTTCTGTGGTATGATGAATCCCCCATTGTTGTTGATACTGTTTTACCTGATTTTACTATTATACAGAATGCATAATACCCCAATGGGGTAGGGCAACTTATAAGACTATAATAATCAGTAGGATATACTCCTATGTTACTAATAATAGATAATTACGATTCTTTTACATTCAATTTATATCAATATTTTTGCGAGTTAGGGGCAGAGGTTGTAGTTAAGCGTAATGATGAGATCCAGCTTGAAGATATCGAAGATTTGGCGCCTACTCATTTAGTCATTTCTCCGGGGCCTTGTACGCCGAATGAAGCAGGGATCTCACTGGAAGCGATCTCACATTTTGCAGGGAAATTACCCATCCTGGGCGTGTGCCTGGGACATCAGGCAATAGGCCAGGCTTTTGGTGCGAGCGTTGTTAAAGCTCGTGAAGTGATGCATGGAAAAACCAGCCTGATCCACCATAGCCAGCAAGGGGTATTCAAAGGATTGGATCGTCCATTGACAGTCACCCGTTATCACTCTCTGGTCATTGCCGCAGAAACGCTTCCTGCTTCATTTGAAGTGACGGCCTGGAGTCAGCGTAATGGTGACGTAGATGAAATCATGGGAATACGCCACCGTACTTTGCCACTGGAAGGAGTGCAATTTCATCCAGAAAGCATTCTGAGTGAGCAGGGACATGAATTATTGAATAATTTCCTCAAATATTAGGCAGATATCGCCACATTCCCTCATTCTGTTGTTTTTTTATTTGCCCTTAAATGATTTTTTATTCATATTTTATGATTATTATTTCATTTCTGAATGGCAAATATAAAAATAAGGTGAGGGAAATGGTAGAAAATAAAGCAGTAAACCGAAATATCTATGAGCAAGTGATGTTGCCCATTTATGCACCGGCGAATTTCATTCCTGTCAAAGGACAAGGCAGCCGAGTATGGGATCAACAGGGTAAAGAATACATTGATTTTACCGGTGGCATTGCTGTCCTGGCTTTGGGGCACTGTCATCCGGCTTTGGTGAATGCGTTGAAACAGCAAGGTGAAAAATTGTGGCATATCAGCAATGTTTTTACCAACGAGCCGGCCTTAACCTTAGCGCAGAAATTGATTGATGCGACTTTTGCCCAGAAGGTCTTTTTCGCGAATTCGGGAGCGGAAGCCAATGAAGCGGCATTTAAATTAGCACGTCGTTATGCGATTACTCGTCATCATCCCAATAAAACTAAAATTATTGCTTTCCATCAGGCGTTTCATGGACGCACTTTTTTCACTGTTTCGGTAGGCGGGCAGCCGAAATATGCCGAAGGGTTTGGGCCTAAACCTGCTGATATTGTTCATGTGCCTTTTAACGATTTGGATGCCGTCAGGGCGGAAATCAATGATCGCACTTGCGCTGTTGTTTTGGAGCCAATTCAAGGAGAGGGAGGCGTCATGCCTGCGACGATGGAGTTTCTGCATGGAGTGCGTGAATTGTGCGATAAACATCAGGCTTTGTTGGTCTTTGATGAAGTTCAGAGTGGAATAGGGCGCACGGGTAAGTTATATGCTTACCAGCATTATGGCGTACAGCCGGATATCTTAACGACAGCAAAAGCGTTGGGGGGCGGTTTTCCAATCAGTGCAATGTTAACGACAGATACAATCGCGGCGGCAATGGAAACGGGTACACACGGAACGACTTATGGTGGAAATCCATTGGCTTGTCGTGTCGGTTGTGTCGTACTGGATATTATCAATACGCCAGAAGTGCTGATGGGCGTGGAAAAACGGCACGATATGTACATTCATGCTCTGGAAAAGATGAACCAAAAATATGGCATCTTTCGTGAAGTTCGTGGCAAAGGGTTGCTGATGGGCGCCGTATTGAAGGCTGAATATCAAGGCAAAGCCAGAGAAATATTACAGCAAGCGGCGGAAATGGGATTGATGTTATTAAGTGCAGGAGACAGTATCTTGCGCTTTACGCCATCTTTGATTATTCCTGAGGAGGAAATCACCGAGGGTATAATGCGGCTGGAAATGGCGATCTCCCGTTGGTTAAATAAATAACAGTAAAAAAAGCCAGTACGAAGTAACAAATGCACTGGCTGAGTAGTTTCTGGTTTATCGGGAATTAACGTGTCCCATAAACAACGATGGTTTTACCATGTGCAGAGATCAGGTTTTGATCTTCCAGCATTTTCAGGATACGGCCAACCGTTTCACGCGAGCAACCCACAATCTGCCCAATTTCCTGACGTGTGATTTTGATTTGCATACCATCAGGGTGAGTCATGGCATCAGGTTGTTTGGCCAAATTGAGCAACGTCTGGGCGATACGGCCTGTGACGTCCAGAAAGGCTAAGTTACCTACTTTTTCGGAAGTGGTTTGTAGGCGACTGGCCATCTGAGCAGATAAACGCATCAGAATATCAGGATTGACCTGAATTAACTGGCGAAATTTCTTATAGGAAATTTCAGCCACTTCGCAGGCACTTTTTGCTCGTACCCATGCAGTACGCTCTTGCCCCTCTTCAAACAATCCAAGTTCACCAATGAAGTCCCCCTGATTTAAATAAGAGAGAATCATTTCCTTACCTTCTTCATCTTTTATTAGAACAGCAACCGAACCTTTAACAATGTAGTAAAGCGTTTCTGCTTTCTCGCCTTGATGAATAAGCGTGCTCTTGGATGGATATTTGTGAATATGGCAGTGTGACAAAAACCATTCAAGAGTAGGGTCTGTTTGTGGCTTGCCGAGAACCATTCGCTTTATCCTCTGTTGTTATTTCTGCCTTTATGAATGTGAGAAACGGTAGTTCCTCTTCAGGCTGGCTTTATAAAGTCAATAGATTAACATATTAACCTGCTGAAAAACTGACAAGCGGGAATTTTATATGGATTATAAAGATGTCAAAATGTAGGCATATTGATCTTAACCCATATACCTTGCCAGTCCACGCTTGTAACCTTGTTTGTAACACAGGAAAGCATTTCTGTCTCCTCCTGTATCGCTTCAGCATATTAAACTGGCTGCCAGATTACCAGAAATCAGGCAGAAGAGTTGGTTTTATTGATTTTACATTTATAAAAGGGAAAAAATTATGTCACCAAAAATGGTCTGTTTATTTAAATAAAACAGGTAACGTTATTTTTTGTTACCTGCCTTATTAAAAATTAAATAAGGATTAAATTACGCAATTTTTTTACCTTCCAGTAATTGTTTAACCAGCGGTGCCATAATTAATTCCATTGCCAGCCCCATTTTTCCACCTGGAACGACGATAGTATTTATGCTGGAAATAAATGACCCTTGAAGCATCGCTAGCAAATAAGGAAAATCAATTTGAGTGAGGCCACGGAAGCGGATCACAATAAAACTTTCGTCCAGCGAGGGAATGGACTTGGCAGAGAAGGGGTTGGAGGTATCAACGGTAGGGACACGCTGGAAATTGATGTGGGTACGTGAAAACTGAGGTGTGATGTAGCGGATATAGTCATCCATTGAGCGGACAACAGAATCCATGACTGCTTCTCTGGAATGCCCACGCTCGCCAGTATCACGAATGAGTTTTTGTATCCATTCTAAGTTGACGATAGGCACAACGCCAATCAACAGATCCACATAACTGGCGACATTGTGTTGTGGCGTGACAATACCCCCGTGCAGTCCTTCATAAAAGAGGACGTCCGTATTTGATGGCAGGGGTTCCCACGGTGTGAAAGTCCCTGGTGATTGGTTATAGGGAACGGCTTCATCATAGGTATGGAGATATTTTCGACAGCGGCCATTGCCCGTTTCACCATATTCAACGAATGTCTTTTCCAGTATAGCGAAATCATTAGCTTCTGGCCCAAAATAGCTGATATGTCTGCCTTGTTCTCTTGCTTTGCGTATCTCGGCATCCATTTCAGGACGAGTGTAACGATGGAAACTATCTCCTTCTATCAGTGCGGCTGTTATATCAAATTGTTGGAAAATCTTGCGGAAAGCGACACTGGTAGTGGTTGTTCCTGCTCCACTGGAACCAGTGATTGCGATGACGGGGTGTTTGGCAGACATGAACAGACTCCTTAATCAATAAAACTGGCGAATCAGTCAGTTAGCATGAGGAAAGTAAGTTGAATTTACGGACGGAACATCTCTTTAGGCAAGATATTAACGGTTCCATGTAGTTCAGACCATACCAACAGAACCTCACCTCGTTCAAGCTGACGTTTCACATCCTGCACTTTTTGTTCGAGTGTTTTTTCCTGTTCACCGTAATCCGTACCTTCCCGCAGGACAAAACTTTCAATCAAGTTGTGGAGTGTATCGGCTTCCAATTGTTGCCACGGGATAATCATTGTGGTTGCTCCTGAGAATACGGTAATTCATTATCGGGTAAAGTTAGACGTTGCCACTGGGGTTGTAGTCTGGGATTCATAATGAATTGATTTCATGATTAGGGACTGTTAACGTTTTGTGAAGGATTATGACAAGCCTGAACACCGTTTGACCTTGGAAGGTATTCCAGTCAGCGCTTGGGCAGTGGCAAATCAGCTTTGTTTTGGTCAGGTGAAAGTGTCGGATAAATCAAACGAAATTACTGCATCCTCCCAAACTTCTCGCCTTGCTGGATATTGAAGGTTCCACAATCACCAATAAAACCATCAAAATGGCTCATTTTTGGGTATGTATTGATTCCATAATGCCTCACCTTCTTTACCCTCCCAAGGTGGAGTAGTAGGTTTGCCCCTCAACCAAAATTGTATTTTTTGTTGAACCCGATAGAGATGCCTATTTCTATAAACCCATCTTAACTCACGCGCAGTGATATCTGACGCGCTGCCCCAAAAACTAATATATGCTTTTTTTTGCACTACATATACCATGTCTATGCTATCAAGAATAAAATGCACATGCATATCTTTGGTTATTTCGTCATCGCTTATGGTTATCCAAGATAATCCCCCCTTGCATTTTCTACCGAATTGTAACATTACGTTAGCATCTATTTTTTCATCTTCTTTTTCTTCCTTTTCTATGTCCGCCAAAGATCTTTGGGTAGTGCAATATTTAGGATGCTGATCAAGATATGACATAAAGTTACTTTGGAAACGCCGTTTTTTCCCCAAGGTCATTCTGTTTTTTTGTTTCTGCCCGCTAACCTTTGTCTCTGCGTCTATTGGAATCACATACTCATCTATTATTCGAGGTCGTACTCTGTACTGATTTATTTTTAGTTCAATTAGTTGAAATTCATAAACTCCTTTAATGTATTTAAATCTGTCTTCCATTAGTCCACAAATAAGATCACTAGGATAAATTTTTTGCCTAAACGGTGCATTGAATGGCATTTTTTTCTCCTTATATTATTATCTTGTTTTTGATAATGGGCTTTTACTTATGTTGGTGTTTTATGCTGAACGAGTCTAATGTTTCCGCCCTCAGTAAGTTTAGTGATTTATTCTTAATAATTTCTGATTGTTTTTATATTCCTCTGCCAAAGGAAGAAGACCTGCGATACATCGGAATATGACTTCTGGAAGCCTGACTATCGTACACTTTGTCAGTTATCACAAAGTCCGAAGGGAGGAGTGTTCGAATAAATTTTCAGTATGGACAATATCATGCGCTTGTCCTCCGGACAATACTGCCATTAATAAACAACCATTCCCTATCGATAAACTCAGATAACTATTTGAAAATTAGTTATAAAATCCCTTTCTTTGACCAGACATTAAAACGCGAAAAGACACTATTCCATTTGTCGGATTCTGTCGGTAAATCGCGCCAAGGAATGTTCGTTTTCATTAGATAAAGAATGCCTTCCAAAGTCAAATAGTATTCAGGCTTGTCATAATCCTTCGCTAAACGTCGACAGTCCTATTATCTTGTATATGAAATAACATCCTGTTATTTTTCTTGAAAAGAAATGCCAACTAACTGGGTGAGAGGGGAATCTACCCATGACTTTAAGCCTGATATTTTCGCTTAGTATATTTATGTTTATTTCCGCTGTCACACCAGGACCAAATAATTTGTTACTGACATCATCGGGAGCTAATTTTGGTATTCGCCGCTCTATCCCGCTTTGTCTGGGCATTATTCTGGGAATGCAGACTATTTTGCTGCTGTCTGCGTTTGGTGTTGCGGCGTTATTGTTGATTTATCCTGCTATACACATGGGGCTGAAAATACTCGGATGTCTGTATTTATTATGGCTAGCCTGGAAAACAGCCACTTCACATTATACGCGGCTGGACACCACAACGTCGGCAGGAGAGCCAATCAAAATTTACCAAGGTTGGTTATTGCAGTTCTTGAATCCCAAAACATGGTTGATGGGATTGGGAGCCATCAGTAGTTACAGTCTGGCTGGAGAGCTGTATAACCATTCCATTTTTGTTATCAGTATCGTGATGTTAATCGTCAATACCCTTGCGGGTGCAATCTGGCTTGTGCTCGGTTCACTGATAGGTCAGTTACTGAAAAGCCGTCGCGCGTGGTTTACATTCAATATCGCAATGGGTGTCCTGACTGCCGCTTGTGTGCCTTTAATCTGGTTTGGCTGAGCTTTAACTTAAGTCGATATTTTTGCTGCCGAAGAGTAGCGTTAGTGTGAAGCCAGCGATATAAGAGACGATTAGTCCGGCACCATATATTGCCATGCCCGTGAAGATGCCGCTGTTGGATGTCATCAGCGGCAGGGCAACCAGCCCGGAAGGGCCGAAAACGCTATTTAATCCGACAGGCCATCCCCACCAGGCAATCAGGCCGATAAAAAAGCCACCTACGGCACCGCCGAGACAGGCGGTGACAAAAGGTTTGACGCGGGGAAGTGTGACGCCATAGATCAAAGGCTCTCCAATTCCCAGTAAACCTGGAAGGATGGCGCCTTTGATCTGAGTACGGAGCAAAGCCCCTTTTTGGGCTTTGGCATATAACGCCAGTGCAGAGCCTACTTGCCCCGCCCCTGCCATCGCCAGAATGGGAAAAAGGGAATTAAATCCTTGTGCTTCCATCAAAGCAAAATAGACGGGGACAAAGCCCTGATGCACACCAAACATCACGGCGATTAGGAATAGCCCTGCCAAAATGGCTGTACCGAACGGATTGCCATTCAAGTTCATAAATAGCCATGACATCATGGTAAACAGATAACTTCCGACAGGCATAATGACGATAAATGTGACAGCGCCCATAATAAGTAGGGTGACAGTGGAAGTCAGGATCATATCCAGATCAGAGGGCATGATTTTGCGGATCTGTTTTTCCACCCAGGCACCGAGAATACAGGCAATCAGTATCCCGATAATATTGCCTCGCGGGTCAATGGCGAAGCCAAAAAAATGGCTGATACCAGCGTAGAAGACACTGGTAGCTGCGGCGTTATAACCCAATACAAATAGAGAAGCGATGATGGCTCCGTTGACTCCAGATCCTCCGAATGACTTTTGGGTATTGTAGCCAATCAAGATACCGAAGAAACTGAACATGCCTTTGCTGAAAATTTTCAGATAGCCAACCATCTCAACCAATATAGCGTTGGGATGAGTGACTTCTTTAATAAAAACTTGTTCCAACATAGTAGCAAAGCCTAATAACAGGCCAACGGCGATAAATCCTGGGATCAGGGGAGTAAAGATGGTGGCAAATTTAGCCAGAAATTTATGGACTGAACGGGTTTGCTTTTCTTTGAGGTGTTTTTTGTTCGAGGTGGAGATATTTTTTAGCGTGTCAGAATGGGGTTTAGCAGAGGAAAATGCAGAACCACGGGGATGACGTGTGTCACTTAACAGCGTTTTCATCATCTCTGCTGCTGTTTGAGCTTTGCCGGAACCAAGGACAATTTGCAGTTGATCGTCAGTTTCTATGACGCCTAAGACACCGACAACCTTCTTCAGCCTGAATATATCGGCAAGTGAATCATCCCGTAGAGTCAACCGCAGGCGGGTCATGCAATTTCCACAGCGTACAACATTATCCGGCCCGCCAATGGCGTTGAGTATTTCCTCCAACATTTCCTGACGAATTTTAGCCATTGAAATCCCCCTTCTAAAGAGGTAATGATTATCGGTCTGCTGAGATAGCTGGCCGGATAAGCCCTTGGTGTTCAGCCAGTAATGTTTTAGCCTCTTCGGCGCTGACGCCCGATAAAATCATTACGATTGCGGTCTTGCAATGACCACCACAGGTGTTTAAGGCCTGTTCTGCCATTTCTCTGCTGCATTCAGTGGCAGCCATGACGATATTTTTCTGGCGTTCGATTAATTTGGCATTGGTAGCTTCTACGTCAACCATTAAATTACCATATACCTTGCCAATACGGATCATGGCGCCTGTTGTGATCATATTCAGTATCAATTTTTGTGCCGTTCCTGCCTTCATGCGGGATGAGCCTGTTATCACTTCTGGCCCCACGACGGGCGTGATGGCAATATCAGCCAATTGCACCATTGGGCTGTCTGGATTGCAACTGATACAGGCGATAGTGGCACCCACTGATTTGGCATATTCCATTGCACCTAATACATAAGGTGTCCGGCCACTGGCAGCGATCCCTACCAGCACATCTCTTGGGTTAAAGTGTAAAGCCTTAAGATCTTCTGTACCTAATTGCCGATTATCTTCTGCATTTTCGACAGCTTTCAGAATGGCTTGATGCCCTCCGGCAATTAAGCCGATTACCTGCTCTGGTTTTGTACCATAGGTTGGTGGGCATTCACTGGCATCCAGGATACCTAAGCGCCCAGATGTGCCGGCTCCACTATAGAGTAAGCGCCCACCCTGACGAAATGCCTCGGCAACTTTATCAACCACATTGGCAACTTGAGGTAGTGTTTTTTCAACAGCAATAGCCACTTTTTTATCTTCATCGTTGATAACACGCAGCATATCAAGAGTTGAGAGTTGATCAATGTGGGTACTGGCGGGGTTACGACTCTCTGTTATCATATTGCTCAAGTCGATTTTCATCATTTTTCTGCCATATTTTGTCGAAATTAAGAAGTGATTTATGTAGGTCAGATTATCTTACTGAGCATTTAATATAAAATATACCCTAAAATAGATTAAAAACACTATTTTTCGCTTTCTCTTTTATACGGGGAAATTGTCGATATTATGTTTAAAGGAGGTTTCTTAGATGACTGAGCGACTGGAGAAGGAATAAAATTATATACTATATTGGTCATCAATTTGGTTCTGTTTGTGTTTTTTATTTTTTCGATAAAAATCAAAATGCTTTATTCATAAAATGGCAGGCTAATACAGAATATTCTGATATAAAAAACATCAAGAGCTTGTTAAGAATAGGTGTATCTTATCATTAGTAACACACGATAAAGCCTGCTATTGTCATATTGCTGTTTTTTTGATATCACGTTTATGAGCGGTGTTTTTTACTCGTTTTATGATGGTTTCTATCATTATTGTTGTATTTAATATAGCACCTTAAATTAATCTCCTTATTAACACGCAATAAGAGTAAATATTAAAATGACCAGAAAAGCAAAACAGGGATGAGTTATTAGTAATATAATGAATATAAACTATATGCTGTTTGTTACATTATACGAGCAAACCAGACATATATACTTTTCTTTATATTGATCAATGAGATTATTCACACAATAATTTCGTAGAATGATGTTTTTGTCTTTCATGATCTTTGGTGTTTTCTTTATTAAATTATCAATAAGTTAAATTTATGAAACTGTGGCGTGGTGTTCATTATCTTTATCCAGCGTGGCTTTAAACTTAAAAACATTAATAACATTGTAGTTTAAAAAATGAAACAGCATGTTAAATAATATTAGCAACAAGGAGTGGTGCTTATTTTGTCAAAATAATTAGTTACTTTTGAAATTGTCTTTGAATGAAATTAGTGTGTAATAATAATAAATTTTTTGCGAATTTTTCCCTTATTAACTAACATTTTATTAGTTAACATTTTGACCATTTGACCTGATAAAACCTTTGGCAAAACACTAAGTTAAAATGCTATCACCATGAATCTGTAATGTTTTGTAGTTATTTAACAATCATTGGGCTAAAGAACATGGATATACGCAATCTTGAAGCTTTTATCATTTTGGCTGAAACTCTTAATTATCATAAGGCTTCTAAAAGGCTCTATCTTTCCCAGCCCGCCTTGACGAAGAAAATCCACGGGCTGGAAGATATTCTTGGTGCGTCACTATTTACAAGAGGACCAAGTGGAACAAGGTTGACAGATTTTGGGCAGAAGACATTGGAAAATGCCCGAAAGTTTTTAACTCACTATGAACACTTCAAAAGTCAGGTTCATTTTGATTCAAAAGAGGATAAGGTCAGGCATTTATATGTTGGCTCTTGTTTTCCTATCCACAATTATTCTCAAATAGAGAAGCAGATTGTGGAAAAGAAAGAGAATGTTGTGCTGTCATTGGTGACGGGGCTGTCAGTTGAACAGCAAATAAATTTACTGAATGCGGGGATGCTACATATTGCAGTGATGCCACTATCATCTATTAATGCTCAATTAGAGTCCAAAAAGGTATTTACCGAAAAATTGGTCTATATCTTTAAGAAGGGCAGTTATTTGGTATCTAAATTTAGAACAGTCTTAAATAAGTTTGAAAATGGGATTATTCCGACAAATTCATCAGAAAAAGAAGAGGTGGTTGAGTTAACAGATTATTTTAATGTTTTTCCTATTTATACGGGTAATAATATGAATTTGCTATTAAAAACAAATGATATCATGTTGATAATAAAGATGATTATAAAAAATAGTGCCTATACATGTGTACCTAAACGCATTATTAGTGCTATTCCTGAGTACTATATGAATTCTTTAGAAGTTGTTGAAACGGGTAAAAAAATTGATCTTGGTGTGGTATGGGCAAAATCCATGGATGAGGCTTTGATTGAGGATGCTGAAAACTTCTCTACCTTAGTTGCTAATGTATAACTCAGTGATTATTGTTTGTTTTATGTAGGATGTTTTCATTTGGTCTCTTATGATAATCAAATTTGAGGATAACTTGTAAAAATTTTCTCAGTAAGGCGTGCAAAATGAGAATGAGCACCTTAAACATTTTTCAATTATAAATAATCTTCTGCGTATATAGATGGATTTATTATTTTTTACGGCGAGTATTTTAGTTGTTTACAAGCAATGATGGGATAAGGGAAGAGGGGATAATCGGGTATTGAATGATAAGACCGATTATCCCCACACGCTTACACCTAAAAGATTAACTGATTCCTTGACTCGCGTTAAATACGGCTGTCACTTGTTCAAGCTGTTCCTGGATATCTAACCATTCCATTTCGGTATCTTCCAGTTTAGATTTTGTTTGCGTTTGTTGATGCAGACATTCCGTTAGCTCGGTTTTACGCTCAGTATCGTAAAGTGTGTTGTCTGACAGCTTTTCTTCTAATTCCAGCAACGCCGTACCCAGTTTTTCCATCTGTTTTTCAAGGGCTGTAAGCTGTTTGCGCAATGGCTGCGTTTGGTTACGGAATTCAGCTTCACGCCGTTTTTGATCTTTACGCTCTTGAGCACTGTAATTTTGAGTATTATTTGCTGAAGATTCGCTCTCTGATTTTTCTTTTTCCTGGCTATCCCGCATTTGTTGGCGTTGTAGTTCAGTTAACCATTGCTGGTAATCTTCTAAATCGCCTTTAAAAAGTTCTACTTTGCCATCATGCACCAGATAAAGCTCATCTGTTGTAGAGCGCAGTAAGTGCCTGTCATGCGAGACGACGACCAGAGCGCCTTCGAAATCAATAAGTGCTTCAGTCAATGCCTGTCTCATGTCGAGATCAAGATGGTTGGTCGGTTCGTCAAGCAGAAGGAGGTTAGGACGCTGCCAGACAATTAGCGCCAGTACCAAACGGGCTTTTTCACCACCGGAAAAACGTCCGCTTGGATCGGTCACTTGATCGCCTTTGAAGCCAAACCCTCCCAGATAATCCCGAAGCTGTTGCTCCGTCTCTTGGGGAGCGATTCGGGCTAAATGTTGTAATGGAGATTCATCTGCCCGCAGGTATTCTAATTGGTGCTGTGCGAAGTAACCCAGCTTAATGCCTTTCGATAAGGCAATTTCTCCTTGCTGAGGTGCAAGCTCGC
Organism: Xenorhabdus eapokensis; assembly: GCF_001908105.1. The sequence continues at coordinate 36,979 of NZ_MKGQ01000013.1, forward strand.
CTGCCAGCAATTTGATCAACGTGGATTTACCCGCACCATTGCGACCTAGCAGGCCGATCCGTGAACCCGGCACCAGATTTAATTTAATCGAGTTCAATACCGTTTTTTCACCATAGCCAGCACTGACTTTATCCATGTTTAAGAGTGGATTTGGCAGATTATCCGGCTGGCGGAAACTGAAATGGAAAGGGTTATCAACATGAGCAGGAGCGATAAGCTCCATGCGTTCCAGCATTTTGATGCGGCTTTGTGCCTGTTTTGCTTTAGAGGCTTTGGCGCGGAAGCGGTCAATATAGCTCTGCAAATGTGCCACTTTTTCCTGTTGGCTTTGGTATAGCGCCTGTTGCTGGGCAAATTTGGCCGCACGTTGCCGTTCGAAGGAAGAGTAGTTGCCGGTATATTCGTACAGATCCTGCTGCTCAATATGCAGAATTTTATCAATGATTGGATCGAGAAAATCGCGATCGTGGGAAATGAGGATCAGGGTGCCGGTATAACTTTTTAACCATTTTTCCAGCCAGATAACCGCGTCCAGATCAAGGTGGTTGGTCGGCTCGTCGAGTAATAGCAGATCAGAGCGGCAGATCAGTGCTTGTGCCAGGTTGAGGCGCATACGCCAACCACCAGAGAATGAACGTACAGGTTGTTCTAGCTGAGTCTGGGAAAAACCTAATCCATGCAGCAGACTAGCGGCTCTGGCGCGAATTGTCCATGCCTGAATAGTATCAAGCAAGCCATGAAGATGGGCGATGGCGTGACCGTCATTTTGTTCATTGGCTATTTTGAGTTTTTGTTCCAGTTGCCGGAATTCGCGGTCACCATCAATAACATATTCTAGGGCTGATGTTTCCAGGGCTGGAGTTTCCTGATTAACCCAGGCCAGTGCCCAATTATTGGGAAATGTGACAGAACCACTTTCAGCCTGAAGTTCATCTTTCAGTAATGAAAGCAGGGTAGATTTACCACAGCCATTTTTGCCAACTAATCCTACTTTTTGTCCAGGATTGATGGTTGCGTTGGCGTTATCCAGCAGGACGCGAATACCACGACGGATTTGCAGTGAAGAGAAAACAATCATAGATGTCGTCTATATATAATGTGTTAAGTTAATTAATAGTTAGATTTATATATCCTTCATCTTTCAAGTTGCTGCTATGTTGACTGTGTTCCCCATACCAATCGTATATTGATATGCATAGTGATCGTTGATGCGTATAGTGATCGATGTGCCGCAATTTGAAATCTATTGGGTATATGTGTTCAATTTTAAGTGCTTGGTGTGCATGGTAGCGGAAAATAAGTGTTCTGACACGTCTTAGGGGGAATTATGTCAATTAGTCGTAAGCGTTTTATTGCGGGAGCGGTTTGCCCAAAATGCCAATCACAGGATACGTTGGCAATGTGGCAGGAAAATAAGGTTGATGTAGTTGAGTGTGTCCATTGTGGCCACATACAGAGGCAGACGGATGAAGCTGTTACCTCCCATATCAGAGAGCAGGAACAGGTCATTGGGATCTTTACACCGCAGTAATTCAATACACGTACAACGAATTGTGGATAAATTTTACTATTTGTCTAGGTACAGCAACGTAGAATTCCGTTACAATTAACCGCATTTTTTGGATAGTAAAAAATTTTCCTTCACGGGTTTTTCCCTAGGGTATGTAGGAGTTGTCATGAAAGTAGCAAAAGACTTGGTGGTCAGCCTGGCTTATCAAGTAAGAACAGAAGATGGTGTTTTAGTTGATGAGTCCTCGGTGAGTGCACCGTTAGATTATCTGCATGGCCGTGGTTCTTTAATCAGCGGATTAGAGAAAGCACTGGAAGGCCGTGAGGCGGGTGAACGTTTTGATGTTAGCGTAGAAGCAGCAGATGCATACGGTCAGTATGATGATAATCTGGTTCAGCGTGCACCAAAAGATGTGTTTGTTGGCGTTGATGATCTTCAAGTTGGTATGCGTTTCCTGGCTGACACAGATCAGGGTCCTATTCCAGTAGAAATCACTGAGATAGAAGGTGATGAAGTGGTTGTTGATGCTAACCACATGCTGGCTGGCCAGAATCTGAAATTCAATGTTGAAATTGTAGCGATCCGTGAAGCGACCGAAGAAGAATTGGCTCATGGTCATGTACACGGTCAGGGTGGCTGTGGTGATCACGATCATGATCACGGCGATCATGATCATGGCGATCATGGATGCTGCGGTGGTAGCTGCCACTAAAACTGACTCAGGACTCACTGAAAATCGTTAGTCACCTGAAACATCAGTAAGCAGAAGAGGGAAGCACATTAGCGCTTCTCTTTTTTGTCTAAGCCTTCCTTGGCATAGATTGCTCCAGACAAATATCAGTAATGGGGGGGAGGTGTTTCTTCAGAAAGTGGTGCAATGATAGATGTCTGGTGAGTTTGCAGACGTTCAGCTATTAATTTTAGTTGTTCTTTCAATTTGTCAGTTTCGATTTGTTGCTTTATCACTTCCTGATTCAATTCTTCAATGGTAGCTTCTTGATAAGCCAGCTTGGTTTCTAGTTGCTCAAATCTTTGCTCAAATTTAGATAATTCCATTATCTTTCCTCCTGCCTCTGAATCAATTAATGTAAATAACGAAGCGATTACTTGGTCAAGATGACATTATAATGCTCATATATCCAGTGAAATAGGATATTACGAAATCTCTTTGCGTTAATGTTGTCTCAACGATTTTTATTGCAAGGTCTAGCAAATATTGTCATTGGTTTCCTTAGGCGGTTATAGTAGATATCATGACCTATGCTGATGGTAACCCCACCCAAACTTTATTGGAGAATAGGATGAAATCATTGTTTAAAATAACTCTGTTGGCAACAACTCTAGCGGTGGCATTTAGCGTTCCTCAAGCTTTGGCCACTAACACTGAAACCAAAGACGAAGTAAAACTAAATAGTGCTTTTAAAACAGCAGAACAGCAAAATTCTTATGCTCTGGGTGCTTCTCTGGGGAGCTACATGGCCAACTCACTGCAAGAGCAGAAAACGCTTGGGATCAATATAGAAAAAGAACAGTTATTGGCTGGTGTTGAAGATGCGTTAAATAATAAAGCTAAACTGAGTGAGAAAGAGGTTCAGGAAACCCTGACGACTTTTGAATCTAAAGTGAAAAGTGCAGCCTTAGCCAAGGCAGAAAAAGAAGCCAGTGAAAATGGCGAAAAAGGTGCCAAATATCGTAAAGAGTTTGCTAAACAAGCGGGCGTAGTGGAAACTAAAACAGGGCTGCTTTATAAAATTGAAAAAGAAGGCACGGGTAACGCACCTAAAGAAACCGATACTGTGGTTGTTAACTACAAAGGTTCTTTGATCGATGGTCAGGTTTTTGACAGTTCTTATGACCGTAAAGAGCCGCTGACAATTCGTTTGGATAGCGTTATTCCTGGCTGGAGAGAAGGTATACAGCATGTGAAGAAAGGTGGAAAAATCACATTAGTTATTCCTCCTAAGCTGGCTTATGATCAGGCAAATTTACCTAAAATTCCAGCTAACTCCACTTTAGTTTTCAATGTTGAATTGTTGGATATTAAGCCTGCTGCCAAGGCAAAATAATTCCTTTAATTAAAGGACATTAGCAGGGGCTTAAGGCTCCTGCTTTATCAGATATTTCTTCCACCTTTCGATTTGCTGCTGATATTTACCTCTATTTGATTAGTAATAAGCATGAATAAAGAATAATAAATTTATTTGCTTATTATTTCCTGCGATATTAAATGAGATATTGCTTTTCGTATTTTAGGTGGATTCAGCATAAAGCTGTGATAGAACCCCGCGCTATACTCAGCAAGAGCTTGACGGCAGTTCAATGTGGTTTTAACGTCACTATTCTGAATAGTCCGAATAGAATATAGAACAAACATTTTAACTGTTTGTTTTTAGAACTTATCACATAAGGCTATTTAATTTGTTTGTAACAACAGGTGTTTACCAAAGTAGATGCTGAGTTGCAGTAATGTGATTTTATAATAAATCTTGCCCTGATGTTTTTGGTAAGGCAAAGTCAGAATTTGAAGGATGGTGTATTACATGTCTACCCCGCTATTAACCGGTGATAATATCTCTAGTGATAACAGTGATATTGATTTAATGGGAAATCAATCGTTTAGTGAAACTGATCACGAAATTTTAAAATCTTACGAAGCTGCTGTTGATGGCCTGGCTATGTTGATTGGTGGGCATTGTGAAATAGTTCTTCATTCACTGGAAGATCTTAAATGTTCAGCCGTCAGAATAGCTAATGGCGAGCATACAGGGCGTAAAATTGGCTCTCCGATTACCGATCTGGCGTTGAGAATGCTGCATGATATTACGGATGAAGACTGTAGCGTTTCTAAGGCATATTTCACGCGGGCAAAAAGTGGCTCGTTAATGAAATCTATCACGATTGCTATCCGCAATCGCCAGCGTCGAGTCATCGGGCTTTTGTGTATCAATATGAACCTCGATGTGCCTTTCTCTGAAATTATTCAGACCTTTATCCCGGAAAAAACGCATGAAGTTGCTTCAAACGTCAATTTTGCCTCTTCTGTGGATGATCTGGTGGCACAAACTCTGGAATTCACTATTGAAGAAGTGAATGCTGATCGTAATGTTTCCAATAATGCGAAAAACCGACAGGTCGTGCTGAACCTTTATGAGAAAGGTATTTTTGATATTAAAGATGCCATTAATCAGGTCGCTGATCGTTTGAATATTTCCAAGCATACGGTATATCTCTATATTCGCCAGTTTAAAAATGGTGAATTTACTGGTTCGGAGAAGTAATGTCGCCACTGTCTTATTGTTTGCTGGTCACTGGGCCAGCTTACGGTACTCAACAAGCCAGCAGCGCTTACCAATTTGCTCAGGCGTTGATCGCCTCAGGCCATAAACTGCATAGCGTGTTTTTTTATCGCGAAGGTGTCCAAAACGGCAATCAGTTGGTTGCTCCTGCTAATGATGAATTTGATTTGGTCAGAGCCTGGCAAGTATTGGCCGTCCAACATCAATTCGATCTGTTTATCTGCGTTGCAGCGGCATTGCGGCGTGGTGTCGTGGATGAACAGCAAGCCCGTGAATTGAATCTTCCTGCCGCTAATTTAGCCGAAGGGTTTGAACTTAGTGGGTTGGGATCGTTAGCAGAAGCCATGATGCGATGTGATCGTGTCATACAATTTTAACGCTGTTTAGGTTTGGGAATTTTCGTGGGTATCGATGAAAAAAATTGCCTTTGTTTTTACTGAAGCGCCTCACGGCTCTTCTGCCGGTAGGGAAGGGCTGGATGCACTGCTTGCGACGTCGGCATTGACTGAGCAGATCGGTGTATTCTTTATTTCTGATGGCGTATTTCAATTATTGGCCAATCAGCAGCCGGATAAAATCCTGGCTCGTGACTATATCTCAACTTTTAAGATCTTACCGCTTTATGACATTGATAAATGTTATGTTTGTCTGGATGATCTAGTCATTCGAGGAGGCAGCCCAGCAAACAATTTTGTGCTGGAAGCTGAATTTCTTTCTGCTGCCGCCATCCGAGAATTGTTGGCGGGTTATGATCTTGTGTTGAAATTTTAATCTATTTCAGGCGGGTAACATGTTATATACTGTCAGTCGCTCACCTTATCATAATGACTTCGATGCAATGCTTGGCCTTGTATCTGATACAGATGATGTTCTATTGATGCAGAATGGTGTGTTATTGGGTATTAATGATAACCGTTATTTGGTTGAGTTGCTCCATACAGGGGCTGGCATCTATGTTTTGAAGGAAGATCTTGATGCACGGGGGCTGATTGAACAGATTTCAGACCGTGTAAGGGTGATTGATTACAATGGCTTTGTTAGCTTAACGGTGAAACATCAGCAAAATTTTGCCTGGTAGAGGTGATTGGTAGATCTGAATGGCATTTTTCAGCAATTTTACCAGTTCAGCGCTTTATCAGCAGCACTTTATCGATGCGGTACTTTACCGATATAGAAAAACTGTATATTTCTTGACACCTCGTTAAGTCAGCAATAAAATTCCGCGTCCTCTTGTTTTGTCATAATGGCAGAGAGAGGGTAAAATCCGTGTTTACGAAGCAAAAAAACCAGGAGCTTTTTTAATAATGGCAACTATTAATCAGCTGGTTCGCAAATCTCGTAGCTCGAAAGTTGTGAAAAGCAACGTTCCTGCTCTGGAAGCTTGCCCGCAAAAACGTGGCGTATGTACTCGTGTATATACCACCACTCCTAAAAAACCAAACTCCGCACTGCGTAAAGTATGCCGTGTGCGTTTGACTAACGGTTACGAAGTTTCTTCCTACATCGGTGGTGAAGGCCACAACTTGCAGGAACACTCCGTTATCCTGATCCGTGGCGGTCGTGTTAAAGACTTGCCAGGTGTGCGTTACCACACTGTTCGCGGCGCTCTGGACTGTGCCGGTGTTAAAGACCGTAAACAAGGTCGTTCTAAGTACGGTGTGAAGAAGCCAAAGGCTTAATGGTTCTCCGTTAAGTAAGGCCAAACATTTTTCACATTAATGTCAAAATAAACTCGTAGAGTTTTGGACAACCCTGAAATTCGAAACGGAGTATTTCCATGCCACGTCGTCGTGTAATTGGTCAACGTAAAATTCTGCCAGATCCAAAATTCGGATCTGAACTGCTGGCTAAATTTGTAAATATCCTGATGGTAGACGGTAAGAAGTCTGTCGCAGAAGCAATTGTATATGGTGCGCTTGAGACCCTGGCTCAGCGTTCTGGTAAAGATCATCTGGAAGCATTCGAGCTGGCACTGGATAACGTGCGCCCGACTGTAGAAGTTAAGTCCCGCCGTGTTGGTGGTTCTACTTATCAGGTTCCAGTTGAAGTTCGTCCGGTTCGTCGTAATGCTCTGGCAATGCGTTGGATCGTTGAAGCTGCTCGTAAACGCGGTGATAAGTCCATGGCTCTGCGCCTGGCAAATGAATTATCTGATGCGGCTGAAAATAAAGGCGCTGCTGTGAAGAAACGTGAAGACGTTCACCGTATGGCAGAAGCTAACAAGGCGTTCGCACACTACCGTTGGTAATCCCTTATTGGGTATTCCATCGGCAGTGAATATGTTCTGGGTAGCTGTCCAGCTACCCGTTCTCTAAATTGAACGCCCACGAGAGAGGAAAAAATGGCTCGTAAAACCCCTATAACTCGTTACCGTAATATCGGTATCAGTGCGCACATTGACGCGGGTAAAACCACTACCACCGAACGTATTCTGTTCTACACTGGTGTAAGCCATAAGATCGGTGAAGTTCATGATGGCGCTGCTACTATGGACTGGATGGAGCAGGAGCAAGAACGTGGTATTACCATCACGTCTGCTGCGACTACCGCATTTTGGTCTGGTATGGCTAAACAGTATGAGCCACACCGTATCAACATCATCGACACCCCAGGCCACGTTGACTTCACTATCGAAGTAGAACGTTCCATGCGTGTTCTTGACGGTGCAGTAATGGTTTACTGTGCAGTTGGTGGTGTCCAGCCTCAGTCTGAAACTGTATGGCGTCAGGCGAACAAATATAGCGTTCCACGTATCGCGTTTGTTAACAAAATGGACCGTATGGGAGCGAACTTCCTGCGCGTTGTTGAGCAGATCAAAACTCGTCTGGCTGCTAACCCTGTTCCTCTGCAATTGGCAATCGGTGCAGAAGATACTTTCACCGGCGTTATTGATTTGCTGAAAATGAAAGCAATCAACTGGAACGACGAAGATCAGGGTATTACCTTCGAATACGAAGATATTCCGGCTGACATGCTTGAGCAGGCTGAGGAATGGCATCAGAACCTGATTGAATCCGCAGCAGAAGCATCAGAAGAGCTGATGGATAAATACCTGGGCGGTGAAGAGCTGACTGAAGAAGAAATCAAGGCAGCTCTGCGTAAGCGTGTTTTGGCTAACGAAATTATCCTGGTTACCTGTGGTTCTGCATTTAAGAACAAAGGTGTTCAGGCAATGCTGGATGCAGTTGTCGAATATCTGCCAGCCCCAACTGATGTTGAATCCATCAAAGGTATGCTGCCAGACGGTAAAGATACTCCGGCTGAGCGCCACTCCAGCGATGATGAACCATTCTCAGCACTGGCGTTCAAAATTGCGACTGACCCATTCGTGGGTAACCTGACTTTCTTCCGCGTTTACTCTGGTATTGTTAACTCTGGCGATACCGTACTGAACCCGGTGAAAGACAAAAAAGAACGTTTTGGCCGTATCGTTCAGATGCACGCTAACAAACGTGAAGAAATCAAAGAAGTCCGTGCAGGCGATATCGCTGCTGCTATCGGTCTGAAAGATGTAACCACCGGTGATACTCTCTGTGACCTGAACGCGCCAATCATTCTGGAGCGCATGGAATTCCCAGAGCCAGTTATCTCTGTTGCGATCGAGCCAAAAACGAAAGCTGACCAAGAAAAAATGGGTATCGCTTTAGGTCGTCTGGCTCAGGAAGACCCATCTTTCCGCGTGAGCAGTGATGAAGAGTCTGGTCAGACCATCATCGCAGGTATGGGTGAGCTGCACCTCGACGTTCTGGTTGACCGTATGCGTCGTGAATTCAACGTTGAAGCGAACGTAGGTAAACCTCAGGTTGCTTACCGTGAAACCATCCGTGCTTCTGTTGAGCAGGAAGGTAAACACGCTAAACAATCCGGTGGTCGCGGTCAGTACGGTCACGTTTGGCTACGTATCGAGCCTCTGGAAGCAGGTGGTGCTGGTTACGAGTTCGCGAACGAAATCGTTGGTGGTGTTGTTCCTAAAGAATACATCCCAGGCGTTGACAAAGGCGTTCAGGAACAGCTTAAGAGCGGTGTTCTGGCTGGTTATCCAATCGTTGACGTTAAAGTTGCCCTGTTCGATGGTTCTTACCATGACGTTGACTCCTCAGAAATCGCCTTTAAAATTGCTGCATCCATGGCATTTAAAGAAGGCTTCATGAAGGCGAAACCAGTACTGCTGGAACCTATCATGAAAGTCGAAGTGGAAACACCAGAAGACTACATGGGTGACGTCATCGGTGACCTGAACCGTCGCCGTGGTATGATCGATGGTATGGATGATATAGCTACGGGCAAAATTGTTCGTGCTCAAGTACCATTGTCTGAAATGTTTGGTTATGCTACTGACCTGCGTTCTCAGACCCAAGGTCGTGCTTCTTACTCCATGGAGTTCTTGAAGTACAACGAAGCGCCTAGCAACGTCGCTCAGGCTATTATCGAAGCTCGTAAATCTAGATAAGTTTTCGAGTTTACTATCTTTTTAGCTCCCTCATCTCTGTGACGGGGGAGCAGTATTAAGGAATAGAGTCGTGTCTAAAGAAAAGTTTGAACGTTCAAAACCGCACGTTAACGTTGGTACTATCGGCCACGTTGACCACGGTAAAACTACCCTGACTGCTGCAATCACTA
>NZ_MKGQ01000013.1:46504-95746 GCF_001908105.1 Xenorhabdus eapokensis
GGTAGTTAACCTGATTGCACCAATCGCTATGGACGAAGGTCTGCGTTTCGCAATCCGTGAAGGTGGCCGTACTGTAGGCGCCGGTGTTGTTGCTAAAGTGATCGCATAATTTTTTTAATGTGTTCATTTTGGAAGGGCATCGATAGATGCCCTTTTTATACGTTGTCTTAAGAAGAACCTATCTCATCAATAGTTGTTCATAATTGGATAATTAATGGCAGATAAATTGCTATTTGATTGCTATTCTTAATTATTGGTGAGATAGGCTCTGATACAACGGATGGGCTTAGATATCATTGAGATACAAAAGTCCTGCTGAATTATGGTGCCGAGTCAGATACAATTACAATTATCTTTGGGTTCGGTCTGATTTGTTTTGCTCTTGCGAGGCAAGCTGGCTGTCTATTTACATCATAGTTACTTACATATAGTTACAGGTTGGTTTATGAGTGCGAATAGCGATGCTCAACAAAGCGGGCGTGGTCTTGATATAGCAAAATGGCTATTGGTGGCAGTGCTACTGGTGGTTGTTATTGTGGGTAATTACTATTACCGAGAGTATAACCTGCCTCTGCGCGCGATAGCCGTGGTTGCTATTGTTGCCCTTGCAGGAGCAGTTGCATTGTGGACTGTAAAAGGTAAAGCTGCATTAGCCTTTGCCCGTGAAGCCCGCATTGAAATGCGTAAAGTCATTTGGCCAACTCGCCAGGAAACACTGCATACAACTTTGATTGTTGCAGCTGTGACGGCTGTTATGTCTCTTATTTTGTGGGGACTTGATGGTATTCTGGTGCGTTTAGTTTCATTTATTACAGGCCTGAGGTTTTAAAAATGTCTGAATCCCCAAAAAAGCGTTGGTATGTCATCCAGGCATTTTCTGGGTTTGAAGGTCGCGTCGCTCAATCTCTGCGTGAACATATCAAATTACAAGAGATGGAAGATTCTTTTGGCGAAGTGATGGTGCCGACAGAAGAAGTGGTTGAGATCCGTAGTGGTCAGCGCCGTAAAAGCGAGCGTAAATTCTTCCCTGGCTATGTCTTGGTACAGATGGTAATGAACGATGCGACTTGGCATTTGGTTCGTAGTGTACCTCGCGTAATGGGTTTTATCGGTGGCACTTCTGACCGCCCAGCACCAATCAGCGATAAAGAAGTTGATGCGATTATGAATCGTCTTCAACAGGTTGGTGATAAACCACGGCCAAAAACTCTGTTCGAACCAGGCGAAATGGTTCGAGTCAGCGATGGTCCGTTTGCAGATTTCAATGGTGTGGTTGAAGAAGTTGATTATGAGAAGAGCCGCTTGAAAGTATCGGTTTCTATCTTTGGTCGTGCTACCCCCGTTGAGCTGGATTTCAGCCAGGTAGAGAAAGTTTAATCTGGTGATTAAGTGAGCGTCTTTGCTTGCAAAGGGTGTGAAATTAGCATACAATTTCGCGCCTTTTGTTTTTATCCAGACATCATGTTTAGTTGATACTGAGATAAATATATTAGGTTAGATAATAGTTTTAAGTAACCTGGTCTTTTAGACGGGGTTCAAATCGTCAGGGGAGCCTCATTTTGAGGCGATAAAACCCACATAGAGGAAAAGATAAATGGCTAAGAAAGTACAAGCCTACGTTAAGCTGCAAGTTGCAGCGGGTATGGCTAACCCAAGCCCACCAGTTGGTCCAGCTCTGGGTCAGCAGGGTGTTAACATCATGGAATTCTGTAAAGCGTTCAATGCTAAAACTGAAAGCATTGAGAAAGGCTTGCCAATTCCAGTTGTTATTACTGTTTACGCAGACCGTTCTTTCACTTTCGTTACCAAAACCCCACCAGCGGCTGTTCTGCTGAAAAAAGCAGCAGGTGTTAAATCGGGTTCCGGCAAACCGAACAAAGACAAAGTTGGTAAAGTAACCAGCGCTCAGATTCGTGAGATTGCTGAAACTAAAGCTGCGGATATGACTGGTGCTGACGTTGACGCGATGATGCGTTCAATCGAAGGTACTGCTCGTTCCATGGGCCTGGTAGTGGAGGATTAATCAATGGCTAAACTGACCAAGCGCATGCGCACTATCCGTGAAAAAGTTGATGTAACTAAACAATATGACATCAACGAAGCTGTTACTCTGCTGAAAGAACTGGCGACTGCTAAATTCGTAGAAAGCGTTGACGTAGCTGTTAATCTTGGCATTGATGCTCGTAAATCTGACCAGAACGTTCGTGGTGCAACTGTACTGCCACACGGTACTGGCCGTTCAGTACGTGTTGCTGTATTTACTCAGGGTGCAAACGCTGAAGCGGCTAAAGCTGCTGGCGCTGAACTGGTAGGTATGGAAGATCTGGCTGAACTGGTTAAGAAAGGCGAGATGGATTTCGACGTTGTTATCGCATCTCCAGATGCAATGCGCGTTGTTGGCCAACTGGGTCAAATCCTGGGCCCACGTGGTCTGATGCCAAACCCGAAAGTAGGTACTGTAACGCCTAACGTTGCTGAAGCTGTACAGAATGCTAAAGCGGGTCAGGTTCGTTACCGTAACGACAAGAACGGTATCATCCACACGACTATCGGTAAAGTTGACTTCGACGCTGACAAACTGAAAGAAAACCTGGAAGCTCTGCTGGTTGCGCTGAAAAAAGCTAAACCATCTTCTGCTAAAGGTGTTTTTGTTAAGAAAGTTAGCCTGTCTACTACCATGGGTGCAGGTGTTGCGATCGACCAGTCTAGTCTGAACGCATCAGTTTAATGATTTAAGCTGAGAATAACACTTTACCTTAGCGTCAGATTTGTCTAAAATCTGACGCTTCAAATTTGCCTGATCAGTGTGTTTTATAACACACAACCTTCGAAAAATAAGGCAGTATCGGCAAATAACAAGTTTTCGGTTGGAGCCTGGCCTGATCCAGGCCCCGTCCAAGACCGCAGGCGTAAGATAAGTGATTACTTACTTAATATCCTGCGTAGACGGTGACAGAACCAAATGAAATTTATTTTCTGGATTCTGCTCACCGTGTTTCAGCGCTCAGGCACATTTGGTGTTCTGAGTGAAGTGAGTTCCGGGTTTGCCCGGTTAATCCAGGAGCAAGAAGCTAATGGCACTAAATCTTCAAGACAAACAAGCGATTGTTGCTGAAGTCAGCGAAGTAGCCAAAGGCGCGCTGTCTGCGGTTGTTGCGGATTCTCGCGGCGTTACCGTAGATAAAATGACTGAACTGCGTAAAGCAGGTCGCGAAGCTGGCGTTTATATGCGTGTTGTTCGTAACACTCTGATGCGCCGTGCTGTTGAAGGTACTGAATTTGAGTGCCTGAAAGAAGCGTTTGTTGGTCCAACCTTGATTGCTTTTTCTAACGAACATCCGGGCGCAGCTGCTCGTCTGTTCAAAGATTTCGCGAAAGCGAACCCAGCATTCGAGATTAAAGCAGCAGCCTTTGAAGGTGAGTTTATTCCAGCGAGCAATATCGATCGTCTGGCAACACTCCCAACTTACGAAGAAGCAATCGCACGCCTGATGTCAACCATGAAAGAAGCCGCTGCAGGCAAACTGGTTCGCACTCTGGCTGCGCTACGCGATCAGAAAGAAGCTGCTTAATTGCTTATTTCCTTCGTTGCTTTTTAACGTATAAATTTTTTCTGAATTTTAGGAACACTTGTTATGTCTATCACTAAAGAACAAATTCTGGACGCAGTTGCAGAAATGTCTGTAATGGACGTTGTTGAACTGATCAGCATGATGGAAGAAAAATTCGGCGTTTCTGCTGCTGCAGCTGTAGCTGTAGTTGGTGGTGCTGCTGAAGCCGTTGAAGAAAAAACTGAATTCGACGTAATCCTGACTGGCGCTGGTGCTAACAAAGTTGCTGTAATCAAAGCAGTACGTGGCGCAACTGGCCTGGGTCTGAAAGAAGCGAAAGACCTGGTTGAAAGCGCACCAGCAGCTCTGAAAGAAGGCATCAGCAAAGACGACGCTGAAGCTCTGAAAAAATCTCTGGAAGAAGCAGGTGCTTCTGTTGAGATCAAGTAAGATCTGTTTGACGTTCGCAGCCTGATTTTTAAGGCTGGCGGCTGGCGGTTTTTTAATCGCCAGCCTTTTTGCGCTGTAAGGGTATGTCTGAAAAGCAGATTTGCCTGAAAGGCACTAATAGGGAGTTAGTAGCATTTCACACTGTTTGGCTGCTAATAAACCCAAAATACTTCTTCCTATTGACGACTTAATATACTGCGTTCTCAGCTACGATCCACTCGGGTAGCTCGGTAGTAAGGTAACGCAATGAAATGATTTAAGAGTAATAGCAATGAGTATTACGGAAAATATTCTATTTTCTGTCCGAAAAAATAGTGTTGCAGAGTGCTGTCCTTAAGGGCGGACAGAGTGGGTCACTTATCAGCGAGCTGAGGAACCCTATGGTTTACTCCTATACCGAGAAAAAACGTATTCGTAAGGATTTTGGTAAACGTCCACAAGTTTTGGATGTTCCATACCTTCTTTCTATCCAACTTGACTCGTTCCAGAAATTTATCGAGCAAGATCCTGAAGGCCAAAATGGTCTGGAAGCGGCCTTCCGTTCCGTGTTTCCAATTCAGAGCTACAGCGGCAATTCAGAGCTGCAATATGTAAGCTACCGTCTTGGCGAACCAGTCTTTGATGTTAAAGAGTGTCAGATCCGTGGCGTGACGTTCTCCGCACCTCTGCGCGTTAAGTTGCGTCTGGTGATCTATGAGCGTGAAGCGCCAGAAGGCACAGTTAAAGACATCAAAGAACAAGAAGTCTACATGGGTGAAATTCCACTCATGACTGATAACGGGACTTTCGTTATCAACGGTACTGAGCGCGTTATCGTATCTCAGTTGCATCGTAGTCCAGGCGTTTTCTTTGATAGCGATAAGGGTAAAACCCATTCATCCGGTAAGGTACTGTATAATGCACGTATCATTCCTTACCGTGGTTCGTGGTTAGATTTCGAATTTGATCCAAAAGATAACCTGTTTGTGCGTATCGACCGCCGCCGTAAGTTGCCGGCTTCGATTATTCTGCGCGCGATGGATTATTCCTCTGAAGACATTCTGAATCTGTTCTTCAAAAAAACCGTTTTCGAAATTCGCGATAATAAATTGCAGATGATGCTGGTTCCAGAACGTCTGCGTGGCGAGACTGCTTCATTTGATATCGAAGCAAACGGCAAAGTTTACGTTGAAAAAGGCCGTCGTATCACTGCTCGTCATATCCGCCAGTTAGAAAAAGAACAGGTAGACCGTATTGAAGTGCCTGTTGAATATATCGCGGGTAAAGTTGTAGCAAAAGATTACATCGACCAGAACACCGGTGAAATCATCTGTGCTGCTAACATGGAACTCTCTTTGGATCTGCTGGCCCGTTTAAGTCAGGCTGGTTACAAATCTATTGAGACCCTGTTTACCAATGATTTGGATCACGGCGCGTATATTTCCGAAACCCTGCGTGTTGACCCAACCAATGATCGCCTGAGCGCACTGGTTGAAATCTATCGCATGATGCGTCCGGGTGAACCACCAACACGCGAAGCCGCAGAAAACCTGTTTGAGAACCTGTTCTTCTCTGAAGATCGTTATGATCTGTCTGCGGTTGGTCGTATGAAGTTCAACCGTTCACTGGATCGTGACGAGGTTGAAGGTTCCGGTATCCTGAGCAAAGAAGACATCATCGACGTGATGAAAAAGCTCATCGATATCCGTAACGGTAAAGGTGAAGTCGACGATATCGACCACTTGGGTAACCGTCGTATCCGTTCCGTTGGTGAAATGGCTGAAAACCAGTTCCGTGTCGGTTTGGTTCGTGTAGAACGCGCAGTGAAAGAGCGTTTGTCTCTGGGCGATCTGGATACCCTGATGCCACAGGACATGATCAACGCCAAACCAATTTCTGCGGCGGTGAAAGAGTTCTTTGGTTCGAGCCAGTTGTCCCAGTTCATGGACCAGAACAACCCACTGTCTGAAATCACCCATAAACGCCGTATTTCTGCGTTGGGTCCAGGCGGTCTGACCCGTGAGCGCGCAGGCTTTGAAGTTCGAGATGTACACCCAACTCACTATGGCCGTGTATGTCCAATCGAAACACCTGAAGGTCCAAACATCGGTTTGATTAACTCATTGTCCGTTTATGCGCGTACCAATGAGTATGGTTTCCTTGAAACACCTTACCGCTTGGTTCGTGATGGTGTAGTGACTGATGAGATCCACTACCTGTCAGCAATCGAAGAAGGTAACTACGTCATTGCTCAGGCGAACACCGTATTGGATGAAGAAGGCCATTTCGTTGAAGAATTGGTCACTTGCCGTCATTACGATGAATCCAGCTTGTTCAACCGTGATCAGGTTCAGTACATGGACGTTTCGACACAACAGATCGTGTCCGTCGGTGCTTCTCTGATCCCATTCCTTGAACACGATGACGCCAACCGTGCATTGATGGGTGCGAACATGCAACGTCAGGCAGTTCCAACCCTGCGCGCTGATAAGCCGCTGGTCGGAACAGGTATGGAGCGTGCGGTAGCGGTTGACTCCGGTGTAACCTCTGTTGCTAAACGCGGCGGTGTGGTGCAGTACGTTGATGCATCCCGTATCGTTATCAAGGTTAACGAAGATGAAATGTACGCAGGTGAAGCGGGCATTGATATCTATAACCTGACCAAATATACCCGCTCAAACCAAAACACCTGTATCAACCAAACACCATGTGTTTCTTTGGGCGAACTGGTAGAACGCGGTGACGTCCTGGCTGACGGTCCATCCACTGATTTGGGTGAACTGGCTCTGGGTCAGAACATGCGCGTGGCGTTCATGCCTTGGAATGGTTATAACTTCGAGGACTCCATCCTCGTATCTGAGCGTGTTGTTCAGGAAGATCGTTTCACCACCATTCATATTCAAGAACTGGCTTGTGTGTCTCGTGACACTAAACTGGGGCCTGAAGAGATTACGGCTGATATCCCTAACGTGGGTGAAGCTGCGCTGTCTAAACTGGACGAATCCGGTATCGTTTATATCGGTGCGGAAGTAAAAGGTGGCGACATTCTGGTTGGTAAAGTGACACCGAAAGGTGAAACTCAGTTGACTCCAGAAGAAAAACTGTTGCGTGCGATCTTCGGTGAGAAAGCGTCTGATGTGAAAGACTCCTCACTGCGCGTACCAAACGGTGTTTCTGGTACAGTCATCGACGTACAAGTCTTTACCCGTGATGGTGTAGAGAAAGACAAGCGTGCGTTGGAAATCGAAGAGATGCAGTTGCGTGAGGCTAAAAAAGACCTGACAGAAGAACTGCAAATTTTCGAAGCTGGCCTGTTTGCTCGTATTCACTCTGTACTGGTTGCCGGTGGCGTTGAAGCGGAAAAACTCAGCAAACTTCCTCGTGAGCGTTGGTTGGAGCTGGGTCTGGCTGATGAAGAAAAACAAAATCAGTTGGAGCAGTTGGCAGAACAGTATGACGAACTGAAAGTAGAGTTCGAGAAAAAACTGGATGCTAAACGCCGTAAGATCACTCAGGGCGACGATCTGGCACCAGGCGTGCTGAAAATTGTCAAAGTGTATCTGGCTGTGAAACGCCAGATCCAGCCTGGTGACAAGATGGCAGGTCGTCACGGTAACAAAGGTGTTATCTCCAAGATCAACCCGATCGAAGACATGCCTTACGATGAAAACGGCACACCAGTGGACATCGTACTGAACCCGCTGGGCGTACCATCACGTATGAACATCGGTCAGATTCTGGAAACTCACTTGGGCATGGCGGCGAAAGGTATTGGTGACAAGATCAATGCAATGCTGAAACAGCAACAAGAAGTTGCCAAACTGCGTGAATTTATCCAGAAAGCTTATGATCTGGGTGATGACACCCGTCAGAAAGTTGACTTGGGCACCTTCACCGATGAAGAAGTGATGCGTCTGGCAGAAAACTTGAGAAAAGGTATGCCTATCGCAACACCTGTCTTTGACGGTGCAAAAGAGACAGAAATCAAAGAGTTGTTGCAACTGGGTGGCTTGCCGACTTCCGGTCAGATCACCCTGTTCGATGGCCGTACAGGTGAACAATTCGAGCGTCAGGTAACCGTTGGTTACATGTACATGCTGAAATTGAACCACTTGGTTGATGACAAGATGCACGCCCGTTCTACCGGTTCTTACAGCCTGGTGACTCAGCAGCCGCTGGGTGGTAAGGCACAGTTCGGTGGACAGCGCTTCGGTGAGATGGAAGTGTGGGCATTGGAAGCATACGGTGCGGCGTACACCCTGCAAGAAATGCTCACCGTTAAATCTGACGATGTTAACGGTCGAACCAAGATGTATAAAAACATCGTGGATGGTAACCACCAGATGGAACCAGGCATGCCGGAATCTTTCAACGTATTGCTGAAAGAAATCCGTTCGTTGGGTATCAACATCGAGCTGGAAGACGAATAAATCGTTTTCCCACTGGTACTGCCCGACTGTATGTTGAAACATAAGAATGTCGGGCGGTTTACCAGCCAGTGGTTGCACTGATCCCAGTGGTTATACTGGTTATAGAGGGGAGTGGCATGGGCCACTCACCTAACAGGTCTAACTCCGACAGGAGCCATTTCGTGAAAGACTTATTGAAGTTTCTGAAAGCGCAAACCAAGACCGAAGAGTTTGATGCGATCAAAATTGCTCTGGCCTCTCCAGATATGATCCGTTCGTGGTCATTCGGGGAAGTAAAAAAGCCGGAAACTATTAACTACCGTACGTTCAAGCCTGAGCGTGACGGTCTTTTCTGTGCGCGTATTTTCGGGCCAGTAAAAGATTACGAATGCTTGTGTGGTAAATACAAGCGTTTGAAACACCGTGGTGTGATTTGTGAGAAGTGTGGCGTTGAAGTAACCCAGACCAAAGTTCGTCGTGAACGTATGGGGCACATCGAGCTGGCATCTCCAACCGCTCACATCTGGTTCTTGAAATCTCTGCCATCCCGCATCGGTTTGTTGCTGGACATGCCTTTGCGTGACATTGAACGCGTCCTGTACTTCGAATCCTATGTGGTTGTTGAAGGCGGCATGACCAGCCTTGAGCGTAGTCAAATCCTGACTGAAGAGCAGTATCTGGATGCTCTGGAAGAGTTCGGTGATGAATTTGACGCAAAAATGGGTGCAGAAGCCATCCAGGCTTTGCTGAAAAGCATCGATCTGGAAAACGAATGTGAAACCTTGCGCGAAGAGCTGAATGAAACCAACTCTGAAACCAAGCGTAAGAAACTGACCAAGCGTATTAAACTGCTGGAAGCGTTCATTCAGTCTGGTAACAAACCAGAGTGGATGGTTCTGACCGTTCTGCCAGTTCTGCCACCGGATTTGCGTCCATTGGTTCCACTGGATGGTGGTCGTTTCGCAACTTCAGACCTGAACGATCTGTATCGTCGCGTTATTAACCGTAACAACCGTTTGAAGCGCCTGTTGGATCTGGCTGCGCCAGATATCATTGTACGTAACGAAAAACGTATGTTGCAGGAAGCGGTTGATGCGCTGCTGGATAACGGTCGTCGTGGTCGTGCGATTACCGGTTCTAACAAGCGTCCTCTGAAATCCCTGGCAGACATGATCAAGGGTAAACAGGGTCGTTTCCGTCAGAACTTGCTGGGTAAACGTGTTGACTACTCAGGCCGTTCTGTAATTACCGTAGGTCCATACCTGCGTTTGCATCAGTGTGGTCTTCCTAAGAAGATGGCACTGGAGCTGTTCAAACCATTCATTTACGGCAAGCTGGAACTGCGTGGCCTGGCGACAACTATCAAAGCCGCCAAGAAAATGGTTGAGCGTGAAGAAGCCGTTGTATGGGATATCCTGGATGAAGTCATCCGTGAGCACCCAGTTCTGCTGAACCGTGCACCAACCCTTCACCGTCTGGGTATTCAAGCATTTGAACCTGTCCTGATCGAAGGTAAAGCTATTCAGTTGCACCCACTGGTGTGTGCGGCGTATAACGCCGACTTCGATGGTGACCAGATGGCTGTTCACGTACCGTTGACGCTGGAAGCTCAGTTGGAAGCGCGTGCGTTGATGATGTCTACCAACAACATCCTGTCTCCAGCGAGCGGTGAACCAATCATCGTTCCATCTCAGGACGTTGTATTGGGTCTGTACTACATGACTCGTGACTGTGTTAACGCGAAAGGCGAAGGCATGGTTCTGACCGGTCCTAAAGAAGCAGAGCGCGTTTATCGTGCGGGTCTGGCTTCTCTGCATGCCCGTGTCAAAGTTCGTATCACAGAAGAAGTGAGAGATGGCGAAGGCAATGTGACTATCAACACAGGCTTGGTTGATACCACCATCGGTCGTGCCATCCTGTGGATGATTGTGCCGCGTGGCCTGCCATACTCACTGATCAACCAGCCGTTGGGTAAAAAAGCCATCTCCAGAATGCTGAACACCTGTTACCGCATACTGGGCCTGAAACCAACGGTTATCTTAGCTGACCAGACTATGTATACCGGTTTTGCTTACGCTGCTCGTTCCGGAGTATCTGTAGGTATCGATGACATGGTCATTCCTGAGAAGAAAGAAGGCATCATCGCGGAAGCGGAAGCAGAAGTGGCCGAAATTCAGGAGCAGTTCCAGTCAGGTCTGGTAACTGCCGGCGAACGCTATAACAAGGTTATCGATATCTGGGCTGCGGCAAACGAACGTGTTGCTAAAGCGATGATGGAAAACCTGTCTACTGAAACGGTGATTAACCGTAACGGTGAAGAAGAGCAACAGGTTTCTTTCAACAACATCTTTATGATGGCCGACTCCGGTGCGCGTGGTTCTGCTGCTCAGATCCGTCAGTTGGCGGGTATGCGTGGTCTGATGGCAACGCCAGATGGCTCCATCATCGAAACCCCAATTACCGCGAACTTCCGTGAAGGGTTGAACGTACTCCAGTACTTCATCTCAACCCACGGTGCTCGTAAAGGTCTTGCGGATACCGCATTGAAAACGGCGAACTCCGGTTACCTGACTCGTCGTCTGGTTGACGTTGCTCAAGACTTGGTAGTAACCGAAGATGACTGTGGTACGCTCGATGGTATCCTGATGACTCCGGTTATCGAAGGTGGTGATGTTAAAGAGCCACTGCGTGAACGTGTATTAGGACGTGTAGCGGCAGAAGACATCCTGAAACCAGGTACAGCGGATATTCTGGTTCCACGTAACACATTGCTGAACGAAAAATGGTGTGATCTGTTAGAAGAGAACTCTGTTGACAGCGTGAAAGTCCGTTCCGTAGTTAGTTGTGAAACTGACTTTGGTGTTTGTGCGAACTGTTACGGCCGTGACCTTGCTCGTGGTCACCTGATCAACAAAGGTGAAGCGATCGGTGTTATCGCAGCACAGTCAATCGGTGAACCAGGTACACAGTTGACGATGCGTACGTTCCACATCGGTGGTGCGGCATCTCGTGCGGCAGCAGAATCTAGCATTCAGGTACGTAACAAAGGTCATCTGAAGCTGAGCAACGCGAAATTTGTTACCAACTCAGCGGGCAAACTGGTTATTACCTCTCGTAATACCGAATTGCGCCTGATTGACGATTTCGGTCGTACCAAAGAGAGCTATAAAGTACCTTACGGCTCGGTATTGACGAAAGGTGATGGTGAGACAGTAACCGGCGGTGAAACCGTTGCGAACTGGGATCCACATACCATGCCAATCGTGAGTGAAGTATCCGGTATTATCCAGTTCTACGACATGGTTGATGGTCAAACCATTACCCGTCAGACGGATGAACTGACTGGCCTGTCTTCACTGGTCGTTCTGGATAGTGCGGAGCGTACCGGTAGCGGTAAAGACCTGCGTCCAGCACTGAGGATCGTAGATGCCCAAGGTAATGACGTTCTGATCCCAGGTACAGATATGCCTGCTCAGTACTTCCTGCCAGGTAAAGCGATTGTTCAGTTGGAAGATGGTATGTCCATCTCTGCGGGTGATACGCTGGCGCGTATTCCTCAGGAATCTGGCGGTACTAAAGATATCACCGGTGGTCTGCCACGCGTTGCGGACTTGTTCGAAGCTCGTCGTCCGAAAGAGCCGGCTATCCTGGCAGAAATCAGCGGTATCGTTTCCTTCGGTAAAGAAACCAAAGGCAAGCGCCGTCTGGTCATTACCCCACTGGATGGTAGTGAACCTTACGAAGAGATGATCCCTAAATGGCGTCAGCTCAACGTGTTCGAAGGTGAAGTGGTTGAACGTGGTGACGTGATCTCCGATGGCCCAGAATCTCCACATGACATTCTGCGCCTGCGTGGTGTTCACGCGGTTGCTCGTTACATCACTAACGAAGTACAGGAAGTTTACCGTCTGCAAGGCGTTAAGATTAACGATAAACACATTGAAGTTATCGTTCGTCAGATGCTGCGTAAAGCAACTATTGCGAGCGCAGGTAGCTCCGAATTCCTTGAAGGTGAGCAGGTTGAATACGCACGCGTTAAAGTATCTAACCGCAAACTGGAGCAGGATGGCAAAGTACCCGCTACCTTCCAGCGTGACCTGTTGGGTATCACCAAGGCATCACTGGCAACAGAATCCTTCATTTCTGCGGCGTCGTTCCAGGAAACCACTCGCGTTCTGACTGAGGCAGCGGTTGCAGGTAAACGTGATGAACTGCGTGGCTTGAAAGAGAACGTCATCGTTGGGCGTCTGATCCCTGCGGGTACAGGTTATGCTTACCATCAGGATCGCATCCGTCGTCGTCAAGAAAACGAAGTGGTTACAGCGCCACAAGTTAGCGTTGACGAGGCCACTGCAAACCTTGCTGAATTGTTGAATGCAGGTTTTGGTAGCAGCGATAACGAGTAATATCGTGATGCATAGCATACTCTATAGTAGAGCTAAATATCGATATCACTAATTGTGAAATGCCCTCTCTTGGTAGAGGGCATTTTTTATTGGATGGAAAATTAAAATGAGACGAATTGTTTATATTATTGCCTTAGCATTTTTGGTCTGTTTTTCCAATCCAGCTTTATCACAGCATCACGACTTTCCTTATTATCGATACATGGAGGCTACTAAAGACAGTGAAATCTATTCTTGGGTAGGCGAACACCTCATCAAAGTAGGGTTATTAAAGCAAGGGCAAGCCTTTAAAGTTGCTGAAGAAGAAGGAGAGGATTATTATGCAGTTCATTTTGGTAATGAGATCGGTTATATAGCCAAAAAAAATTTAAAGGAAATTAAAAAATCTTCATTTCCCAGTGATCCTTTCAATACTCTTCACAAAAAAGTCTCCCAAAACTTGATGGTTTTTAAGGTGGTTCGAATTCATAGCGCACCTGATACAGAGAGCAAGCCAGTTGCAATTTTGCAGGGAAATCTCCGTTATCCAATTTTAGACAAATTACAAGATGCTTCCCACCATACTTGGTATGAAATTAATTTGGGTGATCGATTGGGCTATATTAGTGATCGGGATGCTGAATTGGACAATGGCATTCCTTTGTTAACTTATCACCATGTGCTTAAAGCCACTAAGCATTTTCTACATACCTCAACAATAACATCCCTGACTGCATTTCGTGAGCAGATGGCTTATTTAAAGCGAGCAGGTTATACCACAATTTCATTCTATGAATTAGAGAGCTACTTAAATAGTTCCATTAACTTGCCAGCAAAAGTGGTTGGCTTAACCTTTGATGATGGGCTGAAATCCGTTTATCGTTATGCCTATCCCATTTTGAAAGAAAATGGTCAGAAAGCTACACTCTTTATTATTTCATCCAGAATTAAACGCCACCCGCAGAAATGGGATCCTAATACCCTGCAATTTTTAAGCCTCCCAGAACTATATGCTATGCAAGATGTATTTGATTTTCAGTCTCATACCCATTTTTTGCATCGTTTCGGAAAGAATCAACATCCTATATTATTGCGTCGGTCATATCATAATATCCTGTATGATTTTGAACGTTCCAGACGGGCGTTATCACGATTAAATCCCTATGTACTTTACCTTTCCTATCCTTTTGGTGGATATAATTTAAAGGCAATAAAAGCAGCTCAACAAGCTGGGTTTCATTTGGCAGTCACCACGGTAAAGGGAAAAGTTAAGTTAGGGGATAATCCCTTTGCTTTGAAACGATTATATATATTGCGGACAGATCCGATTGAAAAAATGGCAAAAATGATAGCTAATGAACCCTATTTAATGCCTTTAGGATCGCTTAATGATTGAATGTAGGATATGAAATAATTTAATTGCTAAATAGCAAGAGAACATTCTAATATGATATTTTTTTACTGAGGATTGAAGTGATGGATTTCTTGGGATTAATATTGGAAGTTTTTTATAACATTATAAAGTGCACTATTAAGTTTTTTGCAAGGATATTTAAGATTGCCATGAAGGAAACTATTATTTCATTACTTTCCATAGGGGTTTTATTCTGCATTGTATTTTCATTTATAATGCCTAGGTTTATTTTTGGTGTTTTACTGTTGCTAATTTTTATCTGTTTGGTTTATAAGTTCCGTGTAAAAATAAAGAATTATCTGAATAAGAAAGGGATTGTGGATTACTTTAAGTAAATATGATGTTGGTAATGCTATGCAATGAAAATCCATCTGAGAAGGATAATGAATTTGCATCTTTCAAGAGCCTATTCCCTTAGGCCCTTAAGTTAAATATATTTCTATAATTATTTGATGAATCAATTTATTTTTTGTTTTTTATCACCTTGATAAAAGTTTCCCGTGCAGTTGGGGAACCGAGTCGTTCTGCTTCATCCAACAGTTTCAATGCCTTATCAACATCACCATTGTTAATAGCTTTTTTGATAGCGTCATTGAAATACCGTTCGGTATCGTTCAGTACAGGTTTAACTACTGGGGCCGCAGATTGCGGTGCATCAGTCGGGGCTGTTTTTATCGGCGATGTAGATACTTGTGTAGAACCGATGGTAACTGGTTTAGGTGCAGGTGAAGAAAATACCTGGCCTATCAGGATATTGCTTGCATTGCTTTCTGATTGCACTTTTAACGTTAATGTACCTGTTTCTGTATGGCGAGCGATCGGATCTGGAATATCCGGCACGGAATTACCGACACCTTTAGCATAAGCCTTAGCAGGATCGACCATTTGTGTCGAAGCTTGTAAATCAGAACGGGTGGTATAAATCAGCAAATAGATTCGCTGTTGCCCCAATGCCGGTGTTAGCTTTAATACTCCTTCAAGCCGATCGGTGGACATAATACTTGGCTGTTGATAGCGGAAATAGTGGCTTGGATAAAAGGCCGCAGGACGGAGTTGTTCATCAAAGACTAAAACATTCGGTGAATATACCTGCTTATCTTTTATCAGACTGTTCAGCGTGATTTCTAATGAGCCTTGATTGGCCGGTAAAGCAAATGTGGCTACTGCACCTTGAGTATGACCATCATTAAGTTGCTGTGATGTACTATCAAGAATAATAGTCTGAGTGCCATGAGTATTAATGGGCTGCCACTGTAATTTCTGCAAGGTTGGCAAAGACAACGTTGGCGCAGCATTAGTTGTTTCTATGCCAGATTTTGTAGTGTCAGACAGTGCGATATCTGATGTAGCATAACTCGCCGGAATCATGTTACAGAGCAGGGCACCGAGACAAAGTGAGAGTAATTGCTTTTTCATTACCACCAAGCCTCAAATTGGGCACCAAATGTAAACTCATCACTGTTCCCACGACTGAATTTATGTACTGGTGTATCTTGGTAGGCAACGCCGCCATTGTCATAGCCCCATTTTTCATTCCATTTAGAGTAAGTGGTGAATAAACGGATAGCAGGGCGTGACCACATGCTGTCACCTGCTTGCCATTGTTGGGCCAGAGTGATTTTGAATTGATCATTGTTTGCTTTGGTGCGTTGTGACTTCACATGGTCATAACCCACTTCCATTAAGGTACTCATTATCGGTGTCCACTTATACATTGGGCGGATACCTACGGTATACCATGTATTGCCATTGTTATTGTCGCGGTCAATGTCTTGATACATGGCGGCATACATGAGGTCCCATTTCTTGTTGATACTAATGGCACCGTGGTTCAGAATGCGCAGCATATGTCCGTTGTTGTCTATATTTGCTCCTTCGGAACGTCCATTACCGCTGGAAATCATAGCGTCAGTTGCGTACTGTAAGACAAATTTGTTGAAGCCACCCAACAGGCTTTGGGTATGTTCGGCGGTTAGCATCACACCGTCTTTAGATGCTTGTTTATTAAGCTGATATCCCTTACGTGTATTGGCACGCCCATAATCAATACCAAGCTCCAGCGTACCGCCAGCATTAACTGGTAAGTTGGCTAACCGTATATCAAAAATGTCATTTGAAGTATTTGGGGCGTCTTTGCGTTTATTATCAATCCATCCATATGAACCTCCTTCTTCTGTATTACGGGTTACAGCGAAGGAAAGTTTGCCAAAACCAAGGTCAATATTTTCCAATCCTGCGCCAGGACCGGAAATATCCCAGTAATAGAAGTCGATCATATGTACATCGTGACGTTGGTAGAAACGTTTACCCGCCCACAGTGTTGAACCAGGCAGCCAATCAATAATATTGGTTGCTTTCACGTTGACTTCACGAAAACCAGGTTTGGTATCTTCCCAGTCTTTTTGCTGACGGACGGAATAGGCTAAGTTGGTATCAAAATAGAAACTTTTATTACCTTCTTTCCATAACTCTTGCCCTAATTTAAGTTCAGCATAGGTTTCACATTCGTTACCAAGACGGTATTTACTCGGCGCTCCAGTGACTTTGGCACATTTCTGCTCACCGCCATTCCCTGTCCAGCCAATGCCTGAACGGGCATAACCGTGGAAATCAACAGCAATAGCCTGCATGGATAATAAACTGGTTAGTATAGCCAATGAGAGAGACAATATACGCATAATGATTCTCCTGTTATTTTTTTATGGCCGCGGATCTAGACTCCGGGTTCTTTATGTAAACGCTGACATGCAGTTCCATCTTCACGGAAAAGATGACATCGGTGAGGTGCTAATCCGATAGAGAAATCTGCACCTTCTTTAACGAGAACAATATCAGGTTGGCGGTAAACCAAATTTTGATGAATGGCAGGTATGCGGATGTGTATCTGGGTTTCGTTCCCCAGTTGTTCCACGATCTGTACTGTCCCCTCTAACGTAACATCGGCGACATCATTAGGCAAAAGATGTTCGGGGCGAATACCCAAAGATACATTACTTCCGACAGTTAGTCCTTTGCTTTCAACAGGTAACCAAACGGGCTGGCCGTTAGGCAGGATGATCTGTACTTGATCAACAGCAATCGCTGAAACTTTTACTGGCAGGAAATTCATTTTTGGTGAACCAATAAAACCTGCGACAAAGCGGTTAGCAGGATAGTGATAAATTTCAAGTGGCTTACCAACCTGAGCAATATTGCCCCCATCCAGAACAACAATCTTATCTGCCAGAGTCATGGCTTCGGTTTGGTCATGAGTGACATAGACCATGGTACGTTGTAGTCGCTTGTGTAAACGTGAAATTTCAATTCTCATCTGAACACGCAAGGCAGCATCTAGGTTGGAAAGAGGTTCATCCAGTAAAAAAATATTAGGTTCAGCAACCAGGGTTCGGCCAATGGCGACTCGCTGACGTTGACCGCCGGACAGCGCCTTGGGACGACGATCCAATAGATGGGCAAGCTGGAGGGTTTCTGCAACTTGTTGTACCCGTTTTTGAATATCGCTTTTTTTGACACCCGCCAACTTCATGCCGAATGACATGTTGTCTGCAACAGAGAGATGGGGATATAACGCATAAGACTGAAAAACCATACCGATGCTGCGTTTAGCTGGTGGGACATCATTCATTCGTTTTCCGTCTATCAGCAAATCACCGGATGTAACATCTTCCAATCCCGCGATCATCCTTAGCAGTGTCGATTTCCCACACCCTGACGGGCCGACGAATACGACGAATTCCCCTTCCTGAATATCAAGATTAAGATCTTTGGAGATGACAATTTCACCATATGATTTAGATACATTGCGGAATGTGATGCTAGACATTTGTTCCCTCCCTCGGATTTGCCGCCTCAGTTTTCTGTTTGTTTCTTATTTCTCTTCGTTTCTTATTTCGTAGTGAGAAACTGCGTAAAAAACTGATGGCAGGATTGTGTATAAAATAACAGGTGCGAGGATCCTCCATTCCAGAATTTTTGATGGTGGAGGAATCAGGAGGACGAGCTTAATGTGATTAAGAGAGGAAGGAGAAAATTGTCAGGCAAGATGTGACTTAAATCCCAAAAAAAGATGCTATCTTAGTGTTAACGTTCTGATTTTAATTGTTTTTGTAAGCTAGTTCACACTCGTGCGGTATGAGGCGTAGAGCTGGGGAGGATGAGTCTTTTTTATATTGATTGCACACTTGTGCCATTTTATCGCGATGTAATAAAGATAATTATCTTGAACTAACAAATGAAAAAGGCGGAATGATGACCAAGAAAATTTTAAAAGTAGGGACTCGTACCCTGATGCTTTCCGTTTTAACAACATGTGTATTGTCTGCTTCGGCTTTCGCAAAGCCGGAAGAAGGAAAGTTGGTCATTTGGATCAATGGTGATAAAGGTTATAACGGACTGGCACAGGTTGGTGAAAAATTTGCACAAGAAACGGGAATTCCTGTCACTGTTGAGCATCCTGACAAACTGGAAGAAAAATATACCCAAATTGCTGCCAGTGGAGATGGGCCAGATATTATTTTCTGGGCACATGATCGCTTTGGTGGTTATGCCCAATCAGGATTAGTTGCTGAAATTACTCCTGATAAATCGTTTATTGATAAATTATTTCCCTTTACGTGGGATGCCGTTCGTTATGACGGAAAATTGGTAGGATACCCTGTCGCAGTTGAAGCCCTTTCTCTTATCTACAATAAAGACCTGATTAAATCTCCTCCTAAAACATGGGAAGAAATCCCGGCCTTAGATAATGAGCTGAAAAAGCAGAATAAAAGCGCAATCATGTTCAATTTACAGGAACCGTATTTCACTTGGCCCCTCATTGCTGCCGATGGCGGATATGCCTTCAAAGCAGAGAACGGTACTTATAATGTTAAAGACAGCGGAGTGAATAACGCAGGCTCTAAAGCGGGAATGAAATTTCTGGTTGATTTAGTCAAAAACAAACATCTCAATGCAGATATCGATTACTCCATTGCCGAAGCGGCATTTAATAAAGGCAAAGCAGCAATGACAATTAATGGCCCCTGGGCGTGGGCGAACGTAGATAAAAGTAAGATTAATTATGGTGTTACCTTATTACCCACTTTTAAAGGAAAACCCTCTAAACCCTTTGTTGGCATTTTAACCGCGGGCATTAATGCGGCCAGTCCTAATAAAGAATTAGCGAAAGAATTTTTGGAAAATTATCTGCTAACCAATGAAGGATTAGCGATGATGGACAAAGATAAACCGTTAGGCGCGGTGGCCTTGAAATCCTATCAGGAGATCCTGGCGAAAGATCCACGTATTGCTGCCACGATGGCAAATGCCCAAAACGGCGAAATTATGCCAAATATCTCCCAAATGAGTAGTTTCTGGTACGCAATGCGTAGCGCTGTCCTTAACACTATCAGTGGGCGTCAGACGATAGATGCTGCCCTTAATGATGCTGAAGCAAGAATGACAAAATAAACGAATGACAGGCTCCTGAATCTAAGGAGCCTTAGCCCTTATTGTGATAGGTGTTGGATAATCACAATTTTTGGTAACAGGAAGTGCAAGATGTCAGCGACATTAGAAAAAACAGTATGGTGGCAGCATCCTGCCCTGAAATGGTTGATGGTAGGTTTTTGTCTACTTTTTACAGGTTATCTGGTTGTGCTGATGTATGCACAGGGAGAATACCTGTTTGCAATGGTAACACTGATATTACTGGGAAGTGGTATTTATGTTTTTTCCAACCGAAAGGCTTATGTTTGGCGCTATACCTACCCTGGAATTGCTGGAATAGGGATATTTATACTGTTTCCGCTTATTTGCACGATTGCTATTGCTTTTACAAATTATAGCAGCACTAACCAATTGACATTTGAACGTGCTCAAACGGTATTGATGAGTCGCCATTATCAGACAGGGGAGCCATTTAATTTCAAACTCTATCCGATATCTGAACAGTGGGTCTTGGCTTTGAACGTTCCTGATAGCAATAATTTATTGATATCTGAGCCTTTTTCTCTTACGGGAACGGAAGAAATTATCCTGCCCCTCCATGAACAAGAGAAGAAGTTTGAAAACAATGCTGCCACACTGCGTACTATTACTCAGTATCGGCAGGCGTTGAATCAATTGGTTGTCGTTCTTCCTGATGGCAGTAAACTGAGAATGAGTTCTTTGCGCCAGTTTTCTGCGATAAACCCTCTTTATTCCCTCGATGAAGATGGAATGACACTGACCGATAAACAAACTGGCATACGATACCGGCCAAATATGGATACAGGGTTCTACCAATCCATGAATGCTGAAGGAGAATGGACTAAGGAAACGTTAAGTCCTGGATTTACGGTTTCTATTGGTTGGAAAAATTTTCTACGGGTGATACAGGATGAAGGTATCCAAAAACCTTTTCTGTCCATTTTTGTCTGGACAGTCGTTTTCTCCCTAGTGACAGTGGCATTGACGGTTACCCTAGGAATGGTTCTCGCTTGTATTGTACAGTGGGAGGCGCTTAAGGGACGAGCGATTTACCGTGTACTGCTTATTTTACCTTATGCTGTTCCTTCGTTTATTTCCATTCTGATTTTCAAAGGATTATTTAACCAAAGTTTTGGTGAAATTAATCTGGTGCTAAATGGGTTGTTTGGTTTTAAACCAGATTGGTTTACCGATCCGACACTAGCTCGAACCATGTTGATTATTGTAAATACGTGGTTGGGTTATCCCTATATGATGATTCTTTGCATGGGATTGCTGAAATCTATTCCTGATGACCTTTATGAGGCATCGGCACTTGATGGTGCAGGGCCGTGGCAGAATTTTACCAAAATTACCTTTCCATTATTGATTAAGCCATTGACCCCGTTAATGATTGCCAGCTTTGCTTTCAATTTTAATAACTTTGTCCTGATTCAACTGCTAACCAATGGTAAACCTGATCATATTGGTACATCGACCCCAGCGGGTTATACCGATCTTTTGGTGAATTACACCTACCGTATCGCATTTGAAGGTGGTGGTGGGCAGGATTTTGGTCTGGCAGCAGCAATTGCCACATTGATCTTCTTATTGGTGGGTGCATTAGCCATCATCAATTTGAAAACTGCCCGCATGAAATTTGATTAAGGAGAAAAGAAGATGGCGATGGTACAGCCCAAATCGCAGCGATGGCGGATATGGGGAACACATATATTAATGCTGGCTTTTATTGCCATGATTTTGTTCCCTCTGCTCATGGTCATTGCTATTTCTTTGCGTCCGGGTAATTTTGCTACGGGTAACTTGATTCCAGACACTATTTCATGGGAACACTGGAAACTGGCATTTGGTTATAGCGTGGAATCTGCTGATGGACACGTCACGCTTCCCCCATTTCCGGTTATGCAATGGCTTTGGAACTCTGTAAAAGTTGCTTTCATTACTGCCACTGGCATTGTGGCATTATCAACGACGTGCGCGTATGCATTTGCTCGAATGCGCTTTCGTGGAAAAAGCACCTTACTCAAGGCAATGCTAATTTTTCAAATGTTTCCGGCGGTACTTTCTTTGGTGGCGCTATATGCCTTATTTGATCGTTTAGGAGAATATATTCCTTTCCTCGGTCTCAATACCCACGGTGGTGTGATTTTTGCCTACCTGGGCGGAATTGCTTTGCATGTATGGACGATAAAAGGTTATTTCGAAACGATAGATCGTTCTCTGGAAGAAGCAGCGATGTTAGATGGCGCGACATCGTGGCAAATTTTCCGTTTGGTATTGTTACCGCTTTCTGTACCTATATTGGCTGTGGTGTTTATTTTGTCGTTTATTGGCGTGATCACTGAAGTACCTGTTGCATCTCTGTTATTACGTGATGTGGATAATTACACGCTGGCAGTGGGAATGCAGCAATATCTTCACCCACAGAACTATCTCTGGGGAGATTTTGCCGCTGCGGCTGTGCTTTCCGCTATTCCTATCACGGCAGTTTTCTTACTTGCTCAACGTTGGTTAGTCGGTGGATTAACGTCGGGAGGAGTGAAAGGCTGATCCTCGCCCCCAATCATATTTAGCTATATATGATTGGGGGCGTTTTCTTGCTACTGGACTGCAATTTGGATAACTGGTTGTTAACTCAGTCAGTTATTAACCTTGTTTTCGGCACTCTCCGATTGTTTGGAACAGATAGTTGATATGGGTATCCGCAAACATAGTTTCCAACGTAGAAGTAAGTTTTCGTCGCCAGTTAGGGTATTCCTCGGTTGTGCCAGGAATATTAACGGGGCGTTCCATATCCAGCCAATCTTCCGGTTGTAATCCTAATAAAGCACAGGTGCTATGGGCTATATAGCGATGTATGCTTTGATTTATAGCATTTGACATCGGATGTTCAGTTTGCGCCAGTGATACTGATACCTGAAATGAGGAAGGGGTATCTGTCTTGGACAATCCTTCTGGTAAATAGCCGTGACGATTTAAACTGGTTAATAATGCTTGCTTGCAGCGTTTGCGCTCCAAATATAAATCGGCAAGAAGGGCTTTATCAGGATATAAGCCGATGGATTCTCCTAAGATTAGATCTTCATTTTGCCAGAATCCACGCAAGGTAGGTAAGTCATGGGTAGTAATGGTCGCCATTGCTTGCACAGGGTATTCATCGGGAGTGCGGTATTCACCCTGCTCATTGCGTTCAAAATAGAATACTTTATAGGAATAAACACCACTGTCCCGTAATTTACCGACGATTTCTTCCGGTACAATTCCTAAATCTTCACCTATTACTAAGCAATGATTGCGCTGGCTTTCCAATGCCAATATTGCCAGCAGATCGTCAACCGGATAATGGACATAAACGCCTTTATCGGCGGTTTCTCCTTGTGGTATCCACCAAAGTCTGAGCAATGACATCACATGATCGATACGCAATGCACCGCAATGACGCATATTACTACGCAATAATTCAATGAAAGGTTGATAGGCTTGTGCTTTTAATACGTGGGGATTCATTGGCGGAAGCCCCCAATTTTGCCCCCGTGGTCCCAGAATATCGGGAGGCGCTCCGACAGATGCCTTAGTGCAATAGATGTTTCGGTTACACCAGGTTTCTGAACCGCCTTGCGCTACTCCAACAGCAAGATCGCGGTAAATACCAATCGGCATGTGATTGGCTTGGCTGGTAGTGAAGCATTCGGCAAGCTGGGTATCAGCTAGCCATTGCAGCCAAAGGAAAAACGCTATCTCCTGTGGATGTGAATGGCAGAATGTCTTAACCGCATCACTCTCCGGTTCACGGTATTCTTCCGGCCATACCGGCCAGCCCCAATAAACATTATTTTCCCCATATAGCTTTTGATGTAGAGCATCATAAGCAGCTTGATAATAAAGGTTTTTGCCTCCTTTGGTGACAAATTGTTGGAAAGCAATTTGTTGGGGATCATCACCAGATCGGCGCTTAAATTGCGGATAAGTTAGACGCAATGCAGCCATTTTTAGTGTCATTACTGTGGTGTAATCAACCCACTCTTCCTGGCGGGCTTGTCGGAGTTTGGATTGTGTTTCCGCTGAATGCCACCACGCTTGTGCTTCGGTGCTATCATTAAAATCTTCAACCTGATTCACGGCAATATAGATGATATTAAGCCAGTGACGGGATGATGGGCTGTAAGGGCTGGCATTTTCAGGCATTGCAGGATATATGGCATGAAGAGGGTTCAAGCCAATAAAGGCGCCACCACGTTGTGCTAGTTCTTGCAGCATATATTTCAGATCGCCAAAATCACCAATTCCCCAATTATTTTCTGATCGCAGGGTATAAAGCTGAATGCAGGCGCCCCAGAGTTTTTCCCCACGTGTTATGGCATCCGGTTCGTAACAACGTTCAGGAGCAACGATAAGTTGCATCGAGTACTGAGAGTGATTCTTTGGCTTCACTTTCGGTACTAGGCTCAGAGTGTGATACCCCAAGGGGAGGTCGGTCGGTAAAGAGAGTTGATGCTGGCAGTGACCATGAAATACCTCACCTTGCTCAGTGTGTATCTGCCATTGATAATGATATGTATCTTCCAGAGGCAGAGTCACTATTTGCCCCTGAATAACCACCTTCACATTAGGTAAAAAGGAAGCATCTAAATGGGAAACCGGCCTTTCGACCGGTATATCTGTATTCATTGCTTCTAATATTCGATGCCTGATTTCAGCAGGGATCGCCTGTGGTTTTCCATAGGCATTAATATATTCGCTGGCGATGCCGGCTTTAGTTGCCAAATCATCAAGGCATTTGTTTTCCATACTCAATCCCTATTTGGTTTTCCAGATGCGTTGTTGATAATCCTGAATAGCGCGGTCAGCACTAAAGTTACCCATTCGAGCGGTATTGAGTACAGTACTGCGCGTCCAGCTTTGGGCATCGCGATATCGAGAGTCAATTTGTTTATGAGCGTGGCAATAAGAGGCAAAATCAGCCAACACTAAATAAGGGTCACCACCATCAGTCAGGCTGTGTAACATAAGATCAAATGCGTGCGTATCTCCGTGGCTGAATTCACCATTGGCGAGGGAGCCAAGGAGATTTTTTAGATGATGATCCTGTTGAAGTATAGTTTGTGGGTTATAGCCGCTATTTAGTAAAGCCTTAGCTTCTTCTACGGTCTTGCCGAAGATAAAGATATGGTCGTTTCCGACTTGTTCAGCAATTTCGACATTCGCTCCATCCAGCGTTCCGATGGTGAGTGCGCCATTTAAGGCCAATTTCATATTGCCTGTACCGGAAGCTTCTTTGCCCGCAGTGGAGATTTGTTCTGATACATCGGCTGCTGGGATCATCAGTTCCGCAGCGGAAACATTATAGTCGGGGATAAAGGCAATTTTAATGCGATCACGGACGATCGGGTCATGATTGATCTTTTCAGCGGCATGATTGATGGCAGAGATGATGTTTTTTGCCAGATAATAGCCGGGCGCTGCTTTGGCACCGAACAGGAAAACACGGGGATGGATATCTAAGGCCGGATTTTCCTGAATCTGCCGATAAAGTGACAAGATATGGAGCAGGTTCAGATGTTGACGCTTGTATTCATGCAGGCGCTTTATCTGTATATCGAAAATAGCATGAGGATCAATCTTCAGTCCCATTACCTTATTGACATAATTGGACAGGCGAATTTTATTGTCTTGCTTAACAGCTCGATAAGTGTCACGGAAGGCGGTATCGTCGGCATAAGGTTCGAGTTGTTTTAAAGCAGCGAGATCATTTACCCACTCATGACCTAATGTTTGGTCAATTAATGAAGAGAGTGCAGGGTTACACTGTTTTAACCAACGACGCGGGGTGACACCATTAGTCACGTTGTGGAATTTAGTTGGCCACAACTGGTGATATTCAGGGAACAGATCTGTCACGATCAAGGATGAATGCAGCGCTGCGACTCCATTAACAGCAAAGCAGGCGACAACGCAAAGGTTAGCCATTCTGACTTGATTGTCATGGATAACCGCTAATTTTTCCCAGACTTGTTGATTATCAGACCAGACTTGTTCAACGGTTTTTTTAAAGCGTCGGTTGATTTCCTGAATGATGCGATGATGGCGTGGCAGAAGCTCACTCATCAATTGTTCATCCCAACGTTCTAAGCCTTCCGGCAGCAAAGTATGGTTAGTATAGGCGAAAGTTTTTCCTGTGATTTCCCAGGCTGCTTCCCAACTTAACTGGTATTCATCAAGCAGAAGACGCATCATTTCAGGGATTGCGATAGTTGGGTGAGTATCGTTAAGCTGGATAACTTCGTATTGTGCTAGCGTTTCTATTTTGCGCCCTGCTTGTTGATGGCGGCGCAGGATATCGGCTACGGCACAGGCACACTGAAAATATTGTTGCATCAAGCGCAGCCGTTTACCGGCCTGATGATTATCATTCGGATAGAGCACTTTGGTCAGGCTGGCTGCTTCAATGCCCGATTGTTCGGCGTGCAGGAACTCCCCATCATTGAAAAGTGACAGATCAAAGGGGTTATCGTAAGCTGCTTGCCATAGGCGAAGCGGTTGGGTTACACCATTGTGATACCCAAGCACAGGCAAATCCCATGCTTCACCAATCAGGGTAAATGCAGGCACCCAAGTTTCATGGCCATCAGCAGTTGTTGCGATTTCACCACCAAAACCGACGTTGACTTTTAATTGCGTGTTATGGCGAAACCACGGATAGGACTCGCGTTCCCAATTATCAGGTGTTTCAATTTGTTGCCCCTCTTTAAAGGATTGGCGGAAAAGACCATATTGATAATTGAGACCATACCCTGTCGCAGGTTGATTGATCGTCGCCATTGAGTCGAGAAAACAGGCTGCTAACCTCCCTAACCCACCATTGCCCAACGCGGGATCGGTTTCTTCTTCCAGCACATCACTCAACATGATGCCATCTTCTGCCAGATAAGACTGAATATCGTCATACCAACCAAGATTCAATAAGTTATTGGCTGTCAGTCGGCCTATCAGAAATTCCATCGAGATATAGTTCACGTGGCGTTGGTTATCAGAAGATGGATTGGCACGGTTTTGCTGAGTAGCCAAGGGGAGTAATTCAGATACCGCTGCACTAATGGCCTGCCACCACTGATGTGGCGTCATTTCCTGGGCGGAACTGAGGCCGAAAGATTGCCATTGGCGTGTGAGTGCGGCCTGAAATAAGGCTTTATCGAATCTCGGATTTTTATCTAATGTGGATGATTTTAATGTGGATGATTTTAATGTGGATAGTTGCATGGCGTTGCATCCTGTCACTAACAGAGGAAAATTTGGCGAATTATTTACAGGGATATGCTGAAGGTTAGTGGATGGGGAAACATCATCCCGTAAAAATATTCGCGGGGAGGAGCGTAAGGGCGTAGCTATTTCTTTCGAGCTTTTTCGCAATTTCATAGAGAAATAGTCAGGTTGCAACCAAAGAATGTGACAAGGTGCAATTTAACACAATGAAATTAATCAACTTGTTTGCAAAAGATGGGCGTTTCTCTACATTTGTTGGTCGTAAGAGAGTGCTAATGTGTAAGTGACTTAATAGTGTCAAACAAAATTCAGGTATCAGTTTTATTCGTTGCTTTTATTCATTGCGTGTGAGGGGAGAAATTTAATGCTTATCCCATCGAAACTCAGTCGCCCCCTTCGACTCAATAATATGGTTATGCGGGAGCGTCTGTTAGAAAAGTTCAATGAAATTGAGGATTATCGACTGGTATTGATAACCAGTCCCGCAGGGTATGGCAAAACTACCTTGATGTCACAATGGGCTGCCGAACAGGAGCATCTGGGGTGGTATTCTCTTGATGATAGTGATAATCAGCCAGAACGTTTCGCTAGCTATCTGATTGCAGCCATTCAGCAGGCAACGCAGGGACACTGTGCGAAAAGTGAGGTACTGGCTCAGAAACATCAATATGCCAGTTTATCTGCATTGTTTGCACAATTGTTTATTGAACTTAGTGAATGGCCGCAACCCATTTTTCTGGTCATCGATGATTATCATCTGATCGTGAATGGTCTTATTCATGAAGCTATGCGCTTTTTTCTCCGCCATCAACCAGAAAATTTAACATTGGTGGTGCTGTCACGCCATTTGCCATCGTTGGGAATTGCCAACTTACGTGTGCGTGAACAGTTATTGGAGATTGATAGCCAGCAGTTGGCTTTTGATTATCTGGAAACACAGCAATTTTTTGCCAAGCGGTTAGCCAATCCATTGGATTCTGAACACTGCAAACAGTTATGTCATGACGTTGCTGGGTGGGCAACAGCCTTGCAGTTGATAGCCCTTTCTGCCCGTCAATCTGGCAATACGACGGAAGTTTCAGCAAAGCGCCTTTCAGGGATGAATGCCGGCCATCTTGCTGATTACCTTGTGGACGAGGTTTTAAATCGCGTGGATCAGAAGACGCGGGATTTCTTACTGCATAGTTCTATTCTGCGCTCTATGAATGATGGGTTGATTGTTTGCCTGACAGGAGAGGAAAACGGTCAGCAGCGTCTGGAAGACATTGAACGTCAGGGGCTGTTTATTCAGCGCATGGATGATTCTGGCGAGTGGTTCTGTTTTCATCCCTTGTTTGCTTCATTTTTGCGTCAACGTTGCCAATGGGAAATGGCAGCGAAATTACCCGAATTACATAGAGCCGCCGTAAAAGGGTGGCTGATGCAGGGATATCCGGGGGAGGCCATTCACCATGCCTTAGCAGCGGGAGATACTATCTTATTACGGGATATTTTGTTGCAACATGCCTGGGAGTTGTTTAACCACAGCAAACTCTCCCTATTGGAAGAGTGTATGAATGCACTGCCATATGAACAGTTGCTGGAAAGCCCTCGTCTTGTTCTGTTGCAAGCGTGGCTGGCACAAAGCCAGCATCGCTACTATGAGGTCAATGCATTATTGAATCAGGCAGAACAATCACTAAAGCAGAAGCAAATCACTATCGAGCCGGAATTGCTGGCAGAGTTTGATGCTCTGCGAGCGCAAGTGGCGATGAATGATGGACGACCCGCTGATGCTGATGTTTTGGCTGAAAAGGCGTTGGCGAATTTACTGCCAAATAATCAATATGGCCGTATTGTAG
Source organism: Xenorhabdus eapokensis (assembly GCF_001908105.1). Next base: position 75,242 of record NZ_MKGQ01000013.1, read on the forward strand.
CGATGTCAGTTAAAGGAGAAGTATTGCATTGCAATGGTCAGTTGGCCGGAGCATTGGCATTAATGAAGCAAACGGAGCAACTTGCCCGCCTTTGTCATGTTTATCACTATGCTTTATGGGCGTTACTGCAACAAAGTGAAATTTTACTGGCACAAGGTTATTTGCAGGCAGCTTATGATATCCAGTCCCATGCTTTTGATTTAATCCGTGAACAGCATCTGGAACAGTTGCCGATGCATGAGTTTCTATTGCGGATCCGTTCACAACTTTTGTGGTGTTGGGCTCGTATTGATGATTCAGAAGAGGCAGCGCGCCAAGGGTTGGACGTATTGGCCAATTACCAGCCACAGCAGCAATTGCAATGTGTTACCCAACTGGCGAAATGTTCTTTGGTGCGAGGTGATATTGATAATGCTCGCCGTTACTTGACCCGCTGCGAAAACTTACTGAGTAATGGGCAGTATCACCGCGATTGGCGAACGAATACTGACGAATTGCGTGTCATTATTTGGCAGACTTTGGAAGATAGCAATTCCTTGACTCAGTGGTTGGTACAGGCAGAACGTCCAGAAAGTTTTTGTAACCATTTTAATCAAAACCAATGGCGCAATATTGCACGGGCAAAAATCTTATTAGATCAGTATGAGGAAGCTGAATCTATCTTGGTGAAATTGAATGAATATGCCAGAAAATTGGCATTGGTCAGCGATTTAAATCGTAATCTTCTGTTGTGTAATTTGCTTTATTGGCAGCTTGGCCGCAAGGCTGAGGCTCAGGGTGTTTTGATAGAAGCCTTGAATTTGGCTAACTGCACAGGATTCATCAGCCATTTTGTTATTGAAGGTGAGTTGATGGCTTTGCAACTGCGCCAGCTTATCCAACTGAATATTTTGCCTGAAATGGAACAGCATAGAGCTCAACGTATTCTGCGAGAAATCAATCTACAGCATCGGCATAAATTTGCCCATTTTGATGAAACGTTTGTAGAACAATTGCTCACTCATCCTGATGTACCTGAGCTTATCCGCAATAGTCCACTCACTCAGCGTGAATGGCAGGTGTTGGGGTTAATTTATTCTGGTTACAGCAATGATCAAATCGCTACAGAGCTGGATGTGGCAGCGACTACGATAAAAACCCATATACGTAATTTATATCAAAAAATGGGAATTACTCATCGACAAGAAGCTATTCAACAGGCTCAGAAATTAATGCAAATGATGGGATTAGGCGTTTAGTTATTAATTTCTAAATGTGATTTGTTCTGTATTTAATATAATTAATAGATATTAGTGAATAATTATATGATTTTTCAAATTTAAATTAAATTTTAAATTTGCTTAATATTTTTTATGGTGTTTTCGTGATCGAAATAAAATTTGGATGTGCTTAATCTAGTCTCATCACAGTAGGTATGGCTTTTCGTTGTTTTATATAACGAGTCGTTTAATGTAACTAATAGTGGTGAGTCATTATGGAAAACAAAAATCATCTTGAAAGTATGCTTTCTCGTTTTATTGGTCATGGTCCTTATTTGAGCATTGATGGTGAAAAATATATTGATGCGGCATCGGGAACGTTTAATTTGCCGCTTGGCTATACGAATAATCGGATCGCTGAAAAACTCAAACAACAAATTGATAGATGTACACATTTGAGCTCAGCTTATACACGTGAAATGTCACAATACATTTTGAGTAAATTAATTAAATATACACCTGAAGGTGTTGATCGTATCTGGCTGCGCGATGTGTCTGGATCGGGGGCTGTTGAATGTGCTATTCGTATTGCGCAAAAATCAACGGGACGCTCAGGCGTTATTTCGCTCTTTCTTGCTCATCATGGGCAGTCTCTTGCAACCGCCCAAATCTCCGGTAATGCGTTCAGAATTAAAGACTTCCATATAACTATTGATGGTTCAATAAAAATTCCTGCACCAGCCAGTGTATTAGCGGGGCAATCAGAGCCGAGTGGAGAGCAATTTGTCGATTTAGAACAGTTTATTCAATTAGGCTCTAATGACAATATTGCATGTCTGATTATTGAACCGATTCAGGGGAATGGCGGAAACCTGGTTTTTCCGGTGGCTTTCTACCGGAAGCTTAGAGAAATCTGTCGCCAGCATGGCATCATCATTATCGCGGATGAAGTACAAACAGGTTTTGGCCGCACAGGTACGTTCTTCGCATCGACGGGTTATGCCAAAGAATTGGAGCCAGATATCATCGTCTTCGCCAAAGGAGCAGGGGGTATTGGTATTCCCACTGGTGGTGTATTGATGCGTCATTCACTGGATATCCTGGAATCATTCGAACACTCCAGTACCTCTGGTGCTAACCCGCTCTCTTTGGTCGCTCTTAACGAAATCATCGACATTATTGAAGATGATCATGTTTTGGAAAATGTGCAACAAAATGAAGCCTACTTGCGTGATGGTTTGTTGAAATTACAGGAGCGATATCCAGAAATTACAGGAGTGAGAGGGGTGGGGTATATGTATGGTTTTGACACACCAACCCCAGATTTTGCAGCGCAGGTGATTGCTACTGCCAACCGCCATCATTTGATCTTACGTGGCTCCCGTTATGGTAAAGGAAGGGCAATTAAAGTTCGTCCACCATTGATTTGCACACAGGAACATTTGGCAGAAATTCTGCATAAACTGGAGCTGACTTTCTCAGAATTAACGGCTACCACACAGGGACATAAGGAGGCCGTATCATGTTAGCACTTAAATATCATCAAGCCTGGGATGTTGAGATTCAGCAAGTTGAAGCTTTGTCTTGCATTGAACCCGATGATGTTGTTGTTGATATTGCCGTGTGTGGTATTTGTGGCACGGATGTGGGAATTATTACTGGTGCTTATCCTGTTGCAATTTCGGGAACCACTTTGGGGCATGAAACCACGGGCGTGGTATCCCAAATCGGTAGCGGTGTGACTCAGTTTCAGGTGGGTGATCGGGTTGTCGTCAACCCGACTTACTTTTGTGGGCATTGCCGGATGTGTCAGACAGGCAGCCCTAACCATTGTGAGAAAAAACTGGGAACGGAAGCAGGGGTTTCCTATGATGGCGCATTCGCAGGGCAATATTTGGCAAAAGAAAATTTGCTTATCAAGCTGGATGATCACGTCAGTATGGAGGAAGCTTCACTGACTGAACCACTAAGCTGCACAATAACTGGGGTGGATAAATTAGGGATCACTCACACGAATATTCGTGCGGCAGTGGCAGGCGCTGGCCCTATGGGGATGTTGTACATTTGGGCGTTGTATGAACGGGGCGTAACAGCCTTTATGGTCGAAAAAAATGAGAACCGAATTCAGTTTGCAAGAAATAATTTGCCGCCAGAATGCCAGTTGTATTCTGACTTTAATGAAGCCTTAATGCAGGAATATGGCGATACGTCAGCCCTGATTGATTTATGTGTGGATACGACGGGGCAGTTGACTGAATATATTTTTGATCATCTGGCGCCGGGCGGAAAATTATTAAATGTTGCCCTGAAAGACAAACATGCCAATTTGGACATTATGAAAATTGCAGATAAAAGTCTTTCAGTAATAGGTTCCATTGATTCCCTGAATAACAGTTTTGAACGTGCTTATGCCATGATCCGTGATGGTGTCATCCCCGTTAAGCGTTTTATCAGCCAGATTTTTGATTTTAAGGATTACCAACAGGCTTTTCTGACTGTCGGCTGTGATATTGCATCAAAGACTCAAGTTCCTCTCAGTGCACCAAACTGTAAGGTATTGATTCGTATTTCTGACCTAAAATAATGGACGACTTCAATGAATAGGTGCAATGTTATTTTTGATATCGACGGAGTTATTGTCGATAGTGAACAACTGCATTTTGATGTATTGCTTGATGTATTAAGTAATGAATTAAGCAAACAGGCATTTGCCCAAATAAGTGATATTCAACCTCAGCAATTAATTGGGTTAAGTTTGGTGGAAACATTAGATAGGGTTGGTTTTCCTCCATCAATGCAGCAAGGTATTACTGAAAAAATTATTTCGCATTATCAAGAGAAATTATCTGTACATTATTTGCGTCAGGGAATTACTGATTTGATTGCCGCTTTGCAACAAAATGGCACTAACTTTGGGTTTGTTTCGACTGCGCCGCGTAATGTGTGTTTGGCCAATCTTAGTTTGTTGGATCTACATGAACCACCTGCTTTGATTTCTGGCGATGATGTGGAAAGAACGAAACCCTTCCCTGATCCTTATTTGGCTATGTTGAAATTGAAGAAGATGGATGTTCGGCAAACGTTGGTGATTGAAGATACGGATTTGGGGATCGCAGCGGCAAAACAGGCGGGTATTCCGTGGATATATGCCTGGCCCCATGCGTTGTCGGTGGCAGAGCAGTATGGGCAAGCTTCCCGCGTCATTGAGAGATTAACGGATATTCCCCAGTTTTCAGAGATAAATATCAAGTGATTTTTTATTGAAGATCCATATTTGGCGCTTTCCGCCAGAATTGACGGAAAGCGTTGTTCAAAAGGTATGGTTTTAAAGGGTATGGTTTTAAGAGGTATGGTTTGGAGGAGTCAATTTGTCTGAAGAATATACAGTCTCTTCAATAAAGCAGCCTATCATAGCAACGCGAATTTCGTTTTTTATTGCGGGATTCAGTATTGCGAGTTGGGCGCCGCTGATCCCATTGGTGAAGGAAAGGCTGGGTCTGGATGATGGTTCAATGGGGCTACTGATACTGGTGTTTGGTATTGGTTCTTTTATTATGATGCCCATCGCGGGAATGTTGGCGACCCGCTTTGGCTGCCGGAAGGTTTTTACCTTTTTTGCTTTATTGGCTGTTTTGATATTGCCGAGTTTAAGTGTGCTCTCAACGCCACTAACACTGTCTTGTGCCTTGTTTGTGTTCGGTATGGGAATTGGGGCAACAGATGTGGTTATCAATATTCATGCGGTTAATATTGAGAAAAGAGTACATCAGCCGATTATGTCGGGCTTTCACGCATTGTTCAGCTTAGGTGGGATTGCGGGAGCCGGAACTGTCAGCGTATTGTTGTTTTTGGGGATCTTACCTTTGCAGGTCACTATTGGCGTAGCGGTATTCGTTATTCTGCTATTGTTGCCAACATGGTATGGCATGCTGGATAACACCGAAACGGAAGATACCCCGTTTTTTGCCTTACCGCGTGGCATTGTTATCCTGATTGGCTCTCTTTGTTTTGTCGTTTACTTGATGGAAGGCTCCATGCTGGATTGGAGCGGGATCTTGTTAAGCAGTGTACATAACATAAGCAGTCATCAGGCGGGTTTTGGCTATACTTTGTTTGCCATTACCATGACGGCGGGACGATTCTTGGGTGATAAAATTATTGCGGCCTGTGGGTATCGGCGCGTGTTTTTAGGCAGTGCAATTTTAGCGACGTCAGGTTTTGTTTTGATCTATTTGGCATCCAGCACGACCCAATTGGGAATTTCTTTTCTGATGATAGGGGCAGGATTATCCAATTTGGCTCCAATGTTTTTCACTGCTTCGGGTCGGCAGAAAGTGATGCCTGATGCGTTGGCAGTTTCCGCCGTTTCTACAATGGGGTATTCAGGGATTTTGCTTGGACCAGCCATTATTGGCGGCTTGGCACATCAGGTAACATTACATGGTGCTTTTGCCTGTATTGCTTTGCTTTCCCTTGCATTGTTAGCGGGATATGGTTTGATTAATCCTACCAAAGAATAACAGGGTAAATATTGATGAATTTGCAGCAATGTCATTGGTTGAACGAGCCTGCTTCATGGCGATGTCAGGATAATGAACTTCATGTCATGACGGATAATAAAACCGATTTCTGGCGTGATACATGGTATGGTTTTCAGCGTCACAGTGGTCATGTCTTTGGCGGCTATATTAATGATTTTAACCTTGAAGACGGTTTTACCTTCCAGTTTTGTATCGAAGGCCAGTTTGAGCAATTATACGATCAGGCGGGTGTGATGTTATTGGTGGATGAGCAACATTGGCTAAAAGCGGGTGTTGAACATTCTGATGGGCAAGCGACCATCGGTAGTGTATTAACCAATGGCTGTTCTGACTGGGCTATGGGAATTTTCCCTGGTAATCCAGAGAAGTTTTGGCTACGGCTGACTTACCATGATGGCGCTATTAGGTTGCAGTATTCCACCGATGGTGTGACATGGCCGTTATTGAGATTGTCTCCTTTTACCGTTGGCAATCAGCGGATTTTTGTCGGGGCGATGTGCTGCTCGCCGGAACGGGAAGGATTGCAGGTGAGGTTTTCCGACTTTAGGCTAACATCATCGTTGAAAAAGCACCTGCATGATTTAAGTTAGTCACTTAATTAAATATCCAGACGAAGGTTTGATTCAACTTCATCTATCAATGATATGGGTACTTCATTCTCTTTGGCTAACTTAGGCCAAAGAGAAACACTTTCCTTAATTTCTTCTACCAACTCGTTAATGTATTTCTTTGTGAAGTATTGTCTCAAGGGATGCATTCCCTTTTTCCGCATCTATTGTGATTATATTTTTGCACCTTATAAGAAGATATGCCGCGATTGCAGCATACCCAAATAAAAACTGCCTACCTAAAAAATCATCGCCCTAAGTAATTATCCCAATCTTTCCAGACGGGTTGTAAACCTGATTTGACCAAGGCTTCGGCGACCTGAAAAACAGAACGATTGTCGTGGGGGGCGAATTGTTCCAGCTCGTGGTGTTCATCAGCATAACCGCCTGGCTGGGTTTTGGAACCTGCACTGATATTGTTGATCGCGAGAGGAACAACGTGATCGCGGAAATACGGTGATTCACGGGTGGAAAGGGAAAGCTCTACATCCGGTGCCAGCAGGCGGAATGCGCAAATCAGTTGTACCAATTCGGCTTCATTCATTAACGAAGCGGGTTCTATGCCGCCAGCGCAGGGACGCAGTCGCGGGAAGGAGATGGAATAACGGCTTTTCCAGAACTGTTTTTGCAGAAAAAGGAGGTGCTCCGCTACCATATAACAATCGGTTCGCCAATTGTGGGATAGTCCAATCAGGGCACCTAGCCCAATTTTATCTATGCCCGCTCGTCCAAGGCGTTCAGGTGTTTCCAATCGCCAATGGAAATCCTGCTTTTTGCCCTTCAAATGGTGCAGTTGATAACTGGGTTGATGGTAGGTTTCCTGATAGACCATCACGCCATCCAATCCTAATGTTTTCAGTTCAGCATATTCTTCTTGCGCCAGTGGCTGAACCTCCATTGAGACAGAGCTGAAATGACGGCGGATCAAGGGAAGATAGCGGCGAAAATAATCCATACCGACTTTGTTTTGGTGTTCCCCTGTCACCAAGAGAACATGCTCAAATCCTAGTGTTTTCAGCGCAAGGCATTCTGCTTCAATCTCCTGCTCATTGAGTGTTTTGCGCTTAATGTGATTACTCATGGAGAAACCACAATAAGTGCAATCGTTGGCACACAGATTGGAAAGATAGAGTGGGATAAAAAATCCCACGGTATTACCAAAACGCTGGCGAGTGAGTTGTTGTGCGCGTTGGGCGAGTGGCTCAAGATAAGGCAGTGCAGCGGGGGAGAGCAGGGCGATAAAGTCATCCAACGTCAAGCGAGCACTGTTTAGTGCATGTTCAATGTCCTGTGATGTTTTACTGTTGATGCGTAGGGTGATGTCATCCCAATCCAGTTGTTGCCAGCGCTGGCTAAATGTTTGGTTTGTCATAGCACCCCCAGAAAATCAGTCAGTGGGCTGGAAGCCTCAGCATGGGATTTCTGGCTTGCTACGCCGGCTTGATGTGAAAGTTCGCCGGCTTCAATGGCGGTTCTGAACGCCTGAGCCATCTTAACGGGATTGCGGGCAACAGCGATGGCGGTATTAACCAGTACCGCATCTGCCCCCATTTCGATGGCAGCCAGCGCATGGCTCGGTGCTCCGATCCCTGCATCCACAACAACTGGTACATTGGCCTGTTCAATGATGATGTGTAGAAAATCACGGGTCAGTAACCCCTTATTTGAGCCGATAGGGGCACCTAATGGCATCACGGCCGCACAGCCAACTTCTTCCAATCGGCGGCACAGTACAGGATCAGCGCCACAGTAAGGCAGAACGACAAATCCTTCTTTGACTAGCTGTTCTGCCCCTTTTAGTGTCTCAATGGGATCGGGCAGCAGGTATTTTACATCGGGATGGATTTCCAATTTAATCCAGTGAGTTCCCAACGCTTCCCGTGCGAGGCGAGCGGCGAAGATGGCCTCTTCTGCGGTTTTGGCTCCAGAGGTATTGGGTAGCAGTTTGACACCCAACTGTTGCAGTGGTGCAAGAATGCCATCGTCATTTTTGCCGTGAAGATCGAGGCGTTTCATTGCCATTGTTACCAGTTGGCTACCAGAGGCACGGATCGCGTCGATCATTAATCCTGCATTGGCAAACTTGCCTGTTCCGGTAAATAGGCGGGATTGGAAGGGAGTATCTGCAATTTTTAACATAAAATAACCTCCGGCAAGATCAGCCACCAGCAATGGCCTGAAACAGCAAGATGGTGTCCCCGTCATTAATCTGATGGGTTTGCCACTCTGAACGCGGAATAATGGTTTGATTGATAGCCAAAGCGCTCCCTGATTGCGTGCGTTCTATATGTTCCAGCAATTGATGTTCCAGAAACTGTTGCACTGTCATGGGGGCATTCAGGGTCATTGGTTGATCGTTGACGATAATATTCATGCGATTTCTTTTCCTAACCGTTTTTTATCGGCCTGTCTGGTAGCGCCACAAATTGGGCACTGCGATGAGCGAGTAAGCTGTAATGTGCTCCAGCTTTGCTGTTTGCCATCAAACAGCCGGAGTTTTCCGTCTAAGGAAGAAGAAAGGCCAGCCAGCATTTTTATCGCTTCCAAGGATTGCAAAGTGCCGATGACTCCAACGATAGGGCCTAAGATACCGGCTGTTCGGCAATTGCGCTGAGGTTCTTCTTGATTAGGATAGAGGCAGGCATAGCAACCGTGCTGGTAAGGGGGAGTCAATACCATTAATTGCCCACTAAAGCCGACGGCACTGCCGCTGATGAGTGGTTTATTTTCGGCAATACAGGCAGCATTGATAGCATGGCGAGTTGCCATGTTGTCACAGCAATCCAAAACCAGATCGACTTGATTGACAGCATTAACCAAAGAGTCACGATCTTGCCGGACAGTTAGTGACGTGATATTGATTTGCGGGTTTAGCTTAACCAGTTGTTTGGCTGCTAATTGGGCTTTGTTGGCAGGAATATCTGCTGTGCGGTAGATAATCTGGCGTTGCAGGTTTGAGATATGCAATGTGTCATCATCTGCCAGATAAAGATTTCCTACCCCTGCTGCCGCGAGATAGAGCGCAGCCGGTGATCCTAATCCGCCCAGGCCGACAATCAGTACCTTGCTAGCTTTTAGTCTCTCTTGCCCTTCGGGGCCAATGTCTTCCAGCAGTAATTGGCGGCTGTAACGCATAAATTCTTGATCGTTTAACATAAAAGCCCCCGATCTTGCCCTTCAACCAGATGAAGTAATCTGGCTGTTGCCTGTCGCCAATCTTTCGCTTTTGTAATAGCACTGACCAGTGCCACGCCACCGACTCCTGTTGCCACCACATCGGGTATTCGTTCCAGCGAAATGCCACCAATGGCGACAGTAGGATATTCCGGTGTGCTCTCCACCTGATGTTTTAATGCTGCAAGGCCTTGCGGGGATGAGGGCATCTCTTTGGTGGTGGTAGGGAAAATATGCCCTAACGCGATATAAGAGGGGCACAGGGATTTTGCCCGCGCCAGTTCTTGTTGATCGTGAGTAGAAATACCCAGACGCAATCCGGCTTGCTGGATGGCATTGAGATCGGCGGTATCGAGGTCTTCCTGCCCCAAATGAACGCCATAGGCCTGATGCTTGATTGCCAGACGCCAATAATCATTAATGAACAAACGAGCGTTATATTGGCGACCAAGCGCGATGGCGGATTGAATACCCTTCTCCGCCTGTTCTTCCGACCGGTCTTTGATACGCAATTGCAGAGTTCTGACACCGGCTTCCAGTAATCGCTCAATCCACATCAGGGAGTCCACCACCGGATAAAGCCCCAATCGGGGCACGGTTGAGGTAAAAGGGGCTTGTGGGAGTGTTGGAATATCAGGCTGATTTTTCATGCGCTACCTCCTCCGCACTGTGATAGAGTTCGCTGCCACGGGAGCGGAATTCTTCTGACATCTGTTCCATACCCGCGGCTTGTTCCAGTTTTGCGGCGTAGTCGCGCACGTCTTGGGTGATTTTCATTGAGCAGAATTTTGGTCCACACATGGAACAGAAGTGGGCAACTTTGCCGGATTCCTGCGGTAAGGTTTCATCGTGATAAGCGCGGGCGGTGTCAGGATCAAGCGCCAGATTGAATTGATCTTCCCAACGGAATTCAAAGCGCGCTTTCGACATGGCATTGTCACGGATCTGTGCACCTGGATGGCCTTTGGCGAGATCCGCCGCATGGGCTGAGATTTTGTAAGTAATCAGCCCCTGTTTGACATCTTCCTTGTTAGGCAGACCGAGGTGCTCTTTGGGGGTGACATAACACAGCATGGCACAGCCAAACCAGCCAATCATAGCGGCTCCGATGCCAGAGGTAAAATGGTCATAACCAGGGGCGATATCCGTCGTCAGTGGCCCTAAGGTATAAAATGGGGCTTCGTGACAATGCTCCAGCTCTTCCGTCATATTACGGCGGATAAGTTGCATTGGGATATGCCCAGGCCCTTCAATCATGACCTGAACATCGTATTCCCATGCGATTTTAGTCAGTTCACCGAGGGTATGCAGTTCTGCAAATTGAGCTTCGTCATTAGCATCCTGAATGGAGCCAGGGCGCAAGCCATCCCCTAAAGAGAGGGAGACGTCATAGGCCGCACAAATTTCACAGATTTCGCGGAAGTGAGTGTAGAGGAAATTTTCTTGATGGTGGGAAAGGCACCATTTCGCCATAATTGAGCCGCCACGGGAAACAATACCTGTCAGGCGCTTAGCGGTCATCGGTACATAACGCAGCAGTACACCCGCATGAATAGTAAAATAATCTACGCCTTGCTCGGCTTGTTCCAGCAAGGTATCGCGGAACATTTCCCATGTCAGGTTTTCCGCAATGCCGTTAACCTTTTCCAGTGCCTGATAAATCGGAACAGTCCCAATCGGAACTGGGCTATTGCGCAGTATCCATTCGCGGGTTTCGTGGATGTAGCGTCCGGTGGAGAGATCCATCACGGTATCTGCGCCCCAGCGGGTAGACCAAATCAGTTTTTCCACCTCCTCTTCAATAGAGGATGTGACGGAGGAGTTACCGATATTGGCATTCACTTTCACCAAAAAATTGCGGCCAATAATCATCGGCTCAGATTCAGGATGATTAATGTTGGCGGGAATAATCGCACGACCGGCAGCAACTTCCTGACGGACAAACTCCGGTGTGATGTTTTCCGGTAAGTTAGCACCGAAATTTTGCCCTGCATGTTGCTGGCGCAAGATTTCACTGTGAATACGTTCACGCCCCATATTTTCGCGTAGTGCGATAAATTCCATTTCTGGTGTGATGATCCCTTGGCGTGCATAGTGCAACTGGGTAACCCGTTTGCCCGATTTGGCTTTTAGTGGATGCGGGCGATGATGAAAGCGCAGGTGATCTAGTCCGGCATCAGTAAGGCGCTGTTGCGTGAAATCGGAGCTGAGGACTGAAACAGGCTCGGTATCATCGCGTTCATTAATCCACGGCTGGCGGCGCTTAGGTAAACCTTTCTCGACATCCAGTATGGCCGCTGGATCGCCGTAAGCGCCGGAAGTGTCATAAACGGGGACGGGTTCGTTTTCCTCAAATTGGGGATTTTCTTTTGTGCCACCAATGAATGTGGGAGAAAGTTGGATCTCACGCATCGGCACTTGAATATCTTGACGTGAGCCTTCAAGGTAAATGCGCTTTGAATTGGGAAAAGCGACGCCTTGAACGGAATGGATAAATGCTTGAGCCGCGTCTCGCTGAGCCTTGCGTGGTCTTGCTGGGTGGGCTTTTGGCGAGATATCCGCCGTTGGAATAATGGCATCGGAAATAACGGTATTGTTGGACTTAGACATAGCAAATTCCTGACTGTGTTATCGCCTGTCTCATTGATCAGGCTTAAGTTGAGAAAATTGCTTGTCTGGAGCTCGCAGGGAGTAATGGTTGATGCTGTTTGGTATCTGTACATGTATTTGCATCGATGTACGATGACTGGCAGCGGGGTGATTACTCTTGTTCCCTTCGCGGGTATTAGCCCGATCAGGTTCTGCGGATCCCGAATTAACGGTCTCAGCCTGTGTCCATCGTGATATACGTTGAACGCTAGGCACTCCGACAAGAAAACACCCCAGAGTATAAAGGGGATTATAAAAACTACAACCTAAAAATTATACCCTATCCAATTGTTTGTTCGTTCTCATAAATATTCCATCCAGAGGCGGCCGTACAGAAGAGGATGCAGAAACAGGGTTACAAGATTGGAGACGAAATAAGATGAAAAGGCGTATGCTTTGTTTGTGTTGATTTTGGGCGAAGTATCATGGGAATAATCACATAACTAACGATGGAACAGATTATGCAACAAAAACTGACAGGTAGAGAACAAGGCTGGTGGATTGTTAGTCTTGAAAATCGGGTTTGGCTACCACAAGGGGAATTACCTTTAGGTACGGCCAATCAGTGGGCATTGCAAGGCCATATAGCACAACCTATCGGTGAGTGGTTAGGGGAAACGGTTTGGTTGGTGCGTCAGAAAATGGCTTCAGATATGTCCTCTCCCCGTTCAATTTCTGCTCAGAATGATAAGTTATTTCAATTGGTCGGGCGTGGTGTGCAATTGGCTGAGTTTTATCGTTCACATCACTATTGTGGTTACTGTGGTCAGGAGATGCAGCATAGTCAGCGTGAATGGGCCTGTTTGTGCAACCATTGCCATGAACATTACTATCCACAAATAGCGCCTAGTATCATTGTCGGTATTCGCCGTGATGACCATATTTTGCTGGCACAACATCAGCGTCATCGCAATGGGGTTCATACCGTACTGGCTGGTTTTGTTGAAGTGGGGGAAACTCTGGAAGAGGCTGTGCATCGTGAAGTGATGGAGGAGAGCGGAATTAAGATCCGTAACTTGCGTTATGTTACTTCCCAGCCGTGGCCTTTTCCGAATTCATTGATGGTGGGCTTTCTGGCTGATTATGAGAGCGGTGAAATCAATGTTGACCCCGTCGAACTTATCAGTGCAGATTGGTATCGTTATGATAACCTTCCCTTGATTCCTCCCCCTGATACGATTGCCCGCCGTTTAATTGAAGATACGGTTGCATTATGCCGTCATCAGTAATCATCACGTTATTGGAGGTTATGCCAGAAGTTCAAATTCAGGCATGTTAAACTGCGCCAGTTTTTTCGTGTGTTTGTCATGCATAAATTAATCAATGGAGCTTGTCATGAATGAGTTGAAAAACGACCGCTATCTGCGTGCCTTATTGCGTCAGCCCGTCGATATCACACCGGTATGGATGATGCGTCAAGCCGGTCGATATTTACCTGAATATAAAGCGACGCGTCAGGCGGCTGGAGATTTCATCTCGTTATGTAAAGACACTGAATTGGCTTGTGAAGTCACCCTCCAGCCCTTACGCCGCTTTCCACTAGATGCAGCTATCCTATTTTCCGATATTTTGACTATTCCGGATGCGATGGGGTTGGGGCTGTATTTCGAAACGGGGGAAGGGCCACGTTTTCATTCTCCGATTCACAGTCATGCCGATGTAGAAAAATTGCCGGTGCCTGATCCAGAACTGGAGTTAGGCTATGTTATGGATGCAGTGCGGGCTATTCGTAAGGCATTGGCAGGGCAAGTTCCTTTGATCGGTTTTTCTGGTAGCCCTTGGACACTGGCAACTTATATGGTGGAGGGAGGAAGCAGCAAGGCTTTCACCAAAATTAAGGCCATGATGTATACGGCGCCTGCCACAATGCATATGTTACTGGATAAATTGGCAAACAGCGTTATTCTATATTTGAACGCGCAAATAAAAGCAGGCGCTCAATCTGTCATGATTTTCGATACTTGGGGTGGGGTTTTGTCTCATCGCGATTATCTGGCGTTTTCCCTGCAATATATGCATAAAATTGTTGATGGCTTGATCCGCGAACATGAAGGACGTCGTGTACCTGTTACCCTGTTCACCAAAGGGGGAGGGCAGTGGCTTGAGGCGATGGCGGCGACAGGATGTGATGCACTGGGTTTGGATTGGACAACGAATATGGCTGATGCGCGTCGGCGCGTTGGAGATAAGGTCGCGTTGCAGGGTAATATGGATCCATCCATGCTATATGCCCAGCCAGCACGTATTGAAGAAGAAGTTTCGACAATTTTACAAGATTTTGGTGTGGGTAGTGGGCATGTTTTCAACTTGGGGCATGGTATTCATCAGGATGTTCCGCCAGAGCACGCAGGTGCATTTGTCGAAGCAGTGCATAGGCTTTCAGTAAAATACCATCAATGATTCTATGATTGATACAAAGGCATTACGTCAGGAACAGATAGAAAAATCACGGCGGGTTATCCGCCATGATATTTTTTCTGCCTCTTTTACGCCAAGGTTCATTGCGGGTGCTGATGTTGGGTTTGAAAAAAGCGGTACGGTAACGCGTGCCGCCATTGCGGTATTGCAATATCCCTCACTAGAATTGGTCGAATACCAAATTGCCAGAATTGATACGGTACTTCCCTATATCCCTGGTTTACTCTCATTTCGTGAATATCCTGCATTGATAGCTGCATGGCAAAAATTAAGTTTGCGGCCTGATTTGGTGATAGTGGATGGTCAGGGTATTGCCCATCCTCGGCGTTTTGGTATTGCCAGTCATTTTGGGGTATTAGTGGATGTTCCCACCATTGGGGTGGCAAAAAGCCGTTTGTGTGGTGAACATGCCCAGATAGGAGAGATTCAGGGAGACCGTCAACCATTGATGGATCACGGTGAACAGATTGGTGTCGTATTGAGAAGCAAAAAAAGCTGTAATCCGCTCTATATTTCCCTTGGCCATAAGATCAGCATTGATAGTGCGGTATTTTGGGTTGAGCAGTGTATGAGGGGATATAAACTGCCTGAACCCACCCGTTGGGCGGACGGGATTGCCTCAAATAGGTTGTTTTTTAAGCAAACAATGCAGAAAAATCTATAATTGTGGCGGAAAAGTGTGGATATTCTTGATTTTCAGGTAAACTTCGACGCAAATTAGGCATTATGAGTAACGACCAATGTTAAGAAACCCGATCCACCTGCGGTTGGAGAAACTCGAAAGTTGGCAACATTTGACTTTTATGGCTAGTCTATGTGAGCGGATGTATCCAAATTATCAGGCATTTTGTCTCCAAAGCGGGTTTGCAGACCCTGTACAATATCGCCGTATTATGGATCTAGTGTGGGAAATTTTGGTCGTTAAAGATGCAAAAGTGAATTTTGATAATCAGCTGGAAAAATTGGAAACCATTATCCCATCATCAGAAGATTATGATATTTATGGTGTGTATCCAGCGATTGATGCGTGCATTGCATTGAGTGAAGTAATTCATTCTCGTCTGAGTGGCTCGACGTTAGAGCATGCAATAGCCGTCAGTGAAATATCCATCCGTACTGTTGCTATGCTGGAAATGACGCAGGCCGGTAGGGAAATGACCGAGGATGAGTTAAAAGTATTACCAGCCATTGAGGAAGAATGGGACATTCAATGGGAGATTTACCGTTTGTTGGCAAATTGCGAAGAACGGGACATCGAATTAATTAAAGGATTAAAGGCTGATCTCCGCGAGATGGGGGTTAGTAATATCGGTATAAATCTGGCGCAATAACGTATAAAACGTGACTTAGTGCTTGATTTACCGCATTTAAAGGCTTCACATTTGCCCTCACTCTGTTCTACATTGGGGGGCGAAAAGAAGTGGCTATCGGTGCGTGTATGCAGGGGTGCTGTCAAATCGGCATATCCGTCGCACTCGATGCTTTGCAAACGATAAACACACTGTAAGGATAATCTATGAATAAGACTGAATTAGTTGATGCAATTGCAGCAGGCGCAGACCTGACCAAGACTCAGGCTAAAGCTGCTCTGGAGTCAACTCTGAATGCAATCACTGAATCTCTGAAAAATGGCGATGCAGTGCAGTTGGTAGGCTTTGGTACTTTTAAAGTTAATCACCGTGCAGAACGTACTGGTCGTAACCCACAGACTGGTAAAGAAATTAAAATCGCAGCAGCAAACGTGCCTGCTTTCTCCGCTGGTAAAGCACTGAAAGACGCAGTTAAGTAATCGAATTGCGAAAAAAGATAAGAGGGGAAAATAAACCCCTTTTGTTGATTCTACAGGGGCTGTTAGCATTAGGGGTCGTCTCTTTGCTCAGCGCCTGTTCGATTCAGCCAACAACACCTCTTTTCAGTGCCAGCGGTTTTGTCACTGACAACGGTGTTATTCGTTTATGGCGTTTAAACGATCAAAACAGTAAACCTCAGGTTATCATGAGTGTTTACAGCCCTTACCACAATAAAACTCCTCATAATAAAGATACCATAGTTACTTTTTACGAATATCGGCACGGTAGCTTGTGGCAAATCCGCCGCAATGTGTTTGATAATCCACCCATCGTAGAGACGTTACGTATCTCCCAAGATAACTCTGTCATTTTTAAGCTCCGGCAATTACAAGAACGTAATGAACCGTTGTCCGATGATGATGTGGCTCGTTTGAAATTTGATGCTAAGCAGATAGAAAAAATCAGTGACACTTTAATTGCAGATAAGGTGAAGTTGCTACAAGGGCATTGGCAGGGTGGACGAGTTACCTCGTGTTCAGGAAAACAATTGTTTATTGAATTTGAGCCTCACGCACAGAGATGGCTTGAAGAAAGGCAAAGTAATAGCTCCGGTTTACTGACTATTGCATGGTTGGATTCGTCTGAAGGAAAAAAGTTATTGCTGGTCGCCAATGATGATTTTTGTCGTTGGGAACCGACGAAAGATAAGCTGTAATTCTGTTACTTCCGTCGGCGGAGGTTGAGTTATTTCTTGGTCTACTTCAAACGGGCGATAGCTCGATAGCCAATATCCTTACGATAAAAACATCCTTCCCAGTGAATTTGTCCGGTTCTCAGATAAGCTTTTTTCTGGGCGTCGGCAATATCGTGACCTAAGGCAGTCACACATAAGACACGTCCTCCTGCGGTGATAATATTCCCATCCTTAAGGGCTGTCCCGGCATGGAAGACTTTTTCCTCGATGCCAGATTCATCGGCATCTGATTTCTTCTCTAACCCGCTAATAACGTCACCTTTGGCATAGTTAGCCGGATAACCCCCCGCCGCCAGCACGACGCCTAAGGCGGGACGATCATCCCATTCAGAGGTTTTTTCACTTAGCTGGCCTTTGGCTCCGGCAAGACATAGTTCGACCAAATCAGAACGTAGACGCATCATGATAGGTTGGGTTTCGGGATCACCAAATCGACAGTTAAATTCGATCACTTTCGGTTCACCCTGTTTATCAATCATCAATCCCGCATAAAGGAAACCAACATAGGTATGACCTTCAGCCGCCATTCCTGCCACGGTAGGATAAATGATTTTTTCCATCACTCGTTGGTGGATCTCATCCGTGACTACCGGCGCGGGTGAATAAGCCCCCATTCCTCCGGTATTCGGCCCGGTATCACCATCCCCTACGCGCTTATGATCTTGGCTGGTTGCCATAGGAACCACGTTTTTGCCATCCACCATGACAATAAAACTGGCTTCTTCTCCAGCCAGAAATTCTTCAATGACAATACGGTGGCCTGCATCGCCAAAAGCATTACCCGCCAGCATGTCTTTGATGGCGTTTTGTGCTTCTTTCATGGTTGTGGCAACTACCACACCCTTACCGGCAGCCAAACCATCGGCTTTGATAACGATTGGGGCGCCTACTTTTTCTAAGTAAGCCAGTGCAGGTTCAATTTCTGTGAAATTTTGGTAGGCCGCTGTAGGTATGTGATGACGTGCGAGGAAATCTTTGGTGAAAGCTTTGGAGCCTTCCAATTGAGCAGCAGCCTTTGTTGGACCGAAAATGGTCAGTCCCGCCTGCCGGAAAGCATCAACCACACCGATAACCAATGGCGCTTCAGGCCCAACAATGGTCAGGCCAATATCATGATCTTGGGCAAATGCCAGTAATCCTTCAATATCTGTTGCGGCAATGTCCACATTTTCTAAATTAGCTTCCAATGCGGTGCCCGCATTACCTGGTGCGACATAAACCTTGCTTGCCAGAGGTGATTGTGCTGCTTTCCAGGCTAATGCATGTTCTCTTCCGCCATTGCCAATAACCAATATGTTCATCTGAGCCTCCTATTTAATAAGACATAAGCTATTAATGGCGAAAATGGCGCATGCCAGTGAAAATCATAGCGATACCGTGTTCATCGGCAGCGGCGATGACTTCATCATCACGAATAGAACCACCGGGTTGGATGATACAGCTCACTCCCACAGCAGCGGCGGCATCAATGCCATCACGGAATGGGAAAAATGCATCGGAAGCCATAGCGCAGCCCTGAACTTCCAATCCTTCATCTGCCGCCTTAATACCGGCGATTTTGGCAGAGTAAACACGGCTCATCTGTCCGGCTCCAATACCAATTGTCATATTATCCCTGGCATAAACAATCGCGTTGGATTTGACGAATTTAGCGACTTTCCAACAGAACAGGGCATCTTGCATCTCTTGTTCCGTTGGCTGACGTTTGGATACAACAACCAGATCATCTTTTTTCACCATACCTAAATCGCGATCTTGTACCAGCAAACCGCCGTTGACGCGTTTGAAATCCAGGTCGGCAACCGGTGAATGCCATTCGCCGCACGCTAAGACGCGAACATTTTGTTTTGTTGCCAGAATTGGCAGAGCCGTTTCATTAATAGAAGGCGCAATAATGACTTCAACAAATTGGCGTTCAATAATGGCCTGAGCGGTGTTGGCATCGAGTTCGCGGTTAAAGGCAATAATGCCACCGAATGCGGAAGTCGGATCGGTCTTAAAGGCGCGGTCATAAGCGGCATGGATATCGCTATCAATCGCAACACCACAAGGGTTAGCGTGTTTGACAATGACACAGGCAGGTTCAGAGAAGCTTTTTACACATTCCAGTGCGGCATCAGTATCCGCGATATTGTTATAAGAGAGTGCCTTACCTTGTAACTGGGTTGCCGTCGCAATCGAAGCTTCTGCGATTTGCTCTTCTATATAGAAAGCTGCATCTTGATGGCTGTTTTCGCCATAACGCATATCTTGCTTTTTAATGAAATTAAGATTCAGTGTGCGAGGGAAATGTCCTGATGGCTGATCAGTTTCGCCATAATATGGTGGAACCAATTTGCCAAAGTAATTGGCAATCATACTGTCATAAGCGGCGGTATGTTCAAACGCCTTGATGGCTAAATTAAAGCGAGTGGCATGTGCCAGTGAATTCTGGTTGTTATCCATCTCCTCGATAATTTTGTCATAATCCTGGCTATTGACAACAATCGCCACATCTTTATGGTTTTTGGCAGCGGAGCGAACCATTGTTGGGCCGCCAATATCGATATTCTCTACGGCATCTTCCAGGGAGCAATCTGGTTTTGCTACGGTTTGAGCAAAGGGATAAAGATTAACAACCACCATATCAATCTGTGAAATCTGGTGTTGTGCCATGACTTCATCATCCTGTCCACGTCGACCCAAGATGCCGCCATGAATTTTAGGGTGAAGTGTTTTGACACGCCCATCCATCATTTCGGGGAAGCCTGTATAGTCAGAAACTTCGGTGACATTCAATCCTGCTTCGGCCAGCAGACGAGCAGTGCCTCCCGTCGAAAGCAGTTCGACACCACGATTGGATAAGGCCTTAGCAAATTCAACAATCCCCGCTTTGTCAGAAACACTCAGCAGGGCACGACGGATTGGACGAAGCTGTTGCATTGGTGTGATCCCTTGAATTTCATAAAACAAGAATGTGTTATTGGGAAAAATCCACTGATTGATAGAAAAAATGGTTTCGGCAATAACATTTCAAAACAATTTGAAAAAAACACTTGGTGATTTTTCCTGCGCAAATTGTAACGAAAACGTTTGCGCGATGCTCGATAAATTTTATCAAAATATCTCTTTGTGGATAAATCTGTTTATATGTGGGTATAAAGTGGCATTTTGCTGTGTAATTAATCAAACGATAATTATTTTCAAAAAAAACTATTGTCACATCCGTAAAACTCCCTATAATGCGCCACCACTGACCGACGATGTGCTGAGACACGCCGCAACGGCAGCGGAAGAAAGGCGAAAATAATCGCTTGACTCCGGAGGCAAAAAGCGTAAGATACGCAGCCTCGCAACCCGGAAGAGATGTCCGGTTGCCAACGCTCTTTAACA
>NZ_MKGQ01000130.1 GCF_001908105.1 Xenorhabdus eapokensis
GGGAAGCTTCGCGGTGCCGTTGACGTAATCCGTTTTCAATGAGCTGTTGATGCCAGAGAGGAATAAATTTTTGGCAAAAGTCATCGACGCAACAGTAAAGTTCTTCTAAATTAGACATGCCTGAGGATCTCCACGATTTTGTTTTCTTTAGCAAAAACTTTGATCGTGCCTCAGGCACTTTAGTTCCCTTCTTAAGCGATGAGATGGTCTTCCCCTCCTCAACAATAGCGCTCTGTACCAGAATAAGAGCGCCTATTTTCCTGCTTAACTTCATTAAAGAGGGCAAGATCATGAACAAAGGAAAAATCATTGGAATCGATCTGGCAAAAACACATTTTTATCTTTTTACTCTTGATAAGGAAGGCCACCCGGCAGGGAAGAAACGATTATCCCGTGGTGAACTGCTGAGTTTGTCAACGGCTCCAAACTATTCCCGGATTTGGTCCCCTAGTGAGTCAGTTATTCAAAGTTTGGATGGGGGGATGGACAACAATTTAGACGGGGACGCGATGCATCAGCGGCCCTGGGACTGGTTCCCCGGCAATTTAGCACGGGAGGCTAGGGCAAACGGGTCTAATTTATACAGATGAAAATCCCACTGTCAGGATTTTCATCATATAGCCATTATCCCAGCCAGCCTTCTGGCGCTTAGTCTTCACGCCTATTTTAACTGACTTCTCATTTTTCAGTAAGTTAAGTGCTATTTTATTCATTAATGCCACATTTTCGGCCGCATGACCGCTCCTTGAGCTTATAGAGGATGGTGAGTCAGTGATAACCCCTATCCTGAGAAAGCTGGGCGGGATGTATCTTGAACAATTATCCTGTTTACAGGCGTGGATCGGTGAGCTTAACGAAATGATTGACAGATATTTCAAAGAGAACGATGCCTGTCAACGTTTAGCCACCATTCCCGGTATTGGGCCGGTGATCGCCACGGCCATTGTCAGTCGCATTGGAGATCCTAAATGACTTTTCAAAATGGTAGGAGTATCAAAGAAACTCAGTCCCATTTTTGCGAATTTGGATTTTCCAGACACAAAAAAGCAAAAAGAAGGACTGA
>NZ_MKGQ01000131.1 GCF_001908105.1 Xenorhabdus eapokensis
CCACACTGAACTGCTCAGCAACCAGACCAATAAACCGAAACGATGCAATTTCATCAATGCCCTCCCTGCTGCGTTTGTTTAACCGAAGCCGGTAGCCGATAGCCTTGTCGTAAATGATGACAAACCACTCGCTGCACCTCGTCCACGTCCAGTTGCCAGGCCGGGCCTGCCATGATTTGCAATGCGGTGCGTAACCGGACAGGGCCTAACTGATAGTGCACAGAGGGCAATGGCTGGCGATATAAGATGTCATGGGTTTTATCCGGTGCACATAACGAGTAACCTGATTGACGCAACACGTAATGCAGCGCATCAGCAACCGTCGGTTTCAGCGACACAGGGATATGGATATCAACCAATTGGGAAAGCGGGGCATATTGTGCTTCTGTCGGGTTGGTACTGACCAGCAAATAACGGCCATAACGAACAACTTCAGGTTGTTGTCCATAAATATCCGGTGAAACAGGCTGAATGTTGCGTGTCAGCGTAACGGAAGAAAAACGACTTTGGGAAGGCTGAGATAGCGGTTGTTTTACGGGAGTCGCGCATCCCGTCAGTATGACCGCCATTAAGCCGATTAACGCGTTTATTTTCATGCCAGATAGGTTCCTGCTCAGTCGTAAAATAATCCTGACTATGCAAGGAACCCGGTGATGTATTCAATGAACAACTCAACTGTGTTTGCTGAAAATAAAGAGGTCGTAACAGAGAATAACGGATAAACCCTGAACCGGTATTATCGTATTGAATGTCACAGATAATAACAGGGTATTATCCAGCAAACGATTTGCGTGCTTTTCGCTCAATCAAATTACCCTAGCGGTCAAAATAACGGCTGGGCCAGATTTCAGACGGCGCCAGCTCCAAACGGGTAGCGATGATAAACTCCCCTTTGGGCCATGGGCGGGATAAGGTATTTGCCAGTGTAGAAGAACTGAGTCCCGATTCACGGGATAAAGCGGCGAGTGTCGTACCACGCTTGCGTAATGCACAAATAATTTCGGCTGGGTGCCAGTCTTGTTGAGTGTGAGTCATACCTGCTTCCCCTTCTGTTGATTATT
>NZ_MKGQ01000132.1 GCF_001908105.1 Xenorhabdus eapokensis
ATGATAAAATCTTGCTGTGACATAGCCTTTTGTTCCTTTATTTCTCTATTTTTGACGACTTAAAGTTATAAAGGAGCGGCTATGTCATTTCAACTCACCCTAAAAGTCGAGCATCGCGTTAAATTAGATAACACTATGAATTTAATTAATTTCATAAATACATCATTAGTAACAGAAATGGTTTAATTATGATATTATAACTTTAATGTATCTTTCTCAGATTGTAGTGATCTAATCCTATATCTGGTTACTCACTTTTAGGTAGACTAATCATTTCCTGGGGTAAGATGCAGCTAGCAAAACACTCCCTAGCCTTGTCTATTTATAATTTAATAGTTTGACATCATCCGTTTCCATTTCACCATATTTTGACTTTCAGTTACAATATTCTTCTCTTCTACAGTCACTCTGTCGTACAATATTATAAGTTTCCATGTCATAATCAGTGAGTTTTAAGATGTGGACAATTTGATTTTCAGTAAATTGAAATTATTTACTATTAAAATTAATTTAATTTATTTTTTGTCTATATATTTTTCTATAATCCCCAGGACATCGTTTACATTTTGAGTATGGCATTCTTGTTTAATTGACTTCGCCATGTAATTATTTGTATAATCCATATGGCTAACACTCCCATTTATGGTATCTCTCCATAAATTTATTGACTCTTTATAGTATTCATCGTGTAAGTTTGATTCTTTTTTTTCCCAAAGATCTGATTTATTAAGTAAAAACAAAGATTGTGTTTTTTTAAAGTTTATGTCGGAATTAGAACCACTGTGTCCTTGTATAAAATTACATAATCCTTTAATGAAACTATTGTTTTTATTTATTCTTCTTTTCTGTATTGCAGAGCTGTTATCCCTATCTGAATGATCCAGCATGATTATTATAACGTCACGCGATGCTCGACTTTTAGGGTGAGTTGAAATGACATAGCCGCTCCTTTATAACTTTAAGTCGTCAAAAATAGAGAAATAAAGGAACAAAAGGCTATGTCACAGCAAGATTTTATCAT
>NZ_MKGQ01000133.1 GCF_001908105.1 Xenorhabdus eapokensis
TTAACGCGATGCTCGACTTTAACACCCTATAACCTTGGCTTGTTGGAGCCAGTCGCGTTGACTTTTGCCTTGTTTAAAATTGGCAAAAATACCCAACGTGTGAGAAAGCAGTTTTCTGGCTATTCGATTACTCAAGTGCCACAAGTCCCGTGCCCAGCACTTTTCGATAGCAAATTGCCCGGCGAGTTGGCCAATGACGGTTTCAATTAAACGTCGCCTGGCATTAATGCGCTTTCTCGTCTCTCTGGGGACAGGGTCATCCATATTGGCACGCACCGGGGTTATCATTTCAATGCCTTCTTTTTTCATTTCTTGTTTAAATTCAGTACCTAAATACCCTTTATCACCCAGCAAATAGCCTTTTATCGGGCCGATTACATCCCAGGTTGCTTCACGCTCACTGACATTGGCGGGTGTCAGCGTAAACCCCGTTACCACGCCGGTTTCATCTATCATAAGATGCCCTTTAAAGCCGTAGTCAGTTTCGTTTTTGGCGGCGCAGTACCCATAATCGGCTTGTCCTTTAAAGTTGGCACTGCCTTTTGCTCTTTTGAATCCACAGACAGACAGCGGAAATCCGTCGATAATATGTACCGGCTTGTCGAACGCGCCCAATAATCTCGCCAGCTTTTCTTACAGTTTTTGTTTGACAACCCAAAGATTAGAGGCTTGTTTGGCAAAGTTAGCGCGTGAACCTAACCCCGGAAACCATGCGCGCCAGTGGGTACAAAAATACGTCCAAATGCCTTTATCTGTTGAAAATCCTAAGAATTCACCAATCACTTCCATCGCGATGACTTCCGCATCACTCAACTTAGGTGGGATCCCCCGGCTCCTCAATCGTGTGCCTTGCTGTAACGCTGTTAAATTATCGTCTACCCAACAAAACACCCAAATGATAAAATCTTGCTGTGACATAGCCCTTGTTCCTTTATTTCTCTCAGTTTGGCGACTTAAAGTTATAAAGGAGTGGCTATGTCATTTCAACTCACCTCGAAAGTCGAGCATCGCGT
>NZ_MKGQ01000134.1 GCF_001908105.1 Xenorhabdus eapokensis
GTTTTATCACCTGGACTCAGGAAACCATGGAATATGAGATCAATACATTATTAGCTGGTTATGGTGACCAATTTGCAATTAATTTCTCTTGAGGACTTAAGTGATCTTTCCTCCATCAATGAATTGAATAAATCACTTGGGCAATCATGATTTCGAACAATCAAACCATAACCGGTTACAGCAACTTTCTCTGTCGTTATACCAGCCATATTGACTTCCACCTTAGTAACAACATTATATTTACACTTAAATTTAAACAACTCAAATTAAACTATTAAGGTGAATAGAGTAATATTATTATTTGATTAAGATATCATGACAGTATTTTTTGATTTCGGTCAAAATAATATCATCTGCATTTTTAACATTTGATTCGCAAATGGATTTGCATAATGAAGCCCAATTATGAACATTAGTTTCACCAAATAAATCACCCAGTGTACGGATAGATTCTAATTGTTCTAATGTATAATTATAACAACTAAAAGCCAGTATTCCCTTTCCTTTCTCAGTAAGAACATCTCCAATTAACAACTGATTGAAAATGCTTTCAGAAACAGTATCCTGGACATGAGAAAAGAGGCTTTTTGTTGGCATGGTGATTTTAAATTTTTTTCCAAGATTGAATGAAAGATCAATGACATCCAAAGAGTCAGCGCCTAATTCATTAATTAATGAAGAATTTTCATTAATTTCACTTTTATCAACAAAAAGAATTGAAGAAACTTCTTCACATACAGCAGAAATATATTTTTCCATATAAATAGTCCCAAAAGAAAACTATAAGTAATACATCAATATGAACAACAATATACACAAACACATGAACAGTCATAATGAAGTGTCAGTTATTTTTACCAATAAAAATGAATGAAGACTAGGGCGTGTTGACGTTTACCGTTTATCCTTTACTCAACCCACATGGGTAGCCATATCATGACAAATGCCAGCGCCAACATGCTGGCATAATTTCGGGCTAATTTATCGTAT
>NZ_MKGQ01000135.1 GCF_001908105.1 Xenorhabdus eapokensis
GATGGTTTGTAATATGAACCATCCTTCCCATAGTCTTTCCCATCCTACTCGACCATTACGTTTTGAATCGTACCAACCCGCAAGCTTTCCGAGGTTAATATAGGCCCAGTAGAGGCTTGGGGCTTTCTTCGGTGGCTTCGATTTATTTTGCTTTGACCACAGTAAGTTCCACGCTAGCGGACTCAGGATCATTTCACAGCTCTGCTTTTCTGCTTCCTCTTTATTGAGTCCCAGATAACGCAATTGATGAAGACGGACTGCAATGAACGCGAGTATCACCACCATGCGTTCTAAGTTCTCTTTGTTCTGCATGCGTAAGTCTTCAACTTGGGTTCCGCCGCTTTTCCACGCTTTGTGAAATTCTTCAATCAGCCAACGTTTTTCGTAGTAATCGAGAATACACTTGGCATCTTCTTTTGTTTTCACTGGCTCTGAGGTCAAAATGTGCCAGCTCAAGCCGTCATGATTTCCCGTTTCTTGACAACCGACATAGTACAGCGGGACAGAGTCACCGATTTTATTTGCAGGAATTTTTACGGTCACAGCCGCATAACGAACTTCGCAGTGTGCATCACGCGCTTTTCGTCCCCCTTTTTGCCTAACCTGAACCGTTCTCGTATCCGCATGCGCCAAAGCGCCACTGTATTGATAAAGCTTTTCGGCACTTTCTTCTATGCAGCGGCTTTGCATAGAGCGGACGACAAAACGCTGATGATTTGAGACCTTGTAGGTCAGATACTCAATAATATCCGCTTCTCGGTCACAGACAGAGATAACTTTCCGCATGTCAGTACCGAGGCGGGTTTCCATTGCGCGTGAAGCCCGTTCCCATTTATAGCTTTCTTTGTCTTTGTAAGCTCTGCTCGCATGATATTGATTTTGCCCGTAAGCTTGAAGGTCTCTCGTCCAACGAGC
>NZ_MKGQ01000136.1 GCF_001908105.1 Xenorhabdus eapokensis
ACACTTTCTGCTGCCCTAACCAGTATTCCAGCTCTTCACTATCCATATTTGGATTAAAAAAGTAAGGTTCTTCAATACGCTTTTCCATCATTCACCTCGCGTGAGTTAATAGGTTGCCAGCCGCAATAGGAGAGATTGAGGTTCTGGGGGTGATTGCGGTGGCAAAGATAGGAAAATTTAATAATGATCACTACTTAGGTGTAGTGATAGATGATAGATTTATGTTTTGTTTAGGCGCTTTTGCTGCTCTATAAGCTTCCCTATCATTGATAATACGATAGCACTTTTCATTGATTCTGAGGCTGTTTGATAATACTGAAACAATGTCACCTCGGGACGCTTTGAATGTTGGAGCGCCATATTTATTTCATTAACTATCGGAGTTAAGTTATTCATGGCAATGGTTTCCTTACAAGATGTAGTATGTCCACACTGCCTCAGGGAAAAACCCACACTTGAGTGCATGTCAGAATTTCCTCTTAATCAAAAGCGGTTACTGGCAATGGTGTTTTTGTGTCGAAGCTGTAATGGAGTCACTGTTACCGAAGTTGCCCCGGATGAAAATACCGTCAAGGGAGGGGGTTACTTAAGACGCTCATATGATTACAATTTAGACATAACATTTTCCCCTAACCATAACGACTATGGATATGTAGAAGAAATATATCCAAAACCAAATATTCCTCTTGCTCCAGATCATGTCCCAATAAATATCTCAAATGTCTATTCTGAAGCGGAAGATAATTTCACGCGAGGAAGATTTTCCACATCTGTCATGCTTGCAAGAAAGACTTTAGGGCGTGTTGACGTTTACCGTTTATCCTTTACTCAACCCACATGGGTAGCCATATCATGACAAATGCCAGCGCCAACATGCTGGCATAATTTCGGGCTAATTTATCGTAT
>NZ_MKGQ01000137.1 GCF_001908105.1 Xenorhabdus eapokensis
TAATTATCCAAAATCAACGTGATACTTTTGGCTTGGCGATACTGACGATTAATT
This sequence comes from Xenorhabdus eapokensis, assembly GCF_001908105.1. Next base: position 55 of record NZ_MKGQ01000137.1, read on the forward strand.
TTATCTAACATATTGATAAATAGATCAGAGTTTTTCTTTATACCACAGACATAGGTCACTTGACCTGTTCGTACCTCAAGGCAGCCTGCAAGGTAGTGCTTTTGATTTTTCCCCGGTGTCATTACGCGTTTTTGTTGTCCTTTTAGACACCAGTCTGCCCCGATTTTAGGATTCAGATCGATATCAACTTCATCTTCATAAAAAACAGGATGTTGCTCTGATACGTTGGCTAAGGCTTCGGTGATTTTTGCCATTTTTTCGTCATATTCAGGATCACACTTTTTGACGGTAGGAGCCGCTCTTCGCCAGACAATACCCACCTGACAAAAGTAACGATAAAGCGTACTTTTTGACAGTAATAAACCTAATAATTCATTGATTATCTGAGTGATAAGTTCAATACTCCAACGTGAACGCAAACAACCAAAATCTTGCGGGGAGTGTGATAATAAGAATGACAGCAAGCTAAAAATCGGGGCTAAATTCCATCGAGCAGGCCTTCCTCTTGGTAAGCTTTTTAACCCTTCCAGCCCATATAATGTTAACCAATTTATCCAACGATGGACGGAAGAACGTGAGCAATGAAGGGTTCTGGCGATATGAGAAACGGTCTGACCTTCATGTAACATTAAGAGTGCCATGAGTCGGCGGGCATAATCTTTATCCCGGGTTTTATGAATAAATTTTTTCATCTGACGTCGTTCACTTCGGGGTATTGGTGCTATGATTCGCATCACTCAGTCCATTTTGGGATTTTTTTTGATTTGGCGATTAATCAGATCGCAAAAATTGGACTGAGTTCCCTCCAAGTGATCTACTATTTTGAAAGCTTATTTA
>NZ_MKGQ01000138.1 GCF_001908105.1 Xenorhabdus eapokensis
CCGACTGCTTTATTGCCCCGGATGGCAATAAAACCACGCTGATGCGCAATGAGTTCGGGCTGGTGATTGCGGCAGAGGACACGGAGGGATACAAGCGGTCGTGGGAATATGACGCACAGAAACGGCTGACCCGACTGTTTGATGAAGAAAACCGCAGCCTGCGGCTGGGCTACGACAGCCATGACCGCTTGCAGCGACTGGCTTCGGGGGGCGGGGCATTATGGCTGTGGGAATACGATCGCCATCACCGGGTGGCCTTAAGCGATCGGCCGAACAACAGCACAGAGCGTTTTCGCCATGATCGGCACGGCAACCTGACCGAATGGACAGATGCGCGGGGTGTGCAATGGCATATCGAATACGGTCCGTTTGACTTACCGGTGGCGCGTGTGGATGGGGAAGGCCATCGCTGGCAGTATCGTTATGACCCTGACAGCCTGCAACTCGTTGAAGTCATTAACCCGCAGGGCGAAAGCTATCGCTATACGCTGGATGCCGACGGGCGGGTGATCACCGAAACCGACTATGCCGGCACGCAGTGGCACTATGCGTATGATGGCAACGGTAACTGCATGGAAAAACGGGATGCGGTGGGCCACATCACGCGCTTTGAGTACGATGCCGCCAGCCGCATGACCGCGATGCATACGCCGGAAGGGACAACCACTTATGGTTACGATATTCTGGGGCGTTTGCTTGTCGTGACGGCGCCGGAGAGTGCGCCGCTGACGTTTGAATACGATGCGAAAGATCGCATCGTGAAAGAAACGCAGGCGCACGGCGATATTCAGCGTGATTACCCGGACAGCAAGACCGTTGAAAGCACCTATCATCCGGTCGCGGGGTTGCACTGGCAGGCCAAAGTTGAAGCTAACCATGTCGG
>NZ_MKGQ01000139.1 GCF_001908105.1 Xenorhabdus eapokensis
ACCCGAATTCTGCTTAAGCCATCATTGGAACAGCGTCTTCTGAATAGAAAACTTCCAGTGATGGTTTTTTCAATTTAAGGCAGTAAGCGATCAGTCCACCTAAAACGGTCAACATAAATCCTCTTATACTTCGGTGGCGAGAATGCTCTATCTGAGAAATTAATTTTAATTGTCCATTAATCGTTTCAATGATAAAACGCTTTTTTAACATTATCTTATCCCACTCAGCTTGCATACAGGCTTTCATGTTACGCCGTTTTTTCGTGATGAAAGTGACACCGCTTTTGGCTAAATCGTCCGCCAATTCCTGACTCAGATAACCTTTATCGCCGTAAAGAGAACCCATTAATTCTGTGGTTAATTCGCGAACAGGTTCCCGATCATCCACATTACCGGCCGTGACTTTAAGCGCGAGAATTTCCCCCTGATGATTGACAACCAAATGTAATTTGAAACCATAAAACCATCCCATTGAATTTTTTCCACGCTGTGCGATTCCCGCAAAGACCTTATGTCGAGGGATGCGAATGTTATGGCAGACACTCAAACTGGTGGAATCAATAAAAGCAATGCCTGTGGGTTTCCCTTTTAATTGAGTCAGATAGCTACATAGTGGCACCAAAACGGAAGGGGCAACGCTGATAAAACGGGTATAACTGAGTAAAGTGGAGAAGTCGCGGTGGTGGTATTGCCAAATATGTTTCAAATAAAAATTTTTAAAATCACGGTAATGCGACATATGAAAAAGGATCAAAATGGTCATGATTTCACTGGGATACATATGACCTTGTCGGCGGCGTAAACGATGCCCACTCTCAAGACAAAATTGTTCCCATTGAGGAATGAAAAAACGGCAAAAAT
>NZ_MKGQ01000014.1:0-59813 GCF_001908105.1 Xenorhabdus eapokensis
GGGGAGGAGCAAAAGCGATCAGGAGGCAAAAAAGATGTTCAGTTGATGAGCTATTTACGGAGCATATTGAATATGTCAAATTATGATGATTCTGCTATACATTAGTGATTGCTGAAGAATATAGTCACTTTGTTGGCTCTAATCGCCGTCTTGATTTACTTGGTATCGATAAGTCTGCCAATCTCGTCGTTATCGAGCTTAAACGGGATGACGATGGTGGTCATATGGAACTTCAGGCGATCCGGTACGCTGCTATGGTTTCGAATCTAACGTGGGAACAGGCTGTTAGTGCTTACAGGGAATTTTTGAGTCAAACAGGGCAAGATGTTGATGCTGAAAGTTCGCTGTTGGATTTTCTGGCATGGGACTCTCCACAGCATAGTGATTTTGCTAAAGAAACGCGTATCGTTTTAGCTGCTTCTAGCTTTTCTAAAGAGATTACAACATCAGTTTTGTGGATGAATGATATAGGCATGGATATAACTTGTGTTCGTCTTCAGCCTTTTCGAGTAAATGAAAAACTTTTATTAAATATTGAGCAAATTGTTCCTCTTCCCGAAGCGATGGATTACCAGATAGAGGTACGTCATAAAAAGCGTGAAAAGAGAGTTGCTAGCAATGAAAAAGATCACTCATCACTTAATCTGTATGTTAATGGGATACCTTACCAGCAAGGATTCCGTAAGTCAGACATTGGTTTTTATACAGTTAAGGCACTTGAGGAGCATCAATTAATTGATGAGTCTGGTTTTAGCTATCTTCGAAATAATAAAACTTGTTCGTTTCAGTTACTGAAAAAATATGAAGAAATTAAAGGCACTGAAGATAAATACAAAAAGTATCGTACTCAGTTAGAGCCTGAGTTTGATTATCAAGGTGAGGGGTATTACATCGCTCGAAATTGGAGTCTTTCTAATACAAGTCGATTTATTAATGAAATTCAGGAGAAATTCTCGTCACTACGCTATGAGTGGGGCTAATTCAAATATTCATTTTTGGTTGAGTTTGAAGCGATCCTTTTCGCTCTGTATAATCGCCCGCCTTGGATAATTTGGGGGAGTTGGTGCTCCCCTTTAATATCTCCTAATGGCTGAATAAAAGCCGAAATAAACCAGAATATAAAGCGGCGATATCGGCGCTATCTTTTTGATTTTTAAACGAGGTTTGTGATATGCACCTATCATCCCGCTTCTCCGTCGCCCCCATGTTGGACTGGACGAACTTATTAATAAAATCAATATATTATGTTGTTGTGGTGTACTATTGGTGTACCGCTTTATTTTTTGTTCGATTTTTGCGCGATACATAATCCATCGCATCTTTGGACTCTTTTCTTTTCGTGTCTATTAGGGTGGCCAAATCACTCACATGCACCATCCGTGGTGACTTTTGACTATCATTACATCGAAATGTCGGAAGTGGCAGCAGCCCCAACGACGCTTTTTGTTCGGCGGTGGCGGGTTTCATACCTAAATACCTCTCTGCAATGTCTGAGAGTGGAATTGTGGCAGTTTCAAACTCTGCCATTAATAAGAATACAGTATTCATCGCTTCATCGCCTCTAATAAAATGTCTTGTGTTTCCCGTTTTGAGTTTCGCCGTTCCATTACCAGTTCATCGACCGTACCTACGGCAATAATGTGATGGATAAAAACGGGGCGGTTGTACCCTGCCTGAGCCTGTCGCGTAGGGCCTATTCGTTCAATAATTTGCTGGTACTGTTCCAGATCCCACCAGTGAGAGAAAAACACCAGGATATTTCCGCCATCCTGTAGGTTCAGGCCGTGGCCTGCGCTGGCTGGATGAGCGAACATAACGGGTATTTTCCCCGCGTTCCAGTCGCGTAGGGTCTGTGGATCTGAATCAAGATGCTGGCCTTTTGGAAACGCTTTCAATAACCTTTCTAAATCATGCTTCCAGTGATAAGCCACCAGCACAGGCATTCCTCCTGACTCGTTAATGATGCTGTCCAGTGCCTGTAGTTTGGTGTCATGTAGTTCCTGCCAACCGCCGTTCTCGTCGGTATAGATAGCACCGCTGGCGATTTGCAGGCATTTAACGGTTTTGGCCGCAGCGTTCAGTGCCTCAACCCCAGTGCTACCTAATTCCATGAACATTTCTTTTTCCATCGCGCGGTATTGCTGGCGAACCTTGGACGGCAAATCGACACGAATAACGTTGTGGACAGGCTCCTGAATATCAAACCAGTCCGCCGCGTTTAGCGCGATGGTCACGTCATTTAACGCCGCTTGCATTTGCTCCTGAGCAAACGGCCACGGTTCCAGTTTCACCCATTGCTGCCCTGGAAAACGAATATTATTGAACCAACGCGAGGTGAACGCACTGTACGTTCGGCCTAGTCGCTCGCCCTGATCGATAAACCACGATTGCCCCCATAAATCGACCAGACCATTTGGGGACGGTGTACCAGTTAAGTTAACCCAACGACGTACATGTTTATGAGCAACCTTTGCCAGTGCGGCGGCTCTTTTGCCACCTTTCCGTAGCCGGAACGATTTTAGCCGTGTGCTCTCATCGGCGATGACGGTAGCGAACGGCCATTTATCACCTAACGTTTCCACCAGCCAGACGAGGTTATCGTAGTTGGTGGTAAAAACACTGGCATTGGTATTTTTGAGTGCGGCCATGCGTTCTTTTACACTGCCAACAATGGGCTGAACGTCGATATTGTGGAAATGATTCCATTTGTCCGCCTCGTCCGGCCATGTGGAGCGAGCCACTCGCAATGGCGCCAATACCAATGTTGGTTGGGTTTCCATACCCACCATGTATAAATCCTCCAGTGCGGTTAATGTTGCTACCGTTTTGCCCATACCCATACCCGCCCACACGTTGCAACGGGGTATATCCAGCTCGTGATTAATAATGAGATCTTGGTAGGGGCGGGGTGTGAATGGTTTCATACTTTGCCCTTACTTTGCACGAGCATTAATATTACCAGAGTTCGTTTCTTTGAGTGTTATTACCATTCCGTCCGTCTGAACGAAATAGAGGGTATTTATCTCTCTGTCATTCTTTTTTATAAAACCCTTAACTACATCCAGAATAACACTAACATTGACATCATTAGGGGTATCAATTGTTATTTTCATTTCGTTTCTCGTATTTTGTAAATGGAATTTTGAGTTATTATGTACCGACAGTCCTTATAAGTTTTAGCATTGCGAACCTGAGATGTTATTATCTCATCGCCATCGTTAAAACGTTTCTTACTATCATTAAATATTTTCCCAAATGCTAGTGCCCGCTCACCATTATCAATAAAATCAGTTATTTCTAATTCAGCGGTATAAGCTATTTCTCGTGGTGAGATTTTATTAATATATGCAGCGCATGATTCTTCATTAAATTCATTGTTCATTTTGATTTCCTCTAATTAATTTTTATCCGTCGTAACAACCACACGGCATATCATGATCAATATCGTCTATACCGTAACCATTAGGATTTAGTAAGAATTCGCCCCAGTTCCAGCGCCTGCCTAACCCTTTAATCTGTTTCAGGTCAGCCATTCGCTCCATTTCTAGGGCACGTTCTATGAGGTCGGGGTGGTCTTGTTGGAGGCGTAACAGTTCTGGCTTTTTGGTATAAGGACAGCACCAGCAAGAGCTTTTACCGGGACGTGGAAGACCTGCCCGTTGAATGGCTTCTATACATGCATCCCGATCCCACCCCCAATCATACAGTGGGTATTCATATTGAAACTTTTTAGACAGAACGGCATCGTTAGCTAAAGTGCGACGGGCATTCAGTACTCGCGTTTCTTCATCGAAATCATAACCGACAAGCATAGTGATCTTTTCACCCCGCGCCCATGCTGCTTTACAAAGCGGATGGTTATTCCATTCTTTTTCTTGCGGTTCGATTTTAAATTTCTGGCTGCAATTTTTAAAACCATATGCAACTGACGGTAACATATTCCGCTCGCGATAATAGGTGTATAAATCTTTCTCATGATATACCCATTCGGCCTTTGTTCTGCCAGCGCGAAATACTTTCTTGCAAACGGTTATTTGTGGTCCGCCATTTGCAATTAACCAATTATTTATTACAGAGAGGTACGAATAGGTATAGGGTTTTTCACAACCTGTATCAGCGAATGTAATTAAATCGGGAATTATACCTATTTCTAACAATCCAACTAATAATGCAACTGAATTCGTACCCCCCCCCATATGACATAGCGATCATGTATTACCCTCATTGCTATCAAACCACATTAAAAATAATAGACAGCACGCTGCGTGAGACAAATGCGATAATCCGCTCTCGGAATCTATTTTCTCGCCTGATCGATACTCCAATAAATGTCTCATGGCTGCATCAAAATATCGTGTTTCAGCGTTAGGAACATTTTTCCAATTATTGGATGCATATTTTTGTGCGCCGAATTCGAGAACATTAATTATTTCTATTAACGGTGATAATGGTATTAAACTGAACCTAGGTTTATTACCGTCGAATTTAACACCCGTCATAAAATACCCTCCAAATTTTTACTATCCAAAACCACGACCTCGTGCCCTAACGCCCTGAGCCGTTCGTGTTCCCGTAATTGCTCAGGGCGGGGCTTTTCGTCAGGGGCTTTGCACTCGACAAAAACGACCCGCCCGCTCGGTAATACAACAATACGGTCGGGTACACCACGGCGACCAGGGGAAATAAATTTATAGGCGATGCCACCTGTTTTTTTTACTTCATTAACTAAATACTTTTCTATTACATCCTCTCGTATTTTCATTTAATTTATCCCTGTGGTACTGCTTTAAACAAAAATCAGAACGATTTTCCGACCACTCAATATTTAACGCATTGCGAGAATGGCGGCCGGCTTTATTCCACGCTTTTGACGCCCGTAAATAATCACCCTCGCGTTCAATTTGCGCAGCCTCGCGTGCAGTACGAAAATATAACGGGCTGTCTCTATATTTAAATGACATAGGGTGAGCCTTATTTATTCCTTTCTATATCTATATGCTTCAAATCCGCCTGCACTTAGGGGTAAATCCGGTGCCCAATCGGGATTTGTTGCGAGTAACGAACTGAGATGTTCATGAGAATAATCGGGGGTGTCCGGTGCCTCAGTCAAAACCTCGTCATGCACGGTCAGCACAATGTCATAACCCGCATAGCTAATGCGTGGCATGTTACCCGCCAGTATGTCTCGTGCGGCTGCCTGCGTGGCGTTTTCTACCAGCTTTCCGCCGTAGGTCTTGAGTCGTTGCCATTTGCGGCTGTACGGATTCGTACCCATATAACTAATCTGCCCATCATCGAGGCGAGGTGAGGGATAGCACACCGCACGTCCAGATGGCAGAACAACACGGAGCCATGCGCCATCGCGTCTGACCCGCAATTTACGGCACGGAATTGTTACGTTGGGTGAGCTGATAGCGCGCTTGACTGCCTCTTCCAGTTCATACCAGAACGGCACGGTAGCAATGTGGGCATTACGCCACATGCGCTTGAGTGAGTCGCAGGTAATAAACACTCGTTCGCTCAATCCGTAGGTCTGTTTTTGTTCGACCGACTGTTTATACCAGCTCATCGCTGCCCGTTGGACTGACACAGGAATGTTGGGTAATGCAGCGGTTGCCAGTTCGTCCAGGTCGAGTGCATAGGTCAAGGCGAATGTAACAAACGCCGCGCCCCCGCCGCCATACCCTAAACCAAGTTCCATCACCTTACCTATCTGACGCTGGTCTTTTGTGACGTCATCGGGTTCAATGTTGAATGCACGGGCATAGGCCAGTTTGTAGAGGTCTGAGCCAGTGCCGTTGTCATATTCGCTGAACGCCCGCAATTTCCAGTCCTCACCCGCCAGCCATGCCAACATGCGCCCTTCAATATTGGACAGGTCACTGACAACCAGTTTTTTACCGTTCGGCGCGATGATAACGCCACGCAGTGCCGAACTGGTCAGTTCCATGATGTTATCAAACAGCAGATCCGCGCAATCCGCTTTCAGTGCCTCGATACCCGTATCTATAGTGCGTTGGTCTAATGTAGCTCTTGGTAAATTTTGCGGTTGGAATAGGCGTCCTGCCCAACGTCCGGTACGGGATGCACCACAAAATTGTAATGTTCCGCGTAGACGCCCATCGGTGCTAATGCCATTCATCAACGCCTTGTATTTACTGGTGCTGGTAGCGCTGGCTTGTAATCGGATGGTGAGCAATTCTCGTAATGCGATGGGTAAATCAGGGTCAGCAATTCGGCGCTCCAATGTGCTTTTTTGCATATCCGGTAGGTCGATCCCAAACGCAGTGGTGATATGTTTTAACATGGCATCCCGCTGAGTTGCGGCCTGTACATCACCATCGGTCAGTTTTTGTGTGCGTTTTGCCAGTCGCTTTTGTTCCTGCTCAACGGCTGCAACGGCAGATTTTGCCAGCTCAATATCCATGTACACACCACGATCATTGATTTGTTGGTCACGGTGCCAGAGTGCCAGCTCATCACCCTGATAGTTCCATCTGGGCAGGCGCTTATGCACCTCGCGCATGGCGACGATATCTAATGCCGCGTACGCTACAAATCGCCGCCATTCTGCGGGGTGGGTTTTGCGGGTGGCACGGCGAATGGTGACATTTTTCGGGCGAGGCTTACAAAACAATTGGATCAGTGCCTTGCCCTCCTTATCTTTCGCTTTATCTGACGGAATACCTAGCACTTCACATAGTGCACCTAACGCACCTGGTAAACCGTGTGCCAGTGCCTGAACCATCGTGTCTCGCCAGCGGGAAATATCCAGATGTAAATCTGGCATATAATGGTGTAAAACAGTACGGTCAAAATGTGAATTGTGCGCGAACAGATTGACCGACGGGGTGAGCAGGGCAGTACGTAATTCAGCAGGCATGAATTCACCGCTGGTGACATCCCATACCTGAACCGGATTATCATTAATAGCCCACGCAAACAGCATAATTTCCGCGTGTTCGGCGTAGGCGTGAGTGCCATTTTTGATTGGTATCTCACTATAGGTTTCGAGGTCGAGCCAGAGTCTATCCATTATCCGCCTCGGTCGGTAACCCTATTAGTTCGTTTAATGCCTCACGGCGAACGGCGGGAACTGGAGGTGCTTTTATTATATCTTTAGGCAATAATTCGGCTGCTTCCGGCCATTCGGCTAATAACCTTTTTACAGAGCGAACCTTTAATAATGCGGCTTCTACATTATTAGTAATATCGTCCCGCTGGTTATTTAATTCTTCATGACGTTTTTCCAGTTCATAGAATTCATTAACCAACGGATTATCGGCTAATAATGTGGTCGTTTTGGGCGTTATTTTATATATGTATTCCCGTCTGTCATAATACCGTTCGCGTGCTCCGTTGAAATATGCAACAACACGACTACCTGCTAAGTTAATTTCCATATAGCAGTATTCACGTACCGGAAAATCATCTAATCGCATAGACTCAGGTATTTTATTAGCCAGTGTTTTTATTTCTGAAATAATATCGTTTATCCCTGAATCCATATTTGCGCAGCCGATGGCTTCTATTCTTACTTTTTCAGCCCAATCCGCACGGTCTTTATAAAGTTGCTCTTCTTTTTCGAAGATACCTGCTTTTGTCAGTGCCTTTTTAACAATTTCACTTTTTATATCTTTGGTTAGTGTTTTCTGTGTCATGGTTTTTTTACCTTAAGAAAAGCCCCGCATAATAACGGGGCAATATTTATTAGCCGTCGTTTTCGCTTAGGTCTTCGAAATCTTCGGGCGTGGCTATTTGCCAAATTTTTCGACGCTTTTCTTGCTGGCGAAGATATTCTGCCCAACTCATGGTCAATTCCTCGTTAACTAAAAACGTCCGCTTCGGCATCAGCCCCTTCGCTGATATCGTCAAAATCATCCACAGAGGCAACACCGCCGCCCGCGAATGCGTCACCGTCTCTCAGGAACTGGACGCCAGACAGTGAAGCGGATATGCCTTTGCCGTTGTTTTCGTAGGCGAAAATACTAATAGTTGCATTCACATAACAACCGGAATAGGGGCGTCCATCCTGCGCAGTGAGTGGCGTTCTGTCGCGATCAATTACCAGTGGTCTTGCTTTGTTACTGGCGGAAATATACATATTGCCCGCGTAGCCGTCATAATCGGGTTTATCATCACCATCACGGAAATTAAATCGCATGTTATTTCCGCGAATACTTTTAATAATACCCTCAGCTTTAGCGCCCCATTTATCAGTAGCCACTTTTAAAATTGCGGCTTCAATTTGTTTAATTAAATCAGTTCGCTCTTTTGGAATAAGGAAAGTGGAGCGAAATTTATAATCGCCTTGGCCGTTGACTTGGGTCGCTTCATATAAATCAGGAAATGCCAAACGTACATTTGGTAATTTAATTTTCATTGTTTATTTCTCTTTATTGATTAGATGTGTAATTAAACGAACATATCATCCGATACGTCGTCAAAATCGTTGATAGGGTTAATGTCTAATGCTGGACGCGGGTCTGATTCCGGTACGACGGTAGGTTTACCGTCAGCCCGAACAATAAGTGGTTCCAGTTTTGCCCATCGGCGAGGACTGTCTTTCTTGAGCAGTTTTTCGGCTTGGGTAGGGCTGATCAGTTTTTGGGAATACATTTGGTCTTGCTTGAGCCGGAATGTTTTTAACATTTCCTCAGCGTTTGCCTCAGCACTCCACGTTCGGTTACCCTGTTTACCTGCGACCAGTTTAAACCCAGGGATAGAGTGACCCGCATTCAGCTCATCGTTGACGCGAGCGCGGATGGATTTACACCAGCTTTCAACAAAATCCACCTGTGCGTATTTGACAGCTAGTGTTAGGTTGCTGTAACTAGGTATTTGCTCAATGGCGTTTTCTATCTGCGGCTCTAATGGTTGCGTCAGATCGACAAAATCATCGATGACCGTTTTTAGCACATATTCTGATAATGCGGAACAATTGGCTTTGGCCTTGCAGAAACGGCACTGCTTTTCACCTGGGGCAAAACTGTCAGCGGGTAGTGTTTCTACCCCATCGCATTGTGCTATGTTGAACGTGATAATGACCGATGCGGCGGCCTCTCTGGCGTATTCCCCGAATTTTCGCAACTGATCAACACTGACCGTCCATTCCGACACATGGTGTAATCGGGGTTGGTGAATAAATAACCGCACCGTGTCGAAATCATACAGCATATCGAACTGGTCGAGAGCACCGAGGGCGTATAACGTCAACTGCTCATTCCGCTCAGCATCAACCCGTACACCTCTGCCATATTTCAGGTCGTGGATTTGTAGCTCATTGCCGTTGATGATTATCGCGTCAGCAGTGCCGAATGAATTTTCAACACCGATCACCTCGGAAAAATCGACGCGTTGTTCAATTAATAACTCATTACCCTGAGCCAGTCCCCACACCGTTTCAACGTATTCGCCTACTGCCTCCACCATTTCCTCGTCAACCGTGGGTGTGTCAGGTTTCAGCAGAACGTTTTGCCCTAAATATTCGGCGGTAGTTTGCCCTATAGTGCACGGTTTACCCGCCAGCGTCGGGTCTTGACGGTTGCGTAATACAGTTTCAGCGAGGGCATGGGCTGCGGTGCCCTCCAGTGCGAACGGTGATTCAGTGTTCGGTAATCCCGCCTCCATCGCCAGGCTGCCATGACAGCGCAACCAGCGATGAGCCGATGAGGGTGAGAGTTTTGCGTGTACCTCTGGCATGGTTATTCCTCCACCCACGCGGCCTCAGCCAATTTCAATACCTCTGGTAGTTTTTCTTGGGGGATATCGCCTAATTTTTTGGCACCAAATTTATGTACGATACCTGTTGCCTCGTTACGATAGCCGCCTTTCGCTAGCCGTAGTAACGCTTGTTGAGTCTGGTCATAAAGCGCTGCATAAAACTCTGGTTCTGGCTCTGGCTCTGGCTCTGGCTCAGTGGTCTGTTTACCCTCGTTCAACAGTGCCACCGCGAATTCACGACGTTCAGTAATGCCAGGGATATCATCCCAATTCGCTACCATTTCCAGACACAGATCTAAAATAACGGCGTTCGTCAGGGGTTTTAGTTCTGGTAACCCCTGTAACGCACAATCCAATGCATCTACCTGTCCGTTACGTTCAGCTTCACCAATACCATCAATAACGGCTCTGGCCTGAGCCAGTTTATCGGCGGTCAGGTTGTAGGCGTCATTTTTGAACAACACGGCAATGGCGACCACGGTTTCCAAATCCAGCGTTTCGATATCAACCGGAGTGGTATCTACAGCTTTTTTAACACTGGATTTTTTCGGTTTGGCGGGTTGTTCGACGGTTGCCACAATAGACTGATCGTCGTTTGCGGCAGGGATGTTTGGTTTAAAGATTGCCAATGCCGAAACAAATTGCGCCATTAGCTCGTTATGTTGCACCAATAGTTCAGCTTGGTAGGTATTCAGGGTATTTTGTTGTTCAATAAGTGAGTTTTGCTGCTCCAACAGTGCGGTTTTCCGCTCTAACAGCTCATTATTTTTATCTAAAGATGTTTCTAAGCTCATTTTTTCCAGCCCTTTTATTATGAGTACAGAGTAATTGGGAATTTGCTAGCAGGATTGCGTTGTAATTCTTCGAGTTTCCGTTGCCAGCGCAGGCGGCGAACGGCATTGTTTATTGGGTATTTACCAACAGGCATTATTTTTGGTTTCATAACGTTTTTTACATATCAAAAAGCACACCCACTAAAATGGGCAGGTGGGTGTGTTGGCACAACGGCCATTGCGTCGTGGATGTTATTACGCACGTAAAAATCCCTCGCTAATGAAAACGATTAGTGATTTCTGAGGTTGGGTTATTTTTGGGTCAGACTAATGAGCGCCTTAGCGTGCAGCTCGGCGGATTCTTTGTCTAAATGTATTTGCCCTGTTTTTAACATCATCAAATCAAATTCATCACCAAACCATACACAACCACCACATAAAGTCCCACGAGTAGTTATGGGAACAAAATATTCAGTTCCGCGTGAGGGCGTATACCTCACTGGCTCAGGAACTTCGATATCCCCGATTTTGATAGCGCGGGGTTTTAGTCTGTATTTTCTGGCTACATTAAAATAAAATTCACCCGCGAAAGAACTCCATCCGTCGGCGTTGTCATTTAACACTTCAAAATATTCCCACGGTTTATCAGTCACCTGAGCTAATTTAGCGTATTCCATGATTAAATCGGCGTGAATGTGTTTAGGCATTATTTATCCTCCAGTGGCATCTTTGCCGCTGATAACCGGTGCAAGTTTGGCTGTCTTGCTGCTTTACCGGCACGTCTTCTTCCTCATTAACCCTCACCAGCGCGTGTGCAGTTCGACCTGCTTCTGGCTCCCTTATAGAGATTCGGGGCTGCTTCATAACAGCAGCTTCAAGTTAAACTTCGGTCTATCCGCTTTGCTAAAGCATGATTATTTTCCTCCTCTTAGTTGATTTTTGCGCTCGCACACACCCTACTGCCAGTGTTGCCCGTTCGCGCCCCTTTCTGGGGCTAATCTTCCCACCGACCGGATCGCGCTTGATGGTACATCGCATTTCATGCGTAGGGGTCTAAACAGTAGGTAGTGTGCTGTTCCGACTTTCCAAATTGTTAAAGAGCGGGTTGTTAATTCTATTTTTGCGAAAATGCATTTAAATATCCTTATTGCATTTATAGTCGGAAGTGCATCTTCTTGTCAATGCTAAAACGCATTAATTTATCAAAAATAAAAGCCGCTTTTTTGCGGCCTGATGTATTTTATTGATTTATATGTTTTTATTTTATTATGAGATTGGGTTTTGCTAACCCAGCTACATAATGTAGTGTTTTAATTGTGTTTTTTGGGAAACGTATAGGGGCGTGATCTTCATTGAGAGGGAGTAAATGATACTGCTCTTCTCGTTCGAACAGAAATGTTTTAACAGTAGCGCTACCATCCGTAGATATGATTAATACTTCATCCCCTGGTGATATTTTTTGATTAGGTTCAATGACCACATATTCCCCATCTTTTATACGTGGCATTAGTGATGTACCTTTACATTTTACGGCATATACATCTTTATCATATGACGGCCAACGTAAATAACTATTGTCTTCTTCATTTGTGGAAGTTTCGAGATGCTCTTCAGTATCATTAATAACTATGTCTCTGCGGACAGGAATATTAGTGAAATTGTGAGGGTAGTATTCATCACCTATTTCTACGATGGTTGTTGGTTTTAATGCCTGCAAATCACATTCAATTAAATCAATTGGAGATACCCCAAAAAAATCAGCAATATTCTTTAGAACTGTGTACTTAGGGTCTCTAACTTCCCCGGTGATCATTCTATGTAGGGTTGATTGCTGCATTTTTACCCGTTTAGACAATTCAGTTACGCTGCCAATATCATGCTTGAGCATCAAGTATTTGATGTTTTTGTTTAGTGTATCTGCTTCTAGCGCCATTCTGTTTAGCCTCTAAATATTTTGTAATTCAAACAGGCAATCCTTTATTGCATATTCTATCTTTATTATTCATGCAATAGAGGATTGAATGATTTTGCGTTTTTGCTTAATCTAATGCTATCTCATCATAAAGGAATCGTGTCATGTCTAAACTTTCATTACAAGAAATGCTTCAGAAACTGGTTAATTCAGGATACACGCAAGCACAGTTATCTGAACTCACAGGTGTTAGTCAGTCATCGCTTAGTCGAATTTTAACGGGGGTTAGTACTGATCCCCGTATGTCAACCGCATCCGCTATCAGCAATTTATATGTGTCGCATATAACTAACTATAAGGCATAGCGATATGTCAGACCAAAAACAAAAGATTCATTACTCTGTTGGCTACGGGGCTAAAGACAACCGTCCGGTAGCTGAGGTCGCGGAAAGTTTTGTGGAATACCAGAAAGCTATCTGGGCTTTACGTAAGACTGTTGGTATTAAACCCTCTGATCCTATTTCAACAGTACGTAAGAAAAAGGCGCTGTTGAATTATATCTGGGGGGCGATGCTTGATTCGCTGAAAGGGCGTAACGCATTGAATGCGGGGCAACGTAGAGTCCTATGGTTAGATATGGATGGTTGTACTTTATCAGCTTGGAATAATATAGCTACTGTCCTGAAATTGTACCAATCTTTTGCATATACCACTGCCAGTCATGAACACCCGACTGCCAATAACGAACAACGTTGGCGGATTGGCTTTCTATTATCGCGAGATGTATCTGCTACGGAGTATCAACTCTTAGGGCCTCAGATAGAACGCGAGATAATGGATTGCTATGAATTATTAGATGATAAACCGGTTAAGTGGGATCGCTCTGTGTATGAGCCGTCACATATGGTGTTTGCACCTGATGAAAACGCTATAAGTAGAAATTTTAACGGTACGGTAGTAGATGTTGATTTAATGCTGGCACCGAATACGCCAGCTTCACTTGACTCAGAAGCATTTGAACCAAGTGAGCTGGTTGAAGCAGACAACTGCGAAGATCTTGACCGAGTAGTAGAGCTACATAAAGTTAACCAACATACCTTTGAGCATCTGCGAAGTGCTCTATGGTCTGTGAACATACTACCACAGGCTGAAAGCTATAGCTCATGGGTTGCTATGGGTAATCGTCTGTCTTTTTTTAAAGACAGTGAATTTGAAGATGAAGCAAAGCAACTTTGGCATGATTGGTCCGCAACATCTGATAAATATGATTATGAAGTTACCGAAAAAAAATGGCAGGAACATCTGACCGCAGATAGAACCGGATATGCTGCCATATTTAAACAGGCTCAAGATCGTGGATGGGTGAATCCTGGCGTTATTGTAGATGATGTGGAACTACCGATATCACAGCCTCATATGGGCGGATATGGCAAACCGGGGCGTTTTATTGTTGAAGGCCTTATACCGGAAGGCGTGACTGCTGTATATGGTCAGTCTTCCGCTTTCAAATCGTATTTGGCACTTTCTATTGCTCTAAGAATTGCCGAAATGATGCACCGATGGGCAGGGCGTAATTTAAAAGGCGGTGCAGTTCTATATATCGCGGCGGAAGGTGGTAGTTCTATTTATCCCCGTGTAGGTGCATGGTCAGATCGTTTTAATGGCGGTAGGCCAGTCAAGAACTTCTATATATTACCTCGTGCTGTTGATTTGGCCGATCCTAAAATGGTCAATGCATTATTAAACGAGATTAAGCGCATTATCAACGCTTCCGGGCATCCTGTCAGAATGGTTGTTATTGATACCTTATCCCAGTCTATGACTTCCGGTGATGAAAACAGTGCCGGAGACATGGCACGTTTTATGGCGGGAGCTACCAGAGTATCAACAGGATCAGGGGCGGCTGTTGTAGTGGTTCATCACAGCGGAAAAGATGGCAGTAAAGGGATGCGTGGTTCCTCTGCCGCGTTTGCCAATGTGGACGCAGTTATTCGGGTGGACCGTATAGAGAATTCAGTCAATCTGGTAAATGAAAAGCAACGTACCGGGCCTACCCAACCAACTGCAAGCTACAACGTTCCAATAGTTGATCTACCCGATTATGTCATCGCCGAAAATGAGGCCTTTGATAACGAATATACGAGTACAGAGGGTGAAATTTATGCCCCCGTTCGTCTTACAACAGAGCGGGTATTTGAAGATATTCCGATGGCTGAAATTATTAGCGCTTTTGATGATGAAAGTGCCAGTAAGGGCTTAACAGGTAATAACGCAATTATCGTAAGTCTTGTTGAAAATGCTGGTGGACGTATTGCGCGGGCAGAACTCAGAAAACAGTGGATTGATGGCGAGGGAAAAGAGTCCAGTTTCCGTACCACCTTAAAACGATCAATTGAAGGTGGGTATCTTTGCAAGGACGAGAAAGAGGAAATATTTCTTCCACCAATCACAATTGAAAGTTCAAAAGATTAAATATTAATCAAAAATGGCGTGACAAATAGCGTGACAACGAAAAATTACGAATTTGTATTGTTAGCGTGACAAGTAGCGTGACAGTTGAAACAGTAGTTAAATAATTAAAGTATTATCAATACGTTAAGGCGTGACAAATAACGTGACAAAAAATTCAAGCCCTAATCCGACAGCGTGACGTGACAACCCCCTCTATAGAGGGGTGTCACGTGTCACGCTAGAAGGGGTGTCACGGTAAAAATGACTCCGGTTTAGAAAATAAATTTGGAGAGGGTGAAATGTTAACTGCACTACAAAACGATAAGATCATAATTGCAAGAGATGCCCAAAAACCTGGAGAGTTTATTTGCCCGGAATGTAGGCAACTTGTCATCTTGAAAAAGGGGAAAAAGGTTATTCATCATTTTGCGCATAAATCACCAGTAACCTGTGCCTATGGTGAAGGCGAAACTCTTGCTCACCAAGAGGCTAAGCTGGAACTTTTTGATGTACTGATGGCTGATGACACTGTTACTGAGGTTGAGCTGGAAAAATCTTTTGGAACAGTGAGAGCTGATGTGTACGCGAGAATTGACGGTAGACGGGTTGTATTTGAAGTCCAAAGATCTTCGATAGATATTGATACGCTAGCTAAGAGAACGACAGAATATAGCCAAAGAGGAATTAGCATTTGCTGGCTATTACTCCCGCGAGATGATGTTTATGGAAGTCGGATAACACCTAAAAATTGGGAAAAATGGATTCATGCATCCAATTTGGGGGAAGTATATTTTTGGCTCGGCGATGGGTATGTCCTCCCTGTTAAGTTTAGTACTTTCTATCTTGATGTGCCTTTGACAGATTTTGGCGGTGGATATAGTAAACGATCTAAGCTGTACAGAACCCCTGTAAGATCACCTAAGCTCCATATAGTTAGAGATTTTGCGCATGAAGGAGCCAGTCCGTGGGGGGCGGGTGCGTATATTTTGCCGTATCGCAGATTGTGGAAAAGGATTTAACCACGTTATTAAGCACACCGGCGCTTACGCGCGACGGCTTCCAGTAAAAAATTTTTGGATACACGAAACTACAGGACAAAATTCTATGCGCGATATTCAACAAGTTTTAGTTCGATGGGGTGGATGGTCGTCAAATCTAACCAACGTTGGCTGGTCGCCAATTGCTGCTGGTTTTAGCGGCCTGCTGCCAGCGAACGGGGATAATCGGCTGACATGCAGCGACGAGGACGGGCTAATCGTTGATTTGTGCGTGGCACGACTCCAGGCGATAGGCCAGAGCGAGGAGCTGGAATACCTGCAACAACATTACATACGCGGGCGTTCTAAACGGGAAATAGCCCGCGACGCGTATGTATCAGAGAGCCTGGTACGGCACCGAATGCAGGTCGCAGAGAGTTTTATCGCTGGTTGTCTAGATATGCTGGGAATTCAATTAGATATGGATGTATCGGTTAAAAAGCAATCAATCAGACGCTAAATATTAGTGCGCTGCGCAAAACATGTGTTATTGTGATAGAAATGGTTTTTTATATCCTGAGAAAAGGCGCTCAATTTAGAGCGCCTTTCTTTTTGGCTGAAAATTGGAAACATGGAAAAACAACGCTTAGACATCGTGATTTGACTGAACCCCAATAGTGGCGATTTGTTAATAAAATGTTATATCTAGAATCAGCCTATTATGAGTAAGAAGATTGCTGCTTTTGAGGCGTAGACAGCCATTTTTGGTTGAGTTGAAAATCGCATGTTCGCGTAACAACCATTATGTTAAATAGGCGCTGTTTTTAACAAATTATCTGTGCTATTCGTTGACCGCTCACAATTGTTAAAATCCCGCTACACAGGGGTAATTACGACGGATAAATGGGGTGAGCGGTCAGCTAATGGCATATTTGGTCGCCAACTACCGAGAAAACGTTGGGTGCGTTGCGGATTTACCTATTCCAGCCGACCGCAAACGCTCATATTGGCAGGATCACAATTTAACATCTGAAATCATGCAGGCATGACCTGCTATCAGTACGCACTGCGTATCTACCGCCCTCAATTCTGAGGGCAACTTATTCACTACAACTCACAGGGGTAACCTATTTCACCCCACGGACGCCCATTGTTCAGATGGGGTGGAAATATGCGTATGGATAAATATACCAGCCCCTCTGCCTACGGATGGGGCGCTTTTACTGCAATGCTGGGTGCTCTATCGCTGAATGATTGGGCAATTATCGTAGGTATTATCTGCACGGTAGGCACCTTTGCCGTGAACTGGTACTACAAACACAGGGAGTTCAACAGACGTGAAAAAGACGAGTAAGCTAACAGCTGCGGTCATTGGCCTGTTACTTTCTGGTGCGGGTGCCACAGCTATTCTCTCTCAGTTTCTGGACGAAAAAGAGGGTAATTGGTTATCGGCGTATCGGGATGCAGGCGGCATCTGGACGATTTGCCGTGGTATCACTCGGATAGATGGCGTTCCCGTTCGTCAGGGTATGAGACTAACTACTCAACAGTGTGACGAATTAAATCAGCTTGAATCACAACGTGCTATTGACTGGGTAAAACGCCATGTCAAAGTTCCGCTGACTGAACCTCAGATCGCAGGCATTGCCAGTTTTTGCCCGTATAACATTGGTTCCGGTAAATGTGTCTCTTCGACGTTCTACCGGAAGTTAAATGCGGGAGACAAACGCGGGGCTTGTGCTGAAATCCAGCGCTGGATATTTGACGGTGGTAAAGATTGCAGGCAGACCAAAGGCCAAGCGAACGGTTGTTACGGTCAGGTAGAGCGGCGTGCTCAGGAATCTGAGTTAACATGTTGGGGGCTGGATGATGAGTAATTATTGTCAATTGGTGCGATGCAATAACTGTCATCGAATACACCCATGGGCACCGTTTGGTGCTGGATTTGAAAATCGTCGCCCTCATAGTCGTTTTTGTGAACGTTGTGGCGAATTTGCAGGTTATTACGATTCAGTGGAAACGTGGATCTCCACTGCCAAATGGTGGAACCCTGTGACATGGGGCGGTGGGCATTGGGTGAAGAAAGAATGAAACTCACACTCACTCATTATACGATCATTGTTCTGATTATCACGACAGCGGTATCTACATTCGAGGCGTTTTATTACCTGTCCGCATACTCGGAGCAGAAAGCAACCAATAATCGCCAGACAATCGAGATTCAGCAACTGACCGACCGAATTAACTACCAGAACACTCACATCAACATGCTGCATGAACTAGATACCCGTCACACTCAGGAACTCGCCCATGCCAAGACTGAAATTGACACTCTTCGGGCTGATGTTGCCGCTGGTCGTCGCAAGCTGCGCATCCAAGCCGCCTGCCCCTCCGTGTCTAAAACCGTTACCTCCGGCAGCGTGGTCAATGCAACCACCGTCGAACTCAGTAGAGAAACTGGACAAGCTGTTCTCGATATCCGAGAAGGCATCATCAACGACAGGGCAAAACTGAGATATTTGCAGGAATATGTTAGGGCTGAATGCCAACGAACCTCTGAGTAATCAGGGGTTTTTTATTATCAGAAACAGGAAAAGAAACAATGTTCACAGTTAAACAGATTATTGAAAACGCTACATCATTGTATGAAACCAAAGAGATTACTATTGCTCGTATTGGTTCGCCTCAGTGGAAACAGGCATTTGAATTAACAAAAGAACTCGGTATTGAAACACCCGATGTCATTGAGTTTATCCCACCCTCCTATTCAGATGAAGAAATGACACAGGTTGTGGAAGAAGAGCACTCACTCAGTGTAACCCGCGAAGGCGTGAGCATTGATGATTGTATCGCAATTGTCTGTTCAAACATTCCCAGCCCGACATTCCCAGAAATTCCAGAATTGGGCGGAGGTGGATACCAATTCCTCTACAAAGGCGATCAGCTTTATATCACTAATGAAAGCGGTGCTACGGTAGAAGTGGTTAAATAAGATGGCAATTACCACCTCAGAACAAATGATACTGGGGTGGCAGGAGTAGGTTAGGGCGCAGTGTCTCGCACCGTAATTTTTAATCAGGTGTAACTCCACCAAATTAAACCCCAAGCCATCACATCCCGTGGTGGTTTTTTCTTTTTAAGGAACCAAGAAAATGGCCAGAAAAATGACCGCAAAACAAAAAATGTTTTGCCGTGAGTATCTGGTCGATTTAAACGTAACTCAGGCAGCAATTAGAGCGGGATATAGCCCCAAACGCGCCAGTGAAATAGGGTATCAGCAGATGCAAAAACCCTATATTATTCAGCATATTGATGAGCTGAAACAGGCGCGCAACAAACAGTTGGGCATTGATGCTAACTACGTCCTGCGACGCCTCGTTGAAATCGACCAGATGGATGTGGCTGACATATTGGACGAGGATCTCAGTATCAAACCATTATCTCACTGGCCGGAATCATGGCGCCGTTATCTCAGCGGACTCAACCTAGCTGAGATTTTCGAGGGTCGGGGGGACGAGCGAGATGTGGTTGGTATCCTCAAAAAAATCAAATGGCCGGACAAAGTCAAAAACCTCGAACTGTTGGGTAAACACGTCTCTGTTCAGGCATTCCGCGAGAATGTGAAAAACGAACTGACGGGGGCAAATGATGGCCCAATCGAGGTGGCTAAACTGACACCCGAACAGGCAGAGGCTGCCTATAAAAAAATGATGGGGTGATTATGCCGGTTCCGTTTCCGTTTGATTTTCGTAACCCCGATTATAACGCGGTATTCGAGTGGCGGATGGAACGATTACAGCGTATTCGCCAGAATCCAACATTACTACCCGCGATGCGGACATTTTACCGCGATAATCCAGGGCAATTTATTATCGATTGGGGCATGACGGTAGACCCACGTAACGTTGAGCGTGGTTTACCAGCCCGTATCCCGTTTATTCTGTTCCCTCGGCAGGAGGAGTGGATCGATTGGTTCATGGAGTGCTGGCGAACTCAGGAGCCAGGCATCACCGAAAAAACCCGTGATATGGGCATTAGCTGGCTGACCATTGCCACGGCTAGCTCGATTTGTCTGTTCAATCGGGGTGTTGCCGCGGGGTTTGGTTCTCGCAAAGAGGAGTACGTGGATAAACTCGGCTCGCCCAAATCACTATTTGATAAGGCGCGGAATTTTATCAATTTGTTACCCGCCGAATTCCGCGGTACGTGGGATATTCGCAAACACGCACCTCACATGCGTATTTTGTTCCCTGATACTGACTCGGTCATGACGGGCGAGGCGGGCGATGGTATCGGGCGTGGTGATCGCGCTTCGTTTTATTTTGTGGATGAGGCGGCTTTCCTTGAACGTCCTGAGCTGGTGGATGCGTCATTATCGGCCACAACTAACTGTCGGCAGGACGTTTCAACACCAAACGGTATGGCGAACTCATTCGCTCAACGGCGTCACAGTGGCAATATTCAGGTATTTACATTCCACTGGCGCGATGACCCGCGCAAAGATGATGCATGGTATGCAAAACAGGTAGAAAAACTTGATCCTGTGACACTGGCGCAGGAGGTTGATATCAACTATCAGGCGTCTGTTGAGGGCATTTTGATCCCGTCCGAGTGGGTGCAATCTGCGATTGATGCACATGTCAAACTCGGTATTCAACCAACGGGTATTCGCATGGGGGCGATGGACGTAGCCGACGAGGGCAAGGATAAAAACGCCTTTGCTTGGCGGCATGGATTCCTGATGCAGGGCATCAAAGAATGGTCAGGCAAAGGCTCTGACATATTCGGCTCAGTTGAAACGGTCTTTGGTTGGTGTGAGCAGAATATACTAGGTTCGTTTCGATTTGACTCTGACGGGCTGGGCGCAGGTGTACGGGGTGATGCCCGTATTATCAACGAACAACGCAAAACATTGAGATTGAATCCCATAACAGCAACACCTTTTCGCGGTAGTGGTGCCATGTTTGACCCTGAAGGTGAAGCGGTGCCAGGGGACGCATTCAGCGAACCAAGACTAAATAAGGACTTTTTCGCCAATGCCAAAGCTCAGGGCTGGTGGGCGTTACGAACGCGGTTCCAGAAAACCCACAGGGCAGTGAGCGAGGGGCGTTTTTATGATCCCGATGAACTGATATCCATTTCTAGTGAAATACCGCTAAAAGACAAACTAATCATGGAATTATCGCAGCCTACCTATTCGGTAAACGGAGTCGGGAAAATTGTTGTGGATAAAAAACCAGACGGGACAAAATCCCCCAATCTGGCTGACTCGGTCATGATCTTGTACGCCCCGATGGATATCTCAATGGAAATATGGGAATTATTAGGACGAGGTAGCTAATGGCGAAAAATCGCAAATTACAGCCCACAGCGGATAGTTACGAGAATATGCTCGCCCGTGTTGGGATGCACACCCCGAACCAGCACGCCGCATCTACCTATCGTCCAAACTGGACGAGTCGTAACCGGATGCTGATCGAAAACGCGTACCGTTCGTCCTGGATTATCGGGGCGGCGGTGGACTCAGTAGCCGATGATATGACGCGCAAGGGCATTCGGATCACATCTGAAATAGACCCCAAAGCGCGTGGCGTGCTGGAGTCTTTGTTCGACGAGCTGGAACTGTGGGAAAACTTGAACAACATCATAAAATGGTCACGGCTCTATGGCGGGGCAGTAGGATTAATTTTGATTGAAGGACAAGCCCCTTTCACTCCGCTACGTCCTGAAACTATCGGTAAAGGTAAGTTCAAAGGGGTATTACCCCTAGACCGCTGGCAAGTTGAGCCTGATTTGAACCGTCGTATCAAGGACATAGGGAAAGACCTAGGCAAGCCAGAGTTTTACCAGATCACTAACACAGGGCGAGGTATCCCCGCATGGAAGCTCCATCACAGTCGCCTGATTAGGTTCGATGGGGTAACCCTGCCATATCAACAGGCGCAGACTGAAAACGAATGGGGCATGTCGGTTGTTGAACGCATTTACGACAGGCTCACGGCATTCGATAGCGCCACAACAGGCGCGGCGCAGTTGGTCTATAAGGCGCATCTCAGAACCTACAGTATAGACAAATTGCGAGAAATCATTGCGATGGGCGGTGCGAGATTGGATGCATTGCTCAAACACATGGACATGATCCGCCAGTTCCAGAGCAACGAGGGTATGACACTGATGGATAAAACCGATGTGTTTGAAACCCATCAATATTCGTTCAGTGGTCTGGATAATGTGCTGGCGCAGTTTGCCGAACAGATATCAGGCGCGGTGGGTATTCCACTGGTACGTTTGTTTGGTCAGTCACCGCAGGGTTTTTCTACCGGAGATGCTGATCTAGCTAATTATTACGACAATATCGGCACCCAACAGGAGCGGCGGTTACGTCAACCTATCCGCCGTCTATTGGACGTAATGCATCGTTCTGAATTCGGACAGTCATTGCCAGAGGATTTTACATTTGAGTTTAACCCGCTGTGGCAAATGTCAGACCTCGACCGCTCCACAATTGCAGTGAATACTGTCAACGCACTGAATGGCGCGCTCGATGGGGGCATGATGAACCTGAAATCCGCCATGAACGATCTGCGCGAAATGGCGGATGTTACGGGTATTGGGGGTTCAATATCAGATGAGGATATCAATGATGCAGAAACCGAGCCGCCGCCGAGACTCGACATTAACAACATTGAGCCGATCACGTCAGGCAGAAACTCAGTATCGAACCAGTCTACGGGCGATAGCGCAGGCGGTAGGCGACATCGTCGCGGGCGCTTACGATGGTTCTAATGACTCTGTCACGGAAATAATGGACGCACTGGACAGTTACAGCGAGTTAATTACACCGTGGGCGCAACGGGTGGCACAACGTTTTGCGTTGGATGTAAATCGCCATAACGAAAACGAGTGGCGCCAGCGTAGTCAGCTAATTAGCCTCGAACTCCGCCATTTAGTGAACAACACCCCCGTTGGTCACGTGATGCGTTCAATTGTTGATGAGCAAATTAAATACATCAAATCACTACCTATCGAGGCAGCGGATCGGGTGTATGACATTCACAACAGGGCAATAGAGGCGGTTGTTACTGGCGGTCGGCATGAACCGTTTGCACAGGAAATAGCTAAAACTGGCGAGGTGGCGTTATCCAGAGCCAAACTCATTGCCAGAACAGAAATTGGCAGCGCACAGACAGCGCTTACGCAGTCACGGGCACAATCCATAGGTTCTACAGGTTATATCTGGCGCACGGCTGATGGTGATGCCCGTGACTCTCATCACAAAATGGAGGGGCAATTCGTTGAATGGGCTAAACCTCCGACACTGGACGGACTGACAGGACACGCAGGCACACTGCCTAATTGTCGTTGTTACTGCGAAGTTGTGATACCGGAATGTTAATATGAAATATTTCTTTACTACCCGTCTGGGTAACACCCGTTACCAACTGGCGGACGGTTCCCTGTTGTGTAAAGACGTCCCGATTGCCAGAACGGGCACACAGCTTTATGCAGATTTTGATTTGCCTGATTTAGAACCAGATAACGACGGCGAGATTGTAGTGGATCGCTCGCCGGCAGAGGTTTTCAGCGAGTCGACAATAGCGTCGTTTGAGGGGATGACGGTCACGATACAACATCCGGAGGACGACAACGGCAACATCATGTTTGTCGACCCCGATAACTGGCGAGATTTGGCCTACGGTCATGTTCAAAATGTCAGGCGAGGTACGGGGGAGCAGTCTGACCTAATGTTAGCAGATCTGGTTATCAAAGACCCCGCGGCAATGGCTGCGATAGATTCGGGATTTGATGAGGTCTCATGTGGCTACAACGCTGAATATCGTCAAACCGTCAAGGGAGAAGCCGAACAGTATCAAATCACAGGTAATCATGTGGCGCTGGTGCAAGAAGGCCGCGCCGGTTCACGTTGTTCAATTGGAGATAGTATGTCTACTACAGTACAAAAATGGTATCAGCGCATAAAACGAGCGCATAAAACCAAAGATTCGGCTGCAATGGAAGAAGCATTAAACAGTGCACCTGAATCTGTCACTGGCGATGAAGGCACGGGCGAAGTGCCCAAGGCGCCCAAGGCGATTAACATCAATATCAGCCCTCAACACCCTTTACCGAACACAGATCCGGAAATGAACGGTGGCACGGCGGATACTGATATCCCATCATGGGCGCAGGCGATCCTTTCGCGTCTGGATGCGCTGGAGGGAAAAACAGGCGATAACGGTACGGAACCTGAGAAAGATAAACCGACAAGGGACGATGGTGAAGAAAAAGATGAGAAAGAGGAAAAAATCACGGGTGATTCAGCCTATAAAGCTGAGCTAATTATACCTGGGGTTGATTTGTCTCAACCATCAAAATTAACCGCGTTTAAACGTCGGGTACTGGTCAGCGCAGATCAGGCGATGGTACGTAACGTTGTGGGTGATGCTGAAATCAAAAAACTGCCTAAACACATTGTGGATATTGCATTTAATGCCGTAGCTGAGCTGGCAAAAAACCGCAATGTCCAGATAACGGGCGACAGTAACATCCGTCAAAAATCATCTGGCAACACTATTGCCGACCTGAATAAACAAAATGCCGAATTTTGGGCAAATCGGAGTAAATAATACTATGACAGCATATTTAACGCGTATGCCGCTGGGTATCGCGGGGGCTATCTCACGCCTACAGGACATGACCGTTGAACCTGTTTTTTTGAGATCAACCAACCTGTTTCCCGCTTATGGTCTGGCTGGAAAATACGACGGCGAGTATTTCGTACCGTTGGCGGAGGGGGATACCGCAGACAAAATCCAGGGGATTTATGTTCGTGTCTACCCCACAACTAGTATGCCAGACAGAGAACACATTATCGGCACAGGTAACAATTACACTGGCGATAACCTGAAACGCGGCTACATGATCGTGAAACTCGACGGCGACGCCTCCAGCATCAAAAAAGGTGCGTTGGTTTACGTGCGAGTCGGAAAACCTACCAAAAACAGCCCATTGGGTAGCTTCCTGAATGTAGCGATAGATGGTGAGTCTATTGTGTTGCCCAACGCACAGTTTACCGGAGCGGGCGACGCTGACGGTAATGTCGAAATTTCTTATAAAATTTGAGGGAAATTATGCCATTTACATTTGACCAACGCACTATTGATACCAGCGGTACGTTCCTGATAGGCGAACTGGAACGACTGGATCAAACCATTAACTTACCGCTGGTGCAATATACTTATAGCCGCGATATCCAGTTACGTGAGGATGTGACCATCGCCGACGAGATGGCAACCTGGACAAATACCCAATTTGCCGCCGCAGGATCTATTAACCCGAACGGTAAAAATTGGGTGAGTGGCAACTCTACCGCATTGGCAGGCGTCAACGTCAATATCGAACGCGACGGACATCCATTGACATTGTGGGGAATGGAATTGGGATGGACGATTATTGAACTGAACGCAGCACAACAGGTTGGACGGCCTATCGATTCTCAGAAACATGACGGTATGCTCCTGAAATGGAACATGGATACCGACGAACAGGTTTACATCGGTGATGCGAGTCTGGGTTTACAGGGGCTGCTCAACCAGAAACGCGCCAATCTCAGCAACGCACGTAAACCGTGGGCGCAGTCTACACCAGACGAAATCCGCGAGAGTATCAACCAAATACTGAGCGATGCGTGGGCGCACTCTGCTTATACGATGGTGCCGACTGATTTGTTAATTCCGCCTGAGCAGTACGCATTACTCTCATCAATTATTGTATCCACGGCGGGTAACCAGTCGCTGTTAACATATCTGCAAACCAACACCATTGCCTACCATCAAAACGGTACGCCATTGAATATCCGTGCGGTGAAATGGGCGAAAGGGGCGGGTACGGCGGGTAAAGACCGCGCAATTGCCTACACCAATGACAAAAAATTCATTCGATTCCCTATGGTGCCATTGCAGAGCATCCCGATCCAGTATCGCGGGCTGTACCAGATGGTAACCTATTACGGAAAATTGGGTGCGGTTGAATTGGTTTACCGTGAAACCCTGAACTATATGGATGGTATTTAATGATGAAAATTCAGGTACATACGCCATTTCGATTCACTCATGATAATGGAGAGTCTGAAACATTTAGTGTAGGTCTCTATGATGTCGGTAAATCCGTAGCCCAACATTGGTTCGTACAGGCTCATGCTGAAATTATCGACGCAATTAACAATACGGCACCCATTGACCATGAGTCCGTATATGTCGAACTCCAGGGGATTATTGCTGAACGTGATACCCAAATCGCTGAGTTGCAACAGCAATTGGAGGAGCGAGACAACCAAATTGCAGGGCTGATTTTGCAAGACCCAAAACCAAATCAGACCCATAACGGGGGTAAAAATGGGGGCAACAAAAAATAAGTCCCTGCCCACTGTAAAACACTTCCGTACCGACTTCCCTCAGTTCGCTGACACCGTCAAATTCCCCGATGCCCAAATCCAGTTTCGATTACATCTGGCTGATAAACAGTTAGACGAAAATCGATTCGGGGATATGTTCGGCTATGTGGTGGAATTGATGGTGGCTCATTATCTGGCACTGTGGGCGGCGGACAGTCGGTCAATAGCAGCGGGTGGAACAGGCGGAGCCAATAGCGGCGTAGTTTCGTCCAAATCGGTAGATAAGATTTCAGTGAGTTACGACACAGGCGCAACCCTGAATCCTGACGCCGGATTCTGGAACAACACACGCTATGGCGCTGAGTTCTACGAACTGTTGATGATGTTCGGCGCAGGAGGTATCCAGCTATGAAAAGCGGCCTGAAAATCAGGGTTGATAAAGCGAATTCTATTCTGGAAGCGCTGA
This sequence comes from Xenorhabdus eapokensis, assembly GCF_001908105.1. Next base: position 26,696 of record NZ_MKGQ01000014.1, read on the forward strand.
AAATCCTTGGTAATCGGGATGTTCTGGTGGGAGTTCCCGCTGAAAAGGGTAGTCGGGACGATGTGCCGTTCGGCAACGCTGGTATTGGTTACATCAACGAATTCGGTTCACCTGCGCAGAATATCCCCCCTCGTCCTCATCTTCGCCCTGGTGTGCGTTCGGTAGAGGATAAAACTATTGAGCAGTTAAAAATCGCAGCGGAAGCGGTACTGGACGGGAAGCGGGATAAGGCAGAAAAAGCGCTAAACAAAGCAGGGATGCTGGCGGTTCAGGGCGTGCAGCGTTACATGACGACGCATGATTTTGAGCCGCTGGCAGATCCGACTGTTGCCGCTCGTGCCAGACGTGGGCGTAAAGGGGCAAAATCAGAGTTGGAAAATAGACGAGCGGGGAATGCACCGGATAATTCCAATGCTCGACCCTTGATAGACACAGGTTCATACCGTCGTTCTATCACCTATGTGGTTCGGGATAAATCGGAGAAATAACATGCCATTATTGGATGTCACTGATGTGCTATTCGACCCTGATTTTTGCGATACCTCACTGACCTATCGTCGTCGACAGGTTGGCGTAGATGCAGACGGATTCCCCAAAACAATTGACATCGTCAGTCAATTTGCGGGTGTCGTGACGGTTGACCGGTCGGTAGAGGCGCAAATCCGTATGTCGGGGCAAACTGTCACGGGCAATATTCTGATTATTACGACTGAGCGGTTGATTGCGGGTGAAACAGGTCACGCAGGTGATATCGTCACCTATCAAAACCGTGAATACCTCGTCAAATCCGTAGATCCCTATACCGCATACGGTGCGGGATTTGCTCAGGCGCACTGTGAATTATTGCCATTTGACGGGGGTTCACCATGAACACCTCAGAACAGGCAGGCTGGTTAACGCCGGATAACGAACCCGTCTACGATGAGGAATTAGATCGGCGGCTCAGTCAATGGTTACGGGGTATTTCAGGGCTGCCAAATGGTATGGTTCGCCCGCGCTGGACACCTGTTCCGATTGCACAGCCGCCAGCCAACGCTGACTGGTGCGGTTTCGGTATTGTTGAGCTACCCGCTGACGATAATCCAGCATACGCCAGTCAAACCGATGAACACGGGGAACTCTGGCGACATGAGGAATTCGAGTGCTCAGCCTCATTCTATGGTCCCCGTAGTCAGTGGTATGCCTCGCGTTTTCGCGATGGCGTTTCGCTGAGTCAGAACAACGCTGAGTTAAATCAATTAGGTCTGTCCGTAGTTAAACATTCCCGCATCACATCGTTCCCTGAACTCATTAATAACCAATGGGTACGCCGCTACGACATTACCGTCACATTGCGGCGCAAATCGGTTCGTCGGTACGGCGTTAAATCACTACTCGACGCGCCTGTAAAATTCTTTGGAGATTAGCCCATGCAGGGTTTACCTATTTCTAGCATTGTTAATGTCAAAATAAACACGGCGCCCCGTGCAGCTTCGGCCAGAAATTTTGGCTCGTTGCTGATTGTAGGCACCAGTGACGTAATCAACACGCATGAACGGTTGCGTTATTACACTGATATTGAGGGTGTTGGCGCCGATTTTGGCATGGATACCCCTGAGTATCAGGCTGCTGCGCTGTACTATTCACAGTCACCTCAGCCCGTTGATCTGTATATTGGACGCTGGGCGAAAGATCCAGTCACTGCGTCAATACGTGGTGCCGTCCTGACCAAACCCGAACAGACTATGGGTCGATTTACCACGGTTACCGATGGCTCGTTCAAACTGACCATTGACGGTAAATCAACCGCCGTTACGGGGATCAATTTTGGCAACGAGACCAATCTCAATGGTGTCGCTGAACGTGTATCTGAAAAGTTGAAAAATAATGCCTCCGTGCGCTGGGACAGCACGTCATCACGTTTCGTAGTTACATTGCAAACAAACGGGAAACTAGGCTACATCACCCGCGCAGACAGTGGCAACTATATTGGCGATATTTTGAAACTGGACGATATATCCGGCGCTACGGTTATCGACTCCACCGAGCCTGAAACTATTGCCGAGGCAGTAGCGGCGCTGGGCGATGCATCGAGCGCGTGGTATGGACTGGTTATCGCTGATAATTCGCTGTCTGGCAGCGATGTCCTCAGTGTGGCACGCTACATTGAATCGGCGTCAATTTCTCGCATTTACGGACATACAGTCACCAAAACCGATGTACTCGACTCTGATGTAGATACCAATATAGGTTCACAGCTCAAAGGCGCGTTTCTTAACCGCACGCTGTGGCAGTACTCAGCACAACCCTATGCTGTGGCATCACTATTTGGTCGCATGTTCACGGTGAATTTTCAGGGCAACCGCACCACTATCACCCTGAAATTTAAACAGGAACCCGCTATCAGTGCTGAGTTATTGACCGCAACACAGGCCAATGCGCTGAGATCGAAAAACGGTAACGTCTTTGTCCGTTACAACAACGATACCGCCATTATCCAAGAGGGCGTGATGGCAAATGGCACGTTCATTGACGAACGCCACGGGCTGGATTGGCTACAAAACTATGTCCAGACCAATCTGTACAACCTGATGTACACCAGCACAACCAAAATCCCCCAGACCGATGAGGGCGTGACCCAGCTATTAGCCAACGTCGAGCAGTCACTGGCGCAAGGTGTTACCAACGGGTTGATTGCATCAGGTATTTGGGGTGGGGATTCATTCGGGGCATTGAACAGGGGCGATATGCTGACTAAGGGCTATTACACCTATGCTCAGCCCATTGCTGAACAGGTTCAGGCGGAGCGCGAAAAACGCAAAGCACCTGTCATTCAATGCGCTATCAAACTCGCAGGTGCGGTGCATTTTGCTGATGTCATCATTAACGTAAACAGGTAATCACATGGCTACATTCTCATTTCTGGATGTGTCCGCCACGATAACGGGCATTGGCGGTATGGTCGATTTGGCTAATGGCGCAGCGACCTCTGAGGAGGGTATCGTTATTGCAATGGCCGAGGCGAAAAACACCATGACCGTTGGGGCTGACGGTGAGGTCATGCATTCTCTGGCAGCGACGAAATCCGGGACAATTACAGTCACATTGCTGAAAACCTCACCCGCCAACGCTAAGCTCATGCTGATGTACAACGCTCAGCAATTTTCTTCGGCGACATGGGGAAACAATATCATTCTGATCCGTAATAAAGCATCGGGTGATACCCACACGGCACGCTCGGTTGCGTTCCAGAAAATACCGGACATTACTAACGCTAAATTAGGAAATACAGTCAGTTGGGTTTTTGACTGTGGCAAAATCGATACTATTCTGGGGACATTCTGATGGAATTCGAAATCAACGGTAAAAAATACCGTAGTGGTAAATTGAACGCATTTCAGCAACAAGATCTGGCAGTGGCACTACTTCCTGTTGTTCCGGCGCTTAAACCTATTTTTGACCAGTTAAAACCCACGGTCAGCGGTACGCCAACATTAGGTGATATGGCAGATTTTATCGCTCCTCTGGCGGAGGCGGTACGTTCAATAGGTAAAGAGGCGCGTTATGAGATTAATGATATCTGCCTGTCTGTGGTCAGCCGCGAATCGAGCGGAGCTTGGAGTGGTATTTACAGCGGTCAGCAATTGATGTTTGACGATATCAACGGGCTGGATTTGCTGAAAATTGTTGGGCATGTGATCAAAGATTCCCTCAGTAATTTTTTTCCCGCACTGCCAGAGAGCGGCGAGTAATCCCTGGTCAACCCAGCCTAGATTTAGAAACTCTTCCTAATGGGCGCTTTTACCTAATGCGTCCTGTTCGTAACGGTATGTGTAAATACGAGTCATTAAAGAATGGTGATATCGATCTGGCCGATATCGCCCTGATGAATGACGCATTGGACGTAGATGCCGAAAACGAGGCACTGGTAGCACGGTGGAAAGATGAGCAACACTAACGCAGAAGTGATTAAAGATTTTTTGATATCGCTAGGTTTTGATATCAAAGATTCTGATTCGAAGAAGTTCAGTGCGGTACTGTCAGGCGTCACTGCCAATGTTTTGAAATTAGGTGCAACCGTGGAGAGCGCGGCGGCCTCCGTAATTGGATTTACTGCATTAGTAGCCAATGGACTAGACAAACTCTACTGGCAGGCACAACGCACAGGCGGAGCCGCAGAGCAGATCAAATCGCTGGGCTATGCGGTCAGTCAGGCAGGGGGCAGTGTTGAGGGGCTGAACTCCTCGCTGGAGGGCGTCGCCAAGTTTCTACGAAATAATCCGGGTGGCGAGGGCTTCTTGCGTAACATGGGCATTCAGACCCGTGATGCCAACGGCAATCTGCGCGATACCGCGTCATTAGTCGCGTTGATAGGAGAACGGTTGTCGGCGCTGCCAACATATCGGGCAAATCAGTACGCCAGCATTCTGGGTATAGATGAAAACACCATCATGGCGATGCGCCGTGGCGTGGGCGAATATGTGTCTGACTACCAGATGATCATAAAAGCGCTTGGCTATGACCCTGAAATAGCGGCCAAACACGCCAATGCGTTTATGACCGAGTTTTCGCGATTCGGGTTGGTTATACGATCAGCGAAAGAGAAGACCGGCGGCGAACTTGCCCGAATATTGACGCCGAGTGTGGAGAAGTTCACCAAGTTGATATTAAAACATTGGCCGACTATTGAAAAGGTCATTATGTCTGTGGTGAACGCCATTCTGAAAATGTCCGAGATAATCGGCCAGATGGTCTATAGAGGTGCTCAGGGTATCCAAGATCTGATTGGCTGGTGGGACAGGCTAGACGGTGAAAGTAAGACACTCATTAAAACCTTTGGTTTAGTCGCGGCGGCATGGTGGGCGCTGAACAAAGGGTTTCTGACCTCACCTATCGGTATCATCACAACATTGCTAGCTGCGTTGTTCCTGCTGTATGACGATTACCAAGGGTGGAAAGAAGGTAAAAATAGTTTTATCGACTGGAGTAAATGGGAAGGGACATTAAAGCAATTCGGGGAAGGTATTAAGCAAATCAAAGATTGGATATTGCAAATTAAAGATGCTGTTGGTGGTTGGGAAAATGTCTTCTGGGGATTTGCATTGTTTCTTGGTGGAAAGTGGTTAACCAGCGTTCTAGGGACATTGGGTAAGCTATCCACACAGTTAGGTAAAGGTAATTTAGTTAAAATATTACGCGCTGCGGGCTGGCTGGCGTATGCAGATTATTTATATTCTGATTGGGATAACATAAAAGCCGGCGCTGAATCGTCATGGAACTCTAACGTTAAAGATGTAAAACGCATCCTAGGTGATGCAGGTCAGGCACTAGGGATAGAAAATACATGGGGTAATCAGCATCAAGGCTATCATTTTACAGAAACCACGATAGATATACCAACAGGAGATGCCTATCTTGATCAATTAAGACTTAAAGTTCAGCGTAAAGAAATGACGCTAGAGGATGCTAATAAAGCTCTCGACGAGAAATTTGCTCCAAATAAAAAAGTTGAAAAATCACAGGAAAGACTAACACGAGGTGAACGTAATAATAACCCATTGAATATAGAATTTGCCAAACAAAGGGGCGCAATAGTAGAAGATCACCCTGAACGTCGGTTCGCTAAATTTAATACCGCTTATGATGGGCTGGAGCGCACCGCTTGGCAGTTACGGCGCTACTTCAATGGTTTGACGGATAACGTTAAACGTCAATCCGTCGATTTAATTGTGCGAAAATGGGCACCACCCGGTAAAAAAGATAATAATCACACCGAGGAGTACATTCAAAGAGTTGCTCAAAGGTTGGGGGTAGGCAGGCATGATCGATTGGATTTAAATAACCATAACGTTATGTATGCGCTGATGAATGCCATGAGTAAAGAGGAGATAGGAAAGCCACTGCCTTACGATAGCAGATTGATTATGGCGGCAATCTCAGGTGCTCCAGACCCAACAAAATCACTGGCTAAAAACAATTTTAATTTTGACCCGAAAATGTTCGACAACGCAATGGCAAATGCCAACAACATGATGAGTCATACCGGATATACACCAGAACGGTTGCAGCTATTAGCTAATAATCAGCCAAATCAAACCACAGTCTCACCGGTCTATAATATTACGGTTAATGGTGTTGAATCCCCGCACGAAGCCGCCGCGCTCACGGGTGAAACGGTACAACGCAACACGGCAATACTAGTGCGTAATCTACAAACTAAGGTAGGCTAACCAATGGATATTTTATCAACGTTATTCTTTCAGAATACGCGAAAGATAGGAATGCTAGTGCCGAGCGTGGTGATATCGGAAAAGCACCAAGACACCGCGGAGATTACCGAGCACCCTGTACAGCGTGGTGCGGCTATCAGTGACCATGCGTATGACAGGCCGTCAGAGGTCACGATGGAAATTGGCTTTGCTGGTGGCGGTTCATTGATTGATGGTTTTGATACACCTACTAAGATCTTTGATTTTGATACCGAAGAAATATTGGGTAAAAGCCCTAAAGAGGTTTACGAACAACTGCTTAAACTCAAAGCCTCTAAAGAGCCTTTCGACGTCATCACGGGCAAACGTCGATACAGAAACATGCTGATACGGGCAATTGAGGTAAAGACAGATAAAACCTCTGAGAACGTGCTTATGGTCACGTTGACATTACGCGAAGTGATTATTGTAGAACTTGCAACGGTCGAGGGTGTGAAAGTTCAACGGGTGGCAATGACGGCACCGTTAGAGCTACAACCAACGGTTGATAGGGGAAGAGTCACCCCCGTAGTTTCCCAAAATAACGACACATTGCTAAACCGAGGGATAAACGCGATTAAGGAGAGGTTGAAATGAACATAGTTGAGATCCCGTTACGCGCAAAAAATCAACGGTTCGATATCCAATTAGGCGGTGTTAATTACCGTATGCAATTACAGTGTCGGGATTGTGCTGGCTGGATATTAGATATCATGCACCCGAACGGCGAGCCAATTGTATTGGGGATACCACTAGTTTCTGGTGTAGATCTTTTAGAACCGCACCGGTATTTAGGGTTTAAGGGTTCGCTGGTTTTTGTTTGCGATACCCCACAAAATAAGACAAACGGAGAGGAGTTAGGTAGCCGCAACAGGCTATACTTTATCAAAAGTGTAAATTAACCTGAGGAAGTATTAATGGAAGGCTTTATAGGTTTACTTCTGGCAATTGCTGCAATCTTTGTCTATTTCTTTCCAACCTATGTAGCCTCTAGAAAGATGCATAGTAAAATCTATCTCATTGCTTTTATAAATCTCATCGCAGGATGGACATTTATTGGATGGTTAGGATGTTTAGCTTGGGCGATGAGCGAAAAGAATGAAGTAGAGCAAGTGACGGTTAATATAGGCGAGGATTTAAAAAGTTGCCCATACTGCGATGAACTTATTAGGGAAAAAGCAGTTTTCTGTAAGCATTGCCGTAAAGACTTATAAAGCGATTAAAAGGAAATAAGATGCGTTTAATTCAGTTAGTACCTATAGCACTGTGCATAATGATTCCGTTTTCGGCTCACAGCAAAAGTATTGACGATTTTTTTGATAAAAACACGGCATTAAGAAATGATGTGTTTACGAAAGAGGCTGTCTACGACCAAGCGATGGTATTCGCGCTGGCAGACATAAATAGGACTGAGCCAACCGCATTGCCCACAAATACACTCTTAAAGAAATTTATGGATAAAAACGGGTATAACTACGCCTTACTTGGTATGAGGGTGTTAAAATCTGTTTGCAAGGATAATGATGTTATGGAAATTAATAACCTTACGGAAAGGGAGTGCAAAATCATTTTCTCATACAAAGAAAAGTAACAGGAGAAGCCCCATCAAGGGGCTTATTTATCTAGGTATTACTGCTTCCATATAAGCTCGATTAAAGCTACAAGTGCAATTATCTTCGATAAGTTTTATAATATCTATATCCACGGGGAGTTTTTTCCCCTCCATTTTAAGGCACCAATCGCAATCATCACTATCCCCTGCACAGCGATATATAGCGGTCTTAGCATCAATGGATTTCTTAATTTTTTGTAATTCTTTTGCGTTATGAAGCTTTGATCTAGCTGAATGATATAAGTCATTAAGTACGATTTTAGGATTGAAACTATATTCCTGTAAACCTAAATCAGTAAGGGAAGATATTAATTCTTTAGTTGTATATTTCACTCTGGTATTAATTTTTAACTTTATTTTTTCTTCTTTTGTTAACTCTGTTCCGTTTTTTAGAATGTCAATCTTCCTAGTGATGTGATTATAAATTAACTCACGGTGCTCAGTTTTGATATATGTTGACCTATAAACCTCTCTTCTTAAGAATTCATTGAAATCTATAGGGTAGCCGTGAATATCTTTTTCTTTTATACCGAGTACCTTGAAAATAAATTTAAACATGATCAGTCCTGAGTGAGCCAATTAGAGAAGCCCCATTACGGGGATTTTTTATCCACTGTAATAAATTTTTCATACATTTCAAGTAGTTGTTCTAAGGCTTCGTTATTCCTATCAATAATGCTTTTAAACTCTGCTTCTCTGTCTACAGGTAGCGCCTGTTTTTCAGGGTCTAACCAAGTTTCAAGCGCTGCAATAATCTCAGAGTTCATTGAACGCCCATTTTGTTTTGCGCTTTCAGCGATAGCTTCTCGCATACCGTCGGGTAGCCTGAGCATGAATTTATCTTGAGCTGCTACGAGCTTTTTTGACATTTTTGCCACCTAAAAATTTATTTCTAAATAAATGGTAATAGCATATTGACAGCATGTAAATATGAGTCATAATGCTATCATGTCATTGTGACATCATGGAAAGAGGAAAATAAGATGAAAGACAGCTTATACACTGAAAGAGCAACAGAAGTTTTTAGTTTACGTTTACCTAAGAGGGTAAAAGCGCACGTTGAATCGAAAGCGAGGGAAGAGGGTCTATCCATTAACGCGGCAATTATTCAACGTCTGGTATGGAGTATTAACGATGAGAAAAGAAGAAATGAGCACTACAAGCAGGAGAGCGATCATGAAACAGTTGAACAATAAAAGCAAAACCCCAACGGCGGCAACCATCGGGGCTTCTAAAACAACGTTAACAAACCAACAAGGAAATAACGCTATGAATATTCTAGCACCTACAACACAAGCTGTCACTATGACTATGTCAAGCCGTGAGATCGCCGACTTAGTAGAATCACGTCACGATAAAGTGAAGCAATCTATTCAGCGGTTAGCAAAACGTGGTGTTATCCAACTCCCCCCAATGGGGGAAGTTAATAATAATCAATCAGATAGTCCAAACTCTCGTAGCAAGGCTTACATGTTCTCAGGTGAAAAAGGCAAGCGCGATAGCATCGTTGTAGTTGCTCAATTGTCGCCTGAATTTACGGCTCGTTTGGTTGACCGTTGGCAGGAGCTGGAAAACCAACTGACAAAACCCCAAGCGCCTCAACCTGCTGTTAGTAACCTCGTGCTTGAGGTTGATGCAGCAGGGCGGTTTAACATGACTACGGTACACAGGGTGAGTGGTTTTGACAGCAGCACTAAACGGCCTCATGACTGGTTACGCCTGTTGGCCACGAAAATCAGACTAAAGGAACTCAGTAAAACGATTGATACGGGGCATAAATTGGTTGAAGTTGTACGGAGTGGGGTACTCCGCGGGACGTTCGCCCATGAACTTCTGGTTATTGAGTATGCAGGGTGGTTCGGTTCTGCCTTACAATCACAAGTTAAGCAAGCCATTTCTGATCACTATTCACGAAACAGAACGGTTGAGATTAACCAGACAGAGTATAACATCGCAGTTTCATTCAATCGCAGTTTGCCCAAAGGTATCTATCGGCAAAACAGTAAAAGCAACCCGTATCGTGCAGTAGTCCATAATGGTTCTGAGAAAATTTCTGTTGGTTGTTACCCCTCCGTTGAAGAAGCCGTTAATGCGCAGAACCGATATTTCGAAACAGGAGAAATCAAACAGGTATTTCAACGAGCACCGAAAGTGCCTTTACCATCCATTTTAAACGCCGACGGCCAATATTTGGTTACGGTTAATAATGGTAAGGTTTCGAAATATGAAGCTGTAGGTGAGAAAACATTAGTTGACGCGGAAGCATATTGGAGACTTCGCAAAGATATAAACTATACGGAGCAAGCTCTTGCCGAACTAAAAAACCGTATGAGATTTGTTCACGACGGGAACAGTGTTGCAAATATAGACTATCCGATACATGAAGCCATTTCACGCTAAATGTTACAAGCCTCGCAAATGCGGGGCTTTTTTCTTATTGGCAGAGATTGGAGTGGTGATCAAATACTGATCTATTCAACAGGATTAACCAATTTAGCAGTGATTGCTAGGGTTAACAACAGGTATTTACCTGTATTTAGTGTGTAATTGGTTGAATATTCGAAGCATATCGCAAATTGCGGCGGATTGCCTTTACAAAACGTTACAATTACGTAATAAATAGTACCGCTCTAAAACGGCGAAGCCCCAACTGTCGTGGGGACAGTCGGGGCTTCTAATGAAACAGTCTAATACCTAAAGTGAGGAACATAGACATGCTGATTATAGCAGTTAACGAAACCAGTAACGCAACACCAAATACCCCATTTTATGACGATACGCAAACTATCCCCCGTACTGACGGGCAGTATGTGATGACCATCACGAACGGTAGGGTATTGAGTTGCGAGTCTGTAGGTGAGAAAACGTTGGTCGATGCGGAGGCGTACTGGAGACTGCGCAAAGATCTACACGCCGTAGAGAAAATCATTGTTGAGCTGCGTAACCGGATGCGGTTCATTCATGACGAGCACAGTATAGCTGGGCATGATTACCCGGTACATGAAGTGTTAACACGTTAAATGGATTTGGTGATTTTATAATCAGCGGGTGCTAAGATTGTGACAACGAATCGGCAAATAATAGGAGGAGGAGGTATGTCTACTGGTAGCTTAAGCAAAACAGAGCTGGAAGCCCTCCTACGGGCGAACAAAGCTGAGGTTGATGTTGTTGCTGCCACTATGAAGCAAGAAATGGCGGAGTGGAGATCGCAACAAACCACACAGTTTGCAAATCTTAATACTTCGTTGGCAAAAATTGACGGAAAGTTAGATGCGGTTGAAGGTAAAATCGATGGTTTAAAAACGAGCCTTGCAACAACGCAATGGGCGACGGCGATAGGATTATCCCTAGTTACTATTATTATGTCTGCCGTTATGTTGACGTCTAGTTGGATAATATCGGGTAAAAATAATTCACCGTCACAACCAACTGTAGTCCACAGTCAGCCAGTGGAATCTGCTAACAAATAGTGTAAGCCATTGATATTCTCAGAATCCTCCATTGGAGGAAGCTGAATAACATAAACCTCGCCGATGCGAGGTTTTTTCTTTTATACGGAGTCACTATGTCAAAACAATGGTTACGTGAATGCAAATTGATTGTGGCGGATGAAAAAGGGAACGGCATAGATTTATCTGAGCTAAAAATCAAATTCAGCATTACCAGACCATCATTTGCATATCCCGCTACAGGCATCTTCAAAATTTATAACCTGAACGACGAGACACGCAATAAGATCCGCCAGCATGAGTACAAAATTGTAAAATTCTCAGCGGGATATCGGGGCAACTCAGGCCAGATTTTTTCCGGTCAAATCCAATACACCTACACGGGGCGGGGCAGTCCGACTGATACCTACGTCGTGATACAGGCAGGTGACGGTGACCAAGCGTACAACGATGCAGTAGTCAACACCACGATATCGGCTGGGTACACACAGGCAGATGTAGACCGAATGTTGATGCGGGACATTGAGAAATACGGCATTTTCGCTGGCTTACGCCCTGAATTTAAACAGACTATTGCACCACGCGGTAAGGTTTTCTTCGGTATGCACCGAAACGAATTATCCACGTTGGCTAAACAGAACGGCGCTGAATGGCGTTACGAGGACGGCCAGTGCCACATCATCCCGAAACGTACCTATCTCACCGAAGCGATTGTATTGACCTATCAAACAGGGCTGATTGGTACGCCGGAGCAGACAATAGGCGGTGGTATCAACGTGAAGTGCCTAATCAACCCAAAAATCAGACCAGGAACATTAATCCGATTAGATAATGATTCTATCAATATGGCGGGGAAATCTACTGGTGCTATCGCATCGGGCAACGATGTTAACGAAATGCCCGCACCCATTGACGCAGACGGCGACTACATTGTTATCAACGTCAGTTATTTCGGTGATACGCGAGAGACTATGTACTACATGGAAATGATTTGTGTAGCGAAATCTGACCAAACATTACTCAATCAATCCGCGCTACAGGCGGACGTGAGGCAACAATGATCACAAATTTTGAACGCATTAACCAGCCCGAAACGCCGTTCCTGTTAATACAGGAGGCTATTAGCTCAGGGTTGTACGTCTCAATACCGTGCATTATTCAGTCATTCAACGCCGACGCGGTGACAGTGACCGCACAACCCTCAATACGCTGGTCAGTCACGAACAGCGACGGGACAACGGAGTCGGTCGCATTACCATTGCTGGTGGACGTACCCGTAATTTTCCCTCGCGGCGGCGGGGTTACACTGACATTCCCTATTAAATTGGGTGACGAGTGTTTGGTTGTTTTCGCTGACCGTTGCATTGATTACTGGTGGCAGAACGGCGGCGTACAGGAACCTGTTGATCCCCGTCAGCACAATCTGTCTGACGGATTCGCCATCGTTGGCCCTCAGTCGCAGGCTCGGAAAATTGGCAATATCAGCACCAGCACAGCACAACTGCGCACCGATGACGGCGCAGCGTACATTGAACTGTCACCTAGTAACCATAACATCACGGTAAAAACCCCTGGCAAATTGACCGCAACGGCTAACAGCGGCACAGAGATCAATTCACCTGAGATTGTGCTCAATGGCAACGTGACGATTAACGGCAATCTGTCACAGGGCATGGGCGCGAATGGTGGTGCGGCCACAATGAATGGCCCTGTTACTGTGAAAAATGATGTCACCGCGGGGGGTATTAGTTTGATGAAACATCAACATGGTGGAGTTAAAACAGGCGGAGGGATAACAGGAGGACCACAATAATGCGATACCGACGAGAGGATAGCAACGGTGATTATAGTTTCGGGCAGGGTGATAACACATTCCTGGTCAATTCACCAGAGACGGTGGCGCAGGCTGTAAAAACACGGCTCAATTTATGGCGTGGGGATTGGTTTTTAGATATGGCAGAAGGAACACCCTACCGCGAGACAGTATTAGAGAAAAACTATACTAGTGCAATGGCGATTCGCGAGCGTATTCTCGGCACTGAGGGTGTGATTGAGATTGTTTCACTCGATGCTACTCGTAATCCCGTTACCCGAAAAATTACCCTCACTGCCACTATCAACACCCGTTACGGCAGAACCACAGTAACCAGCGAAAGATAAATTATGCTCAATCTAAACTCATTAGGGCTTGCGGCCAAAATCACCGCGAGCGGCATTACTGCGCCTGATTACCCGACCATATTAGAGCGGCTCACGGGGTATTTTCGCCAGATTTATGGCGAGGATGCCTACCTCGAATCGGATAGTAAAGATGGTCAGATGATTGCTATTTATGCTCGCGCGTACCACGATGCGAACAACGCGGTTATTGCTGCGTTTAACTCCTACAGCCCGTCAACGGCTACGGGGGCTGCATTATCCAACAACATTGCAATTAACGGCATGTCACGCCACGGCACTACCAAATCCACATGCGACGTGGAGATCATCGGCCAGGTCGGTACTGTCATTAAAAACGGCACAGTGCGGGATATTCAGGGCTATTCATGGAACCTGCCTGATAACGTCGTTATTGGCACCCACGGCAACGTAACCGTTACTGCGACCTGCCAGACATCAGGGGCAATTACCGCTGCGGTAGGTGATATTGTTGAAATAGGTACGCCAACACGCGGTTGGCAGAGTGTGAAAAACCACTCAGTCGCTACCCCTGGGCGAGCTGTAGAAACCGATGCCGATGTACGGATACGCCAACGCAAATCCGTTGCTCTGCCATCGCGAACGGTACTGGACGGTATGCTGGGTGCCATTAGTTTGATACATGGCGTGTCACGGCTGAGGGGATTTGAAAATGATATGGGGGAAACTAACGAGCATGGAATATCGGCACATTCCATTGCAGTAATCGTTGATGGTGGTGATGCAACGGAAATCGCCAAAACCATTGCATTGAAAAAAACGCCTGGCGGCGGAACCCACGGCGATACGGTCATCAAAATTACCGATTGTTACGATATTATACGCCCTATACGATTCTCTCGTCCGGTAGATGTGGAAACGTTTATTGAAATCCATCTAACCCCATTTGAGGGGTACACCACATCGGTTGGTAACAAAATCCAAACCGCAATAGCGGAATACATTAATGATCTACGTATTGGGGATAGTGTCTATCTCACCAAAATTTTCTCGCCGGCTAACCTGCCTGGAGATGACGAGGGAAAAAGCTACGACATTACGGAAATTAAAATCGGACGCTCGTTTGAATCGGCGGTAACTGGCAATTTACACATCAAATTCAACGAGGCAGCGACCTGTAAACCGGACAACATAAAACTGGTGCTGACATGAGCGACTATCTAAAACTCATCACCTCTCAGCACCGTGAATCACCTAAATTCGTCGCCCATATCGATCTCATCACCCGCATATTTTCAGACATCACCCAAACCGCTCTACAACTCAACGAGGTCTACGCATTGGACAACGCAGTAGGCGAACAGCTTGACGCAACGGGGGAATGGATAGGGTTATCGCGATACGTGCGTACACCAATTGTTGGCGTGTATTTCTCGCTCGATACCGAGGGATTGGGTTTTGACCACGGTAGTTGGAAACGGCGATATGACAGTGATAGCGGGTTTACTGAACTGGACGACGAAACGTATCGCACGTTGCTGAGGGTGAAAATAGAGGCCAATCATTGGGATGGTTCGAGTGAAATGCTGGAACGGATCTACCGGCGAATACTACCCGATGGGGACTCGCGGATATTTTTCGTGGATAACCACGATATGTCGATGGACGTATTTCTAACCGGAGGTGCAATACCAGAGGTTATTAAATCGGTGATACGTCAGGGTTATCTGAACATTAAACCAGAGGCAGTGCGGGTTAATAATTACATCAATTCAGCGTCTGGCGGATTGTTTGGTTTTGATATTAATAATGAATATGTCGCTGGTTTTGATATGGGCGGCTGGGCTGTGAAATTGTGAGGAACATATGGCAAAAAATGATTTTTTACCGTTCGGACTCGCGGACGGGGCAAATGTATTATCAAATGAGGAATACAATAAATTAGCCGCACGGACTAACGGGTTTAGCTCCGGTGTGGCTAAATCTCAGGAGTTGAATAAAGTTTGGCGGCAGGCATCCGTGATAGCGAGTGTGGTCGCTCAGTTTATTGCTGAGACGACGGGTAATGATGTTTTGGATGATGGCAATTTGGCAACGCTACAAAACGGGCTGCTTAATGCATTACGGGCAACAGTTAGCTCGACTGTTCCCTCTGCGTCAGTGACTACTGCGGGTATCACCAGACTGAGCAATGATACTGATAGTAACGCAGATAACGTGGCGGCAACATCTAGAGCAGTAAAGATGGTTGCTGATTCAAGGCTGGAAAAATCACGGAACGGCGCAGATATCCCCAACAAATCAGAGTTTGTGAAAAACCTCGGTTTAGCGGATGCGGTGAAACGGGCGGAAAATGCGAAATTTGTGGTTGAACGCGGGCGAAACGCGTTGGGTACGTGGGTGATATGGTCAGATGGTGCGATTGAATTATTTGGTCTGGGTTCACCGATAGCAGGATTAGCTGCGGTTCGTTTTCCCATAGAACTACCCAGTACTTCGTATTATATCAGCATAGCTGAACGTATCGCCTATGACACAACTGAGAATGTTGCTCATATATCAATGGTTATTGATAGAACGTTAACCCGTTCTGGTTTTAATGCGCGCTGTCAGGTATCGAATGGTGGTGCATCAGGCAGTAGTTTTTCATGGAGAATCTATTATGCGCCGTTTTAATCCCAAAACGCTGACTGAGGTTTTACCCGCAATTCACGATACAGAGGGATCAATTGAACTACCTGATGATTGTTGGTTTTTCCGCGAACGAGAAATACCACAGGGGAAACTGTTATCAGTTAATGAGGCAGGGGAACCCATTTTGATTGATGTGCCAACTGAATAACAATCAGGGGCACTATGCCCCTGTACTCATTTCGGCTGCTCCGGCCACTGGATATCGGGTGCGGTAGAGCAATCTACCCGATTGAGCAATACCCGATATTTACGCCATTTGGTTAATGCGGATTTTTCGGCATCAGTTGCCATATCTAAATCGACGGCGTCCTGCAACGGGGCAATTTTTCCACTGGCGTGAGACATTAGATAGCGTTTCTGCGATTCTGCCCGCTGTTGCAATTGCTCAGGCGTAGGCGGCGGTGGGTCTACCAATATTGGGAAACCGTCAACATCGGCGGTAATACGTTTCCCGTTCGCTTGCCCATCAAGTAATTGATTGTGTAAATCATTACTGATAGGTTTAAGGTCAGCCGGGTAATTCTCCGGGTCATCATAAGGCCGATAAACAAACCCCGGTGCTGACGCACTGTAAAAATAATCATAATTCCTGTCGTAATCAGGCCATGCATTTTGACGTATTTCTTTGTTATTCATCGTGTCTATCTCCCAATTGCCCACCATGCCACCGAATGTCTACTGATATCCCCATTTTCGGTTTTTGATGCCGCATAGAACTGAAAACGATTCATCGGGTAACCAAATGCATTGTCTATACGACTTCCCTGACTATCCGTGTTAGTTACCAGCATCGCAAAGCATTCATCCGGAAACGCACGCGGGAAATCAAAATTTCCACCGCTGACACCAAGTGCGCCATATTGAAAAATGATGCCGCTTGAGCCATCCTGCCACCACCCTTTATTACCCACCATAAATTCAGCGGTATTCTTTTTACCAAAGTGCCGATCAATCCAAATGCTCAGGAAATTATCATCCCACTGTTTCCCGCGAATATCGCCCCACGGTGTCAGGGCAGCACTGCCCGCAGCAAACCCATTGACAGAATTAACTGTGCCAATAAATTCAATTTTGCCATTCACTGTTCCACCGATGCGTTTATCCAGTGCATTTTCCGCCCGTTCCACCGTTCCCGCTAAACCGAGGTTTTATGGAAATAGTTGATTGCGTTTTTCGTGCAATAAAAATGAGTGGCTAGCCGCTTTATAGGTTGAAAATCAACAAATTTGTAGCTCAATTAATGCGCAAATTGAGAATTTGGAGGGATGTAGGGTCGAATGGGTGAAATATACGCAGATGCCGGTAATGTGACTGCTATTTAGAGTGATGTAGCGTTATCCTGTGTGTTAAAAAGGGCGGATTTCCGCCCTTTGGAATTACTCTTCTTTCTGCTGCATCAGTTTGTTGAATTTTTCATGTAGTGTTTGTGGGTATAGTTCCGTATACACCTGCCATAATACATTCAATGAACGGTGGCCTGTTACCTGCGCGACCTCTTCAATTGAAAAGCCGGCCTCGAATAGGCGACTAGCCCCTTCTCTGCGTAGGTCGTGATAACGCAGATCTTGGATGCCTAATGAATTTCTAACTCGCTGGAATCCAGCGGTAACACTTTTTGGATTGTAGGGGAAAATTAGTTCACTTTTCCTAGGTTGTCTTTGAACAATTTCCCATGCCTCTCCAAGCAAAGGAACAAGCATATGATTACCTGCTTTCTTTCTGGGGTCTTTTCTGTCCCTTACAAGAACAGCCTTCTGTTTTTCGTCTATATCATCCCATCTGATTTTGCAAACCTCACCAATGCGCATACAACTCAATATGGAAAAATCCAATATGTCTAAATATGGGATATGAGCAGCTCTATGATTAGCACGTTTGCGCAGCCCGTCTACTAACCTATCCAGTTCATCATTAACGGGACGCCTGTTCCGGCGGTTAGACTTCCCAATCAATCCCATTTTCAACAATATTGGCCTAGATCCATAGGCAGGATTTGCAGTGTAGTTTATGCCGTAGACTGGTTTGGCGGATGTTAATACGGATGTGAGATAACTGACATCGTGGTTAATAGTGGCGGGGGACGCACCGCTTTCTCGTCTGTAACGGCAATGATCAATGATGTGATTTTCTGATAGATCAGATAAATATATATTTGCAATATCGCAATCCATTAACATGTTTAAAACGTATTTTTTAGTTCGCCCCGCCTTCCCTCCTAAATTAGGATCATGGATATACCTATACAACAGGTCTCGTACAGTTATACCTGCAACATCACCATTCGATGGAACCCCCGTCTCTTCCAATTCGGCAGCGCGTTTAGTTCCCCAACTTTTAGCTTGAGCCATTTTGCCAAACGTTTTTGTTTCGCGATGAACATGTTTCCCGCTTTCTTTTATTCCCACCGTGCAGCGGTATCTGATAGTACCATCGGCGCGAGGGCGTTTCACTATGTTATAGTAGGCCATCATTTACCTCTCAGTCACCAGTACACCATTAGGTGTGGTGTACTGGATGGTGTACCGATTATCAAAAAATAGCCTAAAATGTACCGAAATGCACGAAAATAAAGAAATTGAAAAGCACATACGAACCAAAGAAATGAAAGAAATATTAGGCCAACATTGGAGTGGCCGCTTCTCCGTCGCCCCCATGTTGGACTGGACTGACCGTCATTGTCGTTACTTCCACCGCTTATTAAGCAAAGAGGCACTGCTTTACACGGAAATGGTCACGACAGGCGCGATTATTCATGGCAAAGGGGATTATCTGGCCTATAACGAGCAAGAGCATCCATTGGCACTGCAATTGGGGGGGAGTGATCCTCAAGCATTGGCGCAATGTGCCAAGATCGCGCAGGAAAGAGGTTACGATGAGATCAACCTGAATGTGGGTTGTCCTTCTGATCGTGTGCAGAATGGTCGTTTTGGTGCTTGTCTGATGGGAGAAGCAGCACTGGTAGCTGATTGTGTTAAGGCAATGCAGGATGTAGTGGATATCCCTGTTACGGTTAAAACCCGCATCGGAATTGATGAACAGGATAGCTACGCGTTTCTGTGTGATTTCATTGATACTGTTGTGAAAAACAGCGATTGCGATAATTTTATTATCCATGCGCGTAAAGCGTGGCTGTCTGGTTTAAGCCCGAAAGAGAACCGCGAAATTCCGCCCTTGGATTACCCGCGCGTCTATCAATTGAAACGAGATTTTCCACAACTGACGCTATCAATTAATGGCGGTATTAAATCGTTGGAAGAAGCCAAACAGCACTTGCAGTATATGGATGGTGTGATGATTGGGCGGGAAGCCTACCAAAATCCGTCCATTCTGGCACATGTGGATCGTGAATTGTTTGATCAAACAGTTCCAGTGACCAATACGGTTGATGTGGTTAAAGCGCTTTATCCTTATATTGAACAAGAATTATCAAAAGGCACTTATTTAGGGCATATCACTCGCCATATTTTAGGGATTTTCCAGGGTATTCCTGGGGCACGTCAGTGGCGCCGTCATTTAAGTGAAAACGCCCATAAGCAGGGCGCTGATATTATGATTGTTGAGAAAGCGTTGGAAATGGTAACAGAGCGGATGTAATCCGCTCAGGTGTTTTGTCTGAAATTATGGGATTAATAAGCTGGAACCGTGGGTTGCACGGCTTTCCAGTGTCTGGTGGGCTTTTACCGCTTCGCTCAGTGGAAATTTCTGGTTTTCTGGGACATCCACATTGATTTTGCCGCTGGAGATTAAACCAAACAGTGTCTTGCTGGCTTCAGCCAACTCTTCGCGGGTGGTGATATAGCCATTAAGAGAAGGGCGGGTGAGAAACAGTGAACCTTTCTGATTGAGGATACCCAAATTTATTCCAGTTACCGGCCCTGAGGCGTTACCAAAACTGACCATCAAACCTTGTCGTTTCAGGCAATCCAGTGAATCCAGCCATGTCTCTTTGCCAACAGAATCGTATACGACACCAACTTTTTCCCCGCCAGTCATAGCCAGAACGCGTTCTACAATATTCTTGCGACGATAGTTGATGGTTTGCCATGCCCCGGCTGCTTGGGCGAGCGTCGCTTTTTCATCTGAACCTACTGTTCCAATCAACTTTGCACCCAGTGCTTTTGCCCACTGGCAAGCAATCAAGCCAACACCACCAGCAGCAGCATGAAACAGAATTGTTTCTCCTGCCTGGAGCTTATGGGTCAAATTGAATAGATAGTAGACAGTCAAACCTTTTAAGAATGATGCAGCAGCTTGCTCGAACGAGATCTCATCTGGCAACAGCGCTAATTTACTTTCAGAAACGTTGTGTATTTCACTGTAAGCACCTAAGGTTGACTGGGCGTAAACCACACGATCACCGACTTTAATTGCTGTCACATCGGAGCCAACTTGAGTGACAATACCCGCGGCTTCGGTTCCCAAGCCACAGGGCAGGCTGGCTGGTGGATATAAGCCACTGCGTATATAGGTATCGATATAATTAATACCGATGGCTTTGTTTTCGACTTGTACTTCATCGGGAGCAAGGTCAGCAGGGGTAAATTCACAATATCGGAGTACTTCTGGGCCGCCAATGGCGGATAATTCGATGTGTTTTGCCATGGTAACTCTCTCATTATGTTAGAAATATTGGGTACAGCTTCGCACATTTGCAATGAAATAGCTGCAAATAGCGTTAATGTATCTGAAATCATTACAAACTATATATAATTACTCAAGGCTGTTTTCATGGCGTATACTGATGTCCTATTTCGTTTTTTATTTAGTGGATTGATGCGGTATACATGGCTGGAAAAAAACCAACTAACAACAGTATGGCTGAACCAAAAGATCGCCAAGTGGAAGGGCTGAAACTTCCACCACACTCTTTGGAAGCAGAACAATCCGTGTTAGGCGGTTTGATGCTGGATAATGAACGTTGGGATAATGTATCCGAACGGGTTACCAGCAATGACTTTTTCAGCCGACCACACCGACGTATTTTTGCTGAAATGCAGCGTTTGCTCGAAACGGGCAAACCTATCGACCTGATTACATTATCGGAATCTCTTGAACAGAATGGCGAACTCGATAATGTTGGAGGGTTCGCTTATCTTGCCGAATTATCGAAAAATACCCCAAGTGCGGCGAATATCAATGCGTATGCTGATATTGTCCGTGAACGTGCGGTAGTACGCGATATGATCGCGGTAGCCAATGAAATTGCCGATGCGGGATACGATCCACAAGGGCGAACCAGCGAAGAGCTGTTGGATTTGGCTGAATCACGCGTATTCCAGATTGCAGAAAATCGGGCAAGTAAGGATGAAGGCCCAAAAGGTATTGAACAGATCCTGGAAGAAACCGTTGAACGAATTGAGCAACTCTATCAGCGCCCACATGATGGTGTGACCGGAGTTTCTACCGGTTATCAAGATCTGGATAAGAAGACCGCCGGTTTACAAAAATCAGATTTAGTTATCGTGGCGGCGCGTCCTTCAATGGGTAAAACAACCTTTGCGATGAACCTGTGCGAAAACGCGGCTATGATGCAGGATAAACCGGTTCTGATTTTCAGCCTTGAGATGCCCGGCAATCAGATTATGATGCGTATGCTGGCGTCCCTGTCCCGCGTAGACCAAACACGTATTCGTACCGGTCAGCTTGATGATGAGGATTGGGCGCGAATTTCCAGCACGATGGGAATTTTGCTGGAAAAACGCAATATGTATATCGATGACTCATCCGGTTTGACGCCAACAGAAGTACGTTCCCGTGCGCGACGAGTTTTCCGCGAACATGGCGGGCTCAGTATGATCATGATCGACTACCTGCAATTGATGCGAGTACCTTCTTTATCTGACAACCGAACACTAGAAATTGCGGAAATATCCCGCTCACTGAAAGCATTGGCAAAAGAGCTTCAGGTGCCGGTTGTTGCGCTCTCCCAGCTTAACCGTAGTTTGGAACAGCGAGCCGATAAGCGTCCGGTTAACTCCGATCTGCGTGAATCTGGCTCTATCGAACAGGATGCTGACTTGATCATGTTTATCTATCGTGACGAGGTTTATCACGATAACAGTGAACTGAAAGGCGTGGCAGAAATCATCATTGGTAAACAGCGTAACGGCCCTATTGGCACAGTAAGGCTAACGTTTAATGGTCAATGGTCACGATTCGATAATTATGCTGGGCCAAGTTACAGTGACGAATAAATTCAAGTGCCTATCGTTCATGTTCAAATAACTTCAATAACCAACAGAGAAGATAGGCTGTTATTTATCAAACCTGACTGAAAAATTATAAAAAGGGGATGGAATGAAAGCGGCAACTGCTGTTATCGACCGCCGCGCTCTGCGACACAATTTGCAACAGGTGAGAGTACAAGCTCCTGACAGTAAAATAATTGCAGTTGTGAAAGCAAACGCCTATGGACATGGTTTATTAGAAACTGCACACACAATGGAAGATGCTGATTGCTTCGGTGTTGCTCGCATTGGAGAAGCACTTGCCCTGCGCAGTGGCGGGATCGTCAAGCCAATCTTGCTATTAGAAGGTTTTTTTGAAGCGGCTGATCTACCCATTTTAGTCGTCAATCATATTGAAACTGTGGTGCATAGCATTGAGCAGCTTGAAGCATTGGAACAGGCAGATTTATCCCATCCGATTAAAGTGTGGATGAAAATCGATACAGGCATGCATCGTCTGGGCGTCAGGATCGATGAAGCAGACGCATTTTATCAACGTCTGAGCCGTTGTCGTAACGTTGAGCAACCCGTTAATATCATCAGCCACTTTAGCCGTGCAGATGAGCCTACAGTTGAAACGACCCAACAACAAATTGAGTGCTTTATGGCATTTATTGCGGATAAAGCTGGCGAGAAATCCATCTCTGCATCAGGAGGGATTTTATTATGGCCAAAAGCACATTTAGACTGGGTTCGTCCCGGTATCATAATGTATGGTGCCTCGCCGATGGCAGATAAAACTGCGGCTGACTTTAACTTACTTCCTGCCATGACACTCAAATCGAGCTTAATCGCTGTACGTAAGCACAAAGCGGGCGAAGCTGTGGGATATGGTGGTACGTGGAGCAGTGAACGTGACACATGTCTTGGTGTTGTAGCAATGGGATATGGTGATGGTTATCCCCGCAGTGCACCTGTCGGTACACCCGTATTTATCAATGGTCGGGAAGTGCCACTTGTTGGCCGTGTATCTATGGATATGATTACTGTGGAGCTGGGGCCAACATGCCAGGATAAAGTTGGCGATGAAGTGATCCTTTGGGGAAATGCTCTAGCAGTTGAAAAAATTGCGGAACATTCGGGGATCAGTGCTTATGAGCTGATTACGAAACTGACTTCACGTGTTGCAATGGAATATCTGGACGAATAATCAGGGTAAGTTATATTGTCTTTTATCTCACTCGTAGCAGGAATATAACGTCATGTTTCAAAATGTTGATGCATACGCGGGCGATCCTATCCTGTCGTTAATGGAAGAATTTAAAAACGATCCCCGTGCAGAAAAAATTAATTTGAGTATCGGGCTGTATTACGATGAACAGGGTATAACCCCAAAATTGCAGGCTGTTGCAACTGCTGAAGAACAAATGAAGGCTTTGCCACAATCTGCTTCCCTTTATCTACCCATGGAAGGATTGCTTGCCTATCGCACAGCCGTTCAGGAATTGCTGTTTGGCAAAGATCACCCACTGTTAAATCAGCAACGTATTGCCACCATTCAAACATTGGGTGGTTCTGGCGCATTAAAAGTAGGGGCTGATTTTTTACACCGTTATTTCCCTGATTCTGAAGTATGGTGCAGCGATCCGACGTGGGAAAACCATGCCGCTATTTTTGCCGGAGCAGGCATCAAGGTGAATTATTACCCTTATTTTGATGATAAAACCAAAGGGGTAAAATTTGACGAAATGCTGGCAACATTCAAGCAATTGCCGCCAAAAAGTATTATTTTGATGCACCCTTGCTGCCATAATCCAACAGGTTCAGATCTGACCAATGAGCAATGGGATAAAGTGGTTCAGGTTGCCAAAGAGCGGGAATTACTGCCTTTCCTTGATATCGCTTATCAGGGATTTGCCGATGGTATGGAAGAAGATGCTTACGCAATCCGTGCAATGGCAAATGCGGGGCTGCCTTGTTTGGTCAGTAACTCATTTTCGAAAATTTTCTCGCTGTATGGTGAGCGTGTTGGTGGTTTATCGGTTATCTGTGATGATACAAAAGCAACTGAGCGTGTCTTAGGGCAATTGAAAGCGGCGGTGCGCCGTATTTACTCCAGTCCTCCAAATTTTGGGGCGCAGATTGTTGCCAGGGTATTGAGTAACCCTGAATTAAAAAACCAATGGCTGGATGAAGTTGAACGGATGCGCTTGCGTATTCTGGAAATGCGGACAGTATTGGTCAATGCCCTACAAAAGGCACTGCCAGAGAAAAACTTTGACCATTTACTGAAACAGCGTGGAATGTTCAGTTATACCGGATTTAGTCAGGCACAAGTTGATAGATTACGTGAAGAATTTGGCGTCTATCTGGTCGGCTCTGGCCGCGTTTGCATGGCTGGCGTGAATCATCACAACGTGCAACGCATTGCAGAGGCATTTGCTGCGGTGAGTTAGTGATTTTTATTGTCAGCACGCAAAGAAAATTAGAAAAACAATTGATAATTACAATTGTTAACTATTCCAAGCCGTTCAATGAGCGGCTTTATAGAATATAAGGCATATCATAATGAAAGAGTATGATTTTGCATTGGTTGCAATCTATCCAGAAAAAAATTGACCCAGAGCTTTTATGTCAAGTAGCCAATTTTCTTTATGACGTGGGAGCGGATGGTTGTACTGTTTTATCCCGCAATAATGCATTTATTATTGAATTTGATAGAGAAGCTGACTCATATAAAAAGGCTATCTTGTCAGCCATCAAACAGGTGCAGTCTATAGGTTTAGTCGTGAAAAGCATTGATGCTGGTCAATATGTTGGTTTATCTGATGCGGCTGAATTTGCTCATTTGACTCGTTCTGCCATGTCAAAATTTAATAAGGGAGTTGAAGTAAGTAACTCTGGAATATTGATGAACTTCGCTTATCGAGAGTGAAGTTTGTTAATGAACAATATCTTTTTAGTGATTTGTTAGTGAAAAAAACTGCTTGAAAACATTCAGTTGAAAAAACAGAAGGCTGCTGGAAGATATGCGGCCTTCTGTTTTAATAGTTTCAATATAAGTAAAAGATTACTTTTGCAATAATTGATAGAACGTTGGGTTATCATCACATTGTCCGCTACCACACTCTAATAGGGTGGAAACCAGATTAGCTGCAATTAAAAATGCGAACAATCCCATGGCAATTTTACCCAATGTTGGTGGGGTGTATCTTGCCGAATCAACATTGCCTGCTTTTAGGGGCATGATAGCTGCGATGGCAATAATAGTCAGGATAGATAGGATAGCAGCCCAGGTATAAAAATGCAGGCCGAAGAAAGTTGAACCATATCCCATATCTCCCGGCATGATATGGAGAGAAACCTGACGCATGGCAATGAAACCAGTCACAATACAGCCAAGCAGTGAAAGGCTATAATGAGCATTTTTTATGCCGAAGTAAATATTAAACAAAAAGCCAAACCCAATCATGATAATACCTGCTCGCTGCAATAAACATAATGGGCAGGGAAGTTCAAAACGTGCTAATTGATAATAAAACGCGACTATCAAAACCACACTAATACCGAACAATCCCAGAATATTTAAGGCCATAGCAAGGTTAATATTACGTGGTGCTGACATTATATTATTCATTACGGCCTCCGATTAGAAAGAAAGGTTCAAGGCATCAGTTGCATGATATTTAAACCAAAATACCGTGATGATGAGTAAAGCGAACCAAAGAGTATACGTCAGCTTTTTCTTGCCGGTAATGACAGTGACGATGATCACTAGCGCAATTAAGAATGGTAAAAACATATACATGTTTAATCTCCATGATAAGTTTAAAGCATATTTTATACCATTATGGCATCAATGCTTGGGCTATGTGAGTATTAATAATATTAGATCAACAATATAATACTAATTCATGAAAAGTGGTTTAACTTGAATTGACGGCAAGAAAAGACTTAATGCCAGTAGTAAATTGAATTTAATTAATAATTGGTTAGAAAACTCCCCACGGTGTGAGGAGAGTAATAGATAATTCAGTTTTAAAATTAATAAATTAATCTTGTTCAAGCATCGGCTTCAAAAAACGAGCCGTGTGAGATTTTTCACATTGAATCACTTCTTCTGGTGTTCCTGATACTAATATTTCACCACCACCATTACCACCCTCAGGGCCAAGATCGACAATCCAGTCAGCGGTTTTAATGACATCTAAATTATGTTCGATGACGACAATAGTATTTCCTTGATCCCGCAATTGATGCAAAACAGACAGTAGTTGCTGAATGTCGGCAAAATGCAGACCGGTTGTTGGCTCATCAAGGATATACAGTGTCTGGCCTGTACCCCGTTTAGATAATTCCCGTGCCAGTTTTACCCGTTGTGCTTCCCCGCCGGAAAGTGTCGTTGCAGATTGCCCCAGACGAATATAGGAAAGACCGACATCTATCAAAGTTTGCAATTTACGGGAAAGAGCAGGAATAGCATCAAAAAACTCACGCGCCTCTTCGATGGTCATATTCAGCGCTTCATTAATATTCTTGCCCTTATATTTGATTTCCAGCGTTTCGCGATTGTAACGCTTGCCCTTACATTGATCGCAAGGCACATAAACATCAGGCAAGAAGTGCATCTCAACTTTAATGACCCCATCGCCCTGACAGGCTTCGCAACGTCCGCCTTTAACATTGAAACTGAAACGACCTGGTGTATAACCACGGGCACGGGATTCAGGAACGCCAGAGAATAATTCTCTGATCGGCGTGAACACACCAGTATAAGTGGCAGGGTTTGAACGCGGAGTTCTGCCGATCGGGCTTTGGTCAATGTCGATGACTTTGTCAAAATGCTCAAGACCCTGGATATCAATATAAGGGGCGGGGTTAATATTTGTTGCTCCATTTAACTGACGCTGTGCAATAGGAAACAACGTATCGTTGATTAATGTTGATTTGCCGGAACCAGAAACCCCTGTGATACAAGTAAATAGGCCAACAGGTAGTTTTAATGTCACTTTTTTCAGGTTATTGCCTTTTGCACCAATCAATTTCAGCATCTTATCTGGATTAACAGGCACGCGTTGTTCTGGAATAGCAATTTTACGTTCACCACTCAAATATTTTCCGGTGAGCGATTTTGGGCTTTCCATGATAGCGGTAATCGTTCCTTCGGCAATAATCTCGCCACCATGTACGCCCGCGCCTGGTCCGATATCAATGATATGGTCAGCCGCACGGATGGCATCTTCGTCATGTTCAACAACGATAACCGTGTTGCCCAAATTGCGCAGGTGCAGCAAGGTTTCCAGCAAACGTTCATTATCCCTTTGATGCAGGCCAATAGAAGGTTCATCCAGCACATACATCACACCGACAAGACCGGCACCAATCTGGCTTGCCAAACGGATACGCTGGGCTTCCCCACCTGAAAGCGTTTCTGCTGAACGGGAGAGCGTCAGATAATTCAATCCAACATTAACCAAGAATTTCAGGCGATCATGGATCTCTTTTAGGACTTTTTCGGCAATTTGGGCACGTTGTCCACTCAGTTTGATATTTTGGAAAAACGCCATCGCATGACCGATGCTGAAATCCGAAATTTGTGGCAGCGTAGTATCTTCGATAAAGACATAACGCGCTTCCTTACGCAGTCGCGTTCCATCGCAGGAAATGCAAGATCGATTGCTGATGTACTTTGCTAACTCTTCCCGTACGGCGGTGGATTCTGTCTCTTTATAGCGGCGTTCCATATTATGCAGTACACCTTCGAACGGATGGTGACGAACCGTCACATCACCACGATCATTGGTGTATTTAAATTCGATGGATTCTTTATCTGAACCGTATAAAACCACTTTCTGAATGGTTGGGCTTAACTGATTAAATGGTGTTTCGATATCGAATTTATAGTGTTCTGCCAGTGATCTTAGCATTTGAAAGTAATAGAAGTTACGGCGATCCCAACCACGGATAGCACCTCCGGCAAGGGAGATACCTTCATTCTGGACAACTCGTTCGGGGTCAAAAAATTGCTGAATCCCTAAACCATCACAAGTAGGGCAAGCGCCAGCGGGATTGTTGAAGGAAAATAGACGAGGTTCCAACTCGCTCATACTATAGCCACAGATTGGACAGGCAAAATTAGCGGAGAAAACCAGTTCTTCGGCTTGTGTATCATCCATATCGGCAATAACGGCAGTACCACCGGAAAGCCCCAATGCGGTTTCGAATGATTCTGCCAATCGCTGGGCGAGGTCAGCACGCACTTTAAAGCGGTCAATGACGACTTCGATAGTGTGTTTTTTCTGTAATTCGAGTTTTGGTGGATCGGAAAGATCACACACTTCACCATCAATACGGGCGCGGATATAACCTTGTGCAGCGAGATTATCCAGCAGCTTGCTATGTTCGCCTTTACGCTCTTTGACGACAGGAGCCAGTAACATCAGGCGCTGGCCTTCTGGCAATGTCAGGACGTTATCTACCATCTGGCTTATCGTTTGCGCTGCCAGCGTGATATTGTGCTCAGGACAACGTGGTTCACCGACTCGTGCAAAGAGCAGACGGAGATAATCGTGAATTTCCGTTATTGTTCCCACCGTAGAGCGCGGGTTGTGGGAAGTGGATTTTTGCTCAATGGAAATGGCTGGGGATAGCCCCTCAATATGATCGACATCTGGTTTTTCCATCAGTGACAAAAACTGGCGAGCATAGGCGGAGAGGGATTCAACATAGCGACGTTGCCCTTCCGCATACAGGGTATCGAAAGCCAAAGATGACTTACCGGAGCCAGATAGCCCAGTAATGACTATCAGCTTGTTACGGGGAATTATTAAATTGATATTCTTAAGATTATGGGTGCGGGCGCCCCGAACTTCGATGTTATCCATATACCACTTCCCAGATTATTGATAGAGCAAAACTCATAAACGCGTTATTATTGCACAAACATTGCTGAATGGATATACAGTGTTTAACGAACAATCGTGCTGTAACCATGACAATGTAAAGTACGATGCGCTTCGCAAAGTATAATATAACGGCTCTCTGTTTAAACTTATCCCTCGCATGGTAAACTACTTTGCTTATAATTAGAGAAATCCGTTTTTAGCAAAATTCATTTCATCAGGAGTATTCCCAATGGCCAGCAGAGGCATAAACAAAGTTATTTTAGTGGGTAATTTGGGACAGGACCCAGAAGTTCGCTATATGCCGAATGGCGGTGCAGTGACCAACATTACTCTGGCAACGTCTGAAAGCTGGCGTGATAAGCAAACCGGTGAGATGAGAGAGAAAACTGAATGGCATCGTGTCGTATTTTTCGGCAAATTGGCAGAAGTTGCCGGTGAATATCTGCGCAAAGGTTCTCAGGTTTATATCGAAGGTGCTTTGCAGACTCGCAAATGGCAGGATCAGAACGGTCAGGATCGTTACACCACAGAAATTGTGGTCAATCCTGTAGGTGGTGTTATGCAGATGCTGGGTAGCCGCAATGGCGCAGCACAGGATGCGCCAGCACAAGGTGGTTGGGGGCAACCACAGCAACCACAAGCGGCTCAGCAATTCAGTGGCGGTGCGCCATCTCGTCCAGCGCAGTCTCCTATGCCACAGAGCAGTGAGCCGCCGATGGATTTCGATGATGATATTCCGTTCTAAGTGGACTGAAAGAGCCGCTTAATATCTGGTTAGAACCAGTCGCAATTTTGCAATTTGTAGTTGTTTAAATCTGTAGTCGTTTAAATTTGATCTGGCAATTATTTGTTTTATTTCGATAACTGTCAGATCAAGTCTGAGCCAATACAGATAGATTTGTCCGTACACAATTGTGCAGTGAGCTTACCGTGAGTTGAAGTTCTTGCTGGCGATTTCGCCAATCTTCTTCATATCCTCTCAAATAGGCCTCCCGCGCATCGGTTAAAACTACGGCCTGTATAGCTGGAAGGCGAGCAGCCGCCCAATCGGCAGCAACATCCTTAGAGACAAATTCTCCAGTAACTAATGTTCGCCACATACGCGCTAGTGTTAGCAGAACATTGCGTTCATCTCCCTGTAGTGTCTCAATTAAAGCCGGCAAGACATCTTTAATAGCACGGTAAATATCCGATCTTGGAATAGCGGGTAGAAGGCTGCTTACGTTCGGGCCGACCAGAGGAATCGCTTCCTGTCGTGATTGAGCCAATACCAGGGTAAGTTCTGGATCACAAACCGGCTTGGGAATTTCTCCTACCTCATATTCGTGACGCAGCCACTCGCCGTAAATAAATTCGCTCCGGGCAGGATAACGCGATGCGGAGAGATCGGCACACAAGAAAACAATCAGTTCAACAGGGCGACGTCCATCAGGATCAGAAGGATATCGCCCCGATATCATCATTAAATCGGCAGCCAGATATTCCCGAACCTCAGACGTCATTGGCTGGTCAATCACCACGAGCAAATCTACATCGCTGCGGGGGCGAAGACCACCAACCACAGCCGAACCATGAAGGTAAACAGCTACCAGCGATTTCGCTAATCGCTTCTGGACGATCAACAATGCCTTATTTACTTCAGAAGGAATAGTCATAAATAATCCACCTTGGATATAGCGAGAATGATGTTTCTGAGGATCTTATCTCCTCATGCTGCTCCGTTAACCGGATTTCCGAATACCCGAAAAATCTCATTCATAAAAATTCACTAAATTCTTCTGCGGTAGGGAGCCTTATCGGTTGTTTAACACCATTTAATCTCACTTCCTGTCGCGAAAGCTGAATATCCGATGGTTGCAGCACTGCATTACCAAAGTTATAAACGATAGATTCTTCACCACGACAAATTGCCCGATCTT
The DNA here is from genome assembly GCF_001908105.1 of Xenorhabdus eapokensis. Next base: position 57,808 of record NZ_MKGQ01000014.1, read on the forward strand.
GTTCTTCACTCTTGCTTTTAACTATTTCATTGCGTTTATGGTATGAACTGATGGAAGATCTACCGTATTTTTTGCCCAGCATTTGCATCGTTTGTTGGGGAGATAAAATCACTGCGCTTGCGTTATTACCGCCGAATCCTTTTGCATTAATGATTGTAGCCTGCATATTTTCGCCATATTCGCCGACAAATTTATTTTGCATTAAGATGTTTAAATTGGACGCATGTACATCTTCGGCAATATGATCAATCGTTGTAATTCCTGGAATCCAACCATATTGCCAAACACCTAAAGTACAGGCTAATTGATCCCCTGCTGCTGCGGCAATAGAGTGACCAATATGTGCTTTAATAGCAGTGACGTCCCAGTTATTGAGTCCAAAAGTTTTAGCTACTTCATTAATAATATGACTTTCAGTCACTCTATTTTGTGGTGTTCCAGTTCCGTGTGCCTGAACATAGGAATGTCGCAATTTCCCATCCAGTAAGTGGTTAGTAAGGGAAGCTGCTTTCATCATAGTGATGTAATTACCTATCCCCGGTGAAGAAATTGATTTTTTGTTCGCATCGCTATTAACAAAAACATCCGGCACAGAGCCAAGGATATTTACGCCGCATTGCAAGGCTAAATCATCACTCATCAGTAATACAAATTGTGCGGATTCTGCAATAGTAAACCCGACATTAGTCGAAAATGGGCGGCAAGCACGACGGTGGTTAACGATATCAGTCCCATCGAGTTCACAGAGTTGGTGATCTTCGGCAAGAGCACTCATGGCTCTGAATCCTTCAATGATTGCAGGGACAACAGGTGCTTCGGCACATCCGACTAAACAGATCTTTGACTTACCTTGCTTGATATCATTAATGCCTTGTTTGAGGTTATATAGAAAGCTAGCACAGGCTCCAAGATTAGCCGAAGTCGTACCAAGATTGTTGATAATATAGCTATTAATAAAACCTGCTGGCATGTCAGCCATGGAAAGTGGGAGCATTTTGGAACTGACACGTGAACCATTCAATGGATTGCCGATTAATCCAGCCATTGATAATCGGTCTATCTGACCCAGAGAACTACCGGCATAAACCGAAATCTGATCAGGTTTCACCAAAGCGGTGATATCTGACCATGAAATGCCAATCGAATTTAACAAATCCGAAGCACCATAGACTGTTAAGCGTAAACCGCGTGGATGGCTGATTGCATTATATAAATCGCCAATTTCAAATCCCTCTGGCAATTGCCCTGCACTGGTGACAGAAAGCGATGTATGCATGCTTTTTAATAGCCTGTCTGAATTGTTGTCAATGTCGGTGAGTATTTTGTTTATTGGCACTTTTTGGGTATCGAATCGCGTGATTTTTCTTATTAATGTACCGTTTTGGGCGCATTCAATATGGGAGGCTGTCATAGATTCTACATTCTTGATAATACCCATCCGATTGCATAAATCAGCCCATGTATTTTGCATAATTTCGCCTTTGAGACTGTCTGATACAATGCGCTTATATCCGTGGAATCCAGAACTTCTTCCTGCTGCATTGATGCCACCCAAACCAACTATTACGGGTAATTTACTCATCATAAACTCCAAAAAGATTTTTATTGAAGTTTATCAGTTAGAACTAATTACTCTCTCTGAGATTCATGTCAATAAAGCAAAGAATATGGTCACTGTATCCATTATTTGGATGTAATATAGTGATATTTAGGCAGGCGCAATATGTGGAGATAGGCATGAAAATCGCGTTTGTTTTATATGATAAAGCATTGCAAAGTGGGATAACTTTAGCGTCGGATATGTTAAATAGCGCTAAATAACTTTTCATAATTATGAGAGTTTCATATTTCCTATCCCTTTCCATTGATTTGCTGAAGCGGCATTTAAAAAAAACTTAACTCTTTTGATCAGCATCCACATATATTGGCAACAATGGTTCCGTGTGACGGTTTCATGCAATGATTGCCATAGCCGCTCTATTTTATTCAGCCAAGGAGAATAAACC
>NZ_MKGQ01000014.1:59913-90345 GCF_001908105.1 Xenorhabdus eapokensis
TCAGTCCTTCTTTTTGCTTTTTTGTGTCTGGAAAATCCAAATTCGCAAAAATGGGACTGAGTTTCTTTGATACTCCTACCATTTTGAAAAGTCATTTAGTAGTTTGAGAAGTCGAAAGCAGCAGAGAGAACATCCTCTTCATATGTCTGTTATTGGGAATTTAACGAAAAATAATGAACAAATTAAGCTACATACTCATTGTCAGTTTTCAGATCAGGTTAATTTTGATTTAGTGTTTTTGCCTCCTATGTGGGGAAACCCATTTTCTTCTATGGCTGATAGAGAAGATATTCTTGAGTGGCTGTGTAGGCAAAAAGATAATCAGGCTATCATCATTGCGACGGGAACAGGAGGATGTTGGTTAGCAAAAGCGGGTTTGCTTGAGGAAAAAACAGTAACAACTCATTGGTATTTCTATGACAAATTTGAGAGCCATTTCCCAACAGTGGATGTGAATCGTAAAGCGAGCATCACATATTGCGACAACATTTATTGTGTGAGGAGTATTAATTCCCAAACGGAACTGCTCGTTTACCTTATCGCTCAATTTTTCAGTATCCCAATTGCTAAAATTATTGAGAAGCACTTTTTACATGAAGTATCACACTTTCAATCAGAACCATTTTTTCAAATCGGGGGTAATATGCAATTTGATGAAATGGTTTCAATAGCACAGAATTATATTAAGCAGCATGTTGATTCACAAATCACCATTAAAGATATTGCCACTTATGTTGGTGTATCGGAAAGTACTTTGATTCGTAGGTTTAAAGGGCAAATTGGTATTTCACCTCATAAATATATACTGAATCACCGACTGTCAACAGCCAAACAATTGCTAATGGACAATAGCTTAACCTTACTGCATATTGCTCAATTAGTGGGATTTAAGGATGCTTATTACTTTAGTAAGATATTTGAACAACATTTCAAACTAACTCCAACCGCTTATCGTAAGTTGGTAAAAGCCAAAGTGTTCCATGCTTGATGAATAGGTTAAAAAGATACTCATGCTAAATATTGCTCAAAATTATTACCAGTAAATCAAACAAACAACTAGCATGAGCGAATATAAATATCTCGGTTCTATTTAACTAATCGCTTTACCTAGTGATTGGCGAATATAAGATCCCGCACCCAATAACCCCGATTTATCATAGGTAATCAGATACACAGGAATATCTTTTAAATAGTCCGTAAATCTGCCTTTGTTTTCAAACCCTTGCCGGAAACCTGATTTTTGGAAGAAATCAAGGAAACGCGGGACGATCCCTCCTGCAATATAAACACCGCCAAATGCGCCAAGATTCAGCGCCAAATTCCCACCAAAACGCCCTAATGCGGTACAGAAGAGTTCTAACGCCTGTTTGCAGATAGGACAATTTTCACTCAGCGCGCGGTCAGAAATATCGCGAGGGGTAATATCTTCGGCAACGTGACCGTTAAGTTTCATCAGAGAACGGTAAATATTCACTAAACCAGGCCCAGAAAGGACACGTTCAGCGGAGACATGACCATATTTTTCACGCAGTACGCTCAACATATGATCTTCTTCCGTACTCTCTGGCGCAAAATCCACATGACCACCTTCGCCAGGTAAACTCATCCATTGGGTTCCTGTGTGAATAAGATGTGCGACACCTAACCCAGTTCCTGCACCATAAACCGCAATGGGGCGTTTAGCCTGAGGTTGCTTTCCACCAATCTGAATAACATCATCTGCCCCCAAAACCGGAATGGCGAGGGAAACGGCAGTAAAATCGTTAATCACCTCAAAACGTTCCCATCCCAGCGATGCTTTCATTTGGCTAACAGAAAAACGCCAACTGTGGTTGGTCATACTGATCACATCATCCGTCACCGGACAAGCAATAGCGATACAACCATATTTAACTTCACAGTTCTGCTGTTTCAAGTATTGGCGGATAACAATTTCAAGCGATGGATAATGTGCACAGGGATAGAATTCGACTGCGCTCAGTTGCCCAGTATCTACATCACATAATGCCAGACGTGCATTTGTACCACCGATATCACCTACCAGGGCATAAGTTGTCATGGTTTATCTCCTTAATTCTTACAGAAATCCTAATGAACCAGTCAAAAATCGAATTGAGGGGATTTTACACAAGGTCAGGCTTAAAGACCGCATAAAAATGTGTCGATATGGCGCAGGATCCAGATAATTTTGCATCGGACACATATCCTTTAGTTTTCGAGTCACTTTAACCTACTGAATAGGCGTTTTATCATCCTCAATGTGATTATCGCTTGATTCTTATCCCTGATTCACTGGATAATCGTCCGCCTCAAATTTTCTCACAGTTTCTTTATCCAGGAAGCCAAACGATTGCGCAAACGAATGGCTAAACCAATGAACACGGCACTGATTGTTATTATCTTGTGACATAATCGTTTTCGTTTGGAGAGGTGAAGAAATAGGATGAGCGTTTTTTAAAGCGATATATTTAACAGAAGCAGGGGAAAAACATGTCTGGTATGCAGGCACCAACTCAATGCAAACTCGATAGGTATTTTAAGATTACTGAACGCGGATCGACGGTACGTCAGGAAATTCTTGCCGGATTAACGACATTTTTGGCGATGGTTTATTCCGTTATTGTGGTACCAGGGATGCTTGGGCAAGCCGGATTTCCTCATACCGCCGTGTTTATTTCTGTTTGTCTGGTGACCGGTATTGGTTCGTTATTGATGGGATTGTGGGTTAATTTGCCAATGGCGATTGGTTGTGCGATCTCATTGACTGCATTTACCGCATTTAGCCTGGTATTAGGGCAGCAGGTAAGCATTCCCGTGGCACTCGGTGCGGTGTTCCTGATGGGATGTCTGTTTACGTTAATTTCAGTAACGGGCGTGCGAGCTTGGATTTTGCGTAATATGCCAATGGGCATTGCACATGGAACGGGCATTGGCATCGGGTTGTTTTTATTGTTGATTGCAGCTAATGGTGTTGGCTTGGTGATTAAGAATCCACACGTAGGTTTGCCTGTTGCGTTTGGTTCATTGAATTCATTTCCAGTCGTTATGACGCTATTGGGACTGGCAGGCATTATCGGTCTGGAGCGAAAAAAAGTGCCGGGCGGTATTCTGTTGGTGATTATCGCAATTTCTATCATCGGTTTGATTTTTGATCCAGCCGTTAAATATCAAGGATTGTTTAAGTTTCCTACATTGGGGGAAGATGGCCTGTCCCTGATGTTCAGTATGGATATACTGGGAGCGTTACAGCCTATTGTATTACCTAGTGTTTTGGCGCTGGTAATGACAGCAATATTTGATGCAACAGGTACAATTCGGGCTGTGGCGGGACAAGCCAATTTATTGGATAAGAGAGGCCAGATTATCAATGGTGGCAAGGCACTGACCGCAGATTCTGTTAGTAGTATTTTTGCCGGCGCGATCGGTTCTTCCCCCGCCGCGGTTTATATTGAGTCTGCCGCAGGAACCGCTGCTGGCGGAAAAACGGGTTTAACCGCCTCCATTGTTGGTATTTTATTCCTGTTGATTTTATTCCTGTCTCCGCTGTCGTATTTGGTTCCTGGCTATGCTACGGCTCCTGCCTTGATGTATGTCGGATTACTGATGCTGAGTAATGTGCGAAAGCTGAATTTTGATGATTTTGTTGATGCAATGTCAGGTTTATTGTGCGCTGTATTTATCGTGCTGACTTGTAATATTGTCACAGGTATTATGCTGGGTTTCAGTGCGCTGGTTGTTGGGCGTATTTTTTCGGGCGAATGGCGTAAACTGAATATTGGTACAGTGATACTTGCCATTATATTAGTGGTATTTTATGCCGGAAATTGGGCCATCTAATTAAAATAGAATGCGCAAACAATAGGGTTTGCGCATCCCTTCACATCCTTACTATTCCAATGTTAGTCATACAGTGATTGCCAGGCACATTCTAAAAAGTATTAATTTTTCAACACGCTCAAGTCGATAAGCATAAAATAGAAAAATGAATCAATATTTATTGATTCACTATGTGATTGCTTTTTGATTTTCTTTAATAACTGTAATATTTATGGTTATTAGCGCTATTATTAACAGTAAAAAACAGTCACAATCTTTCCACTGACGGATTTTTGGCAATTTGTAAGGGTAACATGGAAATATTCTTTACTATCTTGATCTTGATTTTGGTGGTGTCAGTTTCTGGTGTTCTTACTAAAATGATTCCATTCCGTATCCCCTTGCCGATAGTGCAAATAGCAATGGGAGCGTTGCTGGCCTGGCCTCATTTTGGTTTACACGTTACTTTCGATCCTGAACTCTTCCTTGTTTTACTTATTCCTCCTTTGTTATTTGTTGATGGCTGGAAAACACCGACCAGGGAATTTTTCCAGCATGGACGTGAAATCGTCATTTTGGTTTTAGTGTTGGTATTGGTGACGGTTGTTGGTATTGGTTATTTGATCTATTGGTTACTGCCGAGTATTCCGCTTATTGCTGCCTTTGCACTGGCGGCGGTATTATCCCCAACAGATGCGGTGGCATTGTCATCAATTGTTGGAAAAGGGCGTATCCCTAAAAATATGATGAGCGTGCTGGAAGGGGAAGCATTAATGAATGATGCTTCGGGTCTGGTGGCGCTGAAATTTGCCGTGGCAATTGCCATGGGCACGATGGTCTTTACTGTCACTGGCGCAACGGTGGAATTTTTCAAGGTTGCGATTGGTGGTTTGCTGTCAGGTATTGCTATCACATGGTTATACAGTAAATCACTGCGATTAATGAGTCGCTGGAGTGGGGATGATCCTGCAACTCAAATCATGTTTATGATGCTGTTGCCGTTTGCTTCTTATATGATTGCTGAACATATCGGTGTATCCGGGATTCTGGCTGCGGTTGCCGCAGGTATGACTATCAGTAAGGCAGGCGTGATCCGCAATGCACCACTGGATATGCGTTTGCGTGCCGATAATGTATGGGGAATGCTGGCCTTTGTCTTCAATGGCCTGGTGTTTATCATGCTGGGACTGCAATTACCGGACATTTGGGAAACATCGGTGGCTCAAGCTGAACTTGACCCAAATGTTGAAACCTGGATGCTGTTCGCTGCCGTTGGCGTCATTTACGTTGCGCTGGTATTACTGCGATTCAGTTGGTTATGGCTGATGAAAAATATCAGCAAGATGCTGATAAAGAAAAAACCGCTTCATTTTGCTTCCTATACGACCCGTGAGTTGTGGTTGGCTTCATTTGCGGGTGTTCGTGGCGCAATTACGCTGGCAGGTGCGCTGTCTGTGCCATTGTTCTTGCCGGATGGTGATCCGTTTCCAGCACGTTATCAGTTGATTTTCATTGCTGCGGGCGTGATTCTGTGCTCCCTCTTTGTCGGGGTTATCGGTTTACCTTTGCTGCTACGTGGCATGAAAGTCGGTGATAAGCTGGCAGATCTCAATGAAATCAGAATGGCAAAAGCGGCAATGGCGGAAGTTGCTATTGTCAGTATGAATAAGATGGAAGAGCGTCTGTCGGCCAACACTGAAGAAAAACTGGATGCAGAAGTTATTAGTGAAATTGCTTCTCGCGTTACCGGTTATTTACGGCGTCGTACTGCGGGAACGGATGAAATCGAGCATAACCTGATGGTTGAAGATTTGGAGCGTCGCTTCCGCTTGACGGCATTAAGGGCTGAACGAGGAGAGTTATATCACCTGCGTGCAACCCGTAAGATTAGTAATGAAACACTACAAACGTTGCTGCATGATCTTGATTTGCTAGAAGCGCTTTTAGTGGAAAAAGATCAATAAAAGGTAAAAGACCAATAAATTATGTGGCTGTTAACGATCACAACATTTTTGTGGGCCGCCTCATTTAGCCTGATTGGCGCTTATCTCGCCGGTCAGGTTGATAGCTGGTTTTCGGTTCTTGTCAGGGTCATGTTGGCAGCAATGGTATTTTTACCATTTTTGCGTTGGCGTGGGTTATCTCTGAAAGTTATTTCACTGTATATGGCTGTCGGTGCCTGTCAGCTTGGTGTGATGTATTTGTTTGTATTTCATGCCTATCACTATCTGACTGTGGCAGAATTTTTGCTGTTTACCATTATGACGCCGCTCTATGTCACATTAGTTTATGATCTGATGGGACGCCAGCGGTTGCGCTGGGGTTATGCCTTGAGTTCTTTATTGGCAGTGATTGGTGCAGCGATTATTCGTTATGACCGATTGAGTGAATCTTTCTGGATTGGCTTGCTGTTAGTGCAATTGGCAAATATTTTCTTTGCGATTGGTCAGGTCGGTTATAAGCGCTTGATGGAGATCCACCCGATCCCACAACGAGTGGCATTTTCATGGTTCTACCTGGGCGCTTGTGTTGTTGCCATCATCGGCTGGTTAATGTTTGGTGATCCGCAAAAATTACCAACAACTCAGCTACAGTGGGGCGTTTTGATTTGGCTGGGTGTTGGTGCGTCGGGGATTGGCTACTTTATGTGGAACTATGGTGCCACTCAAGTGGATGCCGGAACACTGGCAATTATGAATAATATGTTGGTTCCGGCAGGGTTATTGGTCAATTTTGCTATTTGGCAGCAGCACCCTAACTGGCTGAGTTTTACCATTGGAGGCAGCCTGATTGTTGCGTCACTTTGGGTGCATCACCGTTGGATACTGAAACCCGTTTCACAAACGGCAAATTGTCCACCGCGTGCTGGCGCGCAGAACGAATAAAAGTATCAATAGCGGGTTGGCGCTGCTCCCCCTCTCGGCTGGCAGCGTACAATCTGCTCCATAATCCTTCTCCCAATGTTTGGGTTACAACCAACCCTTGTCTTTCGAACGTTTCCACCGCCCAGTGTGGTAACGCGGCAATACCCAATCGAGCGGCAACCATCTGAATCAGCAATAGCGTATTATCGACAGTTTTTAATGTCGGGGTAATTTCCGCAGGCTGGAGAAAACGTCGCCAGATATCCAGCCGTTGGCGCTGAACCGGATAAATCAGCAAAGTTTCAGCGGCGAGATCTTGTGGACGAATGTCGCGTTTATTTGCCAGTGGATGGTCTGGTGCGATCACCAACTTCACTTCGTAATCAAACAGTGGCGTATAGTGCAGATTACTGTCTGCAATAATGTCAGATGTCAGAACGATATCCAGTTCTCGTTTTTGCAGTGCCGGTTGAGGATCAAATGTCACACCAGATTTAAAGTCCACATTAACCTGTGGCCAACTTTCACGAAAACGCTTAAGTGCTGGTGTTAACCATTGAATACAGCTATGACATTCAATGGCAATGCGTAAGTTTGTCTTTTCCGGCTCATGGCATTGACGTAGGGAATCTGTTACCAAGGGTAAGACTTGTTCTGCCAACTTTAATAACACTTCTCCTTGAGCCGTTAGCTTCAAAGGTTGGCTTTTACGAATGAATAACTTAAATCCCAGCCGATGTTCTAATTCACTGAACTGATGAGAAAGGGCAGATTGCGTTTGATGCAAATGATTTGCCGCTGCTGCGAGTGAGCCACAATGGTTCAGTGCTTGTAGTGTTTTTAAGTGTTTTAGTTCGATCATGAAAAACCTTCAAGATGATAATGAATAATTTGCGCTTGTGGTTTATACACTACCTGTTGATTATAGAAGTGTAAACATCTAGACGGCTAAAATTTTACGGGTGACGACATGACGGTTTTGAATCATACATTAGGTTTTCCACGTATTGGATTGAAAAGAGAACTAAAAAAGGCGCAAGAAAGCTATTGGGCAGGCAAAATTTCTCAACAGGAATTGCTGGAAACTGGTCGTGAATTGCGTGCACATCATTGGCAACAACAAAAAGAAGCGGGCGTTGATTTAGTCCCTGTTGGTGATTTTGCCTGGTATGACCAAGTATTGACCACCAGCCTGTTATTGGGCAATGTTCCACCGCGTCATCAAAATGAAGATGGCAATATTGATCTGGATACACTGTTTCGTATCGCTCGTGGTCGGGCACCAACAGGTACACCTGCGGCTGCTGCGGAAATGACGAAATGGTTCAACACAAATTATCACTATATCGTGCCTGAATTTCAGGAAGGGCAGGAATTTAAGCTGGGTTGGACTCAATTATTGGACGAAGTTGATGAAGCTTTGGCACTGGGGCACAGCGTAAAACCTGTTCTTTTGGGACCGGTGACCTATTTATGGCTCGGTAAAGTGAAAGGCAAAGTTTTTGATCGCTTATCTCTATTAAAAGATATCCTGCCGGTATACCAGCAAGTGCTGGCAGAACTGGCAAAACGTGGCATTGAATGGGTACAGATTGATGAACCGGCTCTGGTACTGGAATTACCAGAAGAGTGGCTGGCAGCATTCTCAACAGCTTATCAAGCGCTTGAGGGACAAGTGAAATTGTTGCTGACGACCTATTTCGATAGCATCGGTCACAATCTGGAGACCATAAAATCGCTGCCAGTACAAGGATTGCATGTTGATTTGGTTGCAGGAAGGGATTCTCTTGAGGATTTGGATAAATCTCTGCCGGACGATTGGTTGCTTTCATTGGGTGTGGTTAACGGCCGCAATGTTTGGCGAGCCGATTTGAGTGAGAAATATCAGCTTGTTGCCCCATGGGTTGGTAAGAGAAATGTGTGGATCGGCACGTCCTGTTCATTGCTTCATAGCCCCATTGATCTGAATGATGAAACTGGGTTGGATGAAGAAGTGAAAAGCTGGTTTGCCTTTGCATTGCAAAAATGTGCGGAACTTTCTTTGTTATCACAAGCATTGAATGCGCCAGAAGGCAATAAACAGGCTGAACTGGATGCTTATAGTGCCCCAATTCGCGCCCGCCGCAGTTCCACAAGGGTGAATAATTCAGCAGTTGCTGAACGTATTGCGGCAATAAAGCCACAGGATAGTGAACGTAATCAGGTATATCCTGAGCGTGCCAGGCTCCAGCGTCAACGTTATAACTTACCGCTGTGGCCAACAACAACTATCGGTTCATTCCCGCAAACAACGGAAATTCGTAGCCTGCGTCTCGATTTCAAAAAAGGTCGGGTGGATAGTACGCACTACCGAGCCAACATCAGTGAGCATATCAAACAAGCGATCCAAGAGCAGGAGCGTCTGGGGCTGGATGTATTGGTACACGGTGAAGCTGAACGTAACGACATGGTGGAATATTTCGGTGAACACTTTGACGGTTATGTCTTTACCCAAAATGGTTGGGTGCAGAGTTATGGCTCGCGTTGCGTGAAACCACCGGTAATCATTGGCGATATTAGCCGTCCAGAGGCGATAACGGTAAACTGGGCGACATATGCGCAATCCTTGACTGATAAGCCAGTCAAAGGCATGTTGACGGGACCTGTGACTATTCTCTGTTGGTCATTCCCAAGGGAAGATGTCAGCCGTGAAACCATCGCTAAACAGATCGCATTGGCTTTGCGGGATGAAGTTGATGATTTGCAGAAAGCAGGCATTGGTATTATCCAAATTGATGAACCTGCATTGCGTGAAGGCTTGCCACTGCGCAGAGAAGAGTGGCAGGAATATCTGGAGTGGGCGGTGGATGCTTTCAAACTGAGTGCCGCAATCGCGAAAGATGATACCCAAATCCACACTCATATGTGTTATTGCGAGTTCAATGACATCATGCCGTCCATTGCAGCACTGGATGCGGATGTGATCACCATTGAAACCTCGCGCTCGGATATGGAGTTGCTGGATTCGTTTGAAGATTTCTCATATCCGAATGAGATAGGGCCTGGTGTGTATGACATTCACTCACCAAACGTCCCTAGTGTTGAATGGATTGAGGCGTTGCTACGCAAAGCGGCTGATCGTATTCCGGTCGATCGTTTGTGGGTGAACCCGGACTGCGGCTTGAAAACTCGGGGTTGGATAGAAACCAGACAAGCGTTGGCAAACATGGTTGAAGCGGCAAAACGCTTGCGCTCTTCGTTAAACAGTTAACTTAGAGTTTAATCGAGCAGTTTAAATTTAAATAAGCTGAAAATACCCGCCACAGTGAGTGCAATGTGGCGGGTGAAAACGAAATTAGCTGTTCCCATAATTGTCAGGCGATTTTCATTCTTCATCTCAACTATCCTCTCTCATTGTCACCGCCCTGATTCATAACAAAACTCACTTTCTCCCCGGTGTCATACATTTTTGTGAATGATTTTATAAAACAGATGTTATCTGAAATTTTCTTTGGAAAAATATCGAATTCTGATAGCAAAAATCATCGTAAATATGGCATGTTCCAATTTATCCGTTTTTAATGAGGTTTTTGTGATGGAGTTTTACATTCCAATTATTGGATTGGGGGTGGCGGTATTTACGCTGGTTTTTCTGGTTTTGCGGACTCGTGTCCATGTCCTTATTGCTATGCTAATTGCAGCAATAATTGCCGGAATATCAGGTGGCTTGACTATAGGCAATGTCGTTGAGGTGATCACCAAAGGATTTGGTTCGACATTAGGCAACATCGGTATCGTGATTGGGTTGGGATGCATGATGGGGAGGATATTGGAAGTATCGGGAGCAACAGAGCAGATCGCCTATAGCCTGATTAAATGGTTGGGTAAAAGGCGCGAAGAGTGGGCTTTGGCGATTACCGGTTATATTGTCAGTATCCCCATATTTGTGAATTCGGCTTTTGTGATCCTCTATCCGCTGGTGAAGGCATTGGCGAAGAAAGGGAAACGCAATGTCTTGTCCCTTGGGGTTGCTTTGGCGGGAGGGTTAGTGGTGACTCACCATATCGTTCCCCCAACACCAGGGCCGCTTGGTGTCGCCGGAATATTCGGAGTGAGTATTGGCCAAATGATGCTGGCAGGTATGATACTGGCGGTGCCTTGTGTCATTGGTATTACCTGCTATGCAAAATGGTTGGAGACTCAATATCCTGAATATCAACTGGATGATACAGAAGAAAATTTACAACAAATGCACCAGAATTATATGGAAGAAAAGGAACAAAAATCACTTCCAAGCCTGTTTCTTTCCTTGTTACCCATCGTTACGCCGATTGTTCTGATTTTTATTGGCGTGATTAATGGAATGATACTAAAAACTGGTGAGGAGAACGCGTTCTATTTTCAGATTTTTAATTTTCTAGGATCACCCATTATTGCGCTGGCAATCAGTGTATTACTGGCGGTTTATACTCTCATGCCAAACGTCAGTAAACATGAAGTGATTGAACATCTGGAAACAGGGTTAAAAACCGTAGGCATTATTTTGTTGGTGTCGGGAGCGGGGGGAGCATTAGGCGCGGTGTTGAACGAAGGTTCAACCGGAACGATATTAGCGCATTATATTGCCAGCCTGCCAATAACACCTGTTTTGATCCCATTTATTATTGCGACGCTCATACGTATCATTCAAGGCTCTGGTACAGTGGCAATGATAACTGCTGCTTCTATTTCTGCACCTGTGATCAAACAAATACCGGATGTCAATATGCTGGTGGCGGCGCAAGCTGCGATGATGGGTACACTGTTTTTCAGTTACTTCAATGACTGTTTTTTCTGGGTAGTTAACCGGATGATGGGTATCAAAAATGTGAGGCAGCAGATTATCGTCTGGTCGATTCCTACCACAATTGCCTGGGGAATCGGATTGTGTGGTGTATTGCTTCTTAATCTCGTCATGTGAATGGCTTATGTGAATGGTTTATATAAATAGTGATAGCGCTCTGTAGAGGGCGCCACCTTTTAAATGTGATAATTATCACAAATATATGTATGTGTTTCTTATTTAGATCAATTAAAGATGATTTAAATCACGAAAAAATGTCAGAGTAGTGACTAAATTTAGGTATTCATATTTTGAATCATGTCCGCTGAGGAGTCTGATATGTCTGATGTGTTTCACTTAGGTATCACCAAAAGCGACCTGCAAGGCGCAACTCTGGCGATTGTACCCGGCGATCCTAACCGTGTTGAGAAAATTGCGCACCTGATGGATAACCCAGTACATTTGGCTTCCCACCGTGAATTTACAACCTGGCGTGCAGAAATCGACGGAAAGTCCGTGGTTGTCTGCTCTACAGGCATTGGCGGTCCTTCAACGTCGATTGCTGTAGAGGAATTGGCACAGTTGGGAGTACGCACTTTCCTGCGCATTGGAACAACTGGGGCAATTCAGGCACATATCAATGTAGGGGATGTATTGGTTACGACTGCTGCGGTTCGTTTGGATGGTGCCAGTTTGCACTTTGCCCCAATGGAGTTCCCTGCGGTTGCTGATTTTGAGTGTACAAATGCCTTGTATGAAGCAGCAAAAGCATCGGGTTCTGCGACCCATGTTGGCATTACTGCATCTTCCGATACCTTCTATCCAGGACAGGAACGTTACGATACTTATTCTGGCCGTGTCGTTCGTCGTTTCCAGGGTTCGATGAAAGAATGGCAAGAAATGGGCGTAATGAACTTTGAGATGGAATCAGCAACGTTGCTGACCATGTGTGCAAGTCAGGGACTGCGTGCTGGTATGGTAGCGGGTGTGATTGTTAACCGTACCCAACAGGAAATCCCAGACGCTGAATTATTGAAGCAAACAGAAAGTAATGCGCTGGGGATAGTTGTGGAGGCCGCTCGTCGCCTGTTGTAACGTCTTTCATCAAGGGTCAGAACATTCTGACCCTATCGTTTTGTGCGATCTTTTCTTCCCTTCATTTTAAAATTTGCTAATGTCATAGCATTTTGTACTAATAGATAGTTTGTTCTATTAACTATTTTTTAATCGCAACAAGAGTGACTATGACCATAACATTTCTATCTCATCCTTCACTACTTCCTTTGCATGGTGGCATTAATTTTCGTGATTTGGGTAATAAAACACTGAACAACGGCGCCAAGATTAAACCTGGATTGTTATTTCGCTCTGGTTCACTGGACAGACTGACAGAAAACGATCAGGCTTTTTTAGTGGATCAAAACCTTTTGCAGATCATTGATTATCGTGATAACAGCGAAATTATGGATAAACCCGATCGAATATGGCATGGGGCGCATTATTACCATGCTCCTGCCAATCCTCTTTCCAAAGAAGTCGATGCTAATCTGGATAAGTTAGACAAAGAAATATTGGAGCAATTCGATGCGAAAACCTTTATGTCTCGCTTATATAAATTGCTACCCATTAACAATCCCGCCTATAAGAGGTTAGCGACATTATTGCAGCAACCAGAGAAAGGCGGCATTGTGCAACATTGCGCAGTTGGTAAAGACAGAACCGGAGTAGGCTCTGCACTGGTTTTATTCGCATTGGGTGCAGATCTGGATACGGTAATTGAAGACTATTTGTTGACCAATATCACATTGGCTCCGTACCGAGACTACTTATTGAGCGAGCATGCAAAAATGATGAGTGAAAGTGTGGTCGAAAAATTTGCCTATGTTTATTCAGTGAGGGAAGAATTTTTACTGACTGCACTTGATAGTATTAACCAGCATTATGGCAGTATTGATATTTGGCTGGAAAAAGATATCGGGCTTAATATCGCTGCGCGTGAAAAACTACAAACTTATTTTCTTGAATAAAAATATCAGGTTAGCATTGGGCTAATTGTTCAGGGCTAATCTATAACATCCCATTGATATAACACAGGAAAGATTAATGTGAGCCTGCATGAAATTATCGAACTGGTCATAAACTTCGTGAAAGCCCATGAAGTTTGGGCAATTCCCATCATTTTCCTACTGGCATTTGGTGAATCATTGGCATTTATTTCCCTATTGTTACCAGCAACGATTATTTTGTTGGGATTAGGCGCATTGATTGGTGAAAGTGGGTTAACTTTCTGGCCAATATGGATAGCCGCAGCCGCCGGTGCTTTCTTTGGCGATTGGGTTTCTTACTGGTTTGGCTGCCATTACAAAGAAGATGTCGGCAAGATGTGGCCGCTTTCTCGCCATCCTCAAACGTTGATTCGCGGACACCGTTTCTTTGAACGATGGGGAGTATGGGGCGTTTTCATTGGGCGTTTTTTTGGTCCGTTGAGAGCGGTTGTACCGCTGGTGGCCGGAATTTGTGCCATGCCAAAACGTCATTTTCAACTCGCTAACTTAGCTTCTGCATTGATTTGGGCATTCGGTATCTTAGCACCAGGAGCATTTGGCCTGCGTTGGTTGGCTGAATGGATGGGATAAAGAGTGGATGGGGTAATTGCGAGCCGCTTTGCAAGCTGAAAGAAAGCCATTAAAGACTCTGGACATCTATACAGCATCTATTTAACTTACATTGAGGCGAGTGACTCAGAAAAGTTGACTGAAATTTATTGGCAATGGTGTCAATGAAGAATAGCGTTAGCGAGGGTGTATAGGTGGATATCCAGTGGTTATACATGCTGATCGGTGGCTTAGGTGGATTGCTGGGCGGAGGGATCTTCGTCTGGCTTTCTGTTCAGCAGAGAATCCAGCAAAAAGAGCAGGAACTGCGCGAATTATATAGCCAATTGGCTGTCAGCCATGAAAGGCTGGAACAATCCCACTATTGGCGTACTGAATGCGATCAACTAAACCAAGAATTACTGGCTCAACGAGAAATTAATAGTATGCAGGAAGCTGAGTTGCGAGAATTAAGCATTCGGCTTGAGGAAACCAGACTGGCTGCGGAGGAAAAGCAGCGTTTATTGATCAACAGTGAGCAGCGATTAAATACCCAATTTGAAAATCTTGCCAATCGTATCTTTGAGCAGAATCAACGCCGTACCGATGAATATCATCGTCAAAATCTCAATAATCTTCTGATGCCATTTCGTGAACAACTTGAGGGATTCCGCCGTCAGGTACAAGACAGCTTTGGACAAGAAGCCCGTGAGCGCCATACCTTGACTCATGAAATACGTAATCTTCAACAACTGAATGCACAGATGGCAAAAGAAGCCATCAATCTCACAAAAGCCCTGAAAGGAGACAATAAAATACAGGGAAATTGGGGAGAGATGGTATTGGCGCGGGTTTTGCAGGCTTCTGGCTTGCGTGAGGGATATGAATTCGATACACAAGTCAATATTAAGGCTGAAAACCGCGAGCGTTTTCAGCCTGATGTGATCGTGCATCTGCCACAGGGAAAAGATGTCATTATTGATGCAAAAATGTCCCTGGTTGCTTATGAACGTTATTTCAACAGTGATAGCGAAGAGCAACAGGCACAAGCATTACAGGAACATATCAATTCCATCAGAGGACACATTCGCGGCTTGAGCCGAAAAGATTATCAACAATTACCCGGATTGCGATCACTGGATTATGTTTTGATGTTTATTCCTGTAGAACCCGCTTATTTAGTGGCACTCAATCAGGCGCCAGAATTACTTGATGAAGCGTTGAAACATAATATTATGCTGGTTAGCCCATCAACTTTGCTGGTTGCTATTCGTACTATTAATAACTTGTGGCGTTATGAATATCAAAGCCAAAATGCGCGCCTGATTGCTGATAAAGCCGCCAAAATGTATGACAAAATGCGGTTGTTTGTGGATGATATGCAAGGATTGGGACAAAGCCTTAATAAAGCACAGGCGAGCTACCATTTCGCAATGAAAAAGCTTGTTGAGGGCAGAGGCAACTTAATTAGTCAGGCCGAAGGGTTTCGTGAATTAGGCGTGGATGTAAAGCGTCCTATTGATTCACAGTTGATTGATAAATCTTTCCAATCGTTGCAGGTGAATGAGTGAAGTCTGAATAGGGTTTTGTTGGAAAGGCTGGTACACTGACTATAAATTTTTTTGAATAAAAAGCGGACAAATAACATGGCAGATCAATCAAAAGAAACCACTGATTTTGGTTTCCGCACCGTAGCCAAAGAACAAAAAAAAGAGATGGTGGCAGAGGTATTTCACTCTGTGGCCGCGAAATATGACTTAATGAATGACTTAATGTCATTTGGCATTCACCGTATCTGGAAACGTTTCACTATTGAGTCAAGTGGTGTTCGCCGTGGTCATAAGGTGCTTGATCTCGCTGGTGGAACAGGCGATCTAACCGCAAAATTCTCCCGAATGGTGGGGGAAAAAGGGCAAGTTGTTCTGGCTGATATCAACGACTCAATGTTGAAAGTTGGGCGCGAAAAATTACGTGATATCGGTATTGTAGGCAATGTCAGTTATGTCCAAGCTAATGCTGAAGAGCTGCCTTTCCCAGATAACCATTTTGATTGTATTACCATTTCCTTTGGCTTACGTAATGTCACGGATAAAGAAAAAGCACTACGCTCCATGTATCGGGTGCTTAAGCCGGGCGGACGCCTATTGGTGCTGGAATTTTCTAAACCTGTATTGGCGCCATTAAGTAAGGTTTATGATGTTTATTCATTCCATGTTCTGCCCCGAATCGGTCAGATGATTGTGAATGATGCGGATAGTTACCGCTATCTGACAGAATCCATCCGTATGCATCCTGATCAGGAAACCTTAAAAGGTATGATGGAAGAAGCGGGCTTTGACCAGGTTTATTACACCAATATGACTGGTGGGATCGTTGCACTGCACAAAGGGTTCAAATTCTGAGATGGAAACATCCTTATCAAGCCATAGTATGAGTTCTGCGGTATCAAAGGATAAGGTGTTATTTCCGGTATTGACAGCCTTTCTGGAAACAACCCTGAATCACTTGTTATATCGCGAAGCTGTATTAAAACCTGCCCGCTTGAGACTGGCCGGTAAAATATTGTCCATTGAACTAAAAGAAATTGAAACACCATTGATACTGATATTCAGTGAGAGACGAGTGGATGTTTTGAGCCAATGGTCAGAACCTGTGGATTGCTCAATGAAAGCAACGCTCCCTGCATTACTCAAGCTACGGGATCGCCAGTGCCTTTCAACCCTGATTAACAGTGGTGAAATTGTCATTGAAGGGGATATGCAGGTGATTCAACAATGGTCAGCTTTGCTGGACATGTCAGAGTGGGATCCTGCGCATTACCTTTCTCCTTATGTTGGGGATATCGTCGCAGAAGGTATTACCCGGCTGATGAAGAAAAGTGTTGAATTTGCCAGCAATACTATTACAAGGAAAAAAACGTATTTCACCGAATCATTGACGGAAGAATGGGGCATGGTTCCCAATGCGTTGGAAGTGGCCTATTTTAGTGAAGAAGTTAATGCTGTTGCCAATCAGATAAACCAACTCGAAAAACGGTTGGCGGCACTGGAGGGAAAACATGACTCCCAGTGAAATTAGGCGACTTTACTTTATCATCCGAGTCTTTCTTTCTTACGGGTTGGATGAGCTTATCCCTAATATTCGTTTGACATGGCCGTTACGTTTTGGGCGTTATTTCCTGTTTTGGATACCTAACAGGCATAAGGATAAGCCTCTTGGTGAACGTTTACGTCTGGCATTACAAGAACTTGGCCCAGTATGGATCAAATTTGGTCAGATGCTCTCTACGCGTCGTGACCTGTTCCCGCCTGCAATCGCAGATCAACTTTCGATGTTACAAGATCGGGTGGTTTCCTTTGATGGCGCAGTGGCACGAAAATCGATTGAAACGGCTTTAGAGGGCTCGCTGGAAACCTGGTTTGAGGATTTTGATCCACAACCACTGGCTTCTGCTTCTATCGCTCAGGTACATACTGCTCGGTTGAAAGAGAATGGTAGAGAAGTTGTCCTGAAGGTGATCCGTCCAGATATTCTGCCGGTAATTAAAGCTGACGTACGGTTAATGTATCGTTTGGCAAATCTGGTTCCCCTGTTACCAGATGGGCGTCGTCTGCGTCCGCGTGAAGTTGTAAGGGAATATGAGAAAACCCTGCTTGATGAACTAAATTTATTACGTGAAACTGCAAACGCGATTCAATTGCGGCGTAATTTTGAAGATAGTCCAATGCTCTACGTGCCGGAAGTCTATCCCGACTATTGCCGGGAAAATGTTTTGGTGATGGAGCGGATTTATGGCATTCCCGTGTCGGATGTCGCTGCTTTAGAGGCGCAGAACACCAATATGAAAGTGTTGGCTGAGCGTGGAGTTCAGGTATTCTTCACCCAAGTATTTCGCGACAGCTTTTTCCATGCGGATATGCATCCTGGTAATATTTTCGTCAGTTATGACAAACCGGAAGATCCTACTTATATCGGTATCGATTACGGTATTGTTGGCTCTTTGAATAAAGATGATAAACGCTATTTGGCTGAAAATTTCATTGCTTTCTTTAATCGTGATTATCGTCGGGTCGCTGAACTGCATGTTGATTCTGGTTGGGTACCGGCAGATACCAATGTGGAAGATTTCGAATTTGCCATCCGTACCGTTTGTGAGCCGATTTTTGAAAAACCCCTGGCTGAAATCTCATTTGGGCATGTTTTGCTAAACCTTTTCAATACTGCTCGTCGTTTTAATATGGCAGTTCAACCCCAGTTGGTTCTGTTGCAGAAAACGCTGTTGTATGTTGAAGGTTTGGGGCGCCAACTTTATCCTCAGCTTGATCTGTGGAAAACAGCAAAACCTTTTCTGGAAGATTGGCTACATGATCAAGTTGGGCTTCCCGCTATTGTGCGTGCCTTTAAAGAAAAAGCGCCTTATTGGGCGGAAAAGTTACCAGAGCTTCCAGAGCTGGTATATGGCACGCTCCAGCAGCATCGACGTTTGCAGAGCAGTATTGATCAAATATCGCAACAATTCAGGGATCAACAACTCAGGCAGCGCAAATCTCTTTATTTATTGGGGATTGGTGCAACTCTCTTTATCTGTGGTAGTTTGTTTCTCATCATAGATCAGAAACATCTGGCGTGGGGGATGATGGGCATCGGAATTGCATCATGGGGATTAGGCTGGCGTCATTTAAGTAAGCGTCAATAATTCAGTAATGATGACGATTAAATCAAGGTAATTTTACGACGACCCTTGTATGATTGCGTTATTTTTGAACATCGGGTTCGTCGTTTATCATTAAATCACGAGTAATATTCTGATGAATAGAGGTAGGTCAGTATGGGTGGTATAAGTATTTGGCAATTACTCATCATTGCTGTCATTGTTGTACTGTTGTTCGGTACTAATAAGCTGCGCACCTTGGGTTCAGACTTGGGTGAATCAATAAAGGGCTTTAAAAAAGCAATGAGTGATGATGAAAAACCACAGCCGCCGGAAAAAATGAGTCAGGATGCTGAGTTTGAAACGAGAAACCTCACTGAAAAGTCCACGGCTGCACAATCTGAACATTCAGAGAATAAAAGTAAAGACAAAGAGCAGGTATAAACCGTGTTTGACATTGGTTTTAGTGAACTACTGTTAGTGATGATCATTGGCTTGGTTGTTCTGGGGCCGGAACGTCTGCCTGTGGCGGTAAAAACAGTGGCTGGCTGGATCCGAGCATTGCGTTCTCTGGCGGCTAATGTCCAGAATGAGCTTGCTCAGGAACTGAAATTGCAAGAACTTCAGGATTCTCTAAAGAAAATGGAAGAAAAAGCCGATCTGCAATCACTTTCGCCAGAATTAAAAGCATCAATGGAGGAGCTAAAGGAAGCGGCTGAATCATTGAAAAATACCTATCAGTTGAAACCGGATGAAATGAGAGAATTAGAGGAAGACGAAACGCATTTTCATTCTTCTGAATCCCAATCGGTTGCAAGGCACTCGAATTCAGAACAGGGCAGTTCGGAACCTGTCATTGCAGAGCAATCGAGTGTAAGACCAGAGCAGCAGAAAAAAAAATCTCCTGAACAAGCAAATGGCGAACACTGAAACATGTCTGTGGATAATACCCAACCTCTTATCAGTCATTTGATTGAACTGCGTAAGCGGATTTTAAATAGCCTAATTACCGTGCTGATAGTGTTTCTGGCATTGGTTTATTTTTCCAATGACATTTATCGGCTTATTGCAGCGCCTTTAATGGAACAATTACCTAAAGGCGCTAATATGATTGCAACAGATGTTGCGTCGCCTTTTTTTACACCCATTAAACTGACCATTATGGTGTCTATCTTTGTTTCGGCACCGATGATCCTTTATCAAATATGGGCATTTATTGCACCGGCTTTGTATAAGCACGAACGCCGTTTGATTATGCCCCTACTGTTTTCCAGTAGTATATTGTTTTATCTGGGAATGGCTTTTGCCTATTTTATTGTTTTTCCCATTGCGTTTGGTTTCTTTATCAATACTGTGCCGGTCGGAGTGGTGATCTCGACGGATATCAGCAATTACCTAAGCTTTGTCATGGCGCTATTTATGGCATTTGGCGTTTCATTCGAAATACCTATTGCCATTATTTTGCTGTGTTGGAGTGGGGTAGTGACGCCAGAATCGCTAAAAAGAAAACGCCCTTATATTTTAGTTGGGGCGTTTGTCGTTGGGATGTTGTTAACACCACCTGATGTTTTCTCACAAACTCTGCTGGCGGTTCCCATGTATTTGTTATTTGAATTGGGAATTTTGCTTTCGCAGTTTTATGTTGGTAAACGAGAGCGCCGTAATTTAATTAATGCAGAAGATGAATCAGTCAGTGATATTGGAGACAATGTTAAAAAATAATCTGGCGCTGAACATTCATAATTATTGCGAACTGATTGCTGGTGTTAACATCATTATCATGAAGCGATGACTATTAACCCAGCGCCTTATCGCTGGGTTTTACATTAGGAGAATAATATGAGCTATGTATTTCCGGGGGTATTTCCCGGTCGTCGTATGCGCCGTGTGCGCCGTCATGATTTTTCCCGCCGTTTAGTTGCTGAAAATCAACTTACTGTTAATGACCTGATTTATCCTGTATTTGTTATGGAAGGAACGAATCAGCGTCAGGAAGTTCCTTCAATGCCAGGAGTGTATCGTCTGACAATCGATCTTTTGCTGAAAGAAGCAGAAGAGATTGCCCGACTGGGTATTCCTGTTTTGTCTCTGTTTCCCGTTATTGAAGCGGACAAGAAATCGTTGGATGCGAAAGAAGCCTATAACCCAAATGGATTGATCCAGCGTTCTGTTCGTGCGCTGAAAGATGCTGTACCTGAGCTGGGCCTTTTGACGGATGTAGCGCTCGATCCATTTACGACCCACGGGCAGGATGGTGTGATTGATCCGGATGGCTATGTTATCAATGACATTACCAAAGATATTCTGGTTAAGCAGGCATTATCCCATGCTGAAGCTGGCGCTGAGATTGTTGCGCCAAGCGATATGATGGATGGCCGCATTGGTGCTATTCGCGAACAGCTTGAAATGGATAATTATATCAATACCCAAATTATGGCTTATTCTGCCAAATACGCCTCTTGTTACTATGGACCATTTAGGGATGCCATTGGTTCCAGCAGTAACTTGAAAGGTGGCAATAAGATGACTTATCAAATGGATCCGGCAAACAGTGATGAGGCGTTACAGGAAATTGCGCAGGATTTGCAAGAAGGTGCAGATAGCGTCATGGTTAAACCTGGTATGCCGTATTTGGATGTGATCCGTCAGGTGAAAGATACTTTCGGTGTACCGACATTTGCTTATCAAGTTTCTGGTGAATATGCCATGCATATGGCGGCTATTCAAAATGGTTGGTTAAAAGAGCAGCCAGCAATTATGGAATCACTATTGTGCTTCAAACGGGCGGGAGCAGATGGTGTTTTGACCTATTTTGCCAAGCGTGTAGCGCAGTGGCTGCATGAACAAAAATACTGATTAGTGTAATCGCTTGGATATATAAAAACGGGCAATTTTGCCCGTTTTCTGATTAAACCTTGATGAAATGTTTATTATCTAAAACCTTGGAAACTTCTTTATTGAGAATATTCAGCAAGAGAATGGAACGGGTTTCCCCATCTGGCTCGTTATAAATTGCTTGAATGCCTTTGAAAATTCCCGAAGTAATCAAGACAGTATCACCAGTAATTGGGGTTTCAGGTGCAATATATTCTTGTTCAGTAACAGACATTAATTCATCAATTAATGTCTGTGGAACTATGGCGGGATAAGTGCTGAAACGAACGAAATGATTTACACCACGTGTTGAGTTAACAGTAGTGGTATGAATAAGTTCAGGATCAAAATGAACAAACAGGTAATTGGGAAACAATGGTTCAGTAACAGTGGTTCGTTTACCTCGAATGATTTTTTCAATTTTGGCTGTAGGGGTTAAGCAAATTACGTCCTGTCGCTCTAAGTTCTCTGTTGCCCGAGAGATTTGCCCACGTTTACAGTAAAGAAGATACCAATTTCCCATAATATTTCGACTCCATTGCGTAGAATGTCTAGCATAACAAAACCAGTGCTAACGGGTCATCAGTAAAAATAGACGTTATTTAAAGTGTAAGTCGTATTTTTTTATATTCTATTTTAGTACAAATCCATGTATTAGTGATTGCATTAAATCCATTGTTTTTTATCAGGTTATGACTTTTCCTTGTAACCCTCATGGGAGGGATTATAATGGCTTTCCCTCCTTGAAAATCGGCACGAATGAACAATATGAAATATCGCGATCTAAGAGACTTTCTTTCCTTGTTGGAACAATCAGGTGAATTAAAACGAATTAGTATGGAAGTTGATCCATATCTGGAAATGACAGAAATCGCAGATCGTACTCTTCGTGCCGGTGGCCCTGCCTTATTATTTGAAAATCCTAAGGGATATTCGATGCCTGTGTTGTGCAATTTGTTTGGGACACCTAAGCGAGTAGCCATGGGTATGGGGCAGGATGATGTTAAGGCATTGCATGATGTTGGGAAGCTATTGGCTTTCCTTAAAGAGCCTGAGCCACCAAAAGGCTTCCGTGATTTGGTCGATAAATTGCCTAAATTCAAACAAGTTTTGCATATGCCAACCAAACGCCTTAGCTCTGCGCCTTGTCAGGAGCAGATTTGGGCAGGGGATGAGGTGGATCTGACCCGTATTCCTGTCATGCATTGTTGGCCGGAAGATGCCGCTCCCTTGATTACCTGGGGATTGACGGTGACTAAGGGGCCGAATAAAGAGCGCCAGAACTTGGGTATCTACCGCCAACAGGTATTGGGAAAAAACAAATTGATTATGCGCTGGTTATCCCATCGTGGTGGTGCGCTTGATTTTCAGGAGTGGTGTCAGGCTCACCCGGGGGAACGTTTCCCTGTATCCGTTGCATTGGGCGCCGATCCTGCCACGATATTGGGTGCCGTCACTCCAATTCCGGATACTTTGTCTGAATATGCGTTTGCCGGATTATTGCGTGGGCATAAAACGGAAGTCGTTAAATGTATATCCAATGATCTGGAAGTGCCTGCCAGTGCTGAAATTATCCTTGAAGGCTATATTGATCCTGCCGAAATGGCACCAGAAGGACCCTATGGTGATCATACTGGCTATTACAATGAAGTAGATATGTTCCCGGTATTTACGATTACCCATATTACCCAACGTTGTGATGCTATCTATCATTCCACTTACACTGGACGTCCGCCGGATGAACCTGCGGTGCTAGGGGTTGCCTTGAATGAAGTCTTAGTGCCAATATTACAAAAACAATTTCCTGAAATTGTGGATTTTTACTTGCCGCCAGAGGGCTGCTCTTATCGACTCGCGGTCGTTACAATGAAAAAACAGTATGCAGGCCATGCCAAGCGAGTAATGATGGGAGTTTGGTCATATCTGAGACAATTTATGTACACAAAATTTGTTATCGTTTGTGATGATGATATCAATGCGCGAGATTGGAATGATGTCATCTGGGCGATAACAACGCGAATGGACCCGCAGAGAGATACTGTCTTAGTGGAAAATACACCAATTGACTATCTCGATTTTGCATCGCCTGTTTCTGGATTAGGCTCAAAAATGGGGTTAGATGCAACGAATAAATGGCCAGGAGAGACACAAAGGGAATGGGGGCGCCCGATAGTGATGAGCGATGAAATTCGGGCTCGTGTCGATGAAGTTTGGGATCAATTAGATATTTTGAAGCGATAAGAGGGAACGCATGACAATATTAAGCTGTAAAGTAACATCGGTTGACTCCATTACAGATACAGTTTATCGGGTTCGTTTATTACCTGATTCGCCTTTTTCTTTCCGTGCAGGACAATATTTAATGGTGATTATGGATGAAAGAGATAAACGCCCTTTCTCCATGGCATCGCCACCATCAGAAAAGCAGATGATTGAGCTGCATATTGGTGCTTCTGAACTAAATCTCTATGCGATGGCAGTAATGGATAGGATCCTGGATCAGAAAGTTATTGAAATTGATATTCCGCATGGTCAGGCCTGGTTTCGTCAAGACAGCGAAAACCCGATGTTATTGATTGCCGGCGGAACGGGATTCTCATATACGCGTTCTATCTTATTGGCAGCATTGGAAAAAAATCCTAATCGTGAAATTTCCATCTATTGGGGAGGACGAGAATTGCAACACCTTTATGATTTGGGGGAGTTGCAATCATTGAGTGAGCGCTATCCAAATTTGACCGTTGTTCCTGTGGTTGAACAAGTTGATGAACACTGGCGCGGAAGAACGGGCACAGTTCTGAGTGCGGTTTTGGAGGATTTCGGCAGTCTGGCAAACCATGATATCTACATTGCTGGCCGCTTTGAGATGGCTAAAATTGCCCGTGAACGATTCTGTAGTGAACGTGATGCTTCTATTGAGCACATGTATGGAGATGCATTTGAGTTTATTTGAGCCGTTTACCGATCAAAGATAAGACGACAGAAAATAAAAAAAACCCGCCCTTGACAGGCGGGAAACTATGGTAACAACGTACTAGGTGATGCAATAAATAAGACAGACAAGGAAAAACGTTAATTTTTAAAAGCCATAAATTTCAATCATCAGCTAGGTTTTATACTCTTTCAATAATCGTGGCGATACCTTGGCCTAACCCGATGCACATGGTTGATAGTCCGAACTGAGCATCTTTACGTTCCATCAAATTAAGCAGGGTGGTCGTAATGCGAGTACCAGAACATCCCAATGGGTGACCGAGAGCAATAGCGCCACCATGCAGATTTATTTTGTCATCCATGCTATCCAGCAGGTTCAACCCTTTTATGCAAGCCAAGGATTGTGCAGCGAATGCTTCGTTCAGTTCCATGACACCAATATCTGCAAGACTTAATCCCGCTTTTTTCAAAGCCATCTGTGTTGCCGGTACAGGGCCATAACCCATGATTGAAGGATCACAACCAACAACCGCCGTTGAGCGGATACGAGCACGAGGTTTTAATCCTAACGCTTTAGCTTTACTTTCATTCATGATCAGCATGGCAGAGGCGCCATCGGAAAGTGCTGATGAGTTACCCGCGGTTACACTGCCAGTGACTGGATCAAAAACAGGACGCAGCGCAGCCAAATCTTTTAGGTTGGTTTCTGGGCGGATCACTTCATCAAAATCGACGAATTTCATATTTCCATCAGCATCATGCCCATATATAGGAACGATTTCGCTGGCGAAAGCCTTGGATTCGGTCGCTTCTGCTGCACGTCGATGAGAACGTAGGGCAAACTCATCTTGCATTGTGCGACTAATATTGTGCATTTTAGCCAGCATTTCTGCCGTCAATCCCATAACACCTGCTGCCTTGGCAACGTTACGGCTTAATTTTGGATGAAAATCGACACCGTGTGTCATGGGAACATGTCCCATATGTTCAACACCACCGACCATAACAATATTGGCATCACCAGTCATGATCATGCGGGCACCGTCGTGCAAAGATTGCATTGAAGAACCGCAGAGGCGGTTAACGGTTACTGCGGGGACTGAATGAGGAATACCTGCCAGTAAGGCAGAGTTACGGGCAATATTGAACCCTTGTTCCAGTGTTTGTTGCACACATCCCCAAGAGATATCATCAATATCTTCAGGCTTAACGGCAGGGTTGCGTTTGAGTATTGATTTCATCAGATGTGCGGAGAGATCTTCGGCACGGACCTGACGGAATACACCACCTTTTGAGCGCCCCATTGGGGTACGGATACCATCAATAATAACTACGTTTTCCATGTTTTCAGACCTCACGCTTTTTCACCTGGATTAACAACAAGCTCTGCGGGTGCAGGGTAGTAATTCTCATTGCTTTCGGATTTTGCTTTCAGGCCAGCAGGGATGTGATAGAGGGCGCCCAAATGAGCATAACTTTCTGCCATTTTCACATAGGCTGCGGTTCCCATATTATCCAGATAACGGAAAACACCACCGTGGAATGGAGGGAAGCCTAAGCCATATACCAACGCCATATCTGCCTCCGCAGGGCTGGCAATGACACCTTCTTCTAGGCAACGAACAACTTCGTTAATCATTGGGATCATGGTTCGAGCAATGATCTCTTCGCCAGAGAAAGTATGTTTCGGTTTGCTGATGCTTGTCAGTAACTGATCGGTAGTATCATCCAGCTCTTTTTTCGGTTTGCCTTTTTTATCTTGGGTATATTTATAGAAACCAACGCCATTTTTCTGACCATAACGTTGATTTTCAAATAGCACATCAATAGCATCCCGATAATCACGGCTCATACGGTCAGGGAAACCCTGAGCCATGACAGCTTGTGCATGGTGAGCGGTATCAATACCGACAACATCAATGAGATATGCAGGACCCATTGGCCAGCCAAATTCTTTTTCCATGATTTTGTCGATTTGGCGGAAATCACCACCATCACGCAACAACATGCCAAAACCAGCCAGATATGGGAACAATACGCGGTTTACAAAGAAACCTGGGCAATCGTTAACGACAATCGGGGTTTTACCCATTTTACTGGCATATGCCACAACGCTGGAAATAGTCTTATCTGAGGTTTTTTCACCGCGAATGATTTCAACCAACGGCATACGATGCACTGGGTTAAAGAAATGCATACCACAGAAATTTTCTGGGCGTTTTAGTGATTTTGCCAATTCAGTGATGGGGATTGTGGAAGTATTAGATGCCAGAATACAGTCGTCGCTGATATGCGATTCGGTTTCAGCCAGAACCGCAGCCTTAATTTTAGGATTTTCAACGACAGCTTCAACCACAATTTGGGCTTGCTCAATACCAGCATAATTCAGGGTTGGATGAATGGATGCCAGAATTTTCGCCATCTTCATAGCATCTAAGCGTCCACGCTCAAATTGTTTATGCAGCAATTTGGCTGCTTCATTAATACCTAAATCCAGCGCTTTTTGGTTGATGTCTTTCATCAAGACAGGAATACCTTTGCGTGCTGATTGGTAGGCAATGCCTCCTCCCATAATTCCCGCACCCAATACAGCCGCATGTTCAGGGGTTGTGACGGCTTGCAGATGTTTTTTCGCCAGCCCTTTAACATATTGGTCGTTCAGGAAGATACCGACTAAGGCACGGGCGACAGAGGTATGCGCTAATGATACAAAGCTGGTGGACTCCAGTTTCAGAGCTTCATCGCGACCTAGTGTAGCCGCTTTTTCAATAGTTTTTACCGCAGTGATGGGAGCCGGATAATGCGGACCGGCAACCTTCATTACCATACCTTTTGCTACGGTGAAACTCATGGTACGTTCGATCTCATTGAGATTCAGAGGTATTAGTTTAGGTTGACGGGCTGCTTTCCAATCTAAGTCTCCTCGAATGGCCTGTTCCAGAATTGAAACGGCAGAATCAAGCAGTTTTTCGGCAGGAACGACGGCATCAACCAGGCCATTTTTCAGCGCTTCTTCAGCACCAATATCTTTTCCTGCGGAAATGATTTCGAGAGCATTGTCTGTGCCAATCAAACGTGGCAGACGGACAGAACCACCAAATCCCGGCATAATGCCCAGTTTAGTTTCTGGCAATCCGATGCGAAGATCTGGAGAGGCGATACGGAAATCGGTTGAAAGTACCAATTCACACCCACCGCCAAGAGCGTAGCCGTTGATAGCGGAGATAGTCGGAACAGGGAGATCTTCTATACGGTTAAAGATATTGTTGGCGAGATTTAGCAATTCGTGCAGTTTTTCTGCTGGCGCACTGAATAACGATAAAAATTCTGTAATGTCTGCGCCAACAATAAAGGCTTGTTTTTCAGAACGCAACAGCAACCCTTTTAATTTAGTCTCTTGCTCAAGGGTGGAAACGGCTTTATCCAGAGAAGTCACCGTTTTTGTATCTAATTTATTAATTGCAGCCGGTGCATTGAAAATGAGTTCAGCAATGCCATCTTTCAGCCATTTTACTTGAATAGTTTCACTTAGGTAGAGCATGTCATTCTCCTCAATGAGTGCATACCATCTGGTATGACCAGATGAGGTTGATTGTGATTACTGTGTTAATTTAATGCAAACCGATGATGAATTTTTTGTAGGGCGGATCACAGGTAAGATTTATGGCAGGGATCAACATATTTAGTTAGTGTTTTGAAAAATATAAATATATTAGCTTAATTTTAGAAAGAGGGTTTTTCACGTGATAGCTCCCACCATAATGAATTGTGATAATATTTAAGCTCCTGCCAAAAAATCAAAAGGCTAATTAAGATGGAAAAGTTGGCATCTCTGTACCAAGAACATATTAAAACCTTACAAAAACGTGCCCAAGAAATCTTAGAACGAACTCAGCTTGACGCCTTGCTTATTCATTCAGGTGAATCATTACGGGTTTTTCTTGATGACAGCCATTATCCGTTTAAGGTCAATGTGCACTTTAAGGCATGGATACCTGTGACCAAAGTGCCTAATTGCTGGTTGTGGATTGATGGAGTTAATAAACCTAAGCTCTGGTTTTATTCACCTGTAGATTACTGGCACAGCGTAGAACCCCTGCCCAATAGCTATTGGACTGATGAAATAGAAATGATTCATTTGGCAAAAGCTGAAGATATCAGCACAAAGCTGAATGGATTAGCCAAACAGAATACAGCTTATATTGGTGAACAAACTGAATGTGCTAAATCTTTGGGTATTCTTGATCACAATATCAACCCAAAAGCTGTTTTGGATTATTTGAATTATCATCGTTCATATAAAACAGATTATGAATTGGTTTGTATGCGTGAGGCTCAGAAAACCGCCGTCAATGGTCATCTGGCAGCCTATGATGCATTTTTGTCTGGCGTGAGCGAATTCGAAATTAATATGTTCTATTTGATGGCCACCGGACACCGTGATACCGATGTTCCTTATGATAATATTATTGCCTTGAACGAGAATACGGCTGTTTTGCATTACAATAAGTTACGACAGAGGGTTCCTTCTGACATTCGCAGCTTCTTGATTGATGCTGGTGCTGAATATCATGGTTATGCAGCGGATATCACCAGAACTTATGCCGCAAAACCTAATAACGATTTTGCCTCACTGATAAAGGATCTGAATGAAGAACAGCAGGCGATCATCGGCACAATGAGAACGGGAGTCCGATATACTGATTACCATGTTAATATGCATAAACGCATAGCCAGGATATTGAAAAAACATGATATTGTTCATGGGATCAGTGAAGAAGATATGGTTGAGACAGGATTGACGACACCATTTTTCCCACACGGACTCGGTCATCCTCTGGGGTTGCAGGTGCATGATGCTGCTGGGTTTATGCAAGATGATAGAGGAACCCATCTGACAGCTCCGGAAATGTATCCTTATTTGCGCTGTACCCGTATCCTGGAGCCAAGAATGGTTTTAACCATTGAGCCTGGGATCTATTTCATTGAAACTTTATTAGCGCAATGGCGTGAAAGCGAATATCGTCAACATTTCGATTGGAAAAAAATCGATATGTTGAAACCTTATGGTGGTATTCGTATTGAAGATAACATCGTTATTCACGATGGAAAAATTGAAAATATGACCAGAGACTTACAATTATCGTAATGAAGCCTTATTTAATTCCGGCGGCTTCAGTCAGCTTTACTGAAGAAATAAAAAAGAGTCGTTTCATTACCCTGCTGGAGCACACCAGCGGGGTGGATGAGGCTAAGTTATTTATCCAAAGCATCAAAGAGCAATACCCTGATGCTCGGCATCATTGCTGGGCTTTTGTGGCAGGAGCGCCGGATGATTCCCAACAGTTAGGGTTTTCTGATGATGGTGAGCCTACTGGAACCGCGGGTAAGCCGATGATTGCTCAGTTAATAGGAAGTGGTCTGGGGGAAATTACCGCTGTATCTGTTCGCTATTTTGGTGGCATAAAATTGGGTACGGGAGGATTAGTAAAAGCCTATGGCAATGGGGTACAACAAACTCTGAAGCTGTTGCAAACCGAATACAAAGTACCGCAGAAGTTATACCAGCTACAGTGTGAGTATGCACATATTTCCACGGTAGAACAGTTGTTACATCAATTCTCTGGGCAAGTGATCGCCAGTGATTATGCTGAAAATGTTACGTTACAAGTCTCGTTGCCAGCTACCCTTGTTGGTGAGATAGGTGATAAATTACGGGACTTGAGCCGCGGTGCTTTGTTTTTAACGCCAAGTTCTTAACACAAAAATCATAACTATAACGCGATGCTCGACTTTTAGGGTGAGTTGAAATGACATAGCCGCTCCTTTATAACTTTAAGTCGTCAAAAATAGAGAAATAAAGGAACAAAAGGCTATGTCACAGCAAGATTTTATCAT
>NZ_MKGQ01000140.1 GCF_001908105.1 Xenorhabdus eapokensis
ATAAAAAATTATCGATTCCTCACCTGTTTTCACAGT
The DNA here is from genome assembly GCF_001908105.1 of Xenorhabdus eapokensis. Next base: position 37 of record NZ_MKGQ01000140.1, read on the forward strand.
GAGGAAAATAAAAAGTGAGGAGAAAAATGAGGCGCAGGTGAGGAAATATTTTTTCTGGCAGGTATTTTTCAGCTCTCCGTTCTACCGGGTTAATGTATTAGCCCGGTAGAACGGAGAAGACAAGCGCAGCGCGTCAGTGTCATTCTAAACGAGATAGGCTGCTGTATCAGATTAAGCGAGAAACTCTTTCTGGCTGGCAATTAATTTGAACTAATACAAATTAGCTTACTTTTTTACCCTCTGAAAACGCTTTTCTTGCTTCATTTAAACTCATTTCATTAGCTCCTCCTTGAAATTCGGCATCCTTAGATTGCACTGGATCATCTTCCCATCCACAAATGTCACAAATAAGATATTCACCAAGTTCATCAAGGGTAGTATGATTACAACATGGGCAATGGTATTTATCACTCATTGATTACTCCAATATTTCATTTTTGCTTTAGGTTTAAACATTGTTCTGGGCGCACCACTTTTGGATTGTACGGCAAATGTATTAGAATCAGGATCATAAAATAACTTATCTCCCTTGTCATTTTCCTTGCTAAGAGTACCCTTAGGCGGATTTTTAATAAAATCATGAGTGGCGTCTATATACTCATCAGAATTTTTTAAATTAGGGAATTCATTACCATGTTTTAACCAATGATTAATAGCATTTTTAATTCTTGATCCTACTTTTCCTTTCGTCCATATGAGGACGCCATACTTACTATTTTCACTCAAATAAACATAAACCGCCGGCACGCCCTCAATCGGGAAAACCAGAATATAATCCCGGAAATCACTCTCCTGTACCGGTGTGGTCGTCTTCGCTGGCCCG
>NZ_MKGQ01000141.1 GCF_001908105.1 Xenorhabdus eapokensis
GGTGGTGCAGCCCGAAGACAGTGAGCAGCGTGGCACGCCTTATCACTGGCTGCCGATTGAGCAGTTTGTTCCCGCCGGGCGTTTTTTCGATGACGATGCACAGCCCGACACGTTTTACTACCAGCTCCAGACCGAGCAGGATTTTCTGGGCAGGATCCAACATCGGCTGTGTTTTTTTGATTTGACCGGTAAACCGGCAAACAACTTACCTGCCATTGAGGTTTCGTGTTATTTCACTGGCTACCATGAACAGGCACTGACACTGAAACAAGGTACGATTACGGTCACGCAGGAAAATTCGCCGTCTCATCTCAGCGTCCACAATATCACGCCGGTCACCACTGATTATCCGCCATTGTTACAGGAAAATAACGGCTGGCCGCTGCTCTCCTGCCTCTCCAGCCCGCCGATGATGTTATTTGCCACCGACAGCCTGAAACAGTTTCTTCGGTTGTTTGACCCGTATGCTGACACCCATCGCCCCTTGAGCCGTCAGTTCCAGCAACATATTGACGGCATTGTACAGGTGGAAGAGAGTCTGACTGACCGGATGCGGCGGGGGCGCCCCATTCGCGGGCATTTACTCTCACTGACGCTGAACCCTGATTGTTATCGTAATCAGGGAGAAATGTATCGCTTCTGCCGGTTAATTAATCAGGCACTGGCTTGTTTTATCACCCAATCTTCGTTTGTCATGCTGGAGATTTTCACCCCGGACAGTCACAAGGTGCTATGGCAGTTCTGGCACGTCGATGGGTTACGCCCGGCCATGTAAGGCATGCATGTCATAACCGATAAGGAATAAAAAATGAAAAGTGGATTACGTTTTACCTGCCACATCGCCGGTGTGCCGGAA
>NZ_MKGQ01000142.1 GCF_001908105.1 Xenorhabdus eapokensis
ATCCGGAGACGGTAATTATCACCGAAGGTTACGCCACAGCACTCACGGTTAACCAGCTCTATAAAGGCACTGTTCTGGCGGCGCTGGATGAGGGCAATTTATCTTCTGTTGCCAAAGCCATCCGGGAACGCTGGCCGGACACCAAAATCATTATTGCCGCAGATAATGACTGGCATCGCCCCGACGAGCTGGATAAGAACGGGAAACCCAAAGTGAATGTCGGCAAGATCTCAGCAGAAAAAGCTGCCCTTGCGGTGAATGGTTGGATTACGTTACCACCGACAGAACATAAAGCCGATTGGGATGATTATCGCCAGCAATATGGCATTGTGGCAGCAAAGCAGGCATTTTGTGATGACTTATTTCAGGTAAAGGAACCGATGAACAGTGACGCAATAGAAACCCGTCGTTATGGCAATGTTGAAAGCATTTACCCTAATCGTAAAACAAAATTACCGTTATCAATCGGCTCAGAAGGCTTTGATGCCCAGCTAGACTACGTGGTTAAAGGCATCATCCCAGCACACTCCTTATGCAGCATTTACGGAGCTAGCGGGTCATATAAAAGTTTTCTGGCAGGTGCATGGGGTTGTCATATTGCCACGGGTAAGCCATGGGCAGGTAAACAGGTTGCTCAGGGTTCTGTGCTGTACGTTGTCGGCGAAGGCGGGATTGGTGTGCCCCGGCGCATCAAAGCATGGGAAATCGTTAATGGTCAGGCAGTTAAAAATATGTACCTGATCAATACGCCAGTCTTTCCGGCCTCGCCTGCCGAAGTGCATGAACTGGTGATTGCCGCCCAACAAGTTGAGTCTGAAACAGGTGAACCGGTACGCCTGATTATTCTGGATAC
>NZ_MKGQ01000143.1 GCF_001908105.1 Xenorhabdus eapokensis
ATAGTCATCTCTGTACCCTATTGTATTTGTTAGCAAAGAGACTGCCCTGAAACATCAGGGCAAGTCAGTGGAGTAGAATGAGTATCAGAATGAATTTTCTGCATATTCGGTTTGCGCAACACCGTTTTGTGGTGGCGTCGAATCGGATTGTTCGGCCTGATACACTTTGTCCTGCCCGATTTTAATCCAGTCCACTTTAATCAGGCGGGCTTTCAGGCTGACGCGCTGTTCACCGGCATGATCGCCGCGTTTCAGAGTAAAAATATCGGTGGACGGGTTACTTAAGGTAAAGCCCAGCAACACTTTTTTATCCTCGTCAACGGCTTTCTGGCAACGACCGACCAGGCTGGTCGCCTCCTTGCCGACCACGGTAATATCAAAACGGACATAGACCGGGTTATCACTGGGACCATTTAACGCATTAATCACACAGCTCAGGAACGTGCCACTGGCGGTACTGACATGGCGGATATGATTCAAATAGCCGAGTCCCTTGATATTCAGGTTGAAATAGTCGTTTTTGGTTAATGCTGTTGCGTTCTCAGACATACGATGTTCTCCATGGAGGTAAACAATAAGGGGTAACGGAGAAAATCCTGTCCCCTGACGGGAAGGTTTTTCCCCGCCGGGTGTCAGACAGATACGTTACTGACGCGCTGATAAAGAATAATGAACCTTCATTGCCGTTGAGCTGGCAATATCTGCTTCCAAAGGTGGGCAGATGTACCGCGTTGAGGCGCTCCCTTTCAGGCTACGGGAGTTTTACAGCCACCCGGAGGCGATCGTTGCAGGCTCACCGATCATTTAAGAAACAGGTTAATTCTTAAAGCATCCTGTCAGGGCGTCAAT
>NZ_MKGQ01000144.1 GCF_001908105.1 Xenorhabdus eapokensis
TCTAACATATTGATAAATAAATAAGAGTTTTTCCTGCCAGAACCCGTGTAAAAAATTTCGTGCGTTTGGCTATCAAAACAGCCGGCAAAGTAATATTTTTGGTTCTTTCCCGGTGTGATAATCCGTTTTTGTTGGCCTTTAAGATACCAGTCTGAACCTATTTTAGGATTGAAATGAATATCCACTTCGTCTTCATAAAACACGGGATGTTCTTTTGATGCCCCAAGTAATGCCTGGTTAATTTGCTTCATCTTCTCTTCATATTCAGGATCTTTCTCATGTAATGTTGGTGCGGCTCGCCGCCAAACGATCTGATTTTTGCAGAGAAATCGATAAAGTGTGCTGATTGAAAATTTTATATGAGTCAACTCGTTGAGTTGTATCATAAAAAGTTCAAGACTCCAGCGAGAGCGCTCATAACCAAACTGCTGAGGAGAAAGCTTCAGTAAATAAAAGAGAAAAGGCAAAAAGCCGGTTAGCTCCCATCGTTGATGACGGCCTGAGGGCTTATTTTGCAACCCTAACCAACGATATGTTCTAAACGACTTTATCCAACGCCATACAGAAGACTGAGCGACACAAAGTGTTTCAGCGACGTGAAAAACTGGTTGACCCTGATGAATCATGAGAATGGATAGGATACGAATGGCATACTTTTTATCGTTCGTTTTTTGCGCCATTTTTTTCATCAGGCGTCGTTCATTACGGGGAATGGGTGGTAGGATAACCATAACTCAGTCCTTCTTTTTGCTTTTTTGTGTCTGGAAAATCCAAATTCGCAAAAATGGGACTGAGTTTCTTTGATACTCCTACCATTTTGAAAAGTCATTTAG
>NZ_MKGQ01000145.1 GCF_001908105.1 Xenorhabdus eapokensis
GGGGAGGAGCAAAAGCGATCAGGAGGCAAAAAAGATGTTCAGTTGATGAGCTATTTACGGAGCATATTGAATATGTCAAATTATGATGATTCTGCTATAACCTTTATCGCCGTAAAGAGAACCCATTAATTCTGTGGTTAATTCGCGAACAGGTTCCCGATCATCCACATTACCGGCCGTGACTTTAAGCGCGAGAATTTCCCCCTGATGATTGACAACCAAATGTAATTTGAAACCATAAAACCATCCCATTGAATTTTTTCCACGCTGTGCGATTCCCGCAAAGACCTTATGTCGAGGGATGCGAATGTTATGGCAGACACTCAAACTGGTGGAATCAATAAAAGCAATGCCTGTGGGTTTCCCTTTTAATTGAGTCAGATAGCTACATAGTGGCACCAAAACGGAAGGGGCAACGCTGATAAAACGGGTATAACTGAGTAAAGTGGAGAAGTCGCGGTGGTGGTATTGCCAAATATGTTTCAAATAAAAATTTTTAAAATCACGGTAATGCGACATATGAAAAAGGATCAAAATGGTCATGATTTCACTGGGATACATATGACCTTGTCGGCGGCGTAAACGATGCCCACTCTCAAGACAAAATTGTTCCCATTGAGGAATGAAAAAACGGCAAAAATGGTGAGTAGACCTGCCCAGTCACCCGGGCAGATCCCTCCTCAGAACCGGACATGCAGAACTACCGCATCCGGCTCCCGACAGACCCCAGTCGTCACACCTATTCAGCAAGAATTGAACATTGAATGGACTTTCCAGCTTGAAGGATAACCCAGCACTTTCAGGATCAAAGTCAGCTTTTCCCA
>NZ_MKGQ01000146.1 GCF_001908105.1 Xenorhabdus eapokensis
TTTGCAGTTTCGACTTGTCGTGCGTTTAATTTCATTATTAGGGCATCTCTGTAATCGAATAGTAAGCATCGAGCGGTAAGTGCCCCAGATTATGCCCCGCACTGCATATTGATTGCAATAGACTAAACTAGACGTAAGGATAAGAAATCATGCTGATTTTATTGAAGTTTATGAAAATTATTTTACTTAGCTAGACTCCACTGGAAATTGAAGTGGTTCCCGTGTCTGAATGACAAAAAAATCACGGCACACCCTGCCATTATTCCCACGCGTCATCCTTTTGATCTCACCCGGTTAACGACCGATGAGCTAAAGGTTTATCAGCTTATCCGTCAGTATTATCTGGCGCAATTTCTGCCGGCGCAGGAAACCGATGTGACCGACGTGACACTGGATATCGGCGGGCAACACTTCCGGGTGCAAGGGCGGGTGAATGTGATCACAGGCTGGAAGGCACTGTTTGCCGATGGAACGAGAGGGCACGAAAAGGAAGACGAGCAGGAAGCCGGTTTACCCCTGCCGGCCCTTAACCAGGGCGATCGCTGTCAGGTGATTGAGGCAAAAATTCAGTCACTGTACACCAAACCGCCGGCCCCGTTTACTGAAGGTACCCTGATTGCCGCGATGAAAAATGCCGCCAGTCTGGTCAGTGATCCGCAATTAAAGCAAGTCCTGCGAGAAAGTGCCGGGCTGGGTACGGAAGCCACCCGTGCCGGCATTCTGGACACCTTATTTAAACGCCAGCTGATTGAGCGAAAAAAGAAAGCGATCCACGCAACACCGCTGGCGCAGGAACTGATTGCCGGGCTGCCGGCGGT
>NZ_MKGQ01000147.1 GCF_001908105.1 Xenorhabdus eapokensis
ACAGCATGATGATTTGGTATAATTACTTTCGCCAAAAAACAACCAGACCTCACCATCATGCCGCGAACTATGTTAACAGATCTCCAATGGAATAAGCTATCTGCGTTAATGCAACATGCGGGTTGGATTTATCACAAACCTGAACACCGTTTGACCGTTGAAGGCATTCTTTACCGAATGAGAACGAGCGTTCCCTGGCGCGATTTACCGCCAGAATTCGGCAAATGGAATAGTGTCTTTCAACGTTTCAATGCGTGGTCAAAGAAAGGGGTTTTACAGCTCATTTTCAAGTGGTTATCTGGGTTTGCTGATAGGGAATGGTTGTTTATTGATGGGAGTATCGTCCGTGCTCATCAGCACAGTGCCGGAGCGGCTTCAGATGATGATGAGGCGATTGGCAAAAGTTGTGGTGGACGTTCAACCAAAATTCATTTGGCCGTCGATAGTTATGGATTGCCTGTTCATTTTGAATTGTCCGGGGGACAAGTGCATGACATTGTTCATGCGGAAAGTTTAGTCGAACAATCGCCCCCTTCGGACTTTGTGATAGCTGACAAAGGGTACGACAGTCAGGCTTTCAGAAATCATATTGAACAGCAAGGAGCAACGCCGATTATTCCCTACCGGAAAAATAGCCGAAAATCGGATAAACAGATTGATAAATGTTTATATCGTTATCGTCATTTGGTGGAGAATGCGTTCGCCAGAGTTAAACATTTTCGTGCAATAGCAACAAGATACGATAAGCTTGAACGGAATTACGCCAGTATGTTGGCTCTGGCGTTTATCATTGTCTGGTTGCCCATGTGGG
>NZ_MKGQ01000148.1 GCF_001908105.1 Xenorhabdus eapokensis
CCCCATCATTCCATCATAAGAGTCGATTAACCATGAGTACACCTGCACACCGCCGCCACGATATTTCAGATCGCGCCTGGAGCCTGCTTGAACCTCATTTGCCAGGGCGTAAAGGCGCTTGGGGGCGTGTAGCTGAAGATAATCGGCGTTTTATCAATGGGGTGTTTTGGATTTTACGGACGGGGGCGCCTTGGCGAGACCTACATACTGATTATGGTGACTGGAAAAATACCCACCGTCGTTTTTGCCGCTGGAGAGACAAAGGTATATGGGAAAAGCTGCTCGAACAGTTGGTCAATGACCCCGATTTCGAGTGGTTAATGATTGATGCCAGCCATATTAAGGTTCATCCCGATGCGGCAGGAGCCAAAGGCGGTAATCAGGATATGGGGCTCACAAAAGGGGGCTCAATACAAAGATACATTTGGCCGTGGATGCGCATGGTATGCCAGTCAGAATTGTTATTACAAGCGGTACCACAGCGGATTGTGCACAAGCTGAGACCTTAATTGAAGGACTCAATGCAGAGCATCTCTTGGCGGACAAGGGCTATGATAGCAACGCAATAGTAGAAAAAGCGGAACAACAAGGCATGCAAGTCCAGATCCCTAGCCGGAAAAATCGGAAGGTCGCCAGAGAATATGATCGTGAACTCTACCGGCTTCGCCATTTGGTTGAAAATGCTTTCCTTCATCTTAAACGCTGGCGTGGTATAGCCACTCGCTATGCAAAAAATAGTGCGTCTTTTCTTGCCGCTGTGCAAATCCGTTGCTTTGTTCTTTGGCTGAAAATTTCATGACGACAGCATCTA
>NZ_MKGQ01000149.1 GCF_001908105.1 Xenorhabdus eapokensis
GTAGCGGCTAAGTTTGGTAAGGAGCCTACAGCATGGTTGAGACAAATAGATGTATTGGAATATTTATCAGCCCTGAGTAGCAAGCTATTTTCTAATTCTGGTTTTGTGACAGAATTAAGTAAAATCAAAAGGTTAGATTCGACATCATCCGCATCAAGAACTAAGGTGCTCAGATTTGTCAAAAGGACAGGGCTGGTAAAAACAAAAGCTGGCTCTCAAGGCGGCACATGGCTTCATCCAAAATTAGCTGTTCGCTTTGCTCGCTGGCTATCAGTAGATTTTGAAATTTGGTGTGATGAACAAATAGACGCATTAATCCGTGGTACTCAACCCACATTCACCGACCAGCGCATTAATGCCATCTTTCTTCTCGATAAACCCACCACATGGGAAAAGCAGTTTCAGCAACCCTTTTATCAGGCACTCAGCCGTATGTCAGGTTTGCCCTACAACGGCCATGTCGGCGGTACTCCGTCGCTGTTTGGGATGATCACATCCAAGTGGGTATATCAGGTTGTACTGCCTGACTCGGTTTACGCTGAGGCAAAGGAAGCAGCCAAAGGCAGCGGGGATAAGATCCATCAATACCTTAAGCCAGAAGCTAAGAAACTGGTACAAGAGCAACTGAAAGCGGTCACGATACTGGCTAACGGCTGTGTGGACTACAAAGACTTTGAGGCACGTTGCGTTCAGTCATTTGGCAGGTCAGGCGAGCAAGGTATGTTGATCTTGCCGGTAGAGCGGGAATTCAGTTATTCAGCAGTCAGGCATTAAGCCAAGGTGGAAAAAAGCACTCTGGAACAAAA
>NZ_MKGQ01000015.1:0-5322 GCF_001908105.1 Xenorhabdus eapokensis
TGTCATCGTTGAGCAGATCCCAGGCGGCACCAAGAATGTGCAGGATATCTATCCGCTGGCGCCTTTGCAGGAGGGCATCCTGTTCCACCATCTGTTACAGACCCAGGGGGATACCTATCTATTGCAGAGCCTGCTTGCTTTTGATACCCGTGATCGCCTCGATAGCTTCCTGAACGCCCTGCAACAGGTCATCAACCGCCATGATATCCTGCGCACTTCCGTCTTCTGGCAAGGACTGGAGCAACCGGTGCAGGTAGTCTGGCGTCAGGCGCCGCTGACTGTCCGTGAATTCACTGCGGCCACAATGGATGATATTCCGGCACAGTTACAGGCTTATACTGATCCGCGCCAGCACCGTATCGATCTGAATCACGCCCCGCTATTTGCCGCCGATATCGCCCATGATCCGGCACAAAATGAGTGGCTGCTGGCGTTGCGTTTCCACCATCTGGTCAGTGACCATATGACTCTGGAGCTGATTTTGGCGGAAATGGCGCTCATCTTGCAGGCCAATACCGAGAGGCTGCCAGCGGCATTACCTTATCGCAACTTTATCGCTCAAACATTAAGTGTGCCCGTGGCAGAGCATGAAGCCTATTTCCGCGCTCAACTGGCCGATATTGATGAACCCACCGCGCCGTTTGGGATACTTAAAGTACAAAGTGATAATAGTGTTATCAATGAACACCGACTTCCAATTGACTCCACGTTGGCAAAAGCCATTCGTTCCCAAGCGCGCCGCCTAGGGGTCAGTCCCAGTGTCCTGTTCCACGTGGCCTGGGCGCAAGTGCTGACTCAAACTTGCGGCCGCGATGACGTGGTATTTGGCTCCGTGTTACTGGGGCGCCTGCAAGGCGGTTCAGGTGCCGGCCAAATACTGGGGATGTTTATCAATACCCTGCCTCTGCGTATCTCTCTGGGCGGGCGCACGGTACAAGAAACCGTGCAGGAGACCTACCAAAACCTGACCACCTTGCTGGAGCATGAACAGGCGCCATTAGTGCTGGCACAACGGTGCAGTAGTGTAGAGCAACCGATGCCGCTGTTCAGTACCTTATTGAATTATCGTCATAGCTCATCGGGGGAAACCGCGGCGGCTGAGACTATCTGGGCAGGTATACGTACCTTGACCGCAGAGGAAAAGACTAACTATCCCATCACTTTGGCAGTGGATGATTTAGGGGATGGCTTCCAACTGACAGCTCAGACTGTCACGGAAATCGCACCAGAGCGAATCAACGCTTATCTGCTCACCGCCATAAGCGGCTTGATCGATGCCCTGATTCACCATCCACAACAAAGGATACGGGATATCCCCATTTTACCGGCGGCAGAGCGGCAACAAGTGCTGACCGATTTCAACGCGACTCAAGCCGATTTCCCACAAGAAACCCTGATCCATCAATTTATCGAAGCCCAGGCTGCGAAAACGCCCAATGCGACAGCCGTAATGTGTGGCGACCAGTCTCTCAGCTATGAGGAATTGAACCGTCACGCTAATCGTCTGGCTCACCACTTGATTGAACTGGGTGTACATCCTGATGATCGGGTAGCGATTTGTGTCGAACGCAGTCTGGAGATGGTGGTCGGGTTACTCGCCATCCTCAAGGCAGGTGGCGCTTATGTTCCGCTTGATCCAGCCTACCCAACCGATCGGTTGGCGTATATGCTTGAAGATGCTGCCCCAATGGTGTTACTGACTCAGACCACGTTACGCGATAAACTCGACAACACTTTACCGGTGATCTTACTCGATAACATCCTTAATAACCCTGAGCCATTCCTAAAAACACAATCGACTGATAATCCCGATACTCAGGCTTTGGGGCTGACATCACGCCATCTGGCCTATGTCCTCTATACTTCTGGTTCAACGGGATTACCCAAAGGGGTGATGAATGAGCACCGCGGTGTGGTTAACCGTTTACTCTGGGCGCAGGAGACTTATCAATTAACCCCGCAAGATCGCGTCCTACAAAAAACGCCATTTAGTTTTGATGTTTCCGTCTGGGAATTTTTCCTTCCCCTGATGTTTGGCGCCCAATTAGTCATGGCTCGCCCCGACGGTCACAAAGAACCGCACTATTTATTGGAAGAGATAGAGAATCGTCATATTACAACGATCCATTTTGTCCCTTCCATGTTGCACATTTTCCTCCATTACATTCCGGCCGGACGCTGCCTGTCTCTGCGCCAAATTTTATGCAGCGGGGAAGCACTGCCCTATGCCTTGCAACAGCACTGTCTGTCCCACTTGCCTCACAGTGAACTGCATAATTTATATGGACCAACCGAGGCGGCCATTGATGTCACTGCCTGGAAATGTGTTCCCGATCGCTATACCGGACAAGTGCCAATTGGACATCCTATTGCCAATATCCAAATCTATATTCTTGATGCCCGCGGGGAAATCGTTCCAATGGGGGTGGCGGGGGAAATATATATCGGGGGCGTCGGTGTCGCCCGCGGCTATCTCAACCGGCCTGAGTTGACCGCGGAACGCTTTGTTCCCGACCCGTTCTCAGCCACACCCCATGCCCGTATGTACAAAACCGGCGACCTCGGCCGCTGGCTGCCCGATGGCAATATTGAATATCTGGGCCGTAATGATTTTCAGGTCAAACTGCGCGGTTTCCGTATCGAACTGGGGGAAATCGAGGCCCGACTCACCCAATGTGACGGCGTGCGTGAGGCAGTGGTGATTGCCCGCGAAGATGAACCGGGGCAGAAACGGCTGATCGCCTATCTGCGTCCCGAAGAAGGGGGTGAATTGGTGCCCGCTGATTTGCGTCAGCAACTGACGCCGTATCTCGCTGACTATATGCTGCCCAGTGCCTTTGTCACGTTAGAAACGTTCCCGCTCACCCCGAATGGTAAACTCGACCGTCAGGCCCTGCCGGCGCCCGATTTATCGGCGGTCGTGGCGCGTGGCTATGAAGCCCCCATCGGGGAGACCGAAATCGCCCTAGCGCAGATTTGGCAAAAACTTCTGGGTCTGGAACAGGTCAGTCGCCATGACCATTTCTTTGAGCTTGGCGGCCATTCGCTGATGATTGTCAGTCTGGTCGAGGAATTACGCCATTTGGGCTGGCAGCTCGAAGTTCGCCGTGTATTCGCTTCACCGATCCTCACCGACATGGCTGAGGCTATCCGGCATGAGGCCAGCGCCTTTGTTGTGCCCCCCAACCTGATCCCCGCAGGTTGCACGGCCATCACCCCCGATATGCTGCCATTAGTTTCGCTTTCCCAACCTGAGATTGATACCCTCGTTGAGCAGATCCCAGACGGTGCCAACAATGTGCAGGATATCTATCCCCTGTCTCCCTTGCAGGAGGGCATCCTGTTCCACCATCTGTTACAGACCCAAGGGGATACCTATCTGTTGCGAAGTTTACTCGCTTTCGATACCCGTGATCGTCTCGATAGCTTCCTGAACGCCCTGCAACAGGTCATCAACCGCCATGATATTCTGCGCACGGCAATTTATTGGCAAGGACTGGAACAACCGGTACAGGTGGTCTGGCGTCAGGCGCCGCTGACTGTCCGTGAATTCACTGCGGCCACAATAGAAGATATTCCGGCGCAAATACTGGCTCACACGGATCCACGCCAGCACCGTATTGATCTGAATCACGCCCCGCTGTTTACTGCCGATATCGCCCATGATCCGGCCCAAAATGAATGGCTGCTGGCGCTGCGCTTCCATCATCTGGTCAGTGACCATATGACCCTGGAGCTGATTTTTACGGAAATGGCGCTCATCTTGCAGGCTAATACCGAGAGGCTGCCGGCGGTATTGCCTTATCGCAACTTTATCGCTCAAACCCTGGCTACACCAGCCGCCGAACATGAAGCCTATTTCCGCGCCCGACTGGCGGATATTGATGAACCCACGGCACCGTTTGGGGTGCTTAATGTACAAACTGATAATGACCTTGTTATTGAAGCACATCTCGCTATCGCCCCTGATCTGGCCAAAGCCATCCGTACTCAGGCACGCCGTTTAGGTGTCAGTCCGGGGGTGCTGTTTCATGTGGCATGGGCGCAAGTGCTGGCTCAAACTTGCGGCCGCGATGACGTGGTATTTGGCTCCGTGTTACTGGGGCGCCTGCAAGGCGGTTCGGGTGCCGGCCAAATACTGGGCATGTTTATCAACACCCTGCCGCTGCGTATCTCCCTGGGCGGGCGCACGGTACAAGAAACCGTACGGGAGACCTATCAAAACCTGACCACCTTGCTGGAGCATGAACAGGCGCCGTTAGTGCTGGCACAACGGTGCAGTGGCGTGGAGCAACCTATGCCGCTGTTCAGCACCCTGCTCAATTATCGTCATGGCCCATCGGGGGAAACCGAAGCGGTTGAGACCACCTGGACAGGCATACGTATTCTGACCGCAGAGGAAAAGACTAACTATCCCATCACCTTATCCGTGGATGATTTAGGGGATGGCTTCCAACTGACGTCCCTGACCGTCCACAACATTGCGCCAGAACAGATCAACGCCTATCTGGCAACGGCCATAAGGGGTTTGATCGATGCTCTGGTTCATAATCCGCAACAAGAGATCCGGACTATCCCCATCTTACCGGCGGCAGAACGGCAACAACTGCTGGTGGATTTCAATGCCACTCAGGCAGATTTCCCGCAAGAAGCGTTGATTCATCAACTGTTTGAGGCGCAGGCCGCACAACATCCTGAAGCTATCGCCGCTGTCTTTGAGGAGCAAACACTGAGTTATGGTGAGCTAAACCACCGCGCCAATCAGTTGGCTCATTATCTGATTGCGTTAGGGGTACGTCCGGATGATCGGGTCGCCCTCTGTGTCGAACGTAGTCTGGAAATGGTGGTCGGCTTACTGGCTATCCTTAAAGCCGGCGGGGCTTATGTGCCGCTTGATCCCACTTATCCGGCCGAGCGGTTGGCCTATATGCTGGAGGATGCGGCACCCGTGGCTTTACTGACCCAATCGGCACTGACTCAGTCAGCATGGCTCGTACAGTTTAACACCTTGCCCACGGTCTTACTGGATAACCCCGAATCGTGCCTGACAACACAATCTCTGGCAACACAATCGACTGACAATCCAGAGCCTCAAGCGCTAGGGTTGGCGTCACACCATCTGGCTTATATTATTTATACTTCCGGTTCAACGGGGCAACCGAAAGGGGTGATGATCGAACACCAGAGCCTGTGCAATTTGATAGTTACCCAGCAACCTGCCCTGACTCTCACCGCTGACAGTCGCGTCTTACAGTTCGCCTCAAACAGCTTCGATGCCTGTATTTGGGAATGTTGTATGGCCTTAATGGCAGGGGCCCGCCT
>NZ_MKGQ01000015.1:5422-23147 GCF_001908105.1 Xenorhabdus eapokensis
GGTGAATCAACGCTTCTTGCGGGAAATCTGCCTGAGTGGCATTGAAATCCACCAGCAGTTGTTGCCGTTCTGATGCGGGTAGCATCGGCAAGGTGGCAACGCGTTGGGTTTCATCTGCCACCATTGCGGTCAGCACATTATTGAAATAACCGACTATCCGCTTAACGGTGGCGGCATCGAATAAATCAGAGGCATATTCCAGCTCACCAACCAGACCGTCCGCGGTTTCGCTCAGTGATAACGTTAAATCAAAATGGGCACTACGTTGTTCCTGAGGTATCGTCGTCAGTTGCAAACCCGGTAAGATCAACTCTTGGGCTGGCGTGTTGTTTAAGGCCAGCATCACCTGAAAGAGGGGGTTGTAGCTTAAACTGCGTTCAGGCTGGAGTGCTTCTACCACTTGCTCGAAAGGCAGATCCTGATGAGCATAGGCGGCCAGCGCCCGCTCCCGAACCTGTGCCAGTAGATCGGCCACATTGAACTCATCATTAAAGGTAATGCGCAAAGCCAGCGTATTAACAAAAAATCCCATCAGTCCTTCAAGTTCATGGTGAGGGCGGTTAGCCACCGGTGTACCGATAACGATATCCTCCTGCCCACTGAGTCGAGCCAGTACCAGACCCCAGGCACTGAGCACCATCATAAATAACGTGGTGTGATGACGCTGTCCCAGTTTTTTCAGTGCAGCCAATAAATCTGCATTAATGTGCACAGGAACTTGGTTGCCCACATAGGTTTGTACCGTGGGGCGGGGACGATCCGTGGGCAGGATGAGTAAGGCTGGCGCGTCAGCAAGCTGGGCACACCAGAAATCCCGTTGTGCAGTGAAGGACTGTGCCCGTTGCCAGACCGCATAATCCGCATATTGGATAGGCAGGGGAGGCAAAGGATCATGATGACCATCAAGAGCCGCACGGTAAAAGGTGCCCAATTCTTGCACCAGAACACCGACAGACCAGCCGTCAGTGATAATGTGATGCAGGGTCAGCAACAGCACATGCTCTTCGTCTGTCAGTTGCAACAATTGACCACGGATCAGCGGTCCTTGGGCAAAATCGAAGGGCGCCTGTGCCTCGATAGCAGCAAGTTCGGCGACCCGCTGGAGATGTAAGGCTGGATCGAGCGAGCGCAGGTCATGGCAGGACAGGGCAAAACCGATGTCAGCCGGATCGATATGTTGGCAAGGCTGGCCTTCGTCCAAAACAAAGCGGGTACGCAGACTTTCATGGCGGGCTATCAGGCAATCAAGTGAGGTTTTCAGCGCCTGACGGTTGAGCTGGCCTGTGAGACGCAATGTCACTGGCAGATGATAAGCCTGGCTGGCCGCCGGATCGAGCTGGCTGATAAACCACAACCGCTGCTGGGCAAATGAGAGTGGCAGGGGCTGATGTCTGTCCGCGGGTTGGATGAATAATTGTGATTGATCCCCGTGGGCTTTCAGTTGTTCTTCAATTCTTTTTTCCAGCACCGCACGTTTCAAGTCATCGATATTCATATTCGTCTTTGTCATTGTTTATTGCCTCCGCGGGGCGCTTCCCCGCCTAAAATAGCCATCAATTCTTCTGCCGACAGAGAGTCAAGATCGTCTTGGATAGATGCCAGTTCGTTTTCGCCCACCGTATTCATTTGAGTGGAAAGAATGACGTTGGCCTGCTCCGCCAATGTGGGCGATGTGAATAACGTAGTCAGGGGGACATTGACCAGGAATTGGTCTTGCAGGCGTGTGACCAGTCTGACGATCATCAGCGAGTGGCCGCCGAGTTCAAAGAAATGATCATGGCGACTGATACGCTCCAGTCCTAATAGCTCTTGCCAGATTTGAGCCAGCGCGGTTTCTATCCGACCCTGAGGGGGTTCATAACCTTGGGTGACGATGGCAGATGAATCTGGTACAGGCAGAGCCTGCCGGTCAAGTTTGCCATTGGGAGTCAGGGGGAAAGACGCCAGTGTGACAAAGGCACTGGGTAGCATATAATCAGCAAGATACTGTTCCAGTTGCTGGCGCAGTGCTGCGGGCACTAATTCAACCCCTTCTTCGGGTCGCAGATAGGCGACCAGCCGTTTTTGGCTGGGCTCATCTTCGCGCGCAATCACCACCGCCTCACGCACGCCGTCACATTGCGTGAGTCTGGCTTCGATTTCTCCCAGTTCGATACGGAAGCCGCGCAGCTTGACCTGAAAATCATTGCGCCCCAGATATTCAATATTGCCATCGGGTAGCCAGCGACCGAGGTCGCCGGTTTTGTACATACGGGCGTCCGGCTCTGAAGCGAACGGATCAGCAAGAAAGCGTTCAGCAGTCAGTTCAGGCCGGTTCAGGTAACCGCGGGCGACGCCGGCACCAGCAATATAATTTCCCCCCGCCACGCCGCAAGGAACGGGCTGGCCGTGTGCATCCAGAATATAAATGCGGGTATTGGCTATCGGGCGGCCAATTGGTGGCGGATTATCTGCTAAGTTCTCCTCTGGAGAGGATGCACAGGGATAGAGTGTGGCACAGACTGTGATTTCCGTTGGCCCGTAGGCATTGATCATCTGCCGTCCTGATGACCAGCGTTTGACTAAGGTCGGCGGACAGGCTTCCCCTCCTACCAGCAAGGTTTGCAGGGTATCGGGCAGGGAATCCATCGCGGCCAACGCAGTCGGTGACAAGAGAACATGGCTGATGGCCTGATCTGCTAAATAGCTGGACAGGATGGCGCCCGGCAATAGACTGGTTCGTTGGGCAAGATAGAGGCGGGCACCGGCCATTAAGGCCATGCAACACTCCCAAATACAGGCATCGAAGCTGTTTGAGGCGAACTGTAAGACGCGACTGTCAGCGGTGATTGCCAGGACTGGTTGTTGGGTAACTATCAAATTGCACAGGCTCTGGTGTTCGATCATCACCCCTTTCGGTTGTCCCGTTGAACCGGAAGTATAAATGACATAGGCCAGATGGTGCGACGCCAACCCCAGCGCTTGAGGCTCTGGATTGTCAGTCGATTGTGTTGCCAGAGATTGTGTTGTCAGGCACGATTCGGGGTTATCCAGTAAGACTGTGGGCAAGGCGTTAAACTGAGTGAACCATGTTGACTGAGCCAGTGCCGATTGGGTTAGTAAAGCCACGGGTGCCGCATCCTCCAGCATATAGGCCAACCGTTCTACCGGATACGCGGGATCGAGAGGTACATAAGCCCCACCGGCTTTAAGGATAGCCAGCAAGCCGACCACCATTTCCAGACTGCGTTCGACACAGAGGGCGACCCGATCATCCGGACGTACCCCTAACGCAATCAGATAATGAGCCAACTGATTGGCGCGGCGGTTTAATTCACCATAGCTCAGTGTTTGCTCCTCAAAGACAGCGGCGATAGCTTTAGGATGTTGTGCGGCCTGCGCCTCAACCAGTTGGTGAATCAACGCTTCTTGCGGGAAATCTGCCTGAGTGGCATTGAAATCAGTTAACACTTGTTGCCGCTCTGTCGCCGGTAAGATGGGGATATTCTGGATCTCTTGTTGCGGGTTATGTATTAAGGCATCGACCAAACCCCTTATGGCCGTTGCCAGATAGGTGTTAATTTGTTCTGGTACAATTTCGGCTATGGTCAGGGTAGTTAGTTGGAAACCGTCCCCTAAATCATCCACGGATAAGGAGATAGGGTAGTTAGTACGCTCTTCAGCGGACAAAACACGTATATCTGCCCAGGTAGTCTCAACCGCTTCGGCTTCCCCCGATGAGCTATGACGATAATTCAATAAGGTACTGAACAGCGGCATAGGTTGTTCCACGCTACTGCATCGTTGTGCCAGTACTAACGGCGCCTGTTCATGCTCCAGCAAGGTGGTCAGGTTTTGATAGGTCTCCTGCACGGTTTCTTGTACCGTGCGCCCGCCCAGAGAGATACGCAGCGGCAGGGTGTTGATAAACATGCCCAATATTTGATTAGCCCCAGCGCCGCCTTGCAGGCGTCCCAACAGGACGGAGCCAAATACCACATCATCGCGGCCGCTGGTTTGTGCCAGCACCTGTGCCCACGCCACATGGAACAACACACTGGGGCTGACACCTAAACGACGCGCCTGAGTGCGGATAGCTTTGGCCAGATCAGGGGCGATAGCGAGATGCGCTTTAGTGATAAGGTCGTTGCCAATTTTTACGTTAAGCACCCCAAATGGCGCGGTGGGTTCGTCAATATCCGCCAGTTGGGCGCGGAAATACACTTCATGTTCGGCGGTTGGTGTATTTAAGGTTTGAGCGATAAAGTTGCGGTAAGGCAATACCGCCGGCAGCCTCTCGGTATTGGCCTGCAAGATGAGCGCAATTTCCGTAAAAATCAGCTCCAGTGTCATATGGTCACTAACCAGATGATGGAAGCGCAGCGCCAGCAACCATTCACCTTGTGCTGGATCATGGGCGATATCGGTGGCAAAGAGGGGCGCCTGGTTCAAATTGATACGGTGCTGACGTGGGTCAGTGTGAGCCAATAATTGCGCCGAAATAGCGTCCGTCGTGGCCGGAGTGAATTCACGGACAGTGAGCGGCGCCTGACGCCAGACCACTTGTACCGGCTGCTCCAGTCCTTGCCAATAAATTGCCGTGCGCAGAATATCATGGCGGTTGATCACCTGTTGCAGGGCATCCAGGAAGCTATCGAGACGATCACGGGTATCGAAAGCGAGCAAGCTTTGCTGTAGATAATTATCCCCCTGTGTCTGTAGCAGATGATGGAACAGGATGCCTTCCTGCAAAGGAGCCAGGGGATAGATATCCTGGACATTATTCGCGCCGCCTGGGATCTGTTCAACAATGACCTCAATCTCAGGTTGGGAGAGCGAAACCAATGGCAGCATATCGGGGGTGATAGCTGTGCAATCGTCGGGGATACGGTTGGGTGGCACGACAAAGAGGCTGGCTTCACGCTGAATAGCCTGAGCCATATCAGCGAGGATCGGCGCAACAAACACGCTGCGAACCTCAAGTTGCCAGCCCAGGTGGTGTAGCTCTTCGATCAGACTGACAATCATCAGCGAATGACCACCGAGTTCAAAGAAATGGTCATGGCGGCTGATCTGTTTCAGGTTCAATAGTTTTTGCCAAATCTGAGTCAGGGCGATTTCGGTCTCACCGACAGGGGCTTCATAGTCGCGCGTGACAATCGCCGATAAATCGGGAGCCGGTAGAGCCTGTCGGTCGAGTTTACCGTTAGGGGTGAGCGGGAAAGTCTCTAAGGTGACAAAGGCGCTGGGCAGCATATAGTCAGCGAGGTGTTGGGTGAGTTGCTGACGCAAATCAGCGGGTACTAATTCAGTTCCCTCCAACGGACGCAAATAGGCTACTAGCTGTTTCTGGCCTGGTTCGTCTTCGCGAGCCAGTACCACCGCCTCGCGGACACCGTGGCACTGCATGAGTTGAGCCTCGATTTCCCCCAGTTCGATACGGAAACCGCGCAACTTGACCTGAAAATCGTTGCGGCCGAGGTATTCGATATTGCCATCGGGCAGCCAACGGCCGAGGTCGCCGGTTTTGTACATACGAGCGTCTGGTTTTGAAGCGAACGGATCGGTCTGGAAGCGTTCGGCTGTGAGTTCAGGGCGATTGAGATAACCACGGGCAATACCCACACCGCCGATATAAATTTCTCCCGCCACACCGAACGGAACGGGTTGACCTTGTGTATCCAGAATATAAATTTGCGTATTCGCAATAGGCCGACCTATCGGGGGAACTCTTTCATCCTGAATATCACATGGGGAAAGCGTTGCACACACAGTGGATTCTGTCGGTCCATAAGCATTGATGATGATCCGTTGGTCTGCTGCCCAACGTTTGATCAACGATGCTGAGCAAGCTTCACCCGCTAGCACCAAAATGGTCAGGTCAGGCAATTCAGCATCCGGTGTTAAGGCGCTAGCGGCAACGGGTGGCAGGGTTACATGAGTGATCGCCTGAGTTTTCAATGTATTCATCAGAGCTTCACCGGGTAATAGCGCTTCACGGGATGCCATGACCAGGCAGGCCCCTTGGCACAATGTGGTGGCAATTTCAGAGATGCAGGCATCAAAGCTGAAAGAAGCAAATTGCAATAGTCGGGTGTTAGCGGTGATATGGAAAGCTTCAATTTGTGCCTGAGTCAGGTTGTACAGACCACGATGCTCAACCATCACCCCTTTGGGCAGACCCGTGGAGCCAGAGGTGTAGATAACATAAGCCAGATGGCGTGAGGTTAACCCCAGTACATCGGCATCAGGATTACTTATTGCACAGTCATCGAGAACTAAGGTGTCAAGCAGTACGGTAGGCCGATCGTAGCTCAGGGTCTCAACTAACGATGTTTGGGTAAGCAGCGCCACGGGGGCGGCATCATCCAACATAAAGGTCAGTCGTTCGGCTGGATAGGCCGGATCGAGCGGCACATAGGCTGCGCCTGCCTTGAGGATAGCCAATAATCCTACCACCATCTCAGGATTGCGTTCGACACAGAGGGCAATCCGATCATCCGGACGTACCCCCTGCGCAATCAGGTAATGGGCTAACTGATTGGCACGGTGGTTTAATTCACCATAGCTCAGTGTTTGCTCCTCAAAGACAACAGCGATAGCTTGAGGGCGTTGTGCGGCCTGCGCTTCAAACAGTTGGTGGATCAACGCGTCTTGCGGGAAATCTGCCTGAGTGGCATTGAAATCCACCAGCAATTGCTGCCGTTCTGATGCAGGCAATAGCGGTAAGGTGGCAATGCGTTGGGTTTCATCCACCACCATAGCGGTCAGCACATTATTGAAATAACCGACTATCCGTTCAACGGTGGCGGTATCGAATAAATCGGTGACATATTCCAGTTCACCGACCAAACCGGACTCAGTTTCGGACAATGACAAGGTTAAATCAAAGTGGGCGCTGGGATTCATTTGCTCAATAGGTGAACATTGAATATCGGAAAACGCCAATGCCTGGATGGGGGTGTTGTCTAAAGCCAGCATCACTTGGAAAATCGGGCTATAGCTTAGATTGCGTTCGGGCTGGAGCGCTTCCACCACTTGCTCAAAGGGTAAATCTTGATGGGCATAAGCAGCCAGTGCTCGTTCCCGAACCTGGGCGAGCAGATCGGACACACTGAGATCATCATTAAAGGTGATGCGTAAAGCCAGCGTGTTAACAAAGAAACCGATTAATCCTTCAAGTTCATGGTGTGGGCGGTTAGCCACCGGTGTACCGATAACGATATCCTCCTGCCCACTGAGTCGAGCCAGTACCAAACTCCAGGCGCTGAGCACTGTCATAAACAACGTGGTGTTATGGCGCAGTCCCAGTTTTTTCAGGGAGTCCAATAAGTCTGCATCAACGTGCACAGGAATTCGGCTGCCAACAAAGGATTGGACTGCCGGTCGCGGTCGGTCGGTCGGGAGAGTCAGTAAGGTTGGTGTTCCGGCAAGCTGGGTGCACCAGAAATCACGTTGTGCCGTGAGCGCCGCTTCTTGCAGCCAGTTACGCTGCCAGACAGCATAGTCGGCATACTGAATGGGCAGCGATGGTAAAGGCGTGTCTTGACCGTTGAGGATAGCGTGATAGAGCACACTGAGTTCATGTATCAGCACGCCGACGGACCAACCATCAGAGATAATATGATGTTGCGTGAGCAGCAAGGCATGCTCTTCGTCTGCCAGTTGCAGCAAGTGGCCGCGAAACAGCGGGCCTTGGGTCAAGTCAAAAGGTGTTTGCGCTTCGAGTGCCGTTAATTCTGCAATACGGTTGATACGTGCTTCGGATGTTAATGCGCGCAGATCCTGATAAGTCAGGGCAAAGCCACTATCAGCCGAATCAATCTGTTGGCAAGGTTGGCCGCAGACCAGTACAAAGCGGGTACGTAAACTTTCATGGCGGGCGATCAGATGGTCGAATGCATGGGTTAAGGCATGGCGATTAAGCGGACCCGTCAGGCGTAGTGCCACAGGAATATGGTAAGCCAGGCTGGCCGCCGGATCGAGTTGCCCCAGGAACCACAATCTTTGTTGAGCAAAGGACAGGGGCAACGGCTGGCTGCGATCAGCGACCGGGATCACTATCTGAGCCGTTGTCGAAGCACCGGTGAGTGTTTGAGCCAAATGCAGCAAAATGGGTTGATCAAAGAGTTGCTGTAGTGACAAATCCCGTGCCAACTTCTGGTGTACATGTGCGACCAGTTGGACAGCAAGCAGCGAGTGGCCGCCGAGTTCAAAGAAATGATCATGGCGACTGATACGCTCCAGTCCTAATAGCTCTTGCCAGATTTGAGCCAGCGCGGTTTCTATCCGACCCTGAGGGGGTTCATAACCTTGGGTGACGATGGCAGATGAATCTGGTACAGGCAGAGCCTGCCGGTCAAGTTTGCCATTGGGAGTCAGGGGGAAAGACGCCAGTGTGACAAAGGCACTGGGTAGCATATAATCAGCAAGATACTGTTCCAGTTGCTGGCGCAGTGCTGCGGGCACTAATTCAACCCCTTCTTCGGGTCGCAGATAGGCGACCAGCCGTTTTTGGCTGGGCTCATCTTCGCGCGCAATCACCACCGCCTCACGCACGCCGTCACATTGCGTGAGTCTGGCTTCGATTTCTCCCAGTTCGATACGGAAGCCGCGCAGCTTGACCTGAAAATCATTGCGCCCCAGATATTCAATATTGCCATCGGGTAGCCAGCGACCGAGGTCGCCGGTTTTGTACATACGGGCGTCCGGCTCTGAAGCGAACGGATCAGCAAGAAAGCGTTCAGCAGTCAGTTCAGGCCGGTTCAGGTAACCGCGGGCGACGCCGGCACCAGCAATATAAATTCCCCCCGCCACGCCGCAAGGAACGGGCTGGCCGTGTGCATCCAGAATATAAATGCGGGTATTGGCTATCGGGCGGCCAATTGGTGGCGGATTATCTGCTAAGTTCTCCTCTGGAGAGGATGCACAGGGATAGAGTGTGGCACAGACTGTGATTTCCGTTGGCCCGTAGGCATTGATCATCTGCCGTCCTGATGACCAGCGTTTGACTAAGGTCGGCGGACAGGCTTCCCCTCCTACCAGCAAGGTTTGCAGGGTATCGGGCAGGGAATCCATCGCGGCCAACGCAGTCGGTGACAAGAGAACATGGCTGATGGCCTGATCTGCTAAATAGCTGGACAGGATGGCGCCCGGCAATAGACTGGTTCGTTGGGCAAGATAGAGGCGGGCACCGGCCATTAAGGCCATGCAACACTCCCAAATACAGGCATCGAAGCTGTTTGAGGCGAACTGTAAGACGCGACTGTCAGCGGTGATTGCCAGGACTGGTTGTTGGGTAACTATCAAATTGCACAGGCTCTGGTGTTCGATCATCACCCCTTTCGGTTGTCCCGTTGAACCGGAAGTATAAATGACATAGGCCAGATGGTGCGACGCCAACCCCAGCGCTTGAGGCTCTGGATTGTCAGTCGATTGTGTTGCCAGAGATTGTGTTGTCAGGCACGATTCGGGGTTATCCAGTAAGACTGTGGGCAAGGCGTTAAACTGAGTGAACCATGTTGACTGAGCCAGTGCCGATTGGGTTAGTAAAGCCACGGGTGCCGCATCCTCCAGCATATAGGCCAACCGTTCTACCGGATACGCGGGATCGAGAGGTACATAAGCCCCACCGGCTTTAAGGATAGCCAGCAAGCCGACCACCATTTCCAGACTGCGTTCGACACAGAGGGCGACCCGATCATCCGGACGTACCCCTAACGCAATCAGATAATGAGCCAACTGATTGGCGCGGCGGTTTAATTCACCATAGCTCAGTGTTTGCTCCTCAAAGACAGCGGCGATAGCTTTAGGATGTTGTGCGGCCTGCGCCTCAACCAGTTGGTGAATCAACGCTTCTTGCGGGAAATCTGCCTGAGTGGCATTGAAATCAGTTAACACTTGTTGCCGCTCTGTCGCCGGTAAGATGGGGATATTCTGGATCTCTTGTTGCGGGTTATGTATTAAGGCATCGACCAAACCCCTTATGGCCGTTGCCAGATAGGTGTTAATTTGTTCTGGTACAATTTCGGCTATGGTCAGGGTAGTTAGTTGGAAACCGTCCCCTAAATCATCCACGGATAAGGAGATAGGGTAGTTAGTACGCTCTTCAGCGGACAAAACACGTATATCTGCCCAGGTAGTCTCAACCGCTTCGGCTTCCCCCGATGAGCTATGACGATAATTCAATAAGGTACTGAACAGCGGCATAGGTTGTTCCACGCTACTGCATCGTTGTGCCAGTACTAACGGCGCCTGTTCATGCTCCAGCAAGGTGGTCAGGTTTTGATAGGTCTCCTGCACGGTTTCTTGTACCGTGCGCCCGCCCAGAGAGATACGCAGCGGCAGGGTGTTGATAAACATGCCCAATATTTGATTAGCCCCAGCGCCGCCTTGCAGGCGTCCCAACAGGACGGAGCCAAATACCACATCATCGCGGCCGCTGGTTTGTGCCAGCACCTGTGCCCACGCCACATGGAACAACACACTGGGGCTGACACCTAAACGACGCGCCTGAGTGCGGATAGCTTGAGCCAGAGTGGGGGGGATAGCAAGACGGGCTTCCGTCACAAGGTCGTTGTCAGAGGGGATCTTAAGCACCCCAAAGGGTGCCGTAGGTTCATCAATGTCAGCCAGTTGGGCGCGGAAATACGCTTCATGCTCAGAGGCTGGTGTGTTCAGGGTTTGAGCGATAAAGTTGCGATAGGGCAATACCGCCGGCAACCTCGCTGTATTGCCTTGCAAGATAAGGACAATTTCCGCCAGAATCAGCTCCAGTGTCATATGGTCACTGACCAGATGATGGAAGCGCAGCGCCAGCAACCATTCATCTTGTACCGGATCATGGGCGATATCGGCAGTAAATAGCGGGGCGTGGCTCAGATCGATACGGTGCTGGCGTGGATCGGCATGACGCTTAAGTTGGGTGACAACGTCACCGATCGTTTCTGGGGTAAAAACGGTAATTGGCAGCGGTGCCTGACGCCAGACCACTTGCACCGGTTGTGCCAGTGCCTGCCAGCAAACGGCGGTGCGCAGGATATCATGCCGGTCGATGACATGTTGCAGTGCCGCTAAAAAGGCATCAAGACGCGCACGAGTATTGAACGCAAGCAGGCTTTGCAGCAGATAATTATCCCCTTGTGTTTGTAACAGGTGATGGAACAGTATGCCTTCCTGCAAGGGGGCGAGCGGATAAATATCCTGCACATTGGCGGCGCCTCCCTGAACAGTGGCAACGATGGCATCAATTTCGGTTTGAGGCAGAGAAACCAGTGGCAGCATATCAGGCGTGATAGCCGTACAATCCTCTGGGATACGGTTAGGAGGCACGACAAAGGGGCTGATCTCACGCTGGATAGCCTGAGCCATAGCAACCAGAACCGGTGCGACAAACACGCTGCGAACCTCAAGTTGCCAGCCCAGATGGCGTAGCTCTTCGATCAGACTGACAATCATCAGCGAATGACCACCGAGTTCAAAAAAGTGGTCATGACGGCTAACTTGTTTCAATCCCAATAATTTTTGCCAAATCTGCGCCAGGGCGATTTCGGTCTCACCGACGGGGGCTTCATAGCTGCGCGTGACAATCGCGGATAAATCGGGAGCCGGCAGAGCCTGACGGTTAAGTTTGCCATTCGGGGTCAGCGGGAAAGTGTTCAGGGTGACAAAGGCGCTGGGCAGCATATAGTCAGCGAGGTGTTGAGCCAGTTGCTGGCGTAATTCGGCCGGCACCAGTTCGACATCATCCAGAGAGCGCAGATAGGCGACTAGCTGTTTCTGACCAGAGGCATCTTCACGGGCGATGACCACCGCTTCACGCACGCCGTCACATTGCAGGAGTCGGGCCTCGATTTCTCCCAATTCGATACGAAAACCGCGCAGTTTGACCTGAAAATCATTGCGGCCGAGGTATTCGATATTGCCATCGGGCAGCCAACGCCCCAGGTCTCCGGTCTTGTACATGCGGGTAGCCAGATCAGAGCAGAACGGATCGGCCAGGAAGCGCTCAGCCGTCAGTTCAGGGCGATTGAGGTAACCGCGGGCAACACCGGCTCCGACGACATAGATTTCCCCTGCCACGCCAAGTGGCACCGGTTGGTCGTGGGCGTCGAGAATATAGATCCGTAGATCTGCCAGAGGCTGGCCAATCAGACTGCCTCGCCCTGAATAGATATCAGATTCGGTGAGTTCTCGATAAGTAGCATGTACGGTGATCTCGGTGATGCCATACATATTCACCAGACGGGTTTGTGCGGTTGGGTTGCGCTCTACCCATGGAGCCAATGACGGTAATTCCAGGGCTTCACCGCCAAAAATAATACAACGCAGCGAGTGGTTAGTCGCATCCTGCGCAGCAATTAACGGACGAAACGCACTAGGGGTTTGATTCAATATCGTGACGTGTTCACGGCACAGGAGGGCATAGAAGTGCTGCGGAGAACGGGCACATGCGGCTGAGATAATGACCAGCCGGCCGCCGTAAGTCAGTGCTCCCCACAATTCCCAGACGGAGAAATCGAACGCAAACGAGTGGAACAGGGTCCAGACGTCTTTGTCATCAAACCGGAAGTGGGATTGCGTGGCGGCTAACAGGCGGATGACATGGGCGTGCTCAACCATTACTCCTTTCGGTGTGCCGGTCGAACCTGAGGTATAAATCACATAGGCCAGATGGTGTGACGTCAGTCCCAGAGCCTGCACGTCGGGGTTATCCGTCGGTTGGGTTGCCAGAAACGCAGCTTGGTTATCAAGGACTTTATCCAGCAAGACCACAGGCAAGGAACTATCCAGTTTGTCGCGTAACGGAGCCTGAGTCAGTAAAATCACCGGAGCGGCGTCTGTCAGCATATAGGTCAAACGTTCGGTGGGGTAGGCCGGATCAAGCGGCACATAGGCTCCGCCGGCTTTCAGGATCGCCAGTAAGCCCACCACCATCTCCAAACCGCGTTCAACACAAACCGCGACCCGATCATCCGGTCGCACTCCCAATGCGATCAGATAATGGGCAACCTGATTGGCACGGTGGTTTAGCTCCGCATAACTGAGCGTTTGCGCCTCAAAGACGAGCGCGATCGCCTCAGGTTGCTGTTCCGCCTGCGCTTCAAATAGCTGGTGGATCAACGCCTCTTGTGGGAAGTCTGTTTGAGTGGCATTGAAATCCACCAACAGTTGTTGCCGCTCAGAGGCCGGCAGCAGAGGTAGCGTGGCAATTCGTTGGGTGTCATCTGCCGCTATGGCGGTTAGTACATGGGTTAAATAGCCCATCCAGCGTTCAATCGTGGTAGCATCAAATAAATCAGTAGCATAGGCCAATTCACCCGCTAAACCGGCTTCGGTTTCAGTCAGTGACAAGGTCAAATCAAAGTGCGTGCTCTGGTGTATTTGCTCAACCAGGGTGAGGTGTAAATCCGGCCAGGTTGATTCCTGGAGTGAAAGATGCCGCGGCGTATTGTTTAAGGCCAGCATTACCTGAAAGAGAGGGCTGTGACTGAGGCTACGTTCAGGCTGGAGTGCCTCCACCACCTGTTCAAAAGGCAGATCCTGATGGGCGTAGGCCGCTAAGGTTTGTTCCCGAACCTGGGCAAGCAAATCAGCGACACATGTGGAATCATCCAGCGTGATACGCAGAGCCAGCGTATTAACAAAGAAACCAATCATCCCCTCAAGTTCATGGTGCGGACGGTTAGCTACAGGTGTACCGATGACAATATCATCCTGTCCACTAAGTCGAGCCAATACCAGACTCCAGGCACTGAGCACCGTCATAAACAAGGTGGTTTGATGGCGCTGTCCCAATTCTTTTAGTGAAGCCAATAAATCCGCATCAATGTAGACGGGGACGTAGCTACCAGCATAGGACTGTACCGCGGGGCGTGGCCGGTCGGTAGGCAACGTCAATAAAGCCGGTGCGCCTTCAAGCTGAACACACCAGAAATCCCGTTGTTTAGCAATGATGGTTCCTTGTAACCATTCGCGTTGCCAGAGGGCATAGTCGGCGTACTGGATCGGCAATGGGGGTAAGGTATTCTTCTGGTTGTCGAGAGCCGTGCGGTAAAGGACACTGAGTTCATGCAGCAAAACGCCGATAGACCAGCCATCCGAGATAATATGGTGTTGGGTGAGCAGCAAGAGATGCTCATCATCTGCCAGTTGTAGCAAATGACCGCGGATCAGCGGATCCTGAGCCAGGTCAAAAGGTGTCTGCGCGTCGAGTGCCATTAATTCTGCAATCTGGTTACTTTGTGCGGCTGGCGTTAATGTACGCAGATCCTGATACGACAGGGTAAAGCCACTGTCAGCCGGATCAATATGCTGGCAAGGTTGACCGGAAACCAGCACAAAGCGGGTACGCAAGCTTTCATGGCGGGCGATCAGGTGGTCGAGTGCACGGATTAAGGCCGGACGATGAAGTTGACCGGTCAGGCGCAACGCCATGGGAATATGATAGGCCAGGCTGGCCGCCGGATCGAGTTGGGCGAGGAACCATAAACGCTGTTGGGCGAAGGACAGCGGCAAGGATTGGTTGCGGTCAGCCACAAGAAGGGTGATCTGGGGAGTGATTGACGTTTCCGTCAGCACCTGAGCCAGATCGATCAAAAGCGGTTGGTCAAAGAGTAATTGTAATGATAACTCGCGCGCCAGATGTTGACGAACCCGCGCCGCCAGTTGGATGGCTAGCAGGGAATGGCCGCCGAGTTCGAAGAAATGATCGTAACGACCGATCTGTTCTAATCCAAGTAAGTCTTGCCAAATTCCGGCCAGGGCAATTTCAGTCTCACCGACGGGAGCTTCATAGCGGCGAACCACGACCGCCGATAAATCGGGGGCCGGCAGAGCCTGACGGTCAAGCTTGCCGTTTGGGGTTAGCGGGAAGGTATCCAGCACGATAAAGGCACTGGGCAACATATAGTCGGCCAGATGTTGTGCCAGTTGCTGACGCAGTGTTGCCGGCACCAATTCAATACCTGTTTGTGGCAGCAGGTAGGCGACCAACCGTTTCTGGCCGGGTTCATCTTCGCGAGCCAGTACCACTGCCTCACGTACCCCGTCACATTGCGTGAGGCGGGCTTCAATTTCTCCCAGCTCGATACGGAAACCCCGTAGTTTAACCTGAAAATCATTACGACCGAGGTATTCAATATTGCCATCAGGCCGCCAACGGCCGAGGTCGCCGGTTTTGTACATACGGGCATCTGGTTGCGCAGCAAAGGGGTCGGGCAGGAAACGTTCGGCAGTCAGTTCAGGGTGATTCAGATAGCCACGAGCCACACCAATACCGGCAATATATATTTCACCGTCTACCCCCAGCGGAACTGGCTGGCCTTGTTGATTCAGGATATAGATCTGGGTATTAGAGATCGGGCGGCCGATAGGGATTTTACTGTCAACGTCTTTATCTCCCTTCGCAGGGAGTTCATAGGTGGTGGCAAACGTGGTGGTCTCTGTTGGCCCATATACATGCAGTAGGTGTTTGGGAGGATATTCGGTTCTGAGGCGGATGGCAGGACGGATATCCGCCTGTTCACCACCGAAAAGGACATAACGCAAGCCCGATAAGGCTGTCCCAATCAGATTCGCATATTGGTTAAAGAGTGCAGTGGTCAGGAATAGCGCACTGACTCCTTCCGATGACAGACATTGACCAAAATGGCTGGGTTGCAACAACGTTTTTTCTGGAATAAGCAGAATACGCGCCCCATGAACTAAGCCTGCCCACATTTCCCAGGTGGCGGCATCAAATGAAATATTGGCGCAATGGGCAATACAGTCATCAGGCCCGATATCGGCAAAGCCATTATTGATGATTAGGCGCAGGACATTGCGATGCTCGACCATTACCCCTTTGGGTTGGCCGGTCGACCCTGAGGTGTAAATCACATAGGCCAAATGATGCGATGTCAGCCCCAATATCTGGGCGTCCGGGTTGTCAGTTGGTTGCGTCGCCAGCATCGGATCTTCACGGTCAAAGACATGATCCAGTAAGACCGTCGGCACGGTGTTGGGCAGGGTGTTGAGCTGGGCTGTCAGGGTCAATAAAACAACCGGTGCCGCGTCCTTAAGCATATAATCCAATCGTTCAATCGGGTAGGTCGGATTGAGCGGAACATAGGCTCCGCCGGCTTTCAGGATAGCCAGTAAGCTGACCACCATCTCCGGACTGCGTTCGAAACAGAGGGCGATCCGATCATCCGGCCGTACTCCCAGCGTAATCAGATAATGGGCTAATTGGTTAGCGCGGTGGTTTAACTCACCATAGCTGAGCGTTTGCTTCTCAAAAACAATGGCGATAGCCTCCGGATGTTGTGCGGCCTGAGCCTCAACCAGTTGATGGATTAATGCCTCTTGTGGGAAATCCTTCTGGGTCGTGTTGAAATCCACCAGCAATTGTTGCCGTTCTGGTTCCGGCAGGATAGGAACATCCAGCATCAATTGTTGCGGGTGATGAACCAGGGCGGTCACCAGACCGTTTATGGCCGTCGCCAGATAGGCGGTGATGCGTTCGGCGGCGATGTCTGTCACGGTCAGGGCGGTCAATTCGAAGTTATCCCCTAAATCATCGACTGACAGGGTAATGGGATAGTTGGTACGTTCTTCCGCCGCGACCAGACGTATCGCTGTTCCTGGTATGCCAGTGACATTGTCCTGACCCGATGGGCTATGGCGATAATTCAGCAGCGTACTAAACAGCGGCATGGGTTGTGCCACGCCACTGCACCGTTGTGCCAATGCTAATGGGGCTTGCTCATGCTCCAGTAAGGCGGTCAGGTTTTGGTAGGTCTCCTGCACGATAGTTTGTACCGTGCGCCCGCCCAGAGAGATACGCAGCGGCAAGGTGTTGATAAACATCCCCAGTATGCGGTCAGCCCCCGCGCCACCTTGCAGTCGGCCTAGTAGCACGGAGCCAAATACCACGTCATCGCGGCCGCTGGTCTGGGCCACTACCTGAGCCCAGGCCACATGGAACAGGACACCAGGACTGACTCCCAACCGACGAGCCTGAGAGCGAATCGTCTTCGCCAATGTGGGATCAAGCAAAAGGCGATTTTCGTTGATAGCACCGCTATCGATAACACCATTATCGCTGGGTACGCTGAGTATCCCAAAGGGGGTGGTGGGTTCGTCAATATCCGCCAGTTGGTTACGGAAATAGGCTTCATGCTCTGCCACTGGCACACTTAATGTTTGGGCAATAAAGTTGCGGTAAGGCAGAATGGCGGGCAGGGCTGCTGCATTGCCCTGGCGTATCTGGGCAATCTCAGCGAAAATCAAATCTGATGTCATATGGTCATTGACCAGATGATGGAAACGCAGCGCCAGCAACCACTCATTTTGTGCCGGATCATAGGCAATATCGGCAGCAAAGAGGGGAGCTTGGTTCAAATTAATACGGTGCTGGCGTGGATCGGTGTGAGCCTGTAACTGCGCCGAAATAGCGTCCGACGTGGCAGGGATAAATTCATGGGGAGTCAGCGGTGCTTGACGCCAGACCACCTGCACCGGTTGTGCCAGATCTTGCCAATAAATTGCGGTGCGCAGGATATCATGACGATCAATAACTTGCTGTAAGGCTCCCAGAAAATCATCAAGGTGTTCGCGAGTGTCACTGGCCAGTACGATCCGTAATAAATAGGCATCACCTTGTGTTTGTAACAGATGGTGGAACAGGATGCCCTCCTGCAAAGGCGCCAGCGGATAGATATCCTGCACATTCTTGGTGCCGCCTGGGATCTGCTCAACGATGACA
>NZ_MKGQ01000015.1:23247-79352 GCF_001908105.1 Xenorhabdus eapokensis
GTGTGCGTTGAAGAATTTATGACCGCCTTTTCATCAGGGCAACAACCGGGAGTGAGAAAAATGAGTGTATCGTTATTATGAAAGCTTATTTGCGCCCGCCTCTATCTCGCCCAACGGGCTAGTCTGTTGCCGGGCGCTATCCTGTCCGGTTATTTAGCAGATCAGGCTATCAGCCATGTTCTCTTGTCACCGACTGCATTAGCCGCGATGGATTCCCTGCCCGATACCCTGCAAACCTTGCTGGTAGGGGGCGAGGCCTGTCCGCCACACCTCATCAAACGCTGGTCACCGGGACGGCAGATACTCAATGCCTACGGGCCAACGGAAACCACGGTCTGTGCCACACTCTATCCCTGTTTCTCTTCAGGTGATAACCCACCACCGATTGGTCGGCCAATTGCCAATACCCGTATTTATATTCTGAATGCACACGGCCAGCCCGTTCCTTGCGGGGCGGCGGGGGAAATTTATATTGCCGGTGCCGGCGTCGCCCGCGGTTATCTCAATCGCCCAGAGTTAACCGCGGAACGCTTTGTTCCCGACCCGTTCTCAACCACACCTCATGCCCGTATGTACAAAACCGGCGACCTCGGCCGCTGGTTACCCGATGGCAATATTGAATATCTGGGGCGCAATGATTTTCAGGTCAAGCTGCGCGGCTTCCGTATTGAGTTAGGGGAAATCGAAGCCCGACTCACCCAATGTGACGGCGTGCGTGAGGCAGTGGTACTGGCGCGTGAAGATGAGCCGGGGCAGAAACGGCTGGTCGCCTATCTGCGACCCGAAGAAGGAAGTGAATTGGTGCCCGCTGATTTGCGTCAGCAACTGACGCCGCATCTTATTGACTATATGCTGCCCAGTGCCTTTGTCACGTTAGAAGCGTTTCCGCTCACCCCGAACGACAAACTCGACCGTCAGGCCCTGCCAGCCCCCGATTTATCGGCTGTCGTGGCGCGCGGCTATGAAGCCCCCGTCGGTGAGACCGAAATCGCCCTGGCGCAGATTTGGCAAAAATTATTGGGTCTGGAACAGGTCAGTCGCCATGACCATTTCTTTGAACTCGGCGGCCATTCGCTGATAATTGTCAGTCTGGTCGAAGAATTACGCCATCTGGGCTGGCAACTCGAGGTTCGCCGTGTATTCGCCTCACCGGTTCTAACCGATATGGCTGAGGCTATCCGGCATGAGGCCAGCACCTTTGTCGTGCCCCCCAATCGTATCCCCGACGATTGCTCGGCCATCACCCCCGATATGCTGCCGTTGGTTTCGCTTTCCCAACCTGATATTGATGCCATCATTGAGCAGATCCCAGGCGGCGCCAAAAATGTGCAGGATATCTATCCCCTGTCTCCCTTGCAGGAAGGTATCCTGTTCCACCATCTGTTACAGACCCAGGGGGATACCTATCTGTTGCGAAGTTTACTCGCTTTCGATACCCGTGATCGTCTCGATAGCTTCCTGAACGCCCTGCAACAGGTCATCAACCGCCATGATATCCTGCGCACTTCCGTCTTCTGGCAAGGATTGGAGCAACCGGTGCAGGTGGTCTGGCGTCAGGCGTCACTGACTGTCCGTGAATTCACTGCGGCCACAACGGATGATATTCCGGCACAGTTACAGGCTTATACTGATCCGCGCCAGCACCGTATCAATCTGAATCACGCCCCGCTGTTTGCCGCCGATATCGCCCATGATCCGGCACAAAATGAATGGCTGCTGGCGTTGCGTTTCCACCATCTGGTCAGTGACCATATGACCCTGGAGCTGATTTTGGCGGAAATGACCCAGATACTTCTGGGCAATGCCAAAACGCTGCCCGCTATGCTGCCCTACCGCAACTTTATTGCCCAAACATTAAGTGTGCCAGTGGCAGAGCATGAAGCCTATTTCCGCGCCCGACTGGCGGATATTGATGAACCCACCGCCCCCTTTGGGGTACTCAATGTACCCAGCGATAAGGGCGATAATAGTGTTATCACCAAACACCAGCTTCTGCTTGATCCCACATTGTCGCAGACCCTTCGCTCTCAGGTGCGTCGTATTGGCGTGAGTTCTAGTGTGCTGTTCCATGTGGCCTGGGCGCAAGTGTTGGCCCAGACCAGCGGCCGCAATGATGTGGTATTTGGCTCTGTGCTACTGGGTCGCTTGCAAGGCGGCGCCGGGGCTGATCGCATATTGGGGATGTTTATCAACACGTTACCTCTGCGTATCTCTCTGGGCGGGCGCACGGTGCAAGAAATTGTGCAGGAGACCTACCAAAACCTGACCGCCTTACTGGAACATGAGCAAGCGCCATTAGCGCTGGCACAACGGTGCAGTGGCGTGGCACAACCGATGCCGCTGTTTAGTACCTTGCTCAATTACCGCCATAGCCGGCCAAACACGAATAATACGGCCTGGGATGGCATGCGCCCGTTGTTTTCTGAGGAGCGAACTAATTACCCGTTGACCCTCGCAGTGGATGACCTTGGGGAAGATTTCAGCATATCAGTCAAGGCCGCCGAGACAATTGATCCTGCCCGAATAGCGGATTATTTGGTCGCAACCATCAGCGGCTTGACCGAAGCCCTGATGAACAAACCCCAGCGGCCGGTGTTGGATCTGTCAATTCTGCCTGCCACTGAGCGCCAACAGCTACTGGTCGAATTCAACACTACCGAAACTGACTTCCCACAAAACAGCCTGATCCATGAACTGTTTGAGCAACAAGCCGCCCGCACGCCTGAAGCCACCGCCGTAGTCTTCGAAGATCTGTCTTTCAGCTTCCGTGAACTGAATTGCCGTGCCAATCGTCTGGCGCATCAGCTAATCGCTATGGGGGTACGTCCTGATGATCGTGTGGCTCTCTGTGTTGAACGTAGCCTGGAAATGATGGTGGGACTGCTGGCTATCCTCAAAGCCGGCGGAGCCTATGTGCCACTGGATCCAGCTTATCCGGCTGAACGACTGGCTTACATGATAGACGATGCAGCACCAGTAGCTCTGCTTACCCAGTCTGCACTTGTTGAAGTGCTGGATAGCAACTTACCCTGCCTATTACTCGATACTCAGTCACCCCCTGTTTTTGATAAGGGCACTGAAAATAATCCCGATGCGCAAACGCGGGGGCTGACACCACACCATCTGGCCTATGTGATTTACACTTCCGGTTCTACCGGACAACCCAAAGGGGTGATGGTGACACATAGGAATGTTATCAATCTGCTGACGGGATTGAATACCGCGCTCGCCCTCACCCCGCCGTGTCGCATAGCCATGAATGCCAGTATTGTGTTCGATGCCTCGGTGAAAATCTGGCTGCAGTTACTCTCAGGCCACACATTGATTATCGTGCCTGAAGAGATCCGTGCCGATAGCCAGCAACTCTGGCGCTATTTTGCCCGCCATCTTGTGGACATGTTCGACTGCACGCCAGTTCAATTACAATGGCTGTTAGAGACCGGATTGGGAACACGGGCAGGTTATCAACCTAAATTGGTGCTGATTGGGGGTGACACCATTCCCCCTTCCATGTGGTCTCGGCTGCAAGACATAGCAACCACCCGCTTTATCAACGTTTACGGACCCACAGAGTGTACGGTAGACGCCACACTCTGTCCGATTAGTTTATCATTGTCACAACCCAGCATTGGTCAGCCAATAGCTAACACTCAGATCTATATTCTGAATACACAAGGCCAGTTGCTGCCTCTTGGCGTTGCCGGTGAGATTTATATTGGCGGCACCGGCGTCGCCCGCGGCTATCTCAACCGGCCTGAGTTAACCGCGGAACGCTTTGTTCCCGACCCGTTCTCAACCACCCCTCATGCCCGCATGTACAAAACCGGCGACCTCGGCCGCTGGCTGCCCGATGGCAATATTGAATATCTGGGGCGCAATGATTTTCAGGTCAAGATCCGCGGCTTCCGCATTGAGTTAGGGGAAATCGAAGCCAGACTCACCGAATATGACGGTGTGCGTGAGGCAGTGGTGATTGCCCGCGAAGACAAACCGGGGCAGAAACGGCTGGTCGCCTATCTGCGCCCCGAAGAAGGGGTTGAATTGGTGCCTGCGGCACTGCGCCAACAACTGACGCAGCATCTGGCTGATTATATGCTGCCCAGTGCCTTTGTCACCGTCGAAAATTTCCCGCTCACCCCGAACGGCAAACTCGACCGTCAGGCGCTGCCGGCTCCCGATTTATCGGCGGTCGTGGCGCGTGGCTATGAAGCCCCCGTCGGGGAGACCGAAATCGCCCTGGCGCAGATTTGGCAAGATTTACTAGGGCTAGAAAGGATTAGCCGCCATGACCATTTCTTTGAGCTTGGCGGGCACTCACTGCTCGCTATGCAGTTGTTGAATCACATGCGCGAACAAAACATGGAGGTTTCACTGACTACCTTATTCGCCCATCCAACCTTATGTGATCTGGCACAGGCTGTTAAGGAGCACTTCGTCATGCCAGTATCTCCATTTGATGAAAATCCTGTACCGCTCAATCCGGCTGGTACTTTGCTACCTTTATTCTTGGTTCACGAAACTTCCGGTGATCCACTGGTGTATTCTCCTTTGGCTATCCTGTTGCCATCTGAACTTCCAGTCTATGCCTTGCAGGCGCTCGGCATCCATACACTGGAACATCCTCCGATGTCGATTGAAGCGCTGGCCACTTGCCATATTCAGGCCATTCGCCGTATCCAACCACAAGGGCCTTATCGTCTAATTGGCTGGTCGATTGGTGGCTTGATTGCCTATGAGATAGCCCAGCAATTAACAAGTGACGGTGAGACAGTTGAGTTTCTCGGTATGATCGATTCCTATTATAATGCCCTTAAAGAGAGTGGAGAGATCTCAACAACTGCCGACCAATCTGTAAACAAGAAAGCAAGGCAAATAGAATTAGTCATTAACTCACTCTATGCCCAAAAGATTATTAACGATAAAAGGAATTTGGCAGAGCTGCAAGATTTCAATGACATAGATCAGGTACTTGATCACTTTATTGAACACCAGTGGTTGCCGGCAGGTATCACACGCGAAGATATTCTCCTGCGTGTCTATACCGCCGATAGGGTTTCACAGCTTGGCCAAGAGTACATCGCGCAAGAATCCGCCTTACCTGTCCACCTCTATATTGCGGAAAAGTCAATCAACGGCGACCGTTGGCGCGGCTGGCATGACATTGTCGGCCACGATTCGGTGCTCCACCCTATCGGCGGGACACATTTCTCCATCATGCATCCTCCCCTGCTAAACCAAGTCGTGGATTCAGTCACTGAAAACTTGCGGGATGTTCCTACTTTCGACCCACTGGTTATTATTCAGCAGGGCTCTCCATCTGTATCGCCGCTATTTTGTCTGCCTGGTGCCGGTGCCAGCCCCTCCAGTTTGCTCGAACTGGCCCTATCGTTCCCACAGCAACTTCCGGTATACGCTTTACAGGCACGTGGGTTCATGATTGAGCATCATTTTCCTTACAGCAGTGTTGAAGGGGCGGCTCGTGCCTATGTCCAGCATATCCGGCAAATCCAGCCTCATGGCCCTTATCACCTGCTAGGCCACTCTTTTGGTGGTTGGATTGCCTTTGAAATAGCCTTGCAATTGCAAGCTGAAGGAGAGCAGGTATCCGATCTTATTCTTATCGATACCGATGAACCTGACCAGCAAGGAAGTGCCCTCAAGTCAGTCAACCATATTGAGACAATAATGGAGTTGATCGATATCTATAATATGATATTAAACCAGTCTCTTCCGCTCACCAGACAAGATTTTGATGATCTGGCGCCGGATGAACAAATTCAGCATCTGCACCGTGCTCTGGTTAAGGTCGGTCTCTTTCCGGCAAAAACACCAATATCACTGTTGCAAGGAATTGTTCGCGTTATGCAGGCTAATCTGAATACAGGTTATATACCCCGTACCCGTTATGAAGGGCTTATGCATCTGATTAACGCAGAGGAAGGCGATAAGGATGAAAGGAGAGTTCGTGAAACCCAGTGGCGTCTTCACGTAGCAGAACTCAATACAATGGTTGTGTCCGGCAATCATATGACTATGTTATCCGCACCCTATGTCGGGCAATGGATAACCAGCCTATGGCAGAATATTGAGTGAGTAACCTGATATCCCAGTATAAATTTGATTAACTGATATACCCAATAGATTTCAAACTGCCGCTATACTGCAACCTGAAATCTATTGGGTTCTTTTTTATGCATAGAAAACGCGAATAATGCGTCGTTTAAAAACAATAAATGATGACTCAATCAGCTTGTTGTTCCAATTCCCTAACCAGTGGGATCACGTTTTTACCAAAATACTCTAGCTCTTCCTGCATATGCAAAAATCCAAGCAACATCAGGTTTACGCCAACCTTCTTATATTCAATAATTCGTTGGGCTATTTGTAATGGTGTACCAATAAGGTTAGTTTTAAAGCCGTCATTATACTGTACAAGATCTTCGAACGTTGATTTTGCCCAATTCCCTTCTTTTTCCGGTGATGCATTCCCCGCATTTTGTACTTCATGATGGAAACTGTTCACCGCTTCAAAATCACTGTTATCTAAAATATCCTGTAATACTGCACGAGCCTCTTTCTCGTCATCACGGGCAATAGCAAAACCATTAACACCTATTTTTACCTGATGATTATGCAATAAGGCTTTAGCTTTGATATCTTCGATTTGTTTGTGAATATATTCCACACTGCCACCATTAGTAAAATACCAATCGGAAACACGTGCCGCCATGTCTCTGGCCGCTCTGGAACTCCCTCCTTGAAAAATTTCCGGTCGTGGTGCCTGTGGCTTGGGGTTTAAAACATAATCATGAAAACGATAAAAATCACCAGAAAAACTGAAAGCCGGTTGCGACCAGATCCCTTGCAAACAACGGATAAATTCTTCAGAACGTAAATAGCGTTCTTCATGATCCAACCAGGGTTCACCAATCGCTTTGAACTCACCGCGAAACCAACCACTCACAATATTAACCGCAATACGGGCACCATAGAGCTGACTGATTGTTGCTATCTGTTTAGCGGCCAATACCGGTTTCCA
The DNA here is from genome assembly GCF_001908105.1 of Xenorhabdus eapokensis. The sequence goes on from NZ_MKGQ01000015.1 coordinate 30,287, forward strand.
AGGCCCAGGTAAAAGAGCTGCGATGATTTTCAAGTTATTTGTTACTGAAAGCAGATCTTGCGAAAAAGCCATCGATTCATGTTGGTTTTCAGCACCATACCCAGCCGTAAATCTAATTTGGGTCAATGCATAGTCAAAACCTACATTTTCGGCGATTTGAGCCAGCCTGCGATTATAAGTATGATCCCAGTGAGTACGTTGCTGGATTTTACTTATAACCAATCCACCTGAAACATTGGGTACCCAATAAGCAAATTTAATGGGTTGAGAATTGAATTCAGCCATTAAACCTCCATTATTTGAAATTAGAATATAACTATTCGGGAAGAGCGTTTATCATCTTCAATGATTTTTATAGATCGATATCACACCAAGCAACTGATGAGACATATTATTAGCAGGCCTTGATAAAATTTATTATTTTATTTTAAATAATTTACAAAAAACATTATTTCTCAATTTAAAGTCAACTCATGGTTATGGGATCTTTTATCAAAATCCCTTTAAAAAACAAAAGAATTTAAGGATTTATTGAGTCAGGCACTCAATATAAAACACTAAATATTTCCAATTAATATTTTTTAAATACAATAAGATTGGTCATAGCTCAAAAATAAAATCACACCATCCGGATAATATCCAGATAAATAGAAGTATTAAAATATTCTGTTTAACAATTATTCTGTTTAACAATAAAGAGGGGTTATATGAAATCACGTGCTGCCGTTGCCTTTGAACCAAACAAACCACTCGAAATTATCGAAATTGACGTTGCTCCACCAAAAGCGGGTGAAGTCATGATAAAAATCAGCCATACGGGTGTCTGCCATACGGATGCCTTTACCCTTTCAGGCAGCGATCCTGAAGGAATATTTCCTGTTATTCTGGGCCATGAAGGGGCCGGTGTTGTTGTCGAAGTGGGTGACGGTGTCACAAGTGTCAAACCCGGTGACCATGTCATTCCACTATACGCGGCAGAATGTGGCAAATGTGAGTTCTGTCGGTCTGGGAAAACTAACCTTTGCATCGCAGTCCGTGAAACGCAAGGTAAAGGTCTCATGCCAGATGGCACAACACGCTTTTCTTACAACGGAAAACCTATCTATCATTACATGGGGTGTTCCACATTCAGTGAATACACTGTCGTAGCTGAAGTATCCGTGGCAAAAATAAATCCAACAGCAAACCATGAACAAGTTTGCCTATTGGGCTGTGGTGTGACTACTGGTATCGGTGCCGTACACAATACCGCCAAAGTGCAACCGGGAGATTCTGTTGCTGTTTTCGGGCTGGGTGGGATTGGTCTGGCCGTTGTTCAGGGCGCTCGCCAGGCAAAAGCGGGACGCATTATTGCCATTGATACCAATCCCACTAAATTTGATCTTGCCAGACAATTTGGTGCCACTGATTGCCTCAATCCCAATGACTACGACAAACCTATTCAACAGGTGATTGTGGAGATGACCAAATGGGGTGTTGATCATACTTTCGAATGTATCGGTAATGTCAATGTCATGCGTGCCGCTCTGGAAAGCGCACATCGAGGATGGGGGCAATCAGTCATCATCGGTGTAGCGGGCGCTGGGCAAGAAATTTCCACTCGGCCATTCCAACTTATTACCGGACGTACATGGAAAGGCACAGCTTTCGGTGGCGTAAAAGGACGCAGCCAATTACCGGAAATGGTGGAAAAGGCGATGAAAGGTGAAATCGAACTTGCACCTTTCGTTAGCCATACAATGGCTCTGGAAAATATTAATGAGGCTTTCAAACTGATGCATGCAGGTAAATCGATCCGAACAGTCATTTACTACTGATTAAATCTGGATCGTAGACAGAAAACCGTGTTGCAAGCCAACACGGTATCTGACAAGTAATAAAATAATCACTGCAACAAATGACCTTAGAGAGGAAATAATGGAAAGAATCGAACACCACACCTGTTTTGGTGGATGGCAGGATGTCTATCAACATAAATCAAAAGTTCTGGCTTGCCAGATGCGTTTTGCCATTTTCTTGCCCCCTCAGGTTAAAGACAGAAGATTACCCGTCCTTTACTGGCTCTCCGGCTTGACCTGTACCGAGCAAAATTTCATGACAAAATCAGGTGCCCAACGTTATGCTGCTGAACAGGGTATCGTCATTGTTGCTCCAGATACCAGCCCACGAGGTGATGATGTCGCTGACGATCCCGCCTATGATCTTGGAAAAGGTGCTGGCTTTTATCTCAATGCATCAGAACAGCCGTGGGCTTCACACTATCGTATGTATGATTATGTTGTTTCAGAACTTCCCAAGCTGATTGAAACACACTTTGCGGTAACGAATATACGGGCAATCAGTGGGCACTCAATGGGAGGTCATGGTGCAATGATCATTGCATTGAAAAATCCAGGTCGTTATTGCAGTGTATCGGCATTCTCACCTATTGTGGCTCCTGGCCAGGTTCCGTGGGGAATAAAAGCATTTTCAGCCTATCTTGGCGAAAATACATCAGATTGGAAACAATATGACACTGTAGAACTGATCAGGAATGCGCAAGAACAGCTTCCTATTTTGATTGATCAGGGTCTCAATGATGACTTTTTAGATGAACAGTTACGCCCTCATTTATTGCAAGATATTTGCGATGAAACCGGTTATCCAGTAACTATCAATCTTCGGCCAGAATATGATCATAGCTACTACTTTATCGCCAGCTTTATTGAAGATCATATCTCTTATCATGCCAAAGCAATGCAAAGGCATATTGAGCGGAAATAATTAGTTCAAGTCGAGATAGCTATAATTTCCGCCTACAATCCAGATGGGAATATTCTGGTAAAACACTTACTTTGAGGTGTGATGAACCATATCTAGTGGCAAATTCTTTCATCGCCGTGGAAGAAAACAGCTCATCCTTTTCGGCAATTAAAAAACAGTCGCGTTATGATTATTTTCTACGTGATAATTATTTATTGTTATTATTTGACTAATTTAGTAAAGAATAAAATACGGGTTATTGTTATTTAAAAAATCCAATTGTTTTTTACCCAATAAAACTGAGAAATATACTCCAACTTGAGTATATTTACATTAATTTTGCGAATAATATCACAATACTGGTGGATTCAGTTAAGAAAAAAATACAAACACATTACCCTTATTTATTGTTTCAAAAGTAATAGAAACTAGTTGAAAATTATAATCACTTATATAATGGCTAAATTTATAAACAGTATAAGTGAATTTCCAGAATTTATGGCAGGAGGATAAATTGCAGACTTCAGAAAGAACAACAGTAGTAGTAGATTCAAGTGGAATTTAAACATCTGGGTTAATAATTCTGAGTTTTAATTACGTTGTAAAATTAGTAAATCACGTAAAAAGAGATTACCATGAACACGCTGAATGTTATAAGAAATAATATGAAGTTGTCACACCCAGTTGAAGTGCTAGAGACATTATTAATACGCTTATATTTATATGACCGCACATCAAATAAAGATATTTCATTAAAAAGCGGTTTACCTATTCCTATCATTTTCGCATTTAAAAAAGAATTAATCAAATATGATTACGCTGAAAACAAAGGTATTTTTAGGTTAAACTCTATCGGCGTAAAATACGTACAAGATGAACTGGGATACCGATCAATTGATATAAATAAATATAACTTGCTGTCATCAGAGGAGAAACGAGAAGAGTTTGAGCAAGAGCTTTCCGTTTTATTGGCGCCTATATATAACAGCAGACCTAAAGTCAATGTTTTGTTAGATCAAGCACATGCGACATTAGAGACATCAATACGCCGGGTAATGCTATTACTTAATAACCCAAGAGTATTTAAACAAAATATTTTATTTTTGGGTGATGATGATTTGACTTCCTTAGCCCTGATGATGGCATTTAAAAAGCTCGGCCACGACTGCTCAAAAAATATTTTTGTCAAGGATATCGATCAGGACCTACTAATATTTATTCGGGATGTCGCAGAGCAAAATAATTTTGTCATTAATACTGAATATTTAGATCTAAAACTCTCTAATGTATACACTAAAAATTTTGACATCGTCTTGACAGATCCTCCTTATACATTGAGCGGATTAAAACTATTTTTATCACGTGCTATTAGTTTCACTAAAAATGATAATAGTGAGATTTTACTCTCCTTTGGTCAAAAAAAACCAATGGAAAACCAAGAAGTTCAAAAATTATTTAACAACCAGAATCTTCTTATCAGACATATTTATCCGCAATTCAATAAATATCATGGCGGAAGTATTATCAGTAATGTCAGCGATCTCTATGTTCTTTCTGTTACACCTCTAACGTACCCGACAATCCCAAGGGAAAATAATTATTCAGATAAACTCTATACCGGAGAAATTAACCCTCGTATAAAATTTTACCAATGTAAATCATGTAATAATATGATAACCATTGGACACGGAAAGAACATATTAACGATAGAACAGCTCATAGAGGCAACTTGTAATAAGTGTCACGGCACTAAATTTCAATATCGTGGTCAGGAAAAAGTCAGTACACCGGATAATACACGACAACTTGGCACTCACATGATCATAGATATGAAAGATTGTGATGCAGAGGTACTGAAATCTGTATCAGCCATTGAAAAAATCATGCTTGATACTGCCCAACAATGTGAGCTGAATGTGGTTACTCATCACTTCCATCAATTCCAACCATGGGGTGTCAGTGGTGCGCTAATATTAGCAGAGTCACATTTTACTATTCACACATGGCCTGAACATCAATATGCCGCTCTTGATTTATTCGTTTGCAATGAATTTAAACATCAAGATACATTTATGATGCAGCTACAAACGCAGCTTAATGCTCAAGAATATGAATATAAAATACTACAGCGGGGTTTTTAATTTTAAAGCCCTGAAAGCCTCGTTTAGATTAAATCGTTTTATATAAAAAATATTCAAATAAGTTTCACCTCTATACTGCATTATCCTTGACCAAACATTTTCATTTGTCATATTTATCCAATCAATGTGATTAAAATGGATAACCAAACGAAATTGGATAGGGATTGATTTCTATTAACACGGTGTATAAACACAGAATAAGCCCCAGGCTGGGGCTGCTTTTTATTTAGGATCCAAATCCAATTTGTGTCACCTGACTCTCAACCCAGCCATCCTGCAACCGTGTTTTCAGCATATCACCTGCTTTTACTTGTTTAACCTGCCTTAATAATTTTCCATCAGGAGCTTCGCTAATACTGTAACCACGACCCAACGTTGCCAATGGGCTGACAGCCTCCATACGCGAGCAGGAAACAGCAAATTTTTCCCGATAACGCCCCAGCTGCCGTTCAATGGCCTGTTTCAAGCGGAAATCAAACTGCTGGATAGATTGGCTATGACGCTGGATTTCCCTCTCAGGGTGAATTTGCAGTAATCGCTGATTCAATTTTTCATATGAAATTGAGTGCTGTTTTAGGCAACGTAAAAAACTATCAATCAACTTTTGCCGTAACTCAGCTAAATGATTCTGCTGACGCGCCAATTGCAAATCAGGACGTTGCTGCTGAAGACGGTGCTGCAATACATTAAATTCCTGTCGTTTTTGCGCGAAGAAATAATCCATCGCCATTTCCAGGCGTTGTTGCAGGGATTGGATTTGCCGTAATAATTCTGTTTGATTGCGGCTAACCAACTCTGCTGCCGCAGAAGGCGTTGGTGCACGTAAATCAGCGACAAAATCCGCAATGGTGATATCGGTTTCATGGCCGACAGCGCTGACAATGGGAATATGACTTTGGAATATTGCCCGTGCCACTTGTTCATCATTAAAACACCATAAGTCTTCCAGCGATCCTCCGCCACGTCCGACAATCAGAACATCACACTCTTGTCGCGCATTTGCCAGCTCGATTGCCCGAATAATCTGTAATGGTGCTTCGGCTCCCTGAACAACGGTAGGATAAATAACAACGGGCAAGGAAGGATCACGGCGTTTCAAGATATGCAAAATATCGTGCAATGCAGCACCACTGGAAGATGTGACGACACCGAGTCGTTTTGCCGGAGAGGGAAGTGACTTTTTATGAAGCTGATCAAATAAGCCTTCTGTGGCGAGTTTTTGCTTCAATATTTCAAACTGTTGTTGCAACAAACCATCACCCGCAGGCTGAATACTTTCCACTATCAGTTGATAATCACCCCGCGGTTCATACAGAGTAATTTGTGCCCGAACCAATACCTGTTGACCATTTTGTGGACGAAACGTTGCCCGCAGGTTATGACTTCGAAACATGGCAGCACGAACTTGTGCACGTTCATCTTTTAATGTGAAGTACCAATGCCCTGATGATGGCTGAGAAAAATTGGACATTTCAGCGGACAACCAAATTCTGCCCATTTCCAGCTCCAATAGCTGACGAACAGTCTGATTCAAACGGCTGACAGAAAAAATTCCGGTATGGGTTGGTAGTGACATGTGAGCTAGATCAAATTTTAAAACAAGGACTTAATTAACCGATATTAGTCTCATTACACGACTAAGCAAGAATTTTTTTCAAAAAATGCTGGAGGCAACCGATTTCGGCCTGTATAATGCCGCGGCAATATTTTATCCCTCTTATTGCTCCATAGCCTGGTGAGATATTGCCCATGTTACGAATTAAAAAAGAAGCATTAACTTTTGACGATGTATTGTTGGTTCCTGCCCACTCAACAGTCTTGCCTAACACCGCAGATCTGTCCACCCAATTAACTTCCACCATTCGCCTGAACGTACCTATGCTTTCCGCAGCTATGGATACTGTAACGGAATCTTCATTGGCAATCGCACTGGCACAAGAAGGGGGCATTGGCTTCATTCATAAAAATATGTCAATTGAACGCCAGGCTGAAGAAGTCAGCCGCGTGAAGAAGCATGAAAGTGGTGTAGTCACTGATCCTGTTACTGTAACGCCACAAACAACTCTGCGCGAAGTTCATGAACTGGCTGAACGCAATGGTTTTGCAGGTTATCCAGTGGTAACAGAACAGAACGAATTAGTGGGCATTATTACTGGCCGCGATGTGCGTTTCGTGACTGATCTGAATCAGCCTGTGACGGCAGTGATGACCCCTAAAGAACGTTTGGTAACTGTAAAAGAAGGCGAAGCTCGTGAAGTGGTTTTGCATAAAATGCACGAAAAACGGGTAGAGAAAGCGCTGGTTGTTGATGATAACTTCCATCTGCTTGGCATGATTACAGTAAAAGACTTCCAGAAAGCGGAGCGTAAACCAAACGCATGTAAAGACGAACAAGGCCGTTTGCGTGTCGGTGCGGCAGTTGGCGCAGGTGCTGGCAACGAAGAGCGGGTTGATGCATTGGTTGCTGCGGGTGTCGATGTACTGCTTATTGACTCTTCTCACGGCCATTCTGAAGGTGTATTACAGCGTATTCGTGAAACTCGCGCTAAGTATCCTGATCTGCAAATCATCGGCGGTAATGTAGCAACGGGTGAAGGCGCTAAGGCACTGGTAGAAGCGGGTGTGAATGCGGTTAAAGTGGGTATCGGCCCTGGTTCTATTTGTACGACTCGTATCGTTACTGGTGTTGGTGTTCCCCAGATTACTGCTATTGCCGATGCGGTTGAAGCACTGGCAGGCACCGGTATCCCTGTGATTGCAGATGGTGGGATCCGTTTCTCCGGTGACATCGCCAAAGCGATTGCGGCAGGTGCATCATGTGTGATGGTAGGTTCCATGCTGGCAGGGACAGAAGAGTCACCAGGAGAAATCGAGCTTTATCAAGGCCGTTCGTTCAAATCTTACCGCGGCATGGGTTCTTTGGGCGCGATGTCCAAAGGTTCCTCTGATCGTTACTTCCAGACTGATAATGCGGCTGACAAACTGGTTCCTGAAGGCATCGAAGGTCGGGTGGCTTACAAGGGTCTGCTGAAAAATATTGTCCACCAGCAAATGGGCGGTTTGCGTTCCTGTATGGGGCTGACCGGTTGTGCAACCATTGATGAACTGAGAACTAAAGCAGAATTCGTTCGTATCAGTGGTGCGGGTATTCAGGAAAGCCACGTTCATGACGTGACAATCACCAAAGAATCACCTAACTACCGTTTAGGTCTGTAATTTATTTAGAGTGGCCCACCCTAGGGCCACTGATTTTTTTATTTTTTAATTGCCACTTGTTTTTGGAACTCACCTCAAATGACAACTAATATCCATCAGCATCGCATTTTGATCCTTGATTTTGGTTCGCAATATACTCAGCTTATTGCTCGCCGCATTCGTGAAATCGGTGTTTATTGTGAACTTTGGACATGGAATGTCACTGAAGAACAAATCCGTGAATTTAACCCGAATGGTATTATCCTTTCTGGTGGACCAGAGAGCACGACTGAGCACAATAGCCCACGTGCGCCGGAGTATGTTTTCAATGCGGGCGTACCTGTACTGGGTGTCTGCTATGGTATGCAAACCATGTCTATGCAATTGGGCGGCCAGGTTTCCAACTCTGATGAGCGTGAATTTGGTTATGCGCAGGTTGAAATCAAGAATAATTGCGAACTATTCCGCGATATTCAAGATGTTCTGAGTGAAACCGGCAAACCACTGCTGGATGTATGGATGAGTCATGGCGATAAAGTAACGGCTATCCCTGCTGGTTTCACAACGATTGCCAGCACTGATACTTGTCCGTTTGCCATCATGGCTAATGACGAAAAACGGTTTTATGGTGTGCAGTTCCACCCGGAAGTCACTCATACTCACCAGGGCACGAATATCCTGAAACGTTTCGTTCTGGATATTTGTCAATGTGAAGCGCTGTGGACACCTGCTTCTATCATTGAAGATATTGTAGAACGTCTGCGCGTACAGATTGGTGATGATCACGTTATTCTGGCACTGTCTGGCGGGGTGGATTCTTCTGTCACGGCACTGTTGCTGAATCGCGCAATTGGTAAGCGTTTGACTTGCGTTTTCGTAGACAATGGCCTGCTGCGTTTAAATGAAGCGGATCAAGTGATGGAGATGTTCGCCGGTAAATTTGACCTAAACATCATTCATGTTAAAGCGGAAGAACGTTTCCTGTCTGCATTGGCAGGAATTAATGATCCGGAAGCTAAACGCAAAGCCATTGGTCATGTATTTATTGATGTTTTTGATGAAGAAGCATCAAAACAAACTCAGGTTAAGTGGTTGGCACAGGGCACGATTTATCCAGATGTTATCGAATCAGCAGCATCTGCAACAGGTAATGCCCATGTTATTAAATCTCACCATAATGTCGGTGGCTTGCCAGACGATATGAAACTGGGTCTGGTTGAACCGCTGAAAGAGTTGTTCAAAGACGAAGTGCGCCGTATCGGTCTGGAGTTGGGGCTGCCACATGATATGCTATACCGCCACCCATTCCCAGGTCCGGGCCTTGGTGTTCGCGTATTGGGCGAAGTGAAGAAAGAATATTGTGATTTACTGCGTCGTGCCGATGCCATCTTTATTGAAGAACTGCACAAAGCGGATTTATACCATAAAGTCAGCCAGGCATTTACCGTGTTCCTGCCAGTGCGTTCTGTTGGTGTTATGGGTGATGGCCGTAAATATGACTGGGTTGTGTCCCTGCGTGCGGTAGAAACTATCGACTTTATGACCGCTCATTGGGCACATCTGCCATATGATTTCTTGGGTCGTGTATCGAACAGGATCATTAATGAAGTCGATGGTATTTCGCGGGTAGTCTATGACATCAGCGGTAAGCCACCAGCGACGATTGAGTGGGAATGATTTACGATAAATCGATAACAAAATTTAAGCACCCATAAATCTAAAACCATCAGTACGCTACTGATGGTTTTTTCGTTTACCACTCAGTGAAAGGGTTATCATGAACCGTTTTATACTACCATCGGCTATTTGCTACAGTGTCCTAACAAGCCCCTAAATATTCAGAGGCTTATTATTTTATTTGGATTACTTAGTCTTATAATGCGCTTCGGCTTTAAGAAAACGCTGTTGTGTCGCTTGGCTTGGCGCTTTTCCTAGCAAACTCACCACGATAATAGCAATCGTCGCGAAAATGAAACCTGGAATAATTTCATACAAGGAAAACCAACGGAACTCCATCCAAACCAGTACGGTGATAGCTCCCACCAACATACCAGCCAATGCACCATTGCGAGTCATGCGCTTCCACAATACCGAAATCAAAACCACCGGACCAAACGCCGCACCAAATCCAGCCCAGGCATTACTGACTAAAGCCAGTACCTTATTGTTTGGGTTAGTTGCGAGCGCGATAGCAATAATTGCCACCAGCAAAACCATCATACGACCAACCCATACCAATTCTTTCTGGCTAGCTTTGGTTCGTATAAATGCTTTATAGAGATCTTCCGTCAATGCGCTGGAACAAACCAACAACTGACAACTCAATGTACTCATAACCGCAGCCAGTACCGCAGACAACAATATTCCAGTGATCCACGGGTTAAATAAGAGCACACCTAATTCTATAAAGATACGCTCACGGTTTTGCAATACTGGCCCTGCCTGCTCAGGATATATTTCAAAATATGAGATACCAAAGAAGCCAACAGCCACAGTACCTGCAAGACACAAGAACATCCACGTCATACTGATGCGACGGGCTTTATGAATAGTCTGGTGAGAGTCTGCCGCCATGAAGCGAGCCAGAATATGTGGCTGACCAAAATAACCCAATCCCCATCCCAACAAAGAAACAATGGCAATAATATTCAGATTCTTAAACATATCTAAATAGGCCAGATTTTTTGCTTCAATAATATTGATAGCGGAGCTAACTCCCCCCACTTTGAACAGAACCAAAACAGGAACTAAAATCAAAGCAAAAATCATCAACGTTGCCTGAACTGTATCCGTCCAACTCACTGCCAAAAAACCACCAAGGAAGGTATAGGCAATCGTTGCCAATGCACCTAACCAGATAGCCTTTTCATAGCTGATGCCGAACGTGTTTTCAAACAACAGTCCACCCGCCACAACACCCGATGCACAGTAAATAGTAAAGAAAATCAAGATAACCAGTGCCGAGATAATACGCAGGATTTTACTTTTATCTTCAAAGCGATGAGTGAAATAATCTGGTAACGTCAATGCGTTATTACTCACTTCAGTATGAACGCGTAATCTACCTGCAATCCATCGCCAATTCAGGTATGCGCCTAATAGCAGCCCTAATGCGATCCAACTCTCTGAAATTCCAGAGAAAAAAATAGCCCCTGGCAACCCCATCAATAACCAGCCACTCATATCAGAAGCGCCAGCAGATAATGCCGTTACCACACTACCTAATCGCCGACCACCCAATATGTAATCATCAAAATTTTTGGTAGAACGATAAGCCATAAAACCTATCAGCAGCATTCCTGCGATATAGATAATGAAGGTAATGAGCATTGGTGAATTTACTGTCATGCAGGTTCTTCTCCATAGTGTTTTTATAAATTATGTATCTGCAAATGTGTTATTTGTGTAAATAATATCATCTGTGCGCGCAGTACTCCCAAGTGATACTTCGCTTTTTATCAGGCTGCGACAACAGTTGCACCTGAAGATGATATTAGTTTTCATACGCACTATTTACACTTGTAATTATTTTAAAATTACATTCTATCCTAGTTTAGCCAAAACATTTTTAACAACTAATTAACTGTATTTTTATAAAAAACGCTTGCTAAATCACATTTATCACTCCAATAGTTGCACCTGAAATTAAATAACTGGTTATACCTAAACTTTGCACAATTAAAATAAAACCCATAAATATCAATATAATAAATAGAAATTTATAACAAGACTCTCTGAAAAAATAATAAAAACAAGATTAATTTCACAAATTTAGAATGATCACTTTTAACGAAGTTGCACAAAGTTGCAACATGAAAGATATTGTTATGTAACTTGTTCTAGTTTTACCTATTAAGGAGTGAAAATGGGTAGTACCACTATGGGTGTAAAGCTCGATGAAGCAACACGTAATCGCATAAAAGCCGCAGCACAACGAATTGAACGCACCCCACACTGGCTAATTAAGCAAGCCATTTTTAATTATCTTGAACGTCTGGAAAATGAGGAAAAACTCCCAGAAATATCAGCGGATCAGGATAACAAAGAAGAATTGATTTCCGAAGTAGAATCACCGATTGAGGCGTCTTATCAACCATTTCTGGATTTTGCCGAACATATTTTACCCCAATCGGTGAAACGTTCGGCAATTACTGCGGCCTATCGCCTCCCCGAAATCCAAGCGGTTCCTATGCTGCTGCAACGTGCACAGCTATCTGAAGAACAAGCCAAGGCAACGCATCAGCTCGCTTATTCTATTGCCGAAAAGCTGCGTCAACAAAAACAGGGCATTGGCCGCTCAGGTTTGGTTCAGGGATTGTTGCAAGAGTTTTCACTTTCTTCACAGGAAGGTGTGGCATTGATGTGCCTCGCCGAAGCCCTGCTGCGTATCCCCGATAAAGCAACCCGTGATGCCCTGATCCGCGATAAGATCAGTAATGGCAACTGGCATTCCCATTTAGGCCAAAGCCCCTCCATGTTTGTCAACGCTGCAACATGGGGCTTGTTGTTCACTGGCAAGCTGGTATCTACCCATAATGAAGCCAAGTTATCCAAATCCCTGAACCGTATTATCAACAAAAGCGGCGAGCCGTTGGTGCGCAAGGGTGTGGATATGGCAATGCGCTTGATGGGTGAACAATTTGTGACGGGAGAAACCATCGCCCAAGCCCTTGCCAACGCCCGTAAACTGGAAGAAAAAGGCTTTCGCTATTCTTATGATATGCTCGGCGAAGCTGCATTAACCGAAGAAGATGCACAAGCCTATATGGTTTCTTATCAGCAAGCGATCCACGCCATTGGCAAGGCATCAAATGGCCGTGGTATTTATGAGGGACCAGGAATTTCTATCAAACTTTCCGCCCTGCATCCACGTTATAGCCGTGCCCAATATGAACGTGTTATTGAGGAGCTCTATCCTCGCCTGCTTTCCCTGACCTTACAGGCTCGTCAATATGATATCGGTATCAATATTGATGCAGAAGAAGCCGATCGTCTGGAAATTTCCCTCGATTTGCTGGAAAAATTGTGTTTCGAACCAAAGCTGGAAGGCTGGAACGGTATTGGTTTTGTCATTCAAGCTTATCAGAAACGTTGTCCTTTCGTCATCGACAGCATTATTGATTTGGCACAACGCAGCCGTCACAGGTTGATGATCCGTCTGGTGAAAGGGGCTTACTGGGATAGTGAAATTAAACGTGCCCAAATCGATGGTTTGGAAGACTATCCGGTGTATACCCGCAAGGTCTATACCGATGTTTCTTACCTTGCCTGTGCCCGCAAACTGCTCTCTGTCCCTAATTTGATCTACCCGCAATTTGCTACCCACAACGCCCATACTTTATCTGCCATTTATCATCTGGCGGGACAAAACTATTATCCGGGGCAATATGAATTCCAATGCCTGCATGGCATGGGTGAACCGCTTTATGAACAAGTCGTCGGCAAGATCTCAGAAGGTAAACTCAATCGTCCATGCCGCATTTACGCACCGGTAGGCACACACGAAACACTACTGGCTTATCTGGTGCGGCGTTTGCTGGAAAATGGAGCCAATACTTCATTTGTCAATCGCATTGCCGATACGTCACTGCCGATTGACGAATTGGTTGCTGATCCGGTAAAAATCGTACAGGAATTGGCGCAAGCTGAAGGGCAAATCGGCTTGCCTCATCCTAAAATTCCTCTGCCCCGTGATTTATATGGCAAAAACCGTGTCAATTCATCAGGGTTGGATCTCGCCAATGAACATCGTTTAGCTTCTCTTTCCAGCGCCCTGCTCAGTTCTTCAATGGAAACGTGGAATAGCGAACCGTTATTAGGTGGCGATTACCAACCGACAGGAGAACTGCCGGCGCTTAAGCCTGTGAACAATCCCGCCAGAAACTCCGATATCGTGGGTTATGTGCGCGAAGCTACTGAACAGGAAGTTAGCTATGCGCTGGATGTGGCTACCGATGCCGGCACAATTTGGTTTGCCACTCCCCCTTCAGAACGTGCCGCAATTTTAGTCCGTGCAGCGGAGTTGATGGAAAACAATCTGCAATCCTTGCTCGGCATTTTGGTTCGTGAAGCGGGTAAAACATTCAACAATGCGATTGCCGAAGTACGCGAAGCGGTGGATTTTCTCCACTATTATGCAAGCCAGGTTCGCCAGGATTTCGCCAATGATACCCATCGCCCACTAGGACCTGTGGTGTGTATCAGCCCGTGGAACTTCCCGCTGGCAATTTTCACCGGTCAAATCGCGGCTGCATTGGCAGCAGGTAATAGTGTTCTGGCCAAACCCGCAGAGCAAACACCACTTATTGCCGCCATTGCAGTAAAAATATTGCATCAGGCTGGTATTCCTCGCGATGTACTGCAATTATTACCCGGACAAGGGGAAACAGTAGGTGCATTGCTGGTCGGTGATGAGCGTGTACGTGGTGTCATGTTTACCGGCTCTACCGAAGTCGCCAGCTTGTTGCAGCGCAATATTGCTGGTCGCCTTGATGCACAAGGTCGCCCGACACCGTTGATCGCAGAAACCGGTGGCCTGAATGCCATGATCATAGATTCCTCCGCGTTAACCGAACAAGTTGTTACCGATGTCATCGCTTCCGCTTTTGACAGTGCCGGCCAACGCTGTTCTGCCCTGCGTATCCTGTGTGTTCAGGAAGATGTCGCTGAAAGAACGATCACTATGCTGAAAGGGGCGATGGCTGAATGCCGGATGGGGAATACTGAGCACTTATTTACAGATATTGGCCCCGTCATTGATGCAGAAGCGAAAGCGGGTATCGAGCGTCATATCCAAACCATGCGTACCAAAGGCCGGACAATTTATCAGGCGGTATATGAAAATACCACAGATAGCCAAGAGTGGTCACAAGGCACTTTCGTTAAACCAACGCTGATTGAACTGGAAAGTTTCGATGAATTGAAGAAAGAAATTTTCGGGCCAGTTCTGCATGTCGTCCGTTTTAAACGTAGTGAGTTAGATAATCTGCTGGAGCAGATCAACGCTGCCGGCTATGGCTTAACATTGGGAGTCCATACTCGTATTGATGAGACCATCGCCCAAGTCACAGGCAAAGCGAAAGTCGGCAACATATATGTCAACCGCAATATGGTGGGTGCAGTCGTCGGCGTGCAGCCGTTTGGTGGTGAAGGCTTGTCAGGTACAGGACCAAAAGCCGGAGGGCCTCTGTATCTGTATCGTTTGCTGTCACAGCGCCCTCTCAATGCTGCCAGCCAAACCCTGGAACGGCAGGATACAGAATATGAGCTTGATGCCAAAGCCCGTGTTGACCTGCACTCGCCGCTCTACAAACTGGCAAATTGGGCAACCGAGCAGAATAATGAAGGATTGAATCAGGTAATTCAGGAATACAGTTTACTGGCACAAGGCGGAACAATACGCCTGTTACCAGGGCCAACCGGAGAGCGCAATACTTATGCCTTACTGCCGCGCGGTCATGTTCTTTGCCTTGCAGACAACGAACAAGACACATTGGTGCAATTAGCCGCGGTGCTTTCTGTCGGTTGTCAGGCAATTTGGGAAAAAGACGAACTGCATCAAGGGTTACATCGTCAGTTACCTAATGAGGTTCGCCAGCATATTTATTGGGTCAACGATTGGCAGAATGAAGAAACAGCGATGGAAGCGGTTATTTATCATGGTGATTGTGACCAATTACGCCATGTGTGTGAAGTGATTGCCCAACGTAAAGGGCCGATTATTTCCGTACAGGGTTTTGCCCGTGGTGAAACCAATTTACTGCTAGAACGCTTACTGCATGAGCGTTCATTAAGTGTTAATACGGCGGCCGCAGGCGGTAATGCCAGCCTGATGACCATTGGTTAACATGAAACAGCGAATGTCATTTTTTGGTGCAAGTTATTTCTGATAAAGCCATTTATTTAGTCATTAAAATAAGTGGCTAAATTAATCCGTTCAACGTAAATATACATAGAGGGGAGTGCGTGATAATCGCATTCCCCTCTGAAATCGTTTCAATTTAATAACATTACCTGTCGGTATAATTAATCAATGACGACCACTCTGTTGCCAGCTCAAATATTGTTCATATTTACGCAGGGCAATATTATAATTGCTAAACGCAGATTGAGATAATTCCTCACTGAGTTTTTCCTGGATCTTTTCCGGCGTAAACTCACTGGTTGGATAATTACTTGAAGTCAGTAATTCATCCAAACGCCTTAAACGAACCACATACTCACGTACAGTACTATGACTCATCTCTGTTTGCTCAAACAGATACTGTTTAAATGACATAATGTCGAAATAATCAGTCTGGCTATTGCAATAAATTTCACTACAAAAGCGGCACAGCGCCACAAATTTACCCTGCAACTCATTCCAGGTTTTGTCATCCACCAATTCAGTCATCTCAGAAATAGCTTCCTTATTGATGACCTGACCGTTAAAAACCAGCGAAATACGGTCGAGGGTTTTATGACAGTGCAGACAATGAGTCTGGCTATGTTTATAATCTTTGATATAACGGCTAAGAGGCCGTTTCTTTTGTGTTGTAATAGACATAAGAGATAAAGCCCTGTGTATAGTCTTAACAAAAAAAACAAACAAGCAAAAAGTTACTGTTCTGGATTCAAACGTGCTCTCAGCCTTTTTATCGCCTGGCTGTGAAGCTGGCTTACGCGGGATTCTCCCACATTAAGCACTGCGCCGATCTCTTTAAGATTCAGTTCTTCCTGATAGTACAACGTAAGAACCATCTTTTCTCGTTCAGGTAACGATTCTATGACCTCGATTACCCGCTGGCGAAGATCACCTTCCAGTAATAGTTGAAGAGGGTTGGTTTCATGCTCTTCCTCAATCACTGGCTCACAGCTTTCACCGTGAATTTCGTGCCATTCGTCATAAGAAAACAGTTGACTGTTATTCGTATCTAACAGTATTTGCCGATATTCTATCAGATTAATCTTTAATTCTTTAGCAACTTCCTGCTCACTGGCTGGACGGCCTAACTCTTGCTCAAGTTTACGGATGGTTTGCGTGACTTCACGTGCGTTACGCCGCACACTACGCGGAGCCCAATCACGGCTCCTCAACTCATCCAACATTGCACCTCTGATGCGCTGTACCGCATAGGTGGTAAAGGCGGTTCCCTGCATGGAATCAAACCGCTCCACCGCATTCAGTAAGCCTATGCCACCGGCCTGAAGCAAGTCATCGAGTTCTACGTTGGCCGGCAATCTGACCTGTAGCCTCAATGCTTCATGGCGAACCAGGGGTACATAGCGCTTCCAGAGGCTATTTTTGTCCATCACGCCTTCGGCGGTATACAAATCGCTCACAACAACAGACACCTTTGGATAAGAGACTGGATACCATTATCCAATCCCCTAATCGGTCCAATCGTTGGAACAATGAAGTAAAAGCACTTCTTTTTCACCTATGCGAAATTTTTGCTGTCCGCCCAAATGCATAATCAGTTTCAGGCTGTCCTTGACAATCTTGATAAAAACACTAACTAAATACTAAAAAATAAGGATCGGCGCACCGATCCTTATTTTATAAGCGTTGTTTATGCAGGTTACCCTGCATAGTTGCCTAACTGGAAAATAAAAATTAACGCAGCAGAGACATAACGGATTGTGGAATTTGGTTCGCCTGAGCCAGAACAGCAGTACCCGCCTGTTGCAGGATCTGGCCACGGCTCATATTAGAAACTTCAACCGCGTAGTCAGCATCTTCGATACGGCTGCGAGCAGCGCTCAGGTTGTTAACGGTGTTGTTCAGGTTATTAACGGTGGATTCCAGACGGTTTTGTACTGCACCTAAGGAGCTGCGCAGGCTGTCAACTGTAGCGAGAGCGTCGTCTAATTTTTCCAATGGCTTTTCTGTAGGGTTTAGAGTCCCTTTTGCTTCTTTTGCTGTTTTAAGTTCTGTATTTGCCTCATTAAGCTTCGCTTGTAAATCCGGCTTTTTCTTATCATCTGTTTCGGCCTTTAATTTTTCCTGAGCGTCTTTTACTTTAGCTTCAGCGTCTGTTACTGCTTTTTTTTGCGTTGCATCTTGTTCTGATGCAACTCTAAACTCACCCAGACCTAATGTTCCTTTATCAATTTGTTTCAGATCAATTTTGATAACTTCACCATCACTAGCACCAACCTGAATAGTCATTGATTTGGCTTTTTCACTCAGTACTTTTACATCATTAAACTGAGTTTGCTCAGAGATACGGTCAATTTCCGCCAAACGCTGATCGACTTCTGCCTGAATGGATTTCTTGTCACTTTCAGAGTTAGTGCCGTTTGTAGACTGAACAGCCAGTTCACGAATACGTTGCAGGTTGTTATTGATTTCGTTCAGCGCACCTTCAGTAGTCTGAGCAATGGAAATACCGTCGTTTGCGTTACGGGAAGCCTGATTCAGACCTTTAACGTTAGCAGTAAAACGGTTAGCGATCGCTTGACCAGCAGCGTCATCCTTCGCGCTGTTAATACGTAAACCAGAGGACAGACGCTCAATAGCAGAGCCTAAAACGCCTTTAGATCTGGTCAGGTTATTTTGCGCCAGCAGAGATGAGTAGTTAGTATTAATAACTGATGCCATAGTAGAGTTCCTTTTAAAATCAAGTCGATATAATGAGTTTGAGCCTTTTGCTCACGGTGTTCATCACCGCCAACAGTTTTATCGGCTCCTTAAAAAGAACCTTTAATATTTCTTGAAAAACTTTTTTATTTTTTTTCACAAAATTTCCCGATAACCCAAATAGCGCCTGTTCTCATCAACTATTCCAGCCATCAAAAAAATTATTTTGTCAGTAAACTTTTCGCAAATTAGTCCGATAACACACCCAGCGATGCTTTTTACTAAAAGGAGTCAATATGGCTAGCATTTCCTCAGCAGGAGCCACATCTGGGATATCTGGGATACTGGATCAACTTGAAGTAAATGAAAGAAAACGTTTACACCCAATAACGCAGCAACAAAGCAGCTATAACGCGAAACTAACCGGTTTTGGCACATTAAAAGGCAGTTTGGAAAAATTAAAGAGTGCATCCGAAGAACTCAAAAAATTCGATAAACTCAATACCACTAAAACCAGCGAAGATCATAAAACATTTACCCCAAGTACGGATTCTAAAGCCAGTCCGGGTAACTATGTCATTGAAGTTCAACAGCTTGCCAAGGCTCAGTCTTTGCAGTCTCAGGCATTTCCTGATGTAAAAGCCCCATTAGGGGAACAAGGTAAAGGTACTCGTACCATTACTATTACGCAGCCAGGTGAAAAAAAAACCGGTGAAGAAAAAGAAAAGCCAATTCTTATTTCCCTGAAAGATAATGAAACTTCTCTGGTTGAAATTCGTGATGCAATTAATAAACAAGAAGGCAATGTTAATGCCAGCATTATCAAAGCAAAAGATGATAAAAACTATTTGATACTGACTTCGAAAAAAGCCGGCACAAAATCAGTCATGACTATCAAGGTTGATGGTGATGATAAACTGAATAATCTGCTGAACTACAAGTATAACAATGAAGGTGTCGGCTCTGGTGCAATGAACCAAGTGGTGGAACCTGCCAATGCAAAATTAACAGTCAATGGAATTGAGATTGAACGCCAAACTAATGAAATAAAGGATGCACCAGAAGGTGTTATTCTAAATCTGAAAAAAGTCTCAGAATCAAAATCAGAAACAGTCACAGAACAAGTTCCGGGAAAAAATGGCACAACCGAAACCAAAACCATAACCAAAGAAATATTTAAATCAGAAACACTGGTTGTTTCCCGTGATATCGAACCAATGAAAGAAGCAATCAAAAAGTGGGTTGATGCTTATAATGAAGTACAGACTACTTTTACTTCATTGACAAAATTCAAGCCTGTTGCAAAAGGTGAAGCAGCTTCGAAAGACAATGGGGTCTTATTGGGTGATGGTACTTTAAAAAATATTCAAAGCCAGCTAAGACAACAATTGTTTGCGGCACAACATGTTGATGATATCGCTACCCTGAATAAACTGGGCATCAAACAAAAAGAGGATGGTAAGCTGGAAATTAGCAACGAAAAACTGGAAAAAAACCTGAAAGAGAAACCTGCCAACGTTAAGGCTTTCTTTATGGGGGATGGAGAAAAAACCGGTTTTGCCACCCAGAATTTTAATTTATTGAAAAAAACGCTAGATAGCCATGAAGGGACTATCGATGCAGCAACAGAAGGTATTAAGAAGAGTCTGAAAACACTGGAAAGACAAGCAGAACAGACTAACAGAAACATTGATGCCACAATGGCGCGCTATAAAAAACAATTCATTGAACTGGAAAAACTGACTACTTCAATGAATCAGGCAGGTTTATCCTTGGCTCAGCTTTTAAGATAAAAAAGGACACCAATGTATCAACGTTCGGCAAGCCAGTTATACGCTCAGGTAGATCTTGAGAGCGAAATTATGAATGCCTCTCCCTATCAGTTGATTCAGATATTGTTCAACGGGGCGCTTAGCGCCCTGCGTCGTGCAATCATTCTGATACAACAAGGGAATATTCCAGAAAAAGGGTTAGCTATTTCAAAGGCGATTAATATCATTGATAATGGCCTCAAAGAAGGATTAGATTTCGAAAAAGGCGGTGAGATTGCCCAGAATCTTTTTGCTTTATATGATTATATGAGCCGCCGTTTACTCCATGCCAATTTACGCAATGATGAGAAGGCTATTACCGAAGTGATTGATTTACTTTCCGAGATTTCCGACTCTTGGCGGCAAATAGATCCTCATTACAACGCCAGTCAGGATATTGTTTAATGAAAAATGATATGGATCTTTTGTCAGCTTATCAGCAGATCCTTAGTTTAAGTGAGCAAATGATTGATTTAGCCAGAAATGAAAAGTGGGATGAACTTGTTGATATGGAAATCACTTATCTGAAGGCAGTAGAAGTGGTGACTTTACTATCAGGAAATTCAGACGCACCTATTCCATTACAACAGCAATTGACCAAAATTTTGCAAACTGTCTTGGATAATGAAAAAGAAACTAAGAGATTGTTGCAAAGAAGGTTAAATGAACTCAGTGACCTGATTAAACAGGAAAGTTGTAAACAACTTTTACATGATACATATGGACAGTTCCCAATCAATAACTATGAGATGGAGTTAACAACAACTGAATCAAAATAGATATCACAAAGGCACGAGTGATTCCATTTAACAATAACTCTGATTAATGGTGTCATTTATTTTTTATTTCAGGTGGTGTCAATTCGTCACTATCATTTTTTTTGGTTAACCTAATTCGGCACTTTATTGTATTGATATTTTGCAAACAATCAAGGTATCTTATATAGTTTTTAACAAAAATTTAACCATCAAATGATAGTGGCGATTCCTATTCTAGGAGGCAATTAACAGGCGATATTATCAACACGTATTATTTTTAATTAAAAGGCGAATAATACAAATCAAAATATCTGATAATGATCGGCACCGAGTTTAAGCACCGTGGTATCATTGATAAATACAAAGGGACTGATTCTCTGGTTGCACATAGTGCCGCTTTCGATTCATGCAAACGAAAAACTCACTATTGCCCCATGTGTGCCCAAAAAATTAATGCGAAAAAATAAATAAATTTGTTATATACCTAAACCTGCATATTCATATTTTCACTATTAACAAAACGATTTAAAACCTGCCGGATTAACGGCTGATAACCTAATCCATTGAGATCTGCTATCATTTTCAGGTCTTCTATCAGAGACTTATTCAACCTGATTGAAATTGACTGTAAGTCTAGTGCCTCATTAATCAGTTTTTCCGTAATATCATCAGATACTTTAACGTGAGCCTCACTGCAACCAAGCTCACCGCTTTCCCATGCCTCATCAGTTTATCTGCTCATTTCTCTGTTCCTAGGCCGTATTTTCTGTAAATTCTCAATTCATCTTCGTTATCCAAGCAAATCGGCTACGCGATGGGAACGGGTGGCAGCATGGGTTATTCCTGTAACCACTCAGGGAATGGATACAGGAATATTTACTTTAGTTTCAGATGGTAATTAATTGTTCAGTATTATTCGTTTGTTGTTAGAGTGGAATAGGTTTAATAGTAGCCAGAGTAAGATCTATTCGTTCATTCATGGAGGTTTTTATGCCTGGTCCGTTTGTCTGCTACACTTGTCAGAAAACTTTTACTACTCAAGAAGCACGTCAAATTCATGAATTAAGGCATGGAGAAAACAGACCACATTCTTGTACTTTTGAGAATTGCGGATATACCTTTAAAACTAAGCGTGACTTAGCTAGGCATATGCGAGCACATACAGGGGAGATATTTTTTCAGTGTGAGGTTTGTAAAGTGTGCTTTACCCGTGGCTTTAATTTAAATCGACATGTAAAAACTGTTCATGCAAATCAGCCCATGACACAAAATTTTCCTACCCATCCTCTAACATTAAATGATTGGGCCGTACTTGAGGAATTTATAGAACCAGATTCATTACATCCAAGACGGTCTATCGGCACTAGAGCCGGAACATCTGGACTACCTCAGCCTTCATCTTCTACTCAAAGTCATTCTCAACAAGCAGGAGGCCCAATAGGACATCAAAGACAACCACAACGGTATGGACCAATGGCAACAACAAGCTCTGCATCACTTACTCCTGTTAGGTCTCGACCACGTGATCCTGTCGCTGCACAATTAAATGCTGCTGATTTAGATTAAGAAGGATTTTCTTCATCTCCAACTGGATTACCATCACTTAGTAGTTGGTTTGGGAAAAAATAGCAACATGAAAGTTCATAACTCATAACACCTCACCTCCCAGCATCATTTGCTCTGAGGTGGTGGTGTGTTATTTGCCTGCATAATCTTCGCTCTTGTTCCGCTAGATAAGCATCTAAACCTGCATATTCATAATCTCGTGATACGCGCTAACCAGTTTATTTCTCACTTGAATACCCATTTGCAGAGAAATGCTCGATTTTTGCATATTCACCATGACATCATTTAGCTCCACTCCTGGAACTCCCAGCGTGAAATTTTGTGCTTGCTTCGTCGCACTCAGGCGTGTTTGGTTTATTTTTTCCACTGCCGCAGTCATTTGACTGGCAAAACCGCCTTGTATTGGCATGGGTTTGGCAATATTTGCTGCTTGTAAAGCCTGAACCTGCATCTGTTGCAGCACACCTTCAATTGCCGGAATTGACATAAAAACCTCGCGTTAAATCACCCTATTGATTATGTGATGACACCGTAACATAGCCTTTCTGAACTAAAGCGGGTAATTGAAGTAAAAATTCGAAGCTTATTGTGCCATTAAAAGAGGTGTGAACAGCGAATAATGATGGGATTAATAATAGGAAGAATCTTTTCGCTTGCGTATGGGGAGTCTGTTTTGTTACGCCACGCTTTTAGTATTCATGTTGACCAGCAAGGCAAGGATCGTCTATGAGTGCAGCAACAACCGACGTTGAAAACCACAATAAAGGCTTCAACGCTATCATCAGCAGGATAAAAGCTGATCCAAAAGTTCCGTTATTAGTTGCTGGCTCCGCTGCCATCGCTATCTTCGTCGCCCTGTTTCTCTGGTTGCGCAGTCCCGACTATCGGGTACTTTACAGCAATCTGAGCGATAAGGATGGTGGCGAGATTGTTACGCAATTAACCCAAATGAATATCCCTTACCGTTTTGCCGAGGATGGCGCGGCACTTATGATACCTACCGATAAGGTACATGAGACTCGCCTGAAACTGGCACAACAAGGGCTGCCCAAAGGGGGAGCGGCAGGTTTCGAACTATTGGATAAAGAAAAATTCGGTATCAGCCAGTTCAGTGAGCAGGTAAATTACCAACGCGCGCTGGAAGGTGAGTTGGCTCGTACCGTCGAATCACTGGGACCAGTCCAGAGCGCACGCGTCCACCTGGCTCTGCCTAAGCCTTCTTTGTTCGTTCGTGAACAAAAATCGCCGTCAGCCTCAGTGACCGTGGGGCTGCTACAAGGCCGAGTGCTGGATGAAGGACAAATTAATGCCATCGTGCATATGGTTTCAAGTAGTGTTGCTGGCTTACCCGCCAGTAATGTCACGATTGTAGATCAATCCGGTCGCTTGTTAACACAAAGTGATGCCACTAGCCGCGATTTGAATACCACTCAGTTGAAATATACACAGGAAGTGGAAAACCGTTTCCAGCATCGGATTGAAACCATCCTGGCGCCGGTGGTTGGCCGTGGCAATGTGCATGCACAGGTCACGGCACAAATTGATTTCTCTCGGCGCGAAGAAACCGCAGAAGAATATAAACCTAACCAGCCACCAAACCAGGCGGCTGTCCGTTCTAAACAAAGCAGTACCAGCGAGCAAAGCGGCGGGCCACTGGTGGGTGGCGTTCCTGGTGCATTATCAAACCAGCCAAGTGCTGCACCAAGTGCCCCCATTGAAAAACCGAATGCAAATGCCAAAGGCAACGGTGACGAAAAACCTGACCAACAGCGCAGTAACACTAACAAAAACAATGGTTACGAGCGTATGTTAAGTAATAACCGCAACAATCGATATGACGAAACCACTAACTATGAAGTGGATCGCACTATTCGTCATACCCAATTGCAGGCTGGCGCAGTGGAACGCCTTTCGGTTGCAGTTGTGGTCAACTATGCCACCGTGAAGGGAGAAAATGGCCCTGAAACACAAGCGCTGACACCAGAACAGCTAGCACAAATCGAAGCACTGACTCGTGAAGCAATGGGCTTCTCTACTGCCCGTGGCGATAGCCTGAATGTGGTTAACACACCGTTCAATGACACCACCGAAGTGATAGAACCTTTGCCATTCTGGCAGCACCCTGCCCTGCTGGAGAAATTGTTAGAAGCAGGTCGTTGGTTACTGTTGGTACTGGTTGCATGGCTACTGTGGCGTAAGATGATCGTGCCACAAATCGCTAAAAAACGTGCCGCGGAAAAAGCTGCGCTGGCAGCGCAAAAGAACCCGCCGAAACCGCAAACAGAAACCCATGCTGAATTGGATGAAAAAACGCGCCGCAAATTGGCTCGCCAACGTGTCAATGTTGAGCTTCAAAGCCAGCGTCTGCGTGAACTTGCAGAAAAAGATCCTCGCGTCGTCGCGCTGGTGATCCGTCAATGGATGAGTAACGAACAATGAGCCTGACCGGAACAGAAAGAAGTGCCGTCATGTTAATGACCCTGGGAGAAGATCAGGCGGCCGAGGTGTTCAAACACCTGAATTCCAGAGAAGTGCAACAACTGAGTGTCGCGATGGCGGGGATGAAACAAGTCTCTAATCAGCAACTGGTTGAAGTACTGGCAGAGTTTGAAGAAGATGCAGGGCAGTTTACTGCCCTCAGCATCAACGCAAATGACTATCTGCGCAATGTACTCATCAAGGCATTGGGCGAAGAACGGGCTTCCAGCTTGCTTGAGGATATCCTTGAGTCCCGTGATACCACGACGGGCATCGAAACCCTTAACTTTATGGAGCCGCAGATGGCGGCCGACATGATCCGCGATGAACATCCGCAGATCATCGCCACCATTTTGGTACACCTGAACCGTGGTCAGGCTGCCGATATCCTCGCCCTGTTTGATGATCGCCTGCGTAACGATGTCATGCTGCGTATCGCTACTTTTGGGGGAGTACAACCCTCAGCGTTGGCAGAACTGACGGAAGTACTGAATAACCTGTTGGATGGTCAGAACCTGAAACGCAGCAAGATGGGCGGTATTCGTACTGCGGCAGAAATCATCAACTTGATGAAAAGCCAGCAAGAAGAAGGGGTCATTGAGGCGGTTCGCTCCTACGATAACGAACTGGCACAGAAAATTATTGATGAAATGTTCCTGTTCGAAAATCTTATCAACGTGGACGATCGCAGTATCCAACGCTTGTTGCAGGAGGTTTCCACC
Source organism: Xenorhabdus eapokensis (assembly GCF_001908105.1). The sequence goes on from NZ_MKGQ01000015.1 coordinate 56,261, forward strand.
GATTCCTTGCTGGTGGCATTGAAAGGTTGCGATCAGGCATTACGCGATCACTTCCTCAACAATATGTCGCAGCGGGCTGCTGAAATCATGCGCGATGATTTGGCAAACCGTGGCCCTGTACGAATGTCTCAAGTGGAAGCTGAACAGAAAACCATCCTGCTTGTTGTTCGTCGTCTGGCAGAAAGTGGCGAAATGATCCTAAATGGCGGTGACGATACCTATGTCTGATAAGTCGAATAATGGAAACTGGCGGCCGTGGCAACCCGGCGAATTGACTCAGTGGGAAACCCTGCGGGCAAAACTGGAACCCATAGAAGAGGAGCAGGCGCCAAGCGAACAGGATCGGCTGCTGGAGCAAGCAAGAATACTGGACGAGCTAAAAGAGCAAGCTCGTCAGGCGGGTCATGCGCAGGGTTTTGCAGAAGGCCAGATACAGGGCTATGAACAAGGTATTCAGGAAGGCCGCCAAGCAGGACAAGAACAAGGTTTGCAGGAAGCCAAACAACAACAGCAAGTTATTACTGATCAGTGGAAAGCCTTGCTAACGGACTTTAGCCATTCACTGGATGGGTTGGATACCGTGATTGCTTCCCGCCTGATGCAACTTGCATTAACTGCTGCCCATCATATTTTGGGGCAGCCTGCGGTTTGCGATGGCACTGCCCTGCTGAATCAAATTCGCGAATTTATCCAGCAAGAACCCATGTTCAGCGGCAAACCCCAATTGCGTATCCATCCACAAAATATTCCTCTGGTTGAGCAGCAACTGGGGGAAGTTTTGGCGCTGCACGGCTGGCGTTTAGTTGCGGATAACAAACTGCATCCGGGCGGCTGTAAAGTCAGTGCCGATGAAGGCGATATGGACGCCAGTTTGGCTACCCGCTGGCATGAAATGTGTCGTCTGGCAGCACCGGGAGAATTGTGATGACGGCAAGATTGGGTCGCTGGCTGGCAACTTTGGATTCATTAGAAAAGCGTCTGGAAAAAACCCCCAAAGTACGTCGCTATGGACGCCTGACCCGCGCTACGGGTCTGGTACTGGAAGCCACTGGCTTACATATGCCGCTCGGTGCTACCTGCCTGATCGAGCGCCAAAATGGCAACACCATTGAAGAGGTGGAAAGTGAAGTCGTCGGCTTCAATGGCGAAAAACTGTTGCTGATGCCACTGGAAGAATTGGAAGGCATTGTGCCGGGCGCTCGCGTCTATGCCCGTTCTTATGGCGAAGATGCCGGAGCCGGACGCCGCTTGCCTCTGGGAGCGGAATTACTCGGCAGAGTTGTGGATGGTGCAGGCCGCCCCCTTGATGGTTTACCTGCCCCTGATACAGGTTATCGTGCTCCCCTGACAACAACGCCATTTAATCCCCTGCAAAGAACTCCTATCAGCCATGTATTGGACGTTGGTGTTCGTGCCATTAATGCCCTGCTGACAGTGGGACGTGGGCAACGTATGGGATTATTTGCCGGCTCCGGCGTCGGTAAAAGTGTGCTGCTTGGTATGATGGCGCGTTATACCCAAGCCGATGTGATCGTTGTGGGATTAATTGGTGAACGTGGCCGTGAGGTTAAGGATTTTATCGAAAATATTTTGGGCACGGAGGGATTATCACGTTCAGTCGTCGTGGCCGCTCCCGCCGATGTTTCACCTTTGCTGAGGATGCAAGGTGCCTCTTATGCAACGCGCATCGCCGAAGATTTTCGCGACAGAGGTAAACATGTCTTGTTAATTATGGATTCCCTGACCCGTTACAGCATGGCACAGCGTGAAATTGCACTGGCTATCGGCGAACCACCGGCAACCAAAGGTTATCCCCCTTCTGTATTTGCCAAATTACCGGCTCTGGTGGAAAGAGCCGGTAATGGTGTCAGTGATGGCGGCTCCATTACCGCATTTTACACCGTGCTGACAGAAGGTGATGACCAGCAAGATCCGATTGCCGATGCTGCGCGAGCCATTCTGGATGGTCATATCGTGCTATCACGTTCACTGGCGGAATCTGGTCATTATCCGGCTATTGATATCGAAGCGTCTATCAGTCGAGCCATGACTGCGTTGATCGACAATACCCATTATCGGCGAGTACAACATTTCAAACAGTTGCTTTCCAGCTACCAACGCAACCGAGACTTGATCAACGTTGGTGCCTATGCGGCGGGCAGTGATCCCCTGCTTGACAGAGCGATTGAGCTTTATCCTCATATGGCTCAATTCCTGCAACAAGGTATTGACGAACGCAGCGAATACGATGAGGCCTGCACTCAGCTTCAACAATTATTGCCAACATAATATTTTACTTATGGAAATTTAACCAAAAAATACTTTTTCCAAGGGGTATAACATTTATCAATACGGTGCCGATATAAGTTTACTATTGATGTCATTTAATAACGCTGATGTCTGTTGGTGATTAATACGAGGAAATCCATGCAACAACACTCCCCTCTCATGACTTTGCGTGAACTTGCTCAGGATGCGGCAGAAAAAGCAGCATCACAACTTGCACAAATTCGACAAAGTCACCAACAAATGGAGCAACAACTCACGGCATTAATGGCTTATCAGGATGAGTATCGTACCCGTCTGAATGACACGCTCAACAGTGGGATGTCCTGCTCGACCTGGCAAAATTACCAGCAGTTTATGAAAACGCTGGAAATGGCAATTGAACAGCACAGATTACAGCTCAACCAATGGAAAAAGCGTCTTGAACAAGCCATATCACAATGGCAGGAAAAACAGCAACGCCTGAACGCTTTCGACACACTGCAACAACGGGCAGAGCATAATTTGAAGTTACACCAAAATCGCATGGAGCAAAAACAAATGGACGAGTACGCACAACGCGGTGCACAACGGAGAATGAAACAATGAATCTCACTCTTTTGCCTACTGATTTAAAATTCACGGACAAAGGTACGGATAACAGTCAGCCGGCTCTAAATAATGCCGTGAACGGTCACCATTCTTCTCAATTTGGGCAACTTCTTGATGCAGAAACAGCCTCTATGCGCAAGCCCACTACCCAGGCGGATAAAAATAGCCTGAGAGAGGGAAAATCCACCACTGATAAAACAGCAGAAAACGACTGGCCGCAATTAGCAGCAGTGCCAGATAACAACAGTGTAACCAAGGATAAAGCACGGGTAGAAACAACACAGCAAGAAAACAGTGCTGAATTGGCTGTATTAAAAGATGAAGACCTCTTATCAGCCGCCGCATTAAGTGCGGCGATACCCATCCAGCTTGCTGGGCTGCTGACTTCTCAGACAAATTCCGCCGTTCTGGCTGAAAACTCACCAGATTTGATGGGCAATGAGCCGTTAGAAAATAAACTGCTGAAAAATCCATTACCAGAAGATGCATTGCCGGAAAGTGCCTGGCTGGATAGCGAAAACAGCACGGTTAATACACTATTAGGCAGCAATATGAGGTATAGCGGGTTAACTGACACCAATCTTGTTGAACAGTCTAAAGCGGGTGAGCAAGATAAAAACATTCAGCTTTCTGCTAAACAGGAGAGCCTTCTGAACAATAAGACAGAGGGTTCCGTCAGCCTTCAATCTGAATTGGCGCCGTTCACCGCACAATTCAAACTGGCTACCAATAACCTTGCGACCAACAATAAAGCTGAATCTGGCAAGATCCTTACCAAAGAGACAGTTTCAGGTAATCACAAAGATCCAAACCTGCTCCAGATGTCAATACAGGCTACACCAGCATTGACATCCTCAACAGTAGAAACAGCTTCTATCGACTCACCGATGGTATTGGCAACCCCTTCCCTGCTTTCAGCCGGACAACAGCCAATGGGGCAATTTCAGCTTAACAGCACCACGACATCTTTCACGACACCTTTATTGAATGCGCATCTTGGCAGTGAAGAGTGGCAGCAGCAGCTTAATCAGCATGTACTGTTCTTTAACCGTAATGGCCTGCAACAAGCAGAACTTCGCTTACATCCTCAGGAACTGGGAGCGCTGCATATCCGCATGAGCGTAGAAGACAATCAGGCACAATTGCATTTTGTTTCCGCTCATCAGCATGTTCGTGCAGCTCTGGAAGCGGCATTACCAGGGTTACGTCATGCGCTGGCTGAAAACGGCATTCAATTGGCACAAAGCAGCGTTAATAGTGATGCTCAGGGAAACGGACAACAAGCGTATTTTGCTGATAACCATGCCAATAACCCGAACAGTGATGCTAACTCCCATGCTGAAACCCAAGAGTCTGATTTTGCCTCAACAATGGGGATCACAGCCTCCCCTGTATCAGCCATCAGGGTAACACCTCAACAAATTACCTCGACCCAAGGAGGTATTGATACTTTTGCCTGATGAGCACCTAAACATTAACCTAATTTCGTGAGACATCGGATAAAACGAAAACAGGTCAATGACAAACGTGTGAGTTAATGGTTTTTTCCCCGTTTGTTCCAGCCATTGCCGAAACAAAGACGCGGGATAATTGATCTCGATTTTGATGGATAAGGGCTTCGCCACGGAATGCGCGGAGACTTATTCGCAACAGAAAACAGGAATTTATCTGTCCATGTCTGATTATAGCTACGAGCCTAAACGCACAAATCCAATTTGGATGATACTGTTAGTACTGATTGCTGTTCTTGGTGTTGCCATCGGAGGGTATAGCTGGTGGGTAATGAACCAGTCAACCAATAACAGTAGCGAAAAAACCAAAGCCATTGATGCTCCCGTATTTATGACACTGGAGCCTTTTACCGTCAATTTGATCGACAACGAAGAGCATTTCGATCGTGTTCTGTACGTTGGCATCACATTGCGTTTGACTGACGAGAAAACCCGTCAGCGCTTCCATGAATATCTGCCAGAAGTTCGTAGTCGTATGTTGCTGTTGTTATCTCGCCAGAAAGCCGCCGAACTGGCAAAAGATGACGGCAAGATGCATTTGGTGGCAGATATCAAACAGACACTACACCCGACACTAATACCCGGTGAACCCGATCAGGAAATCACCGATGTGTTATTCACCACGTTTATTCTGCGATAATCATAATGAGTGACAATATTCTTTCACAAGCAGAGATCGACGCTCTGCTCAATGGTGACAGTGCCTCTGCTGATGACGTAGAACAAATTGCGTCCCGAGAAAGTGAGGTACGCCCTTACGATCCCAATACGCAACGCCGTGTCGTACGCGAACGTTTGCAGTCACTGGAAATCATCAATGAACGTTTTGCCCGCCAATTCAGGATGGGGCTGTTTAATATGTTGCGCCGTAGTCCGGATATTACGGTCGGCGCTATCAAGATTCAGCCTTACCACGAATTTGCCCGCAATCTGGCCGTACCCACCAACCTCAATCTGGTTCACTTGAAGCCATTGCGGGGAACGGCGCTATTCGCTTTCGAACCCAGCTTAGTTTATATCGCCGTTGATAACTTGTTTGGGGGGGATGGCCGTTTTCCAACCAAAGTGGAAGGCCGTGAATTTACCTATACCGAACAGCGGATCATTAACCGGATGCTGAAACTGGCACTGGATGCCTATCGTGACGCCTGGGATTCGATCTTTAAACTTGAAGTGGAATACGTGCGTTCCGAGACGCAGGTGAAATTCACTAATATCACCACTTCACCGAATGACATCGTGGTGACTACACCGTTCCAAGTAGAAATCGGTGCATTGACCGGCGAATTCAATATTTGTATTCCATTCGCCATGATCGAGCCTCTGCGCGAGCGCCTGACCAATCCTCCGGTGGAAAATATACGTCAGGAAGAGAGCCAGTGGCGTGAAAGTCTAGTGAAGCAAGTTCAACATTCAGAATTAGAACTGGTGGCGAACTTTGTTGATATCCCTCTGCGGCTGTCAAAGATCCTTGAATTGAAAAAAGGCGATGTTTTGCCGATTGAAAGACCTGAACGTCTAATCGTTCACGTTGATGGTGTGCCTGTGCTCACCAGCCAATATGGAACACTGAACGGGCAATATGCTCTGCGTGTTGAACACCTGATTAACCCTGTTTTAACTGCTCTGGATGAGGAAAAGCCCAATGAGTGATGCTAAACAACCTACAGATACCAGCTCGACTGAAGATATGTGGGCAGAAGCGCTGGAACAACAGGCCGCACAGCAAACCTCTGACGGCGGCGCGTCAATATTTGAGAATCTGGAAGTGCAGGATGCGTTAGCCCAACTCTCCGATATTGATTTGATCATGGATATTCCTGTCAAGCTCTCGGTCGAGCTGGGGCGGACTAAAATGACCATCAAACAACTGTTGAGACTGTCACAAGGCTCAGTCGTTCCCCTTGATGGTCTGGCGGGAGAACCCTTGGATATCCTGATTAATGGTTATTTGATAGCGCAAGGAGAAGTGGTTGTCGTATCCGATAAATACGGTATCCGTATCACAGATATCATCACGCCTTCCGAACGCATGCGTCGCTTGAGTCGTTAACTATGATGGCAAACCCGCCTTCCATTCATACTTCTTTTCAACAAGGTGCGGCATCTGATGCTGCACCTGTTAACACGGCAACCAGCCATACCCATATGAATACGATCAAACAGGCAAGCAATAGTGATCCCCTGCCGGCCAGCCAAACGTTGATGCAAGTCAGCAGCGCTCTGGGCGGTGTTTTATTGCTGATTTTCTTCATAACATGGCTTGTTCGCCGTTTGGGTTTTTCCCCTGCTAAAAGCAAAAATCATCGTTTGTTAAACGTTAAAGCAAGCTGCGCCCTTGGGCCGAAAGAGCGCGTTGTTGTGGTAGAAGTCGAGGATAGCTGGCTGGTTTTAGGCGTCACATCTCAACAGATCACTATGCTGCATCAAATGCCTGCCCCCCCTGACAAGGTGGATAAGGAAACCGCGCCCAAGTCGCTGCCATTTGGTCAGATGCTCAAAAATACCCTCCAGCGAAAAAGCAAGAATGACAAGGACGATGATGAAAAATAGCGTTTTTTTTATGACAGGCAAAAAATTTGTCTCACAGCTTTCTCCAATGCGTTCGATGACGCTGTTTATGGCGCTCCTGCTGCCCTTGTTCCCCATGAATGCTGCGGCTGAGTTTCCTGGTATCATCAGCCAGCCCTTAGCCAATGGCGGACAAAGTTGGTCATTGCCAGTCCAAACCCTGATTTTCATCACAGCACTGGGGTTCATTCCCGCTGCCCTGCTAATGATGACCAGTTTTACCCGTATCATCATTGTACTTGGTTTGCTGCGCAATGCGCTGGGAACACCTTCTGCTCCGCCTAATCAGGTTATGTTAGGTCTGGCGTTATTTATGACTTTTTTCATCATGGCACCGGTATTCGATAAAGTTTATCAAAACGCTTACCTGCCCTACAGTGAGGATAAAATCACCCTGGAAGTCGCGCTGGATCAGGGAGCCAAGCCTTTACGCCAATTCATGTTACGTCAGACACGGGAAAATGATCTGGCACTGTTTGCCCGCCTTGCCGATCAGGGTGCATTTGAAACGGCAGATGCTGTTCCAATGCGCGTGCTCGTTCCTGCGTTTATTACCAGTGAATTGAAAACCGCGTTCCAGATTGGCTTTACTCTTTTCATTCCGTTCCTGATCATCGATCTGGTTGTTGCCAGTGTCTTGATGGCGTTGGGGATGATGATGGTTCCACCCGCCACTATCTCACTGCCGTTCAAACTTATGCTGTTTGTTTTGGTCGATGGTTGGCAACTCTTGCTTGGTTCACTGGCACAAAGTTTTTATGTCTAATCAACAGCTTTATGTCTAGCGTGAAATCTTATTGGAATAAAGATCAAAAAGCGGTTTGAGAAAATTATGACTCCAGAATCGGTAATGGCCCTTGGTGTTGAGGCGATGAAAGTGGCGTTAGCACTGGCCGCCCCTCCTCTTTTATCTGCCTTAATTAGTGGCTTGATCATCAGCTTATTACAGGCGGCAACTCAGATAAACGAGATGACCTTATCGTTTATTCCGAAAATCCTGGCCGTTTTCGTGACTATCGTCACTGCCGGACCGTGGATGCTCAATTTATTGCTGGATTACATGCGCACTCTGTTTAGCAGTATTCCGGCTATTATCGGTTAATTATGATCCCGTTTGATAGCGAAACACTTTCTCGTCTGGTCAGCGATTTTTTCTGGCCATTGGTGCGCTTGTTAGCGTTGTTCAGCACTGCACCCGTTTTCAGTGAAAAACAGATACCGATAAAAATTAAAATCAGCCTGGCCTTAGCGATCACCGCTTTACTCGTTCCAACTCTCCCCTCCCCGCAAATTCCGATTTTTTCGGTTGCCGGAATTTGGATCTTGATACAACAAGTATTGATTGGTATGGCCTTGGGACTGACCATGCAGATCGCCTTTGCCGTAGTGCGTCATGCAGGTGAAGTGCTCGGCTTACAAATGGGACTTTCATTCGCCACGTTTTTTGATCCTACCGGTGGCCCAAATATGCCTATCTTAGCCCGCATCCTCAATATGATGATGATGTTGCTGTTCCTGGCTCTTGATGGGCATTTATGGCTATTGTCAATTCTGGCCGATACGTTCTATTCTATTCCCATTCAATCAACTCAATTGAATCCCAAGGGTTTTCTGTTGTTATCCCAAAGTGCCAGTTTGATTTTTATCAATGGCATGATGCTGGCAATGCCAATGATTACCTTACTTCTGGTTATGAATTTTTCCCTGGGCATGTTAAACCGGATGACACCACAACTCTCTGTATTTGTGGTCGGTTTTCCGTTAACTCTGACTGTCGGCATTTTCACGCTTTCCCTGTTGTTTCCAACATTGGTGCCATTCACTGAGCAGTTATTTGGAGAAATGTTTGACCATTTGGCGATCATTATTCATGAACTGGTGTTGTAACCGTTATTTTTCTGATCAACCCGCCAATCTGGCGGGATAACATCCTGATAAACCAAACCATAATCACCTTGTCCTGATATTCCTTTGCAACTATCCACCATAGCCATCGCATTCAGCATTAACATTTTTACAACAAAAAATATCGACATACAGTATTTATTTCAGTTAACTTAATTTCATAATGTTACTATCAAGCGAGAGCTTAGAACAAAAAACCAACAAATGACCGATATCCAGTTCATTTTTACGAAAAAACAGTTATAGGCGGTATTTAATTTATTTTCAGATGGATGCAACAAATTTAAAGCCAATGATTACAAAGGAGAAACAAAAATGTCACATAGCGACACTTCATATACTTCCTCAGTAATTTGTCATAACAATTCGCTCTCTTCACCGACCTATCCGCTTAGTTCTCCCCAGCAAGCTATCTGGTTTGATCAGGCTATCCATCCCCATTCTTCTAACTACAACCTCAGCACTTTTATTCGCATTGAAGGAGAGTTGAATGAAGCATTATTTGTCCGCGCCTTTGAATCTGTTGTTGATTGTCATGACACTCTGCGTTTGCAGTTTCTCAACATCCACGCTTTACCCAGCCAAAAGGTTGTTCATTCTCTTCCTGTCATCGTAGATATACAGGATTTTTCATCCCATCCAGATGCTGATACCAGAGTAAAACAGTACATGGATGACGAATTCACGCGCCCATTTCATCTGAATGAAGCATTGTGGCGCACCACATTATTGCGAGTAAGCAATACCTGTCGGTATTGGCAATTTTGCTGTCATCATTTGATCATGGATGGCACAGGTATATTTATACTTATCAACGAGGTTATCGGTAACTATAACCAACTGATAAAAAGAGAAAAATTAAACAACTCCGCTTATTCTTATCTGGATTTTATTACGGATAACCTCAATTATCTTGCTTCTGCACGCTACTCAGACGACAGGCAATTTTGGTTGCAACGCTATGAAAACCTGCCACCGCCTTTGCTCCAGCCTGTCAATTGCAATAACACGACGAACCATAAACAAACCAACCCCGCAGCTCCTCAATCTGTCACTTGGTCAATCGACCAGACTCTTTTTAAACGTATCGAAAAAGTCGCTGGTGGACAGAAATTGCCCTTCTTGTATTTCATGTATGCCATCCTGGCTTGCTATTTCGCACGAACAACAGATGTTAATGAAATTGTTATCGGTATTCCCTTGCACAATCGCCAGAATACGCGACAAAAGTCCACAATGGGCATGTTTGCATCCGTGATCCCCATTGGTATAACGCTTTCACCGGAGGATACATTTCGTGATGTTATGCGCAAAGCTGCAACCGAAATGAGTCTTTGCCATAAGCACCAACGCTTTCCCATCGCAGAACTCAACCGACACATACACTCGCAACGACAAGACGGAAATGCCCGATTATTTGACGTGACTTTATCTCTCGAACCGTTTAAAACCCATTTGCATATGGAAGGCGAAAACATGAGCGTCAAACAGTTAGAGCTACATTCTGGTGCCCCCTACCCTCTATGTATCAGAATGAAGCAATATACCAACACCGACTGTCCTGAAGATACCGCGCCCCCGATTGCCATGGAATTCGTTTTTTCTCCTGATTATCTGAGTACCACGGAGGTCATAGCACTCCGCTCCCGTCTTGCTGTCCTGCTTGATGCCGTTCTCACTTCTCTGGAAATGCCCTCTCTTACACATACAGAAATTACACATACAACAATAGCCAATCTGCCAATCCTGCCCGACATTGAACGCCAACAGGTATTGATGGATTTCAACGCCACCCAAGCCGAATTCCCGCAAGATACCCTGATCCATCAACTGTTCGAAGCACAAGTACGGCGCACACCCGATGCCACGGCTGCGGTCTTTGAACAGCAATCGCTGAGCTACGATGAACTGAATAAACGTGCCAACCGTCTGGCGCACCATCTGATTGCTCTCGGCGTGCGTCCTGATGATCGGGTGGCAATTTGTATTGAACGCAGTCTGGAGATGGTGGTTGGTTTATTAGCTATCCTCAAGGCCGGTGGTGCTTTTGTTCCCCTCGATCCGACTTATCCAACCCCGCGGCTGGCATATATGCTCAATGACTCCGCCCCCGTAGCACTGATCACACAAACAACGATGGCCGAAATAGGAAACAGTCACCTGCCAACCATACTACTTGATCTTCCAGACTATTCTGTTTGGGATGGAAAATCGGCAGAAAACCCACAGATCCCCGCGTTGGGGCTGACCTCCCGTCATCTGGCTTATGTTATCTATACTTCCGGCTCCACAGGGCAGCCCAAAGGCGTCATGATAGAACATCGTAGTTTGTGTAACTTGATTATCCCCCAGCAAGACATGCTAGCCATCACGCCAGACAGTCGAATTTTGCAATTTGCCTCAAACAGTTTTGATGCTTGTATTTGGGAGTATTGCATGGCGTTATTGGCGGGCGCTTGCCTTTACCTTGCCAGACGGGAGAACCTTCTGCCGGGAACAACCCTGTCTCACTATTTAGAGGCTCACGCCATTACTCATGCCCTTTTGTCTCCCACAGCTCTGGCAAGCATGGAGACACTTCCGGCAACCCTGCACACCTTACTGGTGGGAGGGGAAGCGTGTCCGCCTACGCTGACCAAACGCTGGGCACCAGGACGGCAAATGATCAATGCCTATGGCCCGACGGAAGCCACAGTTTGTGCGACTCTTTGCCGCTGTGAGAGTCAGGGAGACCATGCCCCACCGATTGGTCGTCCCATCGCCAATACCCAGATCTATATCCTTGACATGCACAGTCAACCCGTTCCGCGAGGGGTGGTGGGAGAAATTCATATCGCTGGTGTCGGCGTTGCCCGCGGTTACCTGAACCGTCCCGAACTCACTGCCGAACGCTTCCTTGCCGATCCGTTTTCCCACAATCCAGGTGCCCGTATGTACAAAACCGGTGATCTGGGGCGTTGGCTGCCCGATGGCAAAATTGAATATCTTGGCCGTAATGATTTCCAAATTAAACTGCGGGGTTTCCGTATTGAGCCAGGGGAGATCGAGGCGAGGCTGCGGCAATGTCACGGTGTGCGTGAAGCCTTGGTATTACCTTGTGAAAAATTACCTTGTGAAAACAGTCCGGCATCAAAACAGCTAGTCGCCTACTTGCTACCGAAGGCAGATGCTAAACCGGAACCCATGACATTACGGCAACAGCTCACACAATATCTTGCCGAATACATGATACCCAGTGCCTTCGTGACACTCGACGCCTTCCCACTCACACCCAATGGCAAACTTAACCGTCAGGCTCTTCCCAAACCCGATCATACCGCAATCGTCACACGCAGTTACCAGGCACCCACAGGGGAAGCAGAAACCATCCTGAGCCAAATTTGGCAAACGTTGCTCGGAGTGCAATATGTCAGCCGCTGCGATCACTTTTTCGAGCTTGGTGGGCACTCACTGATAGCCGTTAACCTGATTGAACAACTACGTGAACGGGGGTGGTTTCTTGACATCCAGGCTATATTCACCAAACCCGTATTGAAAGCGATGGCAAAAGCGCTACTGTCGGTTCAAAAAGATACCGTTCAAGGGCATACAGAACCAGAAAAGACAACGGTATTTACTGTACCGCCCAATCTCATCCCTGACGGCTGTACAGCCATTACCCCCGACATGTTGACTTTAGTTTCCCTGTCCCAGCACGAGATTAATGCCATCGCCGCAACGATTCCTGGTGGCGCGGCTAATATTCAAGATATCTATCCTCTCGCGCCGCTACAGGAAGGCATTTTGTTTCATCATCTGTTGCAGAAACAGGGCGATACATATCTGTTACGTGAGTTGCTTGCCTTCGACACCCGTGAACGGCTCGATACCTTTCTGGCAACCTTACAACGGGTCATTAACTGTCACGATATTTTGCACACTTCAATCTACTGGCAGGGATTGGCACAACCCGTGCAAGTCGTCTGGCGACAGGCATCTTTGCGCATTAATACCTTCTTACCCAATGGCGAACAGAATATCGCTTCCCAATTACTGGCACACACCGATCCTCAGCATTACCGCCTTGATGTGAGTCAGGCTCCACTATTTTCCGCTGACATCGCCTATGATCCGCATCAGGATGAGTGGTTACTGGTTTTGTGTATCCATCATTTAATCTGTGATCATATAACACTGGAACACATCATTAATGAAATTGATGCCTTATTACCTGACCATAGCGAGAATGGATATCCTGACCGCCATGCTGAAAAATTGCCCCCAATATTATCCTATCGTCACTTTGTCGCCCAATCCCTGCATTGGCCGACTTCAGATCATGAAGCCTATTTCCGTCAGGTGCTCTCTGACATAGATGCCCCAACAGCGCCTTTTGGGATACTGGATATTCACAGTGAGGATAAGCAGATATTGGAGGCGAAACAGCCATTGGATGTGGCATTGTCCAAGGCCATTCGTACACAAGCCCGACGTCAGGGGGTCAGCCCCAGTATATTGTTTCATGTTGCTTTGGCACTGGTGCTGGCAAAAACCAGTGGGCGCGATGATATCGTCTTCGGTACGGTATTACTGGGGCGCATGCGGGGCAGTAGCGGCATCGATCAAATTATGGGGCTGCTTATCAATACCTTGCCCATTCGGATCAGGCTGACAGATCATAACGTACAGGCAACCGTTCAAGAGACCTACCTTAATTTGATGAAGTTGCTGGAGCACGAACAAGCCACACTGACGTTGGCTCAACATTGCAGTCGCGTGATCCCCCCTTTGCCGCTCTTTAACACACTACTCAATTATCGTCATAGCCAGGCGGATACCACGTTGGCTAAATGGGAAGGTGTGCACCTGCTGATGCAAGAAGAGAGAACCAATTATCCCATCGGTTTGTTTGTTGATGATTGGGGGGATGAATTTAGCCTGATTGCTCAAACCGTATTGGACATCGATCCCATCCGGCTGCTCGGCTATATGACCACCGCTCTGACGGGGCTGGTGGAAGCGCTGGAAACCTCGCCCCACCAGCCAATTTTGGCTATTTCGATTCTACCCGTTGCGGAGCGTCAACAATTACTGCTGGATTTCAATGCCCCCCCATCTTCCCCAGACGCTATATTCTCGCAAAATACAGCAATTGATCTCCCACAAGACACGTTTATTCACCAACTGTTTGAAAAGCAAGTGCAGCAAAATCCCGATGCAATTGCTGTTATCTTTGAAGAACAATCGTTAAGTTATGCTGAACTGAATCGTCAGGCCAATAGCTTAGCGCATTATCTGATTGCCTTAGGTATCCGCCCGAATGATCGGGTGGCGATTTGTGCCGAACGCAGTCCGGCCATGATGGTGGGATTACTTGCTATCCTTAAGGCCGGTGGTGCCTATGTCCCGCTCGATCCAGGCTATCCAGCCGAACGACTGGCCTACATACTTGAAGATGCGGCTCCCGTGGCTTTGCTTACCCAAACTGTCTTTACCCAAACTGTCTTTACCCAAACAATGTTAATCAATCGGCTAACCCGCGTACCCATTGTGGATCTCAACAATCTTGCACTCCTTACCGCAGATATGCCAACCAGTGATCCTGATCCCCAGGCGCTTGGCCTCACCTCACGCCATCTGGTTTATGTGATTTATACCTCTGGCTCAACGGGCGTGCCTAAAGGGGTAATGAATGAACATCGTGGGGTCGTGAATGGCCTGCTCTGGTCACAACAGGCTTATCAATTAACCCCGCTGGATCGGGTCTTACAGAAAACCCCTTTTAGTTTTGATGTTTCCGTTTGGGAGCTTTTCCCGCCCCTGATGTTTGGAGCACAATTAATTTTAGCTCGCCCCGATGGTCATAAAGACCCGCACTATTTACTGTCTGAGATAGAAAAACGCCAAATTACTCTTATCTTTTTCGTGCCTGCTATGCTACAGCAATTTATCCATGCCACTCCTGCCGGATGTTGCCCTTCTTTGCGCCATATTTTATGCAGTGGTGAAGAATTCCCTTATGTCTTGCAGCAAAAGTGTCTGTCCCATTTTACGCATTGTCAGGTACATAACTTATATGGCCCAACTGAAGCAGCGATTCATGTCACCGCCTGGCGGTGTGTGCCAAATCGTTATATCGGACGAGTACCGATTGGAAAACCCATCGCCAATATCCAAATTTATCTGCTTGATAGTCACAAAAAACCCGTACCAATCGGGGTTACAGGGGAGCTTTACATTGGTGGGATTGGGGTTGCCCGCGGTTATCTGAACCTGCCAGAACTAACCGCAGAACGCTTCCTTGCTGATCCTTTTTCTTCAGATCCTGATGCCCGCCTGTACAAAAGTGGTGATCTGGCGCGTTGGTTACCTGACGGTAATATTGAATACCTTGGTCGTAATGATTTTCAGGTCAAGATACGTGGTTTCCGCATCGAACTCGGCGAAATTGAGACGATATTGGCGCAATGTCGTGGTGTACGAGACGCGGTGGTGATTGTCCGCGAAGATACACCGAATGAAAAGCGGCTGGTTGCTTATCTGCTCGCCGAACCCAATACGATATTGATACCCGCAGAACTACGCCAGCAACTGGCACAACACCTCGCAGAGTATATGCTGCCTGGTGCTTTTGTGACGCTTGAAACCTTTCCATTAACTCCCAATGGCAAACTCAACCGTCAGGCATTGCCAATGCCAGATCAAACCGCACTCGCGACCCGCAATTATGCAGCACCCATCGGAGACATAGAAATAACATTGGCCGCGATTTGGCAAGCATTGCTGAAATTGGAACACGTTGGCCGTCATGATCATTTCTTTGAACTCGGCGGGCATTCCCTGCTCGCCATTCAGCTTGCCGCACGCATACGCCAGCAACTGGCGCGGGAATTGCACTTGCAGCAACTCTTTTCCCATCCTGTCCTGGCCGATTTAGCTACCTTGCTCCTCGACACGCCTGTGACAACCCAAATCGTTATTCCTGCAACCAACCGCAATCAACCACTGCCACTCTCCTTCGCCCAACAACGCTTGTGGTTCCTTGCTCAGCTCAATACTAAAGCCAATCTGGCCTATAATATCCCGATAATCCTGCATCTCAGCGGGTATCTCGATCAGGCTGCGTTGACGGCTGCACTTGACCATCTCGTCAGCCGACATGAAAGTTTGCGCACCCGTTTTGTCCTGATTGATGAACAACCTTACCAACATATCGCCTACCAACACATAGATCGGGCAGATACCGGTTTTTCTCTGACCCGTCGGGATCTGCGCAAATTAGACGAAACTGCTCGCAGGAGCCGTATTAACGAATTAGCCGAACTTGAAACACAAACCCCATTCGATTTCGCTAATGAGCCAATGATCCGAGGTCAATTACTGCAACTGTCTGATCAAGAACATGTGCTGATCCTTACCCAACATCACATCATCACCGATGGCTGGTCAGCCGGGATATTGCTCCGCGAGCTGAGTGTTCTCTACCGTATTGCACAAGGAAAATGTAGCGATCCTTTACCCCACCTTCCCATCCAGTATGCGGATTATGCCGTCTGGCAACAGAAATGGCTGCGAGGTGAGGTGCTCACTGCACTGCGGGATTTCTGGCAGAAGCAACTGCAAAACGCACCAACCTTGTTGTCTCTCCCTCTTGATCACCCTCGCCCGCCAGAACAAAGTTATACCGGTGCTCATGTTGCAGTTCACCTGAATGCTGACTTATTGTCGGCTCTCAAGGCGCTTGGACAGCGGCAGGATGCAACATTATTTATGACTTTGCTTACAGCCTGGAGCATCGTGCTTGCCCGTCTGAGCGGACAGGATGATATTGTCATTGGCACTCCCGTTGCCAACCGTTCATTGAGTGAACTTGAAGGGTTGATCGGCTTTTTTGTCAACACCCTGCCTTTACGCATCGAACTGGAACAGTACAACTCTGTGGCAAATTTGCTCGCTCATGTTCGTCAACAGACGCTGGCAGCTTACGCACATCAAGATCTGCCTTTTGAACAATTGGTGGAACTCCTAAAACCTGAACGCAGTTTGAGCTATAACCCGATTTTTCAGGTGATGCTGGCTCTGAACAATACTCCCACGCAATCCCTTGAATTATCGGGTTTATCGGTCTCCTTGATGACACCGCCACACCGCAGCGCATACTTCGACCTGACCCTGTCACTGACCGAAAATCAGGATGGCCTCAGTGGCTATCTGGAATATGCATCAAGTCTCTTCGACCGAACGACAGTTGAACGCATGGTGGGTTATCTCACCAATGTCCTGACAGCCATGACAACCGATGAAACACAGGCTATTGCTCGCCTGCCGATGTTGCCCATTACAGAACGCCAACAATTATTGGTTGATTTCAATGCCCCTCAAGCCGATTTTCCAAATGATGCGTTGATTCACTCATTGTTCGAAGCTCAGGTACAACGCACACCCGATGCTACGGCGGTGATCTTTGAAGAACAATCCTTGAGTTATGACGAACTGAACTGTCGAGCCAACCAACTGGCACACAGTCTGATTGCTTTTGGTGTACGCCCTGATGATCGCGTGGCAATTCAAGTTGAACGGGGTTTGGATATGATTATTGGTCTATTCGGGATCTTAAAAGCGGGTGCCGGTTATATTCCGCTTGATCCAGCATATCCTGCCGAGCGGCTGATTTATCAGTTGTCAGACTGCAAGCCTGTAATATTGCTGACGCAAAAACACTTACAAACACGTTTAGCAATACAAGATATTCCCATCTGGTTGCTGGACGATGAAATTCATCAAGATAATCGGCAAAAACAGCCTGTTTATAACCCTGACCCCAGGCAAACAGGCGTTCAGCCACATCATTTGGCTTATATCATCTACACCTCAGGTTCAACCGGAAACCCCAAAGGCGTCATGCTGGAACATCGCAATGTTGTCAGCCTTATCCATGCCCATTGTCAGATCAGTGAACCTGGCTTGGGTGATCGTATTCTGCAATTTGTGACCTTCGCGTTTGACATTTCAGTGTCAGATATTTTTCCTACTCTGGCATCGGGTGCCACGCTGGTTCTGCGCCCACCTCATATCAAAATACCGAATAGCGCGTTTGTTGATTTTTTACGTGAACAGAAAGTGACAATCATCAATCTACCGACAGCTTTCTGGCACCATTGGGCACAAGAAATGAAGGCAAGGCGTGTCGGTTTCAGCCCCTCTATACGCACCGTTATTGTTGGGGGGGATAAAGTGGAATACCGTTATTTAATGGATTGGCTGTCGTGCCCAGAAACCCAATCCTGCCGCTGGTTCAACGCTTATGGCCCGACAGAAATTACTATCACTGCTACCGTTATGCAGGTAGATAAAGCAATGGTGACAGATAACAAACAGACTCCGCCTATCACCAACAATATTCCGATCGGCCGGCCACTGTCCAATACACGTGTCTATATTTTGGACATACTTGGTCAGCCGGTGCCTATTGGCGTGAGTGGCGAAATTTATATCGGCGGAATGGGGGTCGCCCGTGGTTATTCAAACCAACCAGAGTTGACAGCAGAGAAATTTGTTGCCGATCCCTTTAGCGAACATCCCAACGCTCGCATGTATAAAACCGGAGATTTGGCTCGCTGGCGATCTGACGGCAATATCGAATATCTTGGCCGCAATGATTTTCAGGTCAAGCTACGCGGCTTTCGTATCGAACTGGGCGAAATCGAAACCAGATTGATGCAATGCCACGGCGTACGTGAAGCTATCGTGCTTGCCCGTGAAGATAAACTGGGTGATAAGCGCCTGATTGCTTATCTGATCGCCGAACCGAATGCAAAACTGACACCGACAGAACTGCGCCAGCAACTCGCACTCCATCTCGCCGACTATATGCTGCCCAGCGCATTTGTGACACTGGATGCTTTTCCGTTAGCGCCTAATGGCAAGATTAACCGCCAGGCATTACCGATGCCGGATCAGACATCCATGGTAACCCATACTTATGAAGAGCCGCTCGGTGAAATGGAAATTACTCTGGCTGAAATTTGGCAAGCATTGCTAAGGCTGGAAAAGGTTGGGCGTTATGATCATTTCTTTGAACTCGGTGGTCATTCCCTGATGGTTATCAACCTGATTGAGCGGCTGCACAATCGAGGCTGGCACCTTGATGTTCGTGCTGTATTTTCCACCCCAACACTGGCTGAAATGGCGAAAATAATGCAGGTAATGCAAGATGATGAATCCACGTTTATCGCTCCGCCCAATCTCATCCCCGATGGTTGTACCGCTATCACTCCTGATATGCTGCCGCTGGTTTCTCTGACGCAACACGAGATTGAGACTATCACTGCTACCGTTCCTAATGGCGCCAACAATATCCAGGATATCTACCCACTGGCACCATTACAGGAGGGTATGCTGTTCCAGCATCTGCTGCAAACACAAGGCGATGTTTATCTGTTGCACCTCTTGCTGGCTTTTAACACCCGCGAGCGTCTTGATGCTTTTCTGGCTGCTTTGCAACAGGTTATTCATCGTCACGATATTCTACGCACTGCCATCTGC
This sequence comes from Xenorhabdus eapokensis, assembly GCF_001908105.1. Next base: position 75,649 of record NZ_MKGQ01000015.1, read on the forward strand.
TGGCAGGGTTTAACCCAGCCAGTACAAGTTGTCTGGCGTCAGGCACCTCTGTGTATCAAAACCTTCGTGCCAGATAACGATAAGGACGTACCATCCCAATTGTTGGCACAGACCGATCCATATCAACACCGCCTCGATATCAGCCAGGCTCCGCTATTCTCTGCTGATATCACATATGATCCGAATCAGGGCGAGTGGTTGTTAGCGTTGTGTTGCCACCATATCCTCAATGACCATATATCGCTGAATATCATCATTGCTGAAATCAATGAACGCCTGCATCATCGTACTGAAAAATTACCACCTGCCTTACCATACCGCCATTTTATCGCCCACTCCTTACATGTGCCGATGCCAGATCACGCAGCCTATTTCCGGAATATGCTCGCAGGTGTGGATACACCCACTACGCCTTTCGGCATATTAGATGTTCACAGTGGGGACAGGCCTGTCACTGAGATCATCAAGCCACTTAATACAGCACTGACCCGTGCTATCCGCCAACAGGCGCGCCGCCAAGGAGTTAGCCCCGGCGTTCTGTTCCATGTTGCGTTGGCACAAGTTCTGGCAAAAATAAGTGGGCGAGATGATGTCGTCTTCGGGACGGTTTTGTCAGGACGTATGCAAGGAAGTGCCGATATTGAGCGAATTCTGGGGCTGTTTATCAATACCCTGCCCGTGCGGATCACGCTTGCGGGGAACAGCACACAAGCAACCGTGCAAGCAGCATACCGCAGTTTGACGCAGTTACTTGAACACGAACAGGCACCACTGGCGCTGGCTCAACGTTGCAGTGGTGTAAAACATCCCCTGCCGCTTTTTAATACACTCCTTAATTACCGCCATAGCCAACCGGATGTTGCCAATACCCTATGGGACGGTATACGTCTGGTCACAGGACGAGAAAGAACTAACTATCCCATCTATCTGGCTGTAGATGATTTGGGGAAAGGTTTCCTGTTGACCGCTCAGGCTATAGCAGGAATTGATCCGGCACACCTGATTGCATATATGACGACGGCTTTAGCGGATCTGGTAAAAACATTGGAAACCGAACCCCAAAAACCAATCATGAACATTGCTACCCCGTCTGCCACAGAACGCCAGCAACTACTGACCGACTTCAACCCTATTCAGGCTGACTCAACGCAAGATACACGGACATCAGGCCAATCTACTGTTGGAACAACTTTCGGTTACGAAGCGCCTCTCGGTGAGGTGGAAACTGCTCTGGCTGAGATTTGGCAAAAATTGCTGCAACGGGAACGAATCGGTCGTTATGATAATTTTTTTGCATTGGGAGGTCATTCATTGATAGCAATACAATTGTTGGCTCGTATGCGTGAACAAAACATGGAAATTCCATTAGCAACCTTGTTCACGCATCCCACATTATGTGAACTGGCCAGGGCGATAAACCCAAATCGCTCAACGGTAGCGAATAACCTGAATTGATACCATTAGCCAAAAGAAAAATAAGTGGTTCCACACCCTGTGGAGCCACTTTTCAATCCGTTATCTAACAGAGACATGACTACCTCTCACATTGGAGAAATAAAAAAACCGCATTTCTGCGGCTTTGGTATGGAGCTAATTGTCGTTTTGGATCAAAACAAGAGCAGGCTATTTTTTAGCCTACTGACCAAAATGGCTAAAATAACACCCAATACATTGATTTAACTACGATATAGGTGTTGACCGATCCCGATCGAGTCGTCAACGCTAAGTTGACTACAGGTAGATAGCAAAAAGCCCCGCGAGTGCGAGGCTTGGATACTGGTGTAGATTTGAGCGGTTTATTTACCAACCCAGCGGAGGCAAAAGTTTTGGGGCTACCCCGTTTTTTGCATTTGTTGCAATAAAGCGCCTAGCCTTTGTACCTTAGCGTTTTGATACGAAAATTCGTAATCAAAGGTCCATCCCCCTCATGATACCCTAGTTGTGCCTTGCCAAGATTATAAGACTCATTATTAACTGCTACCCGAAGTTCTTTATTTTGGAAGAGGAGCCCTACCTTCTGGTAACTCCCCTTATCTTGTTTAGTAGATAAATTAATATAAAATGTGTTACTTATTTCACCCCAACTGAATGATGATATTTCCGTAATATCTATCTCATTGTTTGAAGTTATATTTAAAGTGCCCATAGTATGCGGCCAAAGTATTTGCGGTGGAAACGGGGATTGCGGGCTTTCTTAAAATTAGCCTGCAACACATCGCCGCATTTGATTTTCAGATGCAGATATTCTCTGGTCGCTGGAGTAGCTGGCCGTAAGGTGTCGTCAGAAATTTTGATAAAACTATGCTGCGCCATTCTTGTTCCCTTAAGGTAATGGCACAGCAGCGTAAGTTTAGGGCGGTCAAATATTCAATCAGGTCGGCGGTTTGTTCAGCAGAGAGATGGCTTTCAGAGCCCCCATTTTCCGGCGTCAGCTTTTCCTGCGCGATGAAGTCTTTGAGGTGACGGCTGACCGTACTTTCATAAATACGCAAGGCCTGGGCTATCATCTGAGCTGTCCAGCCCTCTGATGCCAAAAGCACGGCCTTGAAGCGGTCACGAACTCGACTGTCACGCGTGGTATCATGCATCAATTCAAGGGCGCGTTTTTGTTCTGGTATCAGATGAATTTTCATAGCTGCAAACATGATCTGATTTGGATAAGAAATCAAGCATCTTCAATGGCGATTGGTATAATCTACGGGACAGATACTATCTGCAAATACAACGATACGCCAGAAATAACACTTTATAGCGTTAATTTCAGTTCATGCCAGCCCCATGTATTCCAACACGCGGCCTCACCTGAAAAACAGCATTCCGTCACGGGTAACGATTCACCGCATTTTTCACAACATTGTTGCTGTAACTCAGCCATTTGCTTTTTTAATGAACGGTCATCCATTCGAATTAGCATTGTGAGATATTCATTGATCTCATAAGGTTCCCTGCCCAGTCTACGTAGTACACCATTGCGTTTAAGCATCTCCAATTCTTGGTTGTCGAGCAACAATTCTACCTTGGTGACGCCAGCCTCCTGCTGGCGTTGACGTTGGGCGGCCTGACAAGCAGGACACAGGCCAACCACGAAAAAATTTTCTTGTCCCGTGGGTCATGCATTCAATCCGTTGATCTGATTCAAAGATAGTATTCTCTTTCAATAAAAGTCCCAATAACTTTGTCATGCATCTCAGGGGATTTTGAATAGCCGAGTGTTTTACGGTTCAATCGGTTAATTCTGTTGCGAAGTGTAAGATTTTCACGCTCGATACGTTGCGTGAAACTTTTCCCGACGAGGTGTGTATTTTCAGGTAACATATTGTAATCTTTAAACTTATCGGTACACCAAAAAGCAACATTGAATCGCGATAATTTTTTCAGAAGCTTTTTAAGCGTTTTTTTGCTCCGCCTTCCAAACGTGTGAGCGATGATACGCTTTAGTCGAGGTTCCCAAGCATACCATATTTCTTTAACCACCCAAGGGAATGGGTAAAAAACATTCACTTTAATTCCAGAGGGTAACTAATTATTAAGCATTATTCGCTTGTTATTTATGGATGATGAGTTTATTGGTTAATACAAGTAGAGTTTCTGTTGGAGTGATTATGTTTAACGCGATGCTCGACTTTAACATCCTATAACATTGGCTTGTTGAAGCCAGTCCCGTTGACTTTTACCTTGTTGAAAATTGGCAAAAATACCCAACG